>NZ_QJUJ01000004.1:0-572561 GCF_004327275.1 Phytopseudomonas daroniae
AGCACCCCACCAGACCATCTTCTCTCCAGCGGGAGGCGCATTCTACAGCGTTACAAACCGCTGTCAACCACCTCTTCAACCGCTTTCGATCCAACCTGATCGAGCCATCAACAGTGCCACTCAAACCACCCTGTCGATGCCGGCGCATTCTACTCGAATTCGCCGTCCGTGCAACCTTTATTTTCTTCTAACTGCCTGATTAACAAGGAGTTTTCAGATCAGGCCGCGCCGGAAGTGGTGCGCATTATAGGCAACCTGGTTCTCAGGTCAACGGTTTATTTCACCAGACTGTAATAAAACGGCTTTTCCGGCTTATCTATATATAAGCAGCGTTCTTAGTCCCGCTACCTGAGCCCCAGACGCCTGGCCAGGCGCTGCAGGTTGGCCCGATCAACGTCCATCTCGCGCGCCACATCGGCCCAGCGCCCAGCATGGCGAGCAAGTGCCGCCTCTATAAGGCGCCGCTGGTACTCATCCACCGCGTCACGCAATCCCGAACCAGGCGATTGCAGCTCCGATGCGGCGACCTGGAGATTCTCGTCTTCCATATGCACCATTGAGGACGGATGCAGATCCAGCGCACGGCTATCGATAGTGAGGATCTGCGGACGCTCCACGCAGGCCGACAAGGCCTTGATAGCCGCACGGCCGATCAGGTGTTCCAGCTCTCGGACGTTTCCTGGCCAATCGTGTTGCAGCAGCGTCTTCTGAGCATCTGGCGCGAGACGCAAGCTACGCAGCCCCAAGCGAGCCCGGTTGTCCTCGAGGAAGTAGCCGGCGAGCAGCAGCACATCACGGCCCCGCTCACGCAGCGCAGGGACTTTCAGGGGATAGACGCTAAGACGGTGATAGAGGTCGGCCCGGAAGCGTCCGGCGCGTACCTCCTCCGCAAGGTCGCGATTGGTCGCCGCCAGCACCCGCACATCCACACGATGCTCACGATCCGATCCCACTCGCTGCAGTTGCCCGCTCTGCAACACCCTCAGCAGCTTGGACTGCACCGCCAGCGGCAATTCACCGACCTCGTCGAGAAACAGGGTGGCGCCATCGGCCACTTCGAACTTGCCACGCCGCTCACTGACAGCGCCCGAGAACGCCCCGCGAACGTGACCGAACAGCTCGCTCTCCACCAGGGTATCCGGCAACGCCGCACAGTTGATGCTGACCATTGGCCGCGAAGCGCGGGAGGAAGCGGCATGCAGCGCCTCGGCCACCAGATCCTTGCCCACTCCGGTTTCACCGCTGATCAATACGGTCAGGTCACTGCTACCGACCAGTTCGATCTCCTGCAACAACGCCTTGTGCCTTGGGCTCTGGCCGATCATCTCCCGTGGCCGCACGCCGCCAGCGGCCTGTTTATAGAGTTCGGCCCGCCGCTGTTCGTCTTCCACGCGCCCCAGCAAAAGGCTGATGCGCTCGCTGGCCGCCACCGTCGCAGCCGCCAGACTGGCAAAAGCCTCCAGCATGCCCAGATCGACACGACCAAAACTGCTCGACTGCAGAGAGTCCAAGGTCAGCAGCCCCCAGATCCGCTCCTTTATATAGAGCGGGCAGCCCAGACAGTCGTGTACTTCCAGATGCCCGTGCTGCCCTTCTAGCAATCCGTCATAGGGATCGGGCAGTTCGCAGTCCGCGGCGAAGCGCGTCGGCCCACGGTGCTGCAACAACTCATGCAGACGTGGATGCTCGCTCACCTTGAAGCGTCGCCCCATGGTATCGGCGCTGAGCCCTTCTACGGACAGCGGTACCAAGACATCCCCATCGAGCCTGAGCAATGCCACGGCATCACAGGGAAACAGCTGCCGCAGCACTGCCAATAAACGCCGATAGCGTTCGCTCTCCGGCAAGTCGCGAGACAGATCATCGACCAGTGGGAGGAGAGCGACGAGCATAGGATTAGAAGTCATAAAGACACCGAAAGAGTCATAACGACACATCACAGCAAGAGTCAAAAAGACTCATAGCACGCGCAAGCCCAGTAATCCAGCGGCTTTGCGAGTTGGCACGGGATCTGTAATGACAAAGGCAGACAACACTCATGCCCTGCGACAGGAATTCATCACCATGCTGACCAGCCAACAACGCACCATCATCAAAGCCACCGTCCCATTACTGGAAACCGGCGGTGAAACCCTGACCCGACATTTCTACGCCATGATGCTGGAGGAGTATCCCGAGGTACGCCCGCTGTTCAACCAGGCTCACCAGGCCAGTGGCGACCAGCAGCGCGCGCTGGCCAATGGCGTACTTATGTATGCCCGACATATCGACCAGCTCGAAGCGCTCGGCCCGCTGGTCGGGCGTATCGTCAACAAGCACGTGGCACTGCAAATCCTGCCGGAGCACTATCCCATCGTCGGTGCTTGCCTGCTGCGCGCCATCCGCGAAGTGCTGGGCGAAGAAATCGCCACCGATGAGGTGATCGCCGCCTGGGCCGCTGCTTATGGGCAACTGGCAGACATCCTGATCGGCGCAGAGGAAAGCGCTTACCGCGAACATGAGCAGGCGCCCGGCGGCTGGCGTGGCTCGCGGGACTTCAAGGTGGTAGCCAAGACAGTGGAAAGCGAGGAGATCATCTCCTTCCTCCTGGCGCCCGTCGATGGCGGCGAGGTGCTGATTCAACAGCCCGGCCAGTACATCGGCCTGCGCATGGTCATCGACGGCAAGGAGCATCGCCGCAACTACTCGCTGTCCGCCCAGGGAAACGGCCGTGAATACCGCATCAGCGTCAAGCGCGAGGCCGACGGTAAGGTTTCCAACTATCTGCACGACCACATCCAGGTCGGTGACACCCTGGAACTGTTCCCACCGGCCGGCGATTTCGTGCTGCGCCAATCGGACAAACCACTGGCGCTGATCACTGCGGGTGTGGGCATCACCCCGGCGCTGGCAATGGTCGAAGCCGCCCGTGAGAGCGGACGCCCCATCCACTTCATTCACTACGCCCGCCATGGCGGCGTACATGCCTTCAAGAAGTGGATCGAAGCGCAGAGTCGCGATTACCCGCAGATCAGCTACCGCTTCTGCTACAGCGACCCGCGCGACGGCGACCAGTCTCATGCCCAAGGCCTGATCAGCCGCGAGCAGTTGGCCGAGTGGCTACCTGAAGAGCCGGACATCGACGCCTACTTCCTCGGGCCCAAGCCATTCATGACCCAGGTGAAGCGGCACTTGCAGGACATCGGCGTGCCCACCACCCAGTGCCACTACGAATTCTTCGGCCCGGCCAGTGAACTGGAGGACTGAGGGATCAGATCACCCCAGAATTGCGTAGCACAGCGATCTGCTCGGCTTCCAGGCCGAGCACTTCCGTCAGCACGCGCTCGGTATGCTCGCCCAGCAGCGGCGGCGCCTGGCGGTATTCGACCGGGCTGGCCGACAGGCGTAGCGGACTGGCCACCTGCGGCGTGCTGCCCGCCAGTGGATGCGGCAGATCGATACGCAGCCCTCGGGCGATAACCTGGGGATCGGCGAACACCTGAGCCAGATCGTTGACCGGTCCGCACGGCACGCCAGCCGCTTCCAGTACGCTCACCCATTCGGCAGTGCTGCGGAACACCGTGGCCTGGCGGATCAGCGGAATCAGCTCGGTGCGATGAGCGACGCGCTGACCGTTGCTGGCGAAACGGGGATCGACGCCCCACTCGGGATGCCCGGCCACTTCGCAGAACTTGCGAAACTGGCTGTCGTTACCGACCGTGAGGATCAGGTCGCCATCGGCGGTAGGGAACGCCTGATAAGGCACGATATTCGGGTGCGCATTGCCCAGGCGCTTCGGTGAGACGCCGGTAGTCAGGTAATTCATCGCCTGATTGGCCAGGCAGGCGACCTGCACGTCGAGCAACGCCATGTCGATGTGCTGGCCTTCGCCGGTCTTCTCGCGGTGCGCCAGCGCCGCCAGCACAGCGACGGTCGCATAGAGGCCGGTAAGGATATCGGTCAGCGCCACGCCGACCTTCACCGGCCCGCCGCCTTCGCTATCGCCCGGCTGGCCGGTCAGGCTCATCAGGCCACCGAGCCCCTGGATCATGAAGTCGTAGCCGGCCCGCTTGGCATAGGGACCGCTCTGGCCAAAGCCGGTGATGGAGCAGTAGATCAGCCGTGGATTGATCGCCTTCAGGCTGGCGTAGTCCAGCCCGTAAGCGGCCAGGCCGCCGACCTTGAAGTTCTCGATAAGGATGTCCGACTTGCCTGCCAGCTCGCGCACCAGGCGCTGACCTTCCACCAGGGTAAAGTCGAGGGTCAACGATTGCTTGTTGCGGTTGGCCGAGAGGAAATAGGCCGCCTCGCTGGTATCACGTCCCTCATCGTCGCGCAGGTAGGGCGGCCCCCAGTGACGGGTGTCGTCGCCGACTTTCGGGCGCTCGACCTTGATCACCTCGGCGCCAAGGTCTGCCAGGTTCTGCCCACACCAGGGCCCAGCGAGCACGCGGGAAAGGTCGAGAACACGGAGATGCGACAGAGCGGTCATAGAGAACCTCAAGCTGCAAGCCTCAAGTGGAAGCGAATTGAGGCCAGTGGTTGTCTTTGCTCTTCCTTGCGGCTTGGAGCTTGTGGCTTGCCGCTAGAAAAAAGCCTGAATACCGGTCTGCGCGCGGCCGAGGATCAGCGCATGCACGTCATGGGTGCCTTCGTAGGTGTTCACCACTTCGAGGTTGACCAGGTGCCGGGCCACGCCGAACTCGTCGCTGATGCCGTTACCGCCGAGCATGTCACGGGCCAGACGGGCGATATCCAGCGCCTTGCCGCAGCTGTTGCGCTTCATGATCGAGGTAATTTCCACCGCCGCGGTGCCCTCGTCCTTCATCCGCCCCAGGCGCAGACAGCCCTGCAGAGCCAGGGTGATTTCGGTCTGCATATCGGCCAGTTTTTTCTGGATCAGCTGGTTGGCGGCCAGCGGGCGACCGAACTGCTGACGATCCAGGGTGTACTGGCGCGCCGTGTGCCAGCAGGCCTCGGCGGCACCCAGCGCTCCCCAGCTGATGCCGTAACGGGCAGAGTTGAGACAGGTGAACGGGCCACGCAGGCCGCGCACATCCGGGAAGGCGTTCTCTTCGGGGCAGAACACGTTGTCCATGACGATCTCGCCGGTGATCGAGGCGCGCAGGCCGACCTTGCCGTGGATCGCCGGGGCCGCCAGCCCTTCCCAGCCTTTTTCCAGCACGAAACCGCGGATCTCGCCGGTGTCATCCTTGGCCCAGACCACGAAGACGTCAGCGATCGGGCTGTTGGTGATCCACATCTTGCTGCCGCTCAGGCGATAGCCGCCGTCGACCTTCTTCGCCCGGGTGATCATCGAGCCCGGATCGGAGCCATGATTGGGTTCGGTCAGGCCGAAACAGCCAATGTATTCACCGGAGGCCAGCTTGGGCAGATACTTCTGCCTGGTGGCTTCGTTACCGAACTCAAAGATAGGCACCATCACCAACGACGACTGCACGCTCATCATCGAGCGATAGCCGGAATCGATGCGCTCCACTTCGCGGGCGATCAGCCCGTAGCACACATAGTTGAGGCCACTGCCGCCGTAGGCTTCGGGAATGGTCGCGCCGAGCAGACCGGTGTCGCCCATCTCGCGGAAGATCGCCGGGTCGGTCTTCTCATGGCGGAAAGCTTCGAGTACCCGCGGCGCCAGCTTGTCGGCGGCGAACTGCTCGGCACTGCCCTGCACCATGCGTTCTTCTTCGGTGAGTTGCTGATCCAGCAGCAGCGGGTCGATCCAGTTGAAGCTTGCCTTGGCGGCCATCGCAGAATCCTCGTGCATATAGAGTTCTTATTGGACTTAGCCTAGGCAGCTACCCGCCACTCGGCAAACGAGTAATTCGCATGATGCTGTGCGAAAAGCTCACTCTGAGATAGTCTAAGCACCTGATAAGAGCACCAATTAGTGAGGCTTTTGCACTCATGCGCCGCAAGATTCCCAGTACAGCAGCCCTGATCGCATTCGAGGCCTCGGCACGCCATCAGAGCTTCACCCGCGCTGCGGACGAGCTGGCACTGACCCAGGGTGCCGTCTGCCGGCAGATCGCCGGGCTGGAAGAGTTTCTCGGCGTGGAGTTGTTTCGCCGCTCGCGGCGCGGCGTGCTGCTAACCGAAGCGGGCACCGCGTACGCCCGCAAGGTCGCCGCCCAGCTCGATGCCGTAGAGCGCGACACGCTGGCGCTGATGGGTTCGCAAGGCGCCATGAGCCTCGAACTGGCGGTGGTACCGACCTTTGGTACGCAATGGCTGCTGCCCAGGCTCAAGAACTTCCAGCGCCAGCACCCGGAGGTGACGGTGCACCTGACCAACCGCACCCGGCCGTTTCTTTTCGCCGATACCGGTTTCGACGCGGCGATCTACTTCGGCGATGGCGACTGGTCAGGTACCGAAACGCACTTCCTGATGCACGAACACCTGATACCGGTGTGCAGCCCAGCCCTGCTGCATGGCCAGGCCGCCAGCGCCGAGCGGATCGCCGAACTGCCGCTGTTGCAACAGAGCACCCGGCCCTACGCCTGGCGTCAGTGGTTTGCAGCACAGGGGCTGAATGTCGGCCGCGACATGACCGGCCCGCGGCTGGAATTGTTCTCCATGCTTGCCCAGGCTGCCTGCCACGAGATGGGCGTGGCGCTAATCCCACCGTTTCTGATCCAGCGCGAGCTGGCCGACGGCAGCCTGGTGGTCGCCCTCGACCGCCCGGTGCCTGACAACGGCCGCGCTTATTACCTGACCGTGCCGGAACGCAAGGTCGAGTCCACGGCGCTCAAAGCCTTTCGCGACTGGCTATTGGGTGAAGCGCAGCAGTATCAGGCAGTGGAGCTGAGCAGCGATGTACGGCGGCAAGGAGACGGTCGCGGCCTTTCGTAGGGTGGATCGGGGCGCGTAGCGGATGCTTTACCTACGCGGCCCGACCCGTCCACCGCTTACGATCGTAATGGTGGACAAAAAGAGCGTTGGCTACGCGCCCCGGTCCACCCTACGTCGCTTTCGCGTTCAACCGGCCAGACCGCAACGCAGCGAACATCTGCCACGGCTGATCGGCGGGAACCTCAGTCACAGACAAATGCAGTATCCTGCGCATCGCTCTTGGTCACTGCCAGAACCGCCTTGTCTCTTATCGCCTCCAGTAAAAACCTCGTCTTGCGGATCATCGCGCTCATACAGCGCCACCCCGGCGTGGTCGCGATTTTCGGTTTCCTGTCCGGGGTGGCGAGCTTCGTACTGGTCGACCGCCAGGCCGGGCTGGCCAAGGTACTGGCTCTGGTGATGCTGGTCAGCTGGTTATGGCTGATCCTGGAGAACATGCTGCGCGAGCGCATCGCCGCCCGCTTCGGCTTCGAGCTGCCGCGACCGTTGCTGCGCTACGCCACCCAGATGATCCACCAGGAAAGTCTGTTCTTCGTTCTGCCGTTCTTCTTCATCACCACCACCTGGAACAGTGGCCAGGCGATGTTCAGCGGGCTGCTGGCAGCCGCGGCACTGGTGTCGATCGTCGATCCGCTGTACTACAAGTGGTTGGCACCACGGCGCTGGATCTTCCTTGCGTATCACACGCTGGCATTGTTCGCCGTGCTGCTCACGGCGCTGCCGATCATCTTCAAGCTCAATACCACCGAGAGTTATCAACTGTCGCTGGCGGCGGCCGTGCTGCTGTCGTTCCCCAGCCTGTTCAGTATCATCATCGTGCGTAAATGGTGGCGCGGCCTGTTGCTGATCGGCCTGACCCTGGCCATCGGTACCTTCGGCTGGCTGGCGCGGGCCTGGGTGCCGCCGGCCACCCTGTGGCTGACCGAGGTGGCGATCACCACCGAGTTCGACAATCAGAATCGCTCGCCGGGCGAAGGCCTCGAAGCGTTGAGCGCCAGCCAGCTGCGCAGCACCGGCTTGTACGCCTACACGGCGATCAACGCACCACGCGGCCTCGACGAACGCATCTATCACGTCTGGAAGCATGACGGTCGTGAGCTGGAGCGCATCGCCCTGGATATCCACGGCGGACGTGAGAAGGGCTATCGGGCCTGGACGCACAAGAAGAACTTCCCGCAGAACGTGGAAGGCAGCTGGCAGATTCAGGTACTGACCGAGGCCGGACAGATGATCGGTGTGCTGCGTTTCGAGGTAACGCCCGATGCCGCCCCGCAGACAGGCAATCAAGGAGGATTGAATGAACCGCTACCTGAGCAGCCCCCTGCTGCTGATCCTGACACTGACGATCGGCGCCTGTGACAACCAGGCCGCGCTCTCCGGCGAGGAGCGCGGGCTACTGCTCAACGACAAGGACTTCGCTCACTTCAGTATCGGCAAGGGCGGCCACTACACCAAGAGCGTGCAGTACCTGACCCGCACCGTGGAGCTCAGCTACACCCACAACCCCGGCCAGGGCTTTTATCTGTACAGCGCCGTGAGCATCCATCCCACTGCTGGAGATGCGCTGATCAATGGCTATGCGGGCAATGTCGGCGCCAGCTATTCGCTGGAGAGCAACGGCCTGGAGAAGCGCGCCCTAGCCCTGAGTCCGGACTACGCCAGCGGCTCCAGCCTCGATCTGCTGAGCAAGGACGGCGAGCCGGTTGGCAACCTGTTCTTCACCCACGCGGCGAACAAGAGTGTGTTCATTCTGTTCACCGGGGTGTACTTCGAGCAGGCCGAAGACTTCGAGGATTTCATCGCACCGCGCCTGCAACGGATACGCGAGTTCAAGAGCCGCGATCCGCTGCTTAGCTGGGTTGGCGGCCTATTCGGCAGCAGCTCAGCCGAAGAACCAATAGCACACGGCAATCGCGGCGACCACGCCGGAAAACTCTGCCAGCAGTGCACAACCCACGGCATGCCGCGCGCGCTGGATACCCACTGCGCCGAAATACACGGCCAGCACGTAGAACGTGGTTTCCGTACTGCCCTGGATAACAGCCGCAGCCAGGGCCGGGAAGCTGTCGACGCCCTGGCTCTGCATGGTTTCGATCAGCATCGCCCGCGCCGCACTGCCGGAGAATGGCTTGACCATCGCCGTAGGCAGCGCGTCGACGAAGCGGGTGTCCCAGCCACCCCAGGCAACGATCCAGCGGATACCGTCCAGCGCCAGCTCCAGAGCACCGGATGCACGCAGCACACCGACCGCACAGAGCATCGCCACCAGATACGGCAGCAGGCTCTTGGCCACGTCGAAGCCTTCTTTGGCCCCCTCGATGAACTGCTCGTAAACCTGCACCTTGCGCAGCGCTCCGATCACCACGAAGGCAACGATCACCCCGAACAGCGTCAGATTACCGAGCAGCGACGACAACGCCGCCAGCGCCGTGGCGGACATACCGGCAAGCAGCGCCATGAAACTGCCGAGCAGCAGCGCGCCGGGAATCATATAGGCCAACACCACCGGATCCCACAGGCGCAGGCGCTGCATGATGGCCACGGAGAACAACCCGACCAGAGTCGAGACACTGGTCGCCAGCAGGATCGGCAGGAACACCAGGGTCGGGTCGGGTGCGCCTTGCTGGGCGCGGTACATGAAGATGGTGACCGGCAGCAGGGTCAGGGACGAAGCGTTGAGAACCAGAAAGAGGATCTGCGCATTGCTCGCCGTGGTGCTGCTCGGATTGAGATCCTGCAAGGCACGCATGGCCTTGAGGCCGATGGGCGTGGCGGCGTTGTCCAGGCCCAGGCCGTTGGCCGCGAAGTTCATGGTGATCAAACCAAGGGCCGGATGGCCGCGCGGCACCTCAGGCATCAGCCGGGCGAACAGAGGGCCGAGCACGCGTGCCAGGGCATCCACCAGGCCAGCTTTCTCGGCGATGCGCAGCAGCCCGAGCCACAGGGTCAGTGTGCCGAACAGCAGCACCATCACTTCGACCGACAGTTTGGCCATGGCGAACAGGCTTTCCACCATCGCACCGAATACTGCCGGATCGTCGGCCAGCAGCCAACGGCTGAACCCCGCTACCGCCGCTACCACGAAAAAGCTCAGCCACAAGCCGTTGAGCATAGGTCACCCCCTTGAACATAGCGGCTGATGATAACGCGGCTACGGCAGGTAAGTGGGAAGCTACCGGCTAGTCGTATGTGGGGATTTGTCGGGATGAGTAGATAATGCAACGGCGCCAGAAGGCGCCGTCAGGAGCATCAGTACCAGTTGGGGTCTTTCTTCAACTGTTCCTGTAGCAGTTGCTTGATTCCGTCGTCCGGCTCACCGAGCCAACGCAGATCAGCATGCTCACTGGGTGTCTTGTCCTCGGGTAAACCTTCGGGCAACTGCACCCAGAGCGCGTAGGCATCGTCCTTGTCCGGGGTGAAGGCGACGTAAAGGCGCTGGTTGAAGCAATTGGATGTTTCGCACAACTGCCCGACCAGATACGGGTCGCCGTCTTCCTCCAGCGTTTTCATGGGCATGGCCACGCCGCTGAGGTTGATTATCCATTCGGGTAAGCGCTCCTCATCCTGGATCAGTTCCTTCCAGGCTTCACGATAGTCCGGGTTACTGCCGAGCAGTTCGTTCAGGCGGAACTCACCATCCGTATTGGCGGCCAAGGCCGCCGCGCTGCCGCCCAGCATCAGGGCGGCAACGAGCGTCGTGAATCGATTCATCATCATGCCTCGACTAGCCCCGTGGGCGGCGACCCATGATGAACGAAACGATGAACATGACCAGGAACACCACGAAAAGGATTTTCGCGATACCTGTGGCAGTGCCCGCGATACCACCGAAGCCCAGAACGGCAGCGACAATGGCGATGATCAGAAAGGTAATAGCCCAACTCAGCATGGCGTTTCTCCTTGGTTTTTTGAGGTCTTACGGGTGTAGCACTTGGGAATCAGCAGGCGTTTCAAAACACCCAACGGGTTTGCTTGGCCGGCGCTTCCACGGCTTCGATACGCACCCAATCACCTGTGGTCTGCACGCTTACAGTCTGCAAGGAGGCTGGAGCAGCGGAGACGGTGGCAGGCTGAATGATGGCCGGCACATGGGCCTGGCTGGAAACTTGTGGCGCGGCAGCCTTCGGCTCGGGAGCTTTCAACGACACGCTCATCGACAGGATCAGAACAGCGGCGACTGCAAGGATCAGAATCTCGGTGTGGGCGCGTTGAAGGTTCATGTGAAGCTCCTCAAAATCGTTGTCGAACGGCCTGGCGTTCTCTTCATGAGTTAAGGATTGCAGCCTGCGTGCCAGCTCTGAATAAAAATAAAAAACATATAAATCAATTACTTAAAAAACAAAAACAATTGCCATTATTGGCATCCTGCACGATCACGTTACAAAGCTCGGGCGTTCTGCACGACACCAATGACGGCACATCCCTGTGCCGATCGGGTTACATGGCGTGCTTCAGGTCGCGCATGCGGTCATGACAGGCACGAATCTTGGGCATTTCCACAGCCAGGAGCGCACGTACATCCGGCTCGGCGCTTTCCAGCGCGTCCTCGAAGGCGTGCAGGATGCGATCCTCTGCTTCTTCCAGTTGCGCCACATAGGTAGCTTCTTCATCGCTGGACAACGTTGCGCGAGCATCGGCATAGGCCTGGCGCAGCTTGCCAACCACTGTGCCACTTGAGGTGGGCTCCTCCTGATTGGCCGCGACCTTGACCGACAGAGCCTGGATAACCTGGTTCTTGGTTTGCGACATGTCGCGGAACAGCGCCTGCAGGCGCACATCCTTGACCTCGCCGTAGGCATGCTCATAGAAACGCTGGCCGTCACGGATGATGGCGATCAGTTCGTTCAGTTGATCGGTCTTGTTGCTCATGGCGGTACTCCTGTTTCTTCATAGGCAGTGCCGTCGGCGTCACTGCATAAACCGGCGGTCGCAACCGACCACCTCTCTTGATGCTCTTTTTAGCTGGCGATGCGCAGGGCGTCGGCATCGACGCCGCGCACGCCGCGGATATTGCGTGCGGTTTCCACAGCCAGGCGCTTCTCGGCGTTACTCAGCACGGTGCCACTGAGGCTCACGAAACCGTCGCGGGTCTCGACCTTGATGTTCAGGCTGTCGAGGTTGCGGCTATAGAGGAAACTGGACTTAACCTTGCTGGTGATCCACGAATCGCTGATCGAGGCAGCGGCGTCGTTGGCGGCGTTCTGCGCCTCGGCCGAGGTGCTGTCTGCCGTACTGATGCTCAGGTGGTTGTGGACTTCACGAACCCCTTCGGTATTGGTGACCAGCTCACCGGCCAGTTCCTTGGCCACCGGCGTACCGGCATTGCCGCTCAGGCTGACCACGCCGCTTTCGGCGCGCACCTGTATATCCAGGCCCTCGGTGTTGCTGTTCCACAGCAGCTTGGATTTCACCGTAGCCGCCAGGGTGGCATCATCGAAGCGCTGGGCCAAGGTCTTGTCGGTAGTGATCCGTGCCTGCTCGTCGACCATGGGCACCTCGAGGCCTGGATCGACCTCGAGATCGTTGTTCACATCACGAACGCCATCGATGTTGCCCGCCAACTCGGCAGCCAACTCACGCTCCGCGGTGTTTTCCACCACGCCCTTGAGCGTGGCTCTGCCATCCTCCACGGCAACCTCGATCTCGAAGGGGCTCAGGTGTCGGTTAAGGGCGAACGCCGTATCGATGGCACCCTGCTGCCGGGCATCGCTCAGCTGCCGGCTAATACCCTCCTCAGCCGCCTGGGCGAGCGGAGCCAGGGTGATAAGACCGGTGATGGCCATGGCCAGTGCGGATTGTCTCAACAGCATGTAACGCCTCCTCCTAGGTTCAAAAATGCCGCAGCAAAGCAGCCATGGAGATGTCGCAAGTGCTATGCCAGCCGCCCAAAAAATAAAAACCAACTAAAATCAGCCGTTTAAATCCAAAGCATGGCAGCTGGCCGCTTGCACGATGCAAGATCACGTCATACTGGCCGTGCAACTTGCACGAAGATTTTCGGACTAATCTCTGCCATCCACCCCATGGAGCACGTAAATGGAAGCAACAGGTCAGAGCGGGCGCATCCTGCTGGTCGACGACGAAGCGGCTATCCTGCGTACCTTCCGCTATTGCCTGGAGGACGAGGGCTATCAAGTCACCACCGCCAACAGCGCTTCGCAAACCGAGTCGCTGCTACAACGGCAGGTGTTCGATATGTGCTTCCTCGACCTGCGCCTGGGGGATGAAAACGGCCTCGACGTGCTGGCGCAGATGCGCATCCTCGCGCCCTGGATGCGCGTGGTGATCGTCACCGCGCATTCGGCCATCGACAGTGCGGTGGATGCGATGCAGGCCGGTGCCGCCGACTATCTGGTCAAGCCGTGCAGCCCGGATCAACTGCGCCTGGCCGCCGCCAAGCAGTTGGAAGTGCGCCAACTGTCAGCACGCCTGGAAGCCCTGGAAGGCGAAGTACGCAAACCCAGTGACGGTATCGACTCGCACAGCCCGGCGATGATGGCGATCCTGGAAACGGCCCGACAGGTGGCGACCACCGACGCCAATATCCTGATCCTCGGCGAGTCGGGCACCGGTAAAGGCGAACTGGCGCGCGCCATCCACGGCTGGAGCCGCCGCGCCAAGAAATCCTGTGTGACCATCAACTGCCCATCGCTGACTGCCGAACTGATGGAAAGCGAGCTGTTCGGTCACAGCCGCGGCGCCTTTACCGGCGCCAGCGAAAGCACCCTGGGTCGGGTCAACCAGGCGGATGGCGGCACGCTGTTTCTCGACGAGATCGGTGACTTCCCGCTGACCCTGCAACCCAAACTGCTGCGTTTCATTCAGGACAAGGAATACGAACGCGTGGGCGACCCCGTGACCCGTCATGCCGACGTGCGCATCCTCGCGGCGACCAACCGCGACCTCGCCGAGATGGTCAAGGAGGGGAATTTCCGCGAAGACCTGCTGTACCGCCTGAACGTCATCACCCTGAACCTGCCGCCGCTGCGCGAACGCGCGGACGACATCCTCACCCTGGCCGACCGCTTCCTCGCCCGTTTCGTCAAGGATTACGCCCGCCCCGCCCGCGGTTTCAGCGAAGAGGCACTGAAGGCACTGCTCGACTATCAGTGGCCTGGCAATATCCGCGAGCTGCGCAACGTGATCGAGCGTGCCAGCATCATCTGCCCCGGCGAATGGGTGGATGTCGCCCACCTGGGCATGAGCGCGCCGACCACCAACAGCGCGCCGCGTGTGGGCGCCGACCTTAGCCTCGAAGAACTGGAAAAGGCGCATATCTCGGCGGTGCTGGCCAACAGCGATACCCTCGATCAAGCCGCCAAGACACTGGGCATCGACGCTTCGACCCTGTATCGCAAACGAAAGCAGCTCGGTCTATGAAGCTTCGCAGCAAGCTGTTTCTCAGCACCAGCGCCCTGCTCACCGTCGCCTTGCTGGGCCTGATGCTGAGTATCTTCAGCGTGCTGCAGCTTACCCAGTCGCAAAACCAGACGCTGGCACACAACCTGAAGGTCATCAGCGAAAGCCTCGACCTGCGCCAGGAGCTGGGCAAGCAGCTGTTTCTGATGCTCAGTGAGGATTTCGACCAGCAGACGGTGCAGAGCCTGCAGGAATCCGATCGGCGCATCCGCAAATGGATCGACGATGGCTTGAAGGCAAACACAACGGACAGTGACCGTCAGGCGATCGTCGAGATCCAGACCGACTATCAGAAATTCAGCCGCCTGCTCGAAGATCCACTGGCCGTGCGCCACGAGCTGCTCATCAATGACGATTTCGCCAAGATCATCGAAACCGTTCGCGACCGCCTCAACACCTTGCAAATGAGCTATGTGGCTGCCGTGCAGCACTCGGAAGCCAAAGCCCGCGAGCGCGCCTGGCTGATCGCCGGGCTGTTGGGGCTGGTCGGTCTGGCGGTATTGGTGATCGGTTTCATCACCGCCCACACCATCGCCCGCCGGGTCGGCCAACCCATCGATGCCCTGGCCCGCGCCGCCGATCAGATTGGCCGGGGAGATTTCCAGGTAACGCTGCCGATTACTCCGGTTGCCGAACTGTCTGCGCTGAGCCGCCGCTTCGGCCTCATGGCGGAAAGCCTGCGCCAGCTCAAGAGCAGCAACGTCGAGGCGCTGATGGCCGAACAGCACCGCCTGCAGGCGGTGCTCGACAGCATCGACGACGGCCTGTTGATCTTCGGTCGCGATGGCCTGCTGGAACATTTCAACCCGGTCGCCCAGCGACAGCTCGGCTGGCACGACCAGCCGCTCGGTCAAAGCCCCAGCCAGGCCCTGGCGCGCCCCGAACTGGATGACCAGCTGCAGCACGTATTGCAGGGCCACAGCCTGGAACAGCGGCTGGCGGATCTGCAGGTCGAAGCGAACGGCGAAACCCGCCTGCTCAAGTACAGCCTGACGCCGGTCAGCCACAGTCAGGGGCATATCCTCGGCGCCGTGATGGTGCTGCATGACGTCACCGAACAGCGTGCCTTCGAGCGAGCCCGTAACGAGTTCGTGCTGCGCGCCTCCCACGAGCTGCGCACACCGGTGACCGGCATGCACATGGCGTTCGGCCTGTTGCGCGAGCGCAGCAAGTTCGCCGAAGAGTCCCGCGAAGCCGATCTGGTGCGCATCCTCGACGAGGAAATGGAACGCCTGGTGCACCTGATCGAGGATCTGCTGAATTTCTCGCGCTACCAGAGCGGCGTGCAGAAACTCGAGTTGGCGCCTTGTGACATTCCCGATCTGCTCGAACAGGCCGCCAAACGACACGCTGGCAAGGCGCAGGCACTACAGGTCAGTCTGGCGCTGGAGACGGGCGAGGCACTGCCGCGCATCCATCTGGATCGGGCACAGATCGACCGCG
This sequence comes from Phytopseudomonas daroniae, assembly GCF_004327275.1. NCBI lineage: Bacteria > Pseudomonadati > Pseudomonadota > Gammaproteobacteria > Pseudomonadales > Pseudomonadaceae > Phytopseudomonas > Phytopseudomonas daroniae. The sequence continues at coordinate 15,712 of NZ_QJUJ01000004.1, forward strand.
TACTCGATCACCTGATCGACAACGCCCTGCGTCACAGCCCCGAGTCCGGAACCATCAATCTGCAGGCGCAACGCCAGGACGACCGGCTGCTGATCAGCGTCAAGGATGAAGGTGAAGGCATCGCCTACGGCCAGCAGGCCAGGCTGTTCGAACCCTTCGTACAGATCGGTCGCAAGAAGGGCGGCGCCGGGCTCGGCCTGGCACTGTGCAAGGAAATCGTCCGGCTGCATGGCGGGCGCATCGGTGCCGAATCCCAGCCTGGCCAGGGCGCGCGCTTCCATATGGCACTGCCACTGTAAGCAGGCAAACACAGTACGGGCGCCACATTGGCGGCGCCCCCGCTATGCCTTGCCCATGCGGTTGAGCACCAGCAGCAGCGCCGCTGTTTCCGCGTCCGGCTGGCCATCGTAGAGCGCTTGCCGGTACTTCATCTGGAAGGCCCGGATCACGTTGCGCGTGGCTTCGTCGAGGACACCGGTGTCTGGCACCACGTACCCCAGCTCCGCCAACTGCTGCTGAAACCACTCGATGTCTGGCAGGCTGACACTGAAGGCAGCCTGTTCACGCGCCACGACGGCGGCATTCGGCCAGGGCATCAGGCCGGCATCGGCCAGTTGCTTCCAGGGAAACAGCGGGCCCGGATCGACCTTGCGCTGCGGCGCGATATCGCTGTGACCGATGATGCTGCCAGGCGGCAGCTGGTGGCGCTGCATGATGTCCTTGAGCAGCACGATCAGCGCGTCGATCTGCGGCTGGGCATAAGGCTGCCAGTAACGCCCTTTGGGCGTATCGAAGTACCCCTGATTGATCAGTTCGATACCGATGGTAGTGCCGTTGAGCCAGGTGCGGCCCTGCCACTCGCTGACCCCGGCGTGCCAGGCACGACGATTCTCATCCACCAATTGGTAGATGGTCGGCGGCACCGCGTTGATCAGATAGTGAGCACTGACTTCTTCCTTGGTCAGCAGCTCCAGGGATCGTGGCAGGTCGGCCGAGGTGTAGTGCAGCACGATGTACTGCACCCGGCTGCTCTGACCGCTGGATGTGTAGCTGTGATCGATGCGTGGCCCGCTGCTGCAACCGGCGAGCAGGAGGGCGAACAAGGCAAGACTGAAGAATTTCATGGCTGGATATGCAATACGCTTTGTAGATTGTCCAGCAGCATGTCGACGCTGAGCATGATCAACAGCATGCCCATCAGTCGCTCCACTGCGGTCAGCCCGCGAGGGCCGAGGAAACGCTGCAGCGTCGAGGCCTGCAGCAGGATGAAGGCGGTCGCGGCCCAGGCCAGCAACACACCCAGATAAAGCTCCCAGAGTTGCCCCTCGTGGGTGTTGCGCAGCGTCATCAGCACCGCCAGTGCCGAAGGCCCGGCCACCGCCGGGGTGGCCAACGGAACCAGCATTGGCTCGCCGTCAGGGACATCGCCCAGCAGGCCCTGCGGGCTGGGGAAAATCAGGCGCATGGCGATGACGAACAGGATGATACCCCCGGCAATCGCCGTTGCCTCCCGCGACAGGCCCAGAGCGCTGAGCACTTTGTCACCAAAGGTAAGGAACAGTAGCAGCAATGCCAAGGCGAATAGCAGCTCACGGGCGGCCACGCGGAAGCGACGCTCGGGCGCGACGTTCTTCAACGCGGCGATATAGATGGCGATGTTGCCGAACGGGTCGGTGACCAGAAAGATCAGAACGGCGATGCTGACGATGTCCATAGGGGCTCCTGAAAACAGCCGCACAGTCTAGTGGCTACTGCAGCCGACGTCAGTCAGCAATGCACCGTCGTATTACCGTCCACGAACCGCCAGCAGGCGACGCTGAACTTGTCGCACCACTCGGTAATCCATATGCAGACCACTATGAGGGAACATCCCATGCGTGCGCTGCTCTGGTTCAAACAGGATCTACGCCTCGACGATCATCCCGCACTGCAGGCTGCCCTTGGCGCCAACCATCTCCTGCCCCTGTACGTGCTCGACCCGGCGCTGCTGCAGCTCGATGAGTTCGGCAGCCGACGCATCGGCGTGCACCGTGCGCGTTTTCTGCTGGAGAGCCTGAGCGCCCTCGACAGCGCCCTGCGCCAGCGCGGCTCGAAACTCCTGGTGATAAACGGCAAGCCGGAAGAAGTGATCGTGCAGATGGTCGAACAGTTCGACCTGCAGCAGGTTCTGACCCTCGACGAAATCGCCCCGCAGGAACTCGCACAGCTCGCTCGCATACGCGAAAATCTTGGCGCCGTTCCCCTGCGTACGGCGCAGAGCAACGGCTTGTTCAGCGAAACCGAACTGCCATGCCCTCTGAAACAATTACCGCGGGTGTACAGCCAGTTCCGCGCCCTGATCGATGCACGCCAGTACGTGTTCCAGCCCCAGGCCGCACCGGATCAGTTGCCACCATTGCCGGAGGGCGTCGATACACAGGCCTTCGGCCTGCCGACCCGATTCCAGTTCGGCCTTGGCGATGCCCTGAGCGTCGCGCCGAGCGCATTCCCCTTCTCGGGAGGCGAAATCGCTGCCCAGGCACGGCTGCGTGATTACCTGTGGGACAGCCAGGGCGTGCGCCGCTACAAGGAAACACGCAACGGCATGATCGGCAGCGAATACTCGTCGAAGTTCTCGCCCTGGCTGGCCAACGGCAGCCTGTCGCCGCGCCGTACCGCCGCCGAGTTGCGCCGCCATGAATCACTCTACGGTGCCAACGAGTCCACCCACTGGCTGTGGCTGGAGCTGCTGTGGCGCGAATTCTTTCGCTGCACTCTGCAGCGCCATGGCCAGGCACTGTTCGAGGCTGGCGGCCTGAAGGCCACCGAGCGTGCTCCGCAGCAGATCGATGAACGCTTCGAGCGTTGGGCGCAAGGCCGCACCGGGATGCCGCTGGTCGACGCCAACATGCGCGAGCTGGTCGCCACCGGTTTCATGTCCAATCGGGGCAGGCAGGTGGCCGCCAGTTACCTGGTCAGCGACCTGCAGCAGGACTGGCGCCATGGCGCCGCCTGGTTCGAGGAGCACCTGATCGACTACGATCCGGCCAGCAACTGGGGCAACTGGGCCTACCTCGCCGGAGTCGCCAGCGATCCGCGGCTCAAGCGCAAGTTCAACGCACTCAAGCAAGCCCGCCAGTACGACCCTCAGGGCGAGTACGTGAGCTTGTGGATTCCGGAACTGCGCAGCCTGCCCGAACATCTACGCCACACGCCATTCCTGCTACCGCACCTGCAGCTGGAAGCGATCAACTATCCGCGGCTGGAGCAGATTCCGGAATCCTGGCAGCAGCATCTCAACGACGCTGCATGACAGGCTTAACGAGCTGTTCGGCGATTGCGAGAATGGTTGATGACCAGCGTGTCGAGGGTGGTGAGTCAGATGCGGCTTAGCCACCTGGCGTGAAGTGCTTCTGGGTGGTGCCGCGGGCGATCAGCCGTGACAGGTAATCCAGCTTTTGCGGGTCACGGTCGACGAAACGCACTATCACCTGCAGCCATTCACTATCGGGCTTTGGCTCGAAGGCGGCGATGCTGTGCAGATAGCCGTTGAGACGTGCCACTTCCGACGCCTCGCCCTGCTCCAGATCGAGCACCACGCTTTCCAGCACTTGAGGAATCAGCTCGCCGCGTTTGACCACCAGCAACGCCTCCTTGAGGCTCAGAGCCTTGACCACACAGGCCATCGTGCCACCCGACAGACGCATCTGACCCTGGCTGCGGCCCATCGGCGTGCTTGACACAGCCTTGGCGGAAGCCGGACTGACGCTGGGCGCCGCCTGCTGCGCTGCGCCGGGCGGGCGCACCACTTCGGCTTTGCCGGCAGTCAGCGCCGCCAGCGAATCATTGGCGAAGGCGCCGGTACTGAGCATCTTCGGCGGAGCAGACGCCATCAGTCGCGCAAGCTTGCCACTGCGCTGCAAGGCCTTCTTGACCTTGGTGATCAGTTGTTCGTTGGAGAACGGCTTGCCAATGAAGTCCGAGACACCGGCCTGAATGGCCTGCACGACGTTTTCCTTGTCGCCACGGCTGGTGACCATGATGAACGGCACACCTTTCAGCGCTTCCTGTTCACGGCACCATTGCAGCAGCTCAAGCCCCGACATCTCCGGCATTTCCCAATCACAGAGGATCAGGTCGATCGGGTTACGGCCGAGCACCTGCTGGGCCTTGCGCCCATTGACGGCTTCCTCGATCTGGATACCGGGAAGATGGTCGCGTAGCCCCTTCTTCACCAGATCGCGGATAAAGGTGGCATCGTCCACCACCAATACACTGACTTTGCTCATCGACCACTCCCTCGAATGGTCATTAGCATAGTCGCGGGCACTGACCTAAGGCCAATACTAAAGCGTAACGCTGCGGAGCGCGTGGAGACAGCCTCCCCTCATCGGGTATCCACGCGTTCTCAGGTTACCAGGCGGCCAGGATCACTCTTTGGCGCCGCCCTGCACTTCTTCCTGCATGCGGGTCAGGCCGATGTGCTTGACGTCGGTGCCGCGCACCAGATAGATCACCAGTTCAGCGATATTGCGCGCGTGATCGCCGATACGCTCCAGCGAACGCAGCGCCCAGATCACGTTGAGCACGCGGGAGATCGAACGCGGGTCTTCCATCATGTAGGTGACCAGCTCGCGCAGCGCCGTCTTGTACTCGCGGTCGACGGTCTTGTCGTACTGCGCGACCGACAACGCCAGGTCGGCGTCGAAACGGGCGAAGGCATCCAGCGCCTCCTGCACCATCTTGCGCACCTGATCACCGATGTGGCGAACCTCGACATAGCCGCGTGGCGACTCGCCTTCTTCGGTGAGCAGGATCGCGCGCTTGGCGATCTTGGTCGCTTCGTCGCCGATGCGCTCCAGGTCGATCACCGACTTGGAGATGCTGATGATCAGGCGCAGATCCGAGGCCGCCGGCTGGCGACGGGCGAGGATGCGTACGCATTCCTCGTCGATGTTGCGTTCCATCTGGTTGATCTGGTCGTCGATCTCGCGTACTTGCTGGGCCAGGCCGGAGTCGGCCTCGATCAGCGAAGTGACGGCGTCGTTGACCTGCTTCTCGACCAGGCCGCCCATGGCCAGGAGGTGACTGCGTATATCCTCCAGCTCGGCGTTGAACTGCTGGGAAATGTGATGGGTCAGGCTGTCTTTGTTGATCATCTTGGTCGCTCCGCGAGCCTCAAGCTTCAAGCTTCAAGCTGCAAGTTAATCGTCGTCGTGAATCGCTCTTGCTTGCCGCTTGAAGCTTGCGGCTTGCAGCTGCTGTCAGCCGTAACGCCCGGTGATGTAGTCCTCGGTCTGTTTCTTCTCGGGGTTGGTGAACAGCGCGTCGGTATCGCCGAACTCGATCAGCTTGCCCATGTACATGAACGCCGTGTAGTCGGACACCCGGGCAGCCTGCTGCATGTTGTGGGTGACGATGACGATGGTGTACTTGGATTTCAGTTCGTAGATCAGCTCTTCGACCTTCAGCGTGGAGATCGGATCGAGGGCCGAGCAAGGCTCGTCGAGCAGCAGCACTTCCGGCTGTACCGCCACCGTGCGGGCGATCACCAGGCGCTGCTGCTGGCCGCCGGACAGGCCGAGGGCCGAGTCATGCAGGCGATCCTTGACCTCATCCCACAGCGCGGCGCTCTTCAGGCCCCATTCCACGGCCTCGTCGAGCACGCGCTTCTGGTTGATGCCCTGAATGCGCAGGCCGTAGACCACGTTCTCGTAGATGCTCTTGGGAAACGGGTTGGGCTTCTGGAACACCATGCCGACGCGACGACGCAGTTCGGCGACGTCTTCGCCCTTGCGGTAGATGTTGCGGCCGTCGATGTTGATCTCGCCTTCCACGCGGCAACCGTCGACCAGATCGTTCATCCGGTTGAAGGTACGCAGCAGGGTCGACTTGCCGCAGCCGCTCGGGCCGATGAAGGCGGTCACGCGCTGCTTGGGGATGTTCATCTTGACGTCGTACAGGGCCTGCTTGTCGCCGTAGAACAGGTTCAGGCCCGGTACTTCGATGGCCACGGTTTCGTTGGCCAGGTCGAGGCTCTGCTTGTCACGGCCCAAGGCCGAGATGTCGATGCCGTGGGTAGCGGTTTCGTGTTGCATAAGTGCTCACTCCGTTCGCAGCGCCAAGCTGCAAGCTGCAAGCTGCAAGCCCGTCCGCCGCGCTTCTGCTTGAAGCTTGCGGCTTTGAGGCTTGCGGCTCGGATTTAGTGGTCCAGGGCCTTGTACTTCTCGCGCAGGCGGTTGCGCATGTAAACGGCCGTCAGGTTGAGAATTGCGATCACCATTACCAGCAGCAGCGCGGTGGCATAAACCAGCGGCCGCGCGGCCTCGACGTTGGGGCTTTGGAAGCCGACGTCATAGATATGGAAGCCCAGGTGCATGATCTTCTGGTCGAGGTGCAGGTAAGGATAGTTACCATCGACCGGCAGGCTCGGCGCCAGTTTCACCACACCGACCAGCATCAGCGGCGCCACTTCGCCCGCGGCACGGGCCACGGCGAGGATCAGACCGGTCATCATCGCCGGGCTGGCCATCGGCAGCACCACGCGCCAGAGGGTTTCGACCTTGGTCGCGCCCAGCGCCAGGGAGCCTTCACGCAGCGCCCGTGGAATACGCGCCAGACCTTCCTCGGTGGCGACGATCACCACCGGCACGGCGAGCAGTGCCAGGGTCAACGAGGCCCACAGCAGGCCCGGCGTGCCGAAGGTCGGTGCCGGCGCTGCCTCGGGAAAGAACAGGCGGTCGATCGAGCCACCCAGCACGTAGACGAAGAAGCCCAGGCCGAACACGCCGTAGACGATCGCCGGGACACCGGCCAGGTTGTTGACCGCGATGCGGATCACTCGGGTCAGCGGGCCCTGCTTGGCGTATTCGCGCAGATAGATCGCCGCAACCACGCCAAACGGGGTGACGATGACCGCCATGATCAGGGTCATCATGATGGTGCCGAAGATCGCCGGGAAGATACCGCCCTCGGTATTCGCCTCTCGCGGATCGTCGCTGACGAACTCCCACAGCTTGCTGCCGTAGAAGCTGAGCTTGTCGAGGGTCGACATCGCGTTCGGGCGGAAAGCGCGCACCACTTTGCCGAGGCTTATTTCCTGCTCGCGGCCATCGGCCGAACGAACGGTCATGCTGTCGCGATTGAACTGCTGATGACGGGCATTCAGCTCGGCTTCCAGCACCTTGTACTCGGCATCCCAGCGGGCACGCTCGGCGTCGAGGTCGGCCTGGGCCGCGTCGGTCAATCCACCGCTGAGTTCCAGCTTGCGGGTCTGCAGACGGACGCGTTCGAGACCGGCGTTGATGCGGCCGATATCACGTTTCTCCAACTGCACGATCTGGCCGTGCAGATCGTCGACGCGCTCGATGCGCTTCTGCAGCTCGGCCCAGGCGGCATCGCCTTCGGCAACCAGCTTGCCGTCTTCCTTGACGTTGATCAGGTAGCCGTAGAAGTTGCCCCACTCGCGGCGCTCGAAGGCGGTCAGGGTCTCGGGCTTGCGCTGCTCACTGAGCCATTCGCCGACTACCCAGGAGAAGTCCGCGCCATACAGATCGCGGTTACCGACCTTGAGCAGCTCGCGAGTCATGAACTCGCCGCCCTCGACGTTCACCGGCAAGCCGGCAGAGGCCAGGCGGGCACGGGGAATTTCTTCCTTCTGCACCACTTCGCCGGCCATGATCTTGGCTTCTTCACCAGGGATCTGGTAGCTGGCCTCGATGATGTCGGCCGGCCAGAAGTGGGCCAGACCACGGGTGGCGATCACGGCCAGCAGACCCAGGGTCATGATGATGGCGATGGATACCGCACCGGCGTTCATCCAGATCCAGGGCGAACCGCTCTTGAACCAGGATTTCATGTTGTGCTGTTTCACGGACATAGTCTTGCAGTCCTCAGAGCGAAGCGTACTTGACGCGCAGGCGCTGACGCACCAGCTCGGCCAGCGTATTCATGACGAAAGTGAACGACAGCAGCACCAGGGCGGAGAGGAACAGCACCCGGTAATGGGTACCACCGACTTCCGACTCGGGCATTTCCACCGCCACGTTGGCGGCCAGGGTGCGCAGACCTTCGAAGATGTTCATGTCCATGATCGGCGTGTTGCCGGTGGCCATCAGCACGATCATGGTCTCGCCGACGGCGCGCCCCATGCCGATCATCACCGCCGAGAAGATGCCCGGGCTGGCGGTCAGGATCACCACACGAGTCAGCGTCTGCCACGGCGTGGCGCCCAGGGCCAGGGAGCCGAACGTCAGGCTCTTGGGCACGCTGAACACGGCGTCTTCGGCGATCGAGTAGATGTTCGGGATCACCGCGAAGCCCATGGCCAGACCGACCACCAGAGCGTTGCGCTGATCGAACGGGATGCCCAGGTCATTGCTCAGCCAGGCGCGCATGTTACCGTCGAACAACCAGTTCTCCAGGTAGCCGCTCATGCTCAGCGACACGCTGCCGACCAGCAGGATCACCGGGATCAGCAGCGCCGCTTCCCAGCCATCGGGCACACGCAGGCGCACCGATTCAGGCAGGCGGCTCCACAGGAAGCCCGCCAGCAGAATACCGATCGGCGTGAAGATCAACAGGCTGAAGATACCGGGCAGGTGTCCCTCCACATAAGGTGCGAGGAACAGGCCGGCGAAGAAGCCGAGGATCACCGTCGGCAGCGCTTCCATCAGCTCGATCACCGGTTTGACCTTGCCGCGCATGGCCGGGGCCATGAAGTAAGCGGTGTAGATCGCCGCGGCGATGGCCAGTGGAGCAGCCAGCAGCATGGCGTAGAAGGCAGCCTTGAGCGTACCGAAGGCCAGCGGTGCCAGGCTCAGCTTCGGCTCGGCGTCGGTGCTGGCCGAGGTCGACTGCCAGACATAAGCCGGCTTGTCGTAGTTCTCGTACCAGACCTTGCCCCACAGCGAGCTCCAGGAAATTTCCGGGTGCGGGTTATCGATCAGCACGCGCTCGATCTTGCCATTGGCTTCGACCAGAGCACGGTTGGCGCGCGGTGACAGAGCGGCGATGTTGTAGCCTTCCGCTACCGGCTCGACCAGCAGGGTGCGGTGCGCAGTGCTGTGGAAGATGCCCAGGTTGCCCTTGGCGTCCAGGGCGATAAAACCCTTGCGACGCTCTTCCGAGATGATCTGAGTGATAGGGCTGCCAGCCATCGTGAATTCACGTACCGGCTTGAGCGAGGACTTGCCGTCCTCGTCACGCACCATGAACCACTGCTGGATGCCGCCGGCACTATCGCCGATCAGCAGGGAAATACCGCCCAGCAACGAGGTGGCGTAAGTGATTTCGCGGGAACCATCGCTGAGCAGCTTGTAGCGACCGTTGAGGGCCTTGCTGCGTATGTCGAAGACATCGGCAGTGGCACGACCGTTGATCACGAACAGCCAATGCTGACGCGGATCGATGATCAGCTCCTTGATCGGCTCGGCGATCTGCGGCAGCGCCAGGCGCTCCTCGCTGGTGCTGACCTCACCGGTCATCAGGTTCTCGGTACGGCTCAGGCTCAGGGCCTGCAACTCACTGCCTACCGAGCCAGCGACCAGCAACGTACCGCTGTTCAGGCTGATGCCCATATGTTCCAGCGGGCGGCCTTGAGGATCGATGGTCAACGGCGTTTCGCCGAACGGGTAGACGATGGTCGGCGTGATGGTCTTCACGTCGTTCGGGTAGGAGATCCGATAGGTGTGCTCGAACACCAGCGCCTGGCCATTGGACAGACCGAGCGCGACGCGGTGGCTACCCGGCTGATCCTCGCCGACGGAGACCACCTCGCTGCCCGCCGGCAGGGGCAGCTCGATACTGGTCAGCGCCGCCATGCTCTGAGCATCGAAGAACTGAACCCGACCATCGCGAGCCAGGCGCATACCGACCTGGTTCTGTTCTTCCAGGGCCAGCAGCAGCGGTGCGTCGGCATCGGCCAACCACGCAGGTTCTACAGCGGCGCGCTTCTCGATGTCGGCGCCCTGGAACATCGGCAGCACGACATAGGCGAGGTAGAAAAAGATCAGGGTGATGGCGCCAAGCACGGCCAGGCCGCCAACCGACACGCACCAGCGTGCCAGGCGATCCTTGAAGGCGCGCAGGCGGCGCTTGCGCTGCAGGGCCGGAGTGTTGAAGTCCAGCCCGAGGGAATTGGGAGAGGCGGTCATGGGTTCACTTGCCAAGTCATTCATAGTGGAGAGCGTCTCTGCGCGGCCATGAGCGCGCCGTATTCTTCGTCCGTTTCACTAGCCAGGCCAAATCTAGCCTGTTCGTGTGACAGAAAAGTTACAGCGCGGTGACGTAGCGAAGCCCACCTCCCGGGGGAGAGGTGGGCTGCGGGAGTTGCTTACTACGTGTGGCTTACAGCCCCAGTTCCGTGCGAGTCTTCTCGACGACCTTGGCAGGCAGCGGGATGTAGCCATCCTTGACCACGACGTCCTGGCCCTGCTTGGACAGGATCAGCTTGAGGAACTCCGCATCCAGCGGGCTCAGCGGCTTGTTGGGCGCCTTGTTCACGTAGATGTAGAAGAAGCGAGCCAGCGGGTACTTGCCGGACAGCGCGTTGTCCTCGTTGGCTTCCTCGACTTCGCCCTGCTTGTTCACCAGGGGAACGGCACGGACGCTGGCGGTACGGTAGCCAATGCCCGAGTAGCCGATGGCGTTGACAGTGCTGGAGATCGACTGCACCACGGAGGCCGAACCCGGCTGCTCGTTGACGTTGGACTTGAAGTCACCTTTGCACAGGGCTTCTTCCTTGAAGTAGCCGTAGGTGCCGGATACCGAGTTACGACCGAACAGCTGAACCGGCTTGGTAGCCCACTCGCCGGTCAGGCCGATGTCGCCCCAGGTTTTCAGGTCTTTGGCTTCGCCGCACAGACGGGTGCTGGAGAAGATGGCATCGACCTGCTGCATGGTCAGTTGCTTGATCGGGTTGTCCTTGTGCACGAATACGGCCAGGGCGTCGATGGCGACCGGAACGGCGGTCGGCTTGTAGCCGTACTTCTGCTCGAAAGCCTGGATCTCGCTGTCCTTCATGGCGCGCGACATCGGGCCGAGGTTGGCGGTGCCTTCGGTCAGTGCAGGTGGCGCGGTGGAAGAACCAGCGGCCTGGATCTGGATGTTCACGTTCGGGTAGGACTGCTTGTAGTTTTCAGCCCACAAGGTCATCAGGTTGGCCAGGGAATCGGAACCGACGCTGGACAGGTTGCCAGATACGCCCGAAGTCTTCTCATAGGTCGGCAGAGCCGGATCGACAGCGGCAACCGCATTGGCAGTGGCGACGCCAGCTGCAACAAATGTCATGGCCGCCATCAAACGCTTCAGTTTCATGCCTTGCTCCTAGCAGAGTGGTAATCATTGGAAGGCCGGCGTGCCGTGGTCGTAGCGCCCGATCTACCGCCTTCTCACGATTGGGTCGTGTTGGTTGGAACGGGGCTCAGTATCGTCAGCCGATGTGACCACTCTATGTAATCAATGTGACAGTTGGATGACGATGCAAATTGAGCATCGGCGGAGACGAATCCGGGTGCATGGGCGCTCGCAACGCGTTAAGGTCGCGGGGCGACCACCCAGTCGGTATACTTTCCCGGCCCATCTCCACAGGGCCAACCACCGCGCCGCGAGCCGTGAACAGATGAAAGACTTCGAACAGGAAGACCCGATACCTCAGGGCGATCTGGCACTGCAGATCACCGCACTGCCGCGCGAAACCAATGGTTTCGGCGACATCTACGGCGGTTGGCTGGTCTCGCAGATGGATCTGGCTGGCACCGCCATGGCGAGCAAGGTCGCCGCTGGCCGCGTCGCTACCGTGGCCATCGATCGCATGGCCTTCCTGGTTCCGGTCGCCGTTGGCGCGCAGTTGTCCTTCTATACCCAGGCACTGGAGATCGGCCGCAGCTCGATCCAGATGTTGGTAGAAGTGTGGAGTGACGACCCGTTGTCCAGCGAATGGCGCAAGGTCACCGAGGCAGTCTTTGTGTTCGTCGCCATCGACGGCAGTGGCCGTACCCGCTCGGTACCAGCACGCCGCTGAGAAAGTGGACGGACGCACGTAGCTGCCGCCCTTTCTCCACCATCAGCGCCGCATGGGTTTCAGGCTTTTAGCGATCTTGTCCGAGCAGCTCGCCCACCCGTGAACGATCCGCTGCAAAATTGCTTTCCGCCTGTTTGCGCGCTGCCTGGTGACGTTCGATTTCCTTCTTCAGGCGAACCTGCTCATTACGCTGGCTAGTGATCTGGCCAAGCAGTTGCTCGGGCACCTGACGCCCCGCGCGCTCCAGATCCGCGGCCTGCTTCTGCAGGTTGGCCTGCTGCAGTCGCGCCGACTGCAAGTTACCGGTGGCAACACCGATCAGTCCGTCCAGCTCGGCCAGCTTGCGCGCCTGCGCACGGTCGACGTCCTCGGAGCTGCTGTACAGGCGCAGCAACTGAACATCGGACTTCGCCCGCTCCCGGTCAGCCAGCAGCTTCTTCATTTCCTCAGGCGTCGGAGCCGGCGGCACCACGCGCACGACGCGGCCCTGCTCGTTGAGCACGTCATAGCCCTTGCCGATGAACTCGCTGGGCACGCCCTGACGGTTGATCACCGTAATGCCCTGGGCATTGGTGTAGCGATACATCTCGCTGGCGCCCGCCCAAAGCGGCAGCAGCAGACCAAGCCAGAGGGTGCGACGCATGATGGGCGATTTGGACATGGAACGCGCTCTCTCGGCTTGCCAGGGTCAGATGCCGTACTCGGCCCGATAGGCTTCCACAGCAGGCAAATAGTGCTTCAGTTCAGCATCATCGGCCAGATATTCCAGCACTTGCTGCAGAGACACAATGCTCACTACTGGAATACCGAAGTCGCGCTCCACCTCCTGGATCGCCGACAGTTCGCCACGGCCGCGCTCCTGACGATCCAGAGCGATCAGTACACCGGCAGCCTGGGCGTTCTGCGCCTGAATGATCTGCATCACTTCGCGGATCGCGGTGCCGGCGGTGATCACGTCATCGATGATCAGCACACGGCCACTCAGCGGTGCGCCGACCAGCGTGCCGCCTTCGCCATGATCCTTGGCTTCCTTGCGGTTAAAGCACCAGGGCAGGTCGAGATCATGATGCTCGGCCAGCGCCACGCCGGTGCTGGCAGCCAGCGGAATACCCTTGTAGGCCGGGCCGAACAGCACGTCGAACTCGATACCGCTGTCCACCACCGCCGCCGCGTAGAAGCGCCCGAGGCGAGCCAACGCCAAACCGCTGGCGAACAGGCCAGCGTTGAAGAAGTAAGGGCTGACGCGCCCCGACTTGAGGGTGAACTGGCCGAAGCGCAGAACGCCTCGTTCGATGGCAAAACGAATGAAATCGCGCTGATACGTTTGCATGAATGACCCTGAGGCGGCACTGGATGTGGCTTGGAATTACTAAATGGCGTCTAGCTCAGGTATCATACACGCACGTGTTTTTGGGGGCCATTTATGCGGATCATCAGTGTGAACGTGAATGGTATTCATGCTGCAGTCGAGCGCGGTTTGCTCAGTTGGCTGCAAGCACAGAATGCCGACGTGATCTGCCTGCAGGATACCCGTGCCTCCGCCTTTGAGCTGGACGACCAAGCCCTCCAACTGGATGGCTATTTCCTCTATGCCTGCGATGCAGAAGTGCCAAGCCAAGGTGGCGTGGCGCTCTACTCGCGGTTGCAACCCAAGGCGGTAATCAGCGGACTCGGTTTTGAAACGGCCGATCGCTACGGGCGCTACCTGCAGGCGGATTTCGACAAAGTGAGCATCGCCACGCTGCTGCTGCCATCGGGCATGGGCGGTGACGAGAACCTGAATCAGAAATTCAAGTTCATGGACGATTTCTCCAAGTACCTGGACAAGCAGCGCCGCAAGCGCCGCGACTACATCTATTGCGGCTCGCTCTACGTCGCCCACCAGAAACTGGATGTGAAGAACTGGCGTGACTGCCAGCAATCGCCCGGCTTCATGGCACCTGAACGCGCCTGGATGGACGAGATCACTGGTGCCATGGGTTATGTGGATGCCGTGCGCGAGGTCAACCGCGAGGCTGACCAGTTCAGTTGGTGGCCGGACAACGAACAGGCCCAGATGCTCAACCTGGGCTATCGCTTCGACTATCAGTTGCTCACCCCTGGCATGCGCCGCAGCGTGCGTACCGCGCGCCTGCCGCGTCAGCCGCGTTTCTCCCAGCACGCGCCGCTGATCGTCGACTACGACTGGACGCTGACTGTCTGATCGAGATGTCGCCTACATGAAAACGCCCCGACCTGTTCGGGGCGTTTTTATCTGTGCCGTGCTGTATGGGAAAAAATGCCGCTAACTGTGGCGTGTCAGCCCCGGCCATCCGCGCTAGCCTGCGCGTCCGCATACCACCACACAAGGCCGCGCCATGACACCCAAGGATATTCTGCTGGCCGCCGTGGTGATCGTTGCCTGGGGCGTGAACTTCGTGGTGATCAAGGTCGGGCTGGAAGGCGTACCGCCGATGCTGCTCGGCGCCTTGCGTTTCATGCTCGCGGCCTTTCCCGCCATTCTCTTCGTGCGTCGCCCGGATATGCCGCTGCGCTGGCTGCTCGCCTATGGCCTGACCATCTCCCTGGGCCAGTTCGCCTTTCTCTTCTCGGCCATGTACGCCGGCATGCCCGCAGGCCTGGCGTCGCTGGTGCTGCAGGCGCAAGCGTTCTTCACCCTGGGCTTCGCCGCGCTGTTCATCGGCGAAACGGTACGCCGCAGCAGCCTGGTAGGGCTTCTCGTGGCGGCTGCGGGACTCTTGCTGATCGGCAGCGAAAGCGGGCGCAGCTTCACCCTGGCCGGCTTCGTACTGACCCTGTGTGCGGCGGCGATGTGGGGGCTCGGCAATATCGTCACCAAGCGCATCGGCAAGGTGAACCTGGTCAGCCTGGTGGTGTGGGGCAGCCTGATTCCGCCACTGCCGTTCCTGGCACTGTCGCTGATGCTCGAAGGGCCTGAGCAGATCGAAACAGCGCTACGTACCATCTCCCTCAACTCGCTACTGGCCATCGCCTACCTGGCGTTCATCGCCACCCTGCTCGGCTACGGCCTGTGGAGTCGCCTGCTGTCACGCTATCCGGCCAGCCAGGTGGCACCCTTCTCGCTGCTGGTGCCGGTAATCGGCCTCAGCTCGGCCTGGTTGCTACTGGATGAAGGTCTGAGCCTTGCGCAGTGGATAGGTGCAGCGGTGGTGATGCTCGGCTTGCTCATCAACGTATTCGGTGCGCGCCTGCTGCAGCAGTTGCGCGGGGCTGCTGCCTGACGGAGGGGCACTGTTGGGGCAGCGATCCGAGCTGAACCGCCAGATCCACGCGACTACCGCTATCGCCGGCAAGCCGGCTCCTACAACGTGGGGCACTCGAGAATTGTTGCCGGCGAACCAAAGCCCGTAGGAGCCGGCTTGCCGGCGATCTTTGACGGACACCGCCTATTGCTCCTGCAAGCGATCCGCCTCACCCGCTCGATCAATCGATGCGCTCGAATTTCAGATCCCACACACCGTGTCCCAGACGCTCGCCACGGCGCTCGAACTTGGTCACCGGGCGTTCGGCCGGGCGCTCCACACAGCGGCCATCGGCCGCCTGGTTGCGATAGCCAGGGGCGACATTCATCACCTCCAGCATGTACTCGGCATAGGGCTCCCAGTCGGTGGCCATATGCAGCACGCCGCCGACCTTGAGCTTCTGACGTACCAGCTCGGCAAACGCCGGCTGGACGATACGGCGCTTGTGGTGACGCGCCTTGTGCCAGGGATCCGGGAAGAACAGCAGCACGCGGTCGAGGCTGGCATCGGCCACGCATTGGCGTAGCACTTCCAGAGCATCGCAGCTGTACACGCGAACGTTGCCAAGGTTTTGGGTCATCACTCCATTGAGCAGGGCACCTACACCCGGCTTGTGCACTTCCACGCCGATGAAATCCTGCTCCGGCGCCGCAGCCGCCATCTCCAGAGTGGAGTGCCCCATGCCGAAACCGATTTCAAAGGTACGCGGCGCCTGACGGCCGAATACCGCGTCGAAATCCTGGGCGCCACTGTCCAGTTCCAGACCGAACTTCGGCCAGCCCTGGTCGAGGCCACGCTGCTGGCCGAAGGTGGTGCGGCCGGCGCGCATCACGAAACTCTTGATGGTGCGCAGATGCCGAGGGGTTTCATCGGCGGTGGTTTGTTCGATATCGCTCATGGGGCACTCGGGGCACGCAATTAGGGAAAGGGAAAACCGCGAACGGGGACTGTTCGTCCCCGTTCGGCACCTGCGCTGCAGGTGAACCTCAGCGAATCAGGCCGTCGAGCGGGGATGATGCGCTGGCATAGAGCTTCTTCGGCATACGCCCGGCCAGGTAGGCCAAACGACCGGCCTCGATGGCGTATTTCATGGCCCGGGCCATCAGCACCGGGTGCTGGGCATGGGCGATGGCGCTGTTCATCAGCACGGCCTCGCAACCGAGCTCCATGGCGATGGTGGCATCGGATGCGGTGCCCACGCCGGCATCCACCAGCACGGGAACGGTCGCTTCCTCAAGGATGATGCGCAAGTTGTAAGGGTTGCAGATACCCAGCCCGGTACCGATCAGGCCGGCCAGCGGCATCACCGCGATGCAGCCCATTTCCGCCAGTTGCCGGGCGATGATCGGGTCATCGCTGGTGTACACCATCACGTCGAAGCCTTCCTTGACCAGCACTTCGGCAGCCTTGAGGGTTTCGATCACGTTGGGAAACAGGGTTTTCTGATCGGCCAGCACTTCCAGCTTGACCAGCTTGTGGCCATCCAGCAGTTCGCGAGCCAGGCGGCAGGTTCGCACGGCCTCGACGGCGTCGTAGCAACCGGCGGTGTTCGGCAGGATGGTGTAGCGATCCGGCGAAATCACGTCGAGCAGGTTGGGCTCGCCCGGGTTCTGGCCGATGTTGGTACGCCGCACCGCCACGGTAACGATCTCCGCGCCCGAGGCCTCGATGGCTGCACGGGTTTCGTCGAGATCCTTGTATTTACCGGTACCGACCAGCAGGCGCGACTGATAGGTACGGCCGGCCAGGGTAAAGGGCTTGTCGCTGACAGGGTGGCTCATGGGGATTCCTCTGCACGGAAGGGTTGGATGGGCGCGGCGCAGGGCTCAACCGCCGCCGATGGCATGTACCACTTCGAGGCGATCGCCCTCGGCCAACGCGGTGCTGGCGTACTGGCTGCGCGGGACGATATCGAGGTTGCGCTCGACCGCGACACGGCGCCCCGCCAGCTCCAGGCGCTCGATCAGGTCGGCGACACTGGCGCCCTCGGGCAATTCGAGGGGTTCACCGTTCAACTGGATATGCATGGCGACACGTCACAACAGGAGAAAGGGCCGGCATTCTAGCCCGATCACCGACGATGACCAAGGCGCAGGCCGGCCATTCGTCTCAGAAGCTGTTCGCGATCCAGCGAGTTAGAGCCTGCATTTGACGCCGCAGGGCCGAGGCGCAGCAGCCCGTGGACGGGTTCTCAGGCCATGCGCCAGGCCAGCAGACCCAGACAGGCCCAACCGGCCAGAAAGGCGAGCCCGCCGAACGGAGTGATGATACCGAGTTTGCTGACGCCGCTGAGGGTCAGCAGATAGAGGCTGCCGGAAAACAGCACGATACCAATGGCGAAGAAGCCACCCGCCAGGTTCACCAGACGGCCAGGAGCCACCAGTGCGAGGATGGCCACGCCAAGCAATGCCAGGGCATGGATCAACTGGTAATGGGTGCCGGTCTGGAACACCGTCAAGTACTCGGGGCTCAGTTTATGCTTCAGCCCATGGGCGGCGAAGGCACCCAGGGCAACACCGGAAAAGCCGGCGAAGGCCGACAACAGCAACCACAGACGAACCATAGCTTCCTCACCGATCTCACGAATGATGAGGCAGAGTTTACGCCCTCAACTATCCCGACGCGTGCTCTCGATTGCCGCAGCGGTGGGCAGCATTGTCCGCAAGGGCGCAGGGAGCCGTATAATGTTCGGCCAACCAATCCTGGCTCCCCGCGCATGCTCCGATCCATTCGCCGCCTCCTGCTGAAGCTGCTGCTCTGGTTCATCGCCGGCTCCTTCCTGCTGGTGCTCGCCTTGCGCTGGGTTCCGCCACCGGGCACGGCGTTGATGGTCGAGCGCAAGATCGAGTCGTGGATCGACGGCAAACCTGTCGACCTGCAGCGCAGCTGGCGATCCTGGGACGAGCTGCCCGACGACCTGAAGATCGCGGTCATCGCCAGCGAGGATCAGAAGTTCGCCCAGCACTGGGGCTTCGATGTCGACGCGATCAAGGCCGCGGTGTCGCACAACCAGCAGGGCGGCTCGGTGCGTGGAGCCAGCACCCTGAGTCAGCAGGTGGCGAAGAATCTGTTCCTCTGGTCTGGCCGTAGCTGGCTGCGCAAGGGCATCGAGGTGTGGTTCACCGGGCTGATCGAGCTGCTCTGGCCGAAACAGCGCATCCTTGAGGTTTACCTCAACAGTGCGGAATGGGCTGACGGTGTATTCGGTGCAGAAGCGGCGGCGCGGCACCACTTCAATATCGGCGCCCCCTATCTCTCGGCGCGCCAGGCCAGCCTGCTGGCAGCCGTGCTACCCAACCCGCGACAACTCGATGCCGGCCGCCCCAGCGGCTACGTCAATCAGCGCGCCGACTGGATCCGCCGGCAGATGCGCCAGCTCGGCGGCAGCCACTACCTGAACCAGCTGCAAGCACCACGCCCAGGCTGGTGGACCAGGTAAACAATTGTTCCTGGATATTTGCGTTCATGAATGGGCTGCTTAAAGGCGTTAGCGGCCGTAGGGTGGATCGGGGCGCGCAGGTGAAACCCATCGGCAATTGATGGGTTTCACCCATCCTACGATCTGCTCAAAGGCGGAAACGGACGCTCACCCCGTAGGGTGGATGACGCTCTTTTCATCCACCATTGCGATCGCGTAGTGGTGGACGGATCGGGCCGCGTAGGCAAGCGTCGTCCACCCCACGAAAGGCCGCCTCCGCCTTATCGTCGCCATTATCACCAGCAGGCTGCATAGCCTAAGCGCGCGTAGCGATGCTCCAGAACCGATTGCGCCCCCGCAAACGCAAACGCCCCGAGCGGAGTCGGGGCGTTTCGAGTGCGGCTGACTGGAATCAAGCGGCGATGGAGCCCTTGAGCTTGTTCATCGCATTCTTCTCCAACTGGCGGATACGCTCCGCCGAGACGTTGTACTTGGCCGCCAGCTCGTGCAGCGTGGCTTTCTCCTCGGCCAGCCAGCGCTGCTGAAGGATATCGCGGCTGCGCTCGTCGAGCGCCTCGAGAGCCTCGTGCAGGTTGGCGCTGGACGTGTCGCTCCAGTCCTCGTCTTCCATCTGCCTGGCAGGATCGTAACGATGGTCTTCCAGGTACTGGGCCGGAGACTGGAAGGCGCTGTCGTCGTCGGCATCGGCCGCCGGATCGAAGGCCATGTCATGGCCGGTCAGGCGGCTTTCCATTTCGCGCACTTCACGCGGCTCGACGCCCAGGCTCTCGGCAACGGCATGTACTTCGTCGTTGTTCAGCCAGGCCAGACGCTTCTTCTGGCTGCGCAGATTGAAGAACAACTTGCGCTGTGCCTTGGTGGTCGCGACCTTGACGATGCGCCAGTTGCGCAGAATGAACTCGTGAATTTCGGCACGAATCCAGTGCACGGCGAAGGACACCAGGCGCACACCCATTTCCGGGTTGAAGCGCTTGACCGCCTTCATCAGACCAACGTTACCTTCCTGGATCAGGTCAGCCTGGGCCAGGCCGTAGCCGGAATAACTGCGCGCGATATGCACGACGAAACGCAGGTGGGCCAGCACCATCTGGCGGGCGGCCTCGAGATCCTGGCTGTAGAAAAGATTACCTGCCAGTTCGCGCTCCTGCTCGGGCGTCAGCAGCGGAATGCTGTTGACGGCATGCACGTATGCTTCCAGGTTTGCGCCTGGAACCAGAGCATGAACAGGTTGCAAAGAAGTGGACATTCGAATCCTCCGATTCACGAAACGTACGCAGTGTAGCACTGCGCAATATGACCGGAAGCCACCATCCTGGTTCCCCGGTCAATAGTCAATATCAACCAAATCAATATGTTGGGCGAAGCGTCAAAGTCGCACTTCAGCGCGGAGCAAGCTCCCTCAAATGCCGCGCCACCGCCAGCCACGCACCGATATACCCCAACAGCACCGCTCCCAGCAATAGGGAGAAGCCGTCTCCCGACGGCACACCGGCCAGCGCGAAATCACTGCCGTACAAACCGGACAGGCGCACCACGGCATCGTTCAACCAGTTCAGCCCGAAGGCCAGCACCAGCCAGGACAGCACACCAGCGCCCAGGCCATACAGCGCGCCCATATAGAGGAAGGGGCGGCGCACGTAGCTGTCGGTGCCGCCGACCAGCTTGATCACTTCGATCTCGGTGCGACGATTCTCGATATGCAGGCGGATGGTATTACCGATCACCAGCAGCAGGGCCATTATCAGCAGTACGGTCAGACCGAAGACGAAGCGGTCGCCCAGCTTGAGAATCGCGCTCAGGCGCTCGACCCAGAGCAGATCCAGCTGCGCCTGCTGCACGCTGGGCAGCTCTGCCAGGCGCAGGCGCAGAGCCTCGAGGGTAGCCTTGTCGACCTCCTTGGGCGTCACCAGCACAGCGCCGGGCAACGGATTGTCCGGCAACTCCTTGAGTGCTTCGCCCAGTCCGGACTGCTGCTGAAATTCTTCCAGTGCCTTTTCGCGGCTGATCCATTCGGCTTCGGCCACGTCGTCCATGCCGGCGATCTGCTCACGCAGGGCCTGGCCCTGGCTGTCGCTGGCGTCGATGGTCAGGAATACCGAGATCTGCGCGGCACGCTGCCAGGAGCCACCGAGGCGCTCGACGTTACCGAGCAGCAGCGACAATCCCATGGGCAGACTCAGCGCCACGGCCATCACCAGGCAGGTGAAGAAGCTGCCGATCGGCTGCTTGCCAAGGCGCCGCAGGCTGTCGACCAGGCTGGCGCGGTGGCTTTCCAGCCAGGCGTGGGTCAGGGTACGGAAATCCGGCTCGTTGTTCGGGCCCTGGGGCTCGGCGTTCTTTGGCGCCGCACCGACGCGCTGA
This sequence comes from Phytopseudomonas daroniae, assembly GCF_004327275.1. NCBI lineage: Bacteria > Pseudomonadati > Pseudomonadota > Gammaproteobacteria > Pseudomonadales > Pseudomonadaceae > Phytopseudomonas > Phytopseudomonas daroniae. The sequence continues at coordinate 36,776 of NZ_QJUJ01000004.1, forward strand.
GCCGGCTGCGGTGGTGGTACGCGGGAGGCGCTCATTCCGCTGCCTCCCCGTCGCCGATCAGGCGGCCGCGCTGCAGGGTAAGCATGCGGTGGCGCATGCGCGCGATCAGTGCCAGGTCGTGACTGGCGATCAGCACGCTGGTGCCGAGCTGGTTGATGTCTTCGAATACACCCATGATTTCCGCCGCCAGACGCGGGTCGAGGTTACCGGTGGGTTCGTCGGCCAGTAGCAGGGCCGGACGATGGACGATGGCGCGGGCGATGCCGACACGCTGTTGCTGCCCGGTCGACAGGTCGCCAGGGAACAGCTCGGCCTTGTCGCTCAGGGAAACCCGCTCCAGGGCCGAGCCAACGCGGCGACCGATGTCGCTCTTGGACAACCCGAGAATCTGCAGTGGCAGGGCCACGTTGTCGAACACGCTGCGGTCGAACAGCAGCTGGTGATTCTGGAACACCACGCCGATCTGCCGGCGCAGGAAGGGAATCTGCGCGCTGGTGATCTGCGACAGATCCTGGCCAGCCAGCAGCAGCTTGCCCGACGTGGGCCGCTCCATGGCCAGCAGCAAGCGCAATAGCGTGCTCTTGCCGGCACCGGAATGGCCGGTGACGAAGAGGAACTCGCCGCGGCGCACGCGGAAACTCAACTCATGCAACCCGACATGACCGTTGGGATAACGCTTGCCGACCTGCTCGAATCGGATCATCACTGCTCCCGTTGCTGGAAAAGCGCCTGAACGAAGGGTTCGGCCTCGAAGGTACGCAGATCGTCGATACCTTCGCCGACGCCGATGTAGCGGATCGGCAGGCCGAACTGCTTGGCCAGGGCGAAGATCACCCCACCCTTGGCCGTGCCATCCAGCTTGGTCAGGGCCAGACCGGTCAAGTTCACTGTCTGGTTGAATTGTTTGGCCTGGTTGATCGCGTTCTGCCCGGTGCCGGCATCCAGCACCAGCAGCACTTCGTGGGGCGCGCTGTCGTCGAGCTTGCCGATCACCCGGCGCACCTTCTTCAGCTCTTCCATCAGGTTGTCTTTGGTGTGCAGACGCCCGGCGGTGTCGGCGATCAGCACATCCATGCCGCGGGCCTTGGCAGCCTGCACGGCGTCGAAGATCACCGAGGCGGAATCCGCGCCGGTGTGCTGGGCGATCACCGCGATCTTGTTGCGCTCACCCCATACCTGCAATTGCTCAACCGCGGCGGCGCGGAAGGTATCGCCGGCGGCGAGCATGACTTTCTTGCCCTCGCCCTGCAGCTTCTTGGCCAGTTTGCCGATGGTGGTGGTCTTGCCGGCGCCGTTCACGCCAACCACCAGGATCACGAAGGGCTGCTTGCCGGCATCGATCTGCAGCGGCTGCTCGACCGGACGCAGCAGCGCGGTGAGCTCTTCCTGCAGGGATTTGTACAGCGCTTCGCTGTCGGTCAACTGTTTGCGCGCGACCTTCTGGGTCAGGCTCTGGATGATCAAAGTGGTGGCCTCGACGCCAACGTCGGCGGTGAGCAGGCGGGTCTCGATCTCGTCGAGCAGCTCGTCGTCGATGACCTTCTTGCCAAGGAACAGGCTGGCCATGCCCTCGCCCAGACTGGCGCTGGTCTTCGACAGGCCCTGGCGCAGGCGGGAAAACCAGCCGCCCTTGTTGTCCGACGGTTTGTTCTGCTCGACGACCGGCGCGGGCACTTCGACGGGCGCTGCCACCACGGCAGCCGGGGTCGCCGGCACGGCGTGGTGTACGTCGCTGCCCGCGGCCAACTCGGCAGGATGCTCGAGGGCGGCGGCAGGCTGCTCGGCGACCGGCTCGTCCAGCGCCTCGGGGCCATGGCGGGTCGGCAGCGGATCGGTCACGACCGGCTCAGGCTCGGCGGTAGCGGTCTGCTCGAGAGGCGCCGGCACCTCGACCGCAGCCGGCTCAGGTTCCTCGAGCGCTTCAGGCTGCGGCTCTGTCGGGGACACTGCGGGAGCAGGCTCTACAGGCTTCTTGCGCAGCCAGCCGAACAGGCCGCGCTTCTCGGTGGCTTTCTCTGTGCCCTGCTCGACGCTGGCGTCGGGGGCCGGGGTCTTGTTGTCGTCTTTTGAACCAAACATGGAGGACGGCTATCTCAGAGGGGCGAACGCCATGGCCCTTGCACGGTGGGGCTGAGGGCGGTGCTTGACGGCAGGCGTGCAGGGGATTCGCACACCATCGCTGCACAGACGTGGTCGCCAGTAAAACGGATGCGTATCCTAGCACCTCCGCACAGGTCACGGCTAAGCCAAGCAGGCCGCCTGGCGTTGCGCGAGCACACTGCATGACCGCGGCCCACCCTACGCCGCAATCGCCACGCCCGTCGTGGCTCAACGAGGAGAGAGGTTTGTCCAGTTCACTTGCCCGCCATCTCGCCGGCCTGCTGCTAGCCTGCGCCTTGCCCCTGACGGCCCAGGCCGCGGCACCACAACCGACCCATGAATTCACTCTCGACAATGGTCTCAAGGTCGTCGTCCGCGAAGACCACCGCGCCCCGGTGGTGGTCTCCCAGCTCTGGTACAAGGTCGGCTCGAGCTACGAGACCGCCGGCCAGACCGGCCTGTCCCACGCGCTGGAACACATGATGTTCAAGGGCAGCCGCAAGCTCGGCCCTGGCGAAGCCTCGCGCGTGCTGCGCGACCTCGGTGCCGAAGAGAACGCCTTCACCAGCGACGACTACACCGCCTATTACCAGGTGCTGGCCAGTGATCGCCTGGGCGTCGCCTTCGAACTGGAAGCGGATCGACTGGCCAGCCTGCGCCTGCCGGCCGACGAGTTCGCACGCGAGATCGAGGTGATCAAGGAAGAGCGTCGTCTGCGCACCGACGACAAGCCGTCGGGCCTGGCCTTCGAACGCTTCAAGGCCATGGCTTACCCAGCCAGCGGCTACAGCATCCCGACCATCGGCTGGATGGCCGACCTCGATCGCATGACCGTGGACGAACTGCGCCACTGGTACCAGACCTGGTACGTGCCCAACAACGCCACCCTGGTGGTGGTCGGCGACGTCACCCCGGACGCGGTCAAGGCCCTGGCGCAGCGTTACTTCGGCGCGATTCCCAAGCGCGACGTACCAGCCGCCAAGATCCCGCTGGAGCTGCCGACGCCCGGCGAGCGACGCATCACCCTGCACCTCAAGACCCAGCTGCCGAGCCTGATGATGGGCTTCAACGTGCCCGGTCTGGCCACCGCCAAGGCGCCGCGCGAGGTGCATGCGTTGCGCCTGATCGCCGCTCTGCTCGACGGTGGCTACAGCGCGCGCCTGGCTACCCGCCTGGAACGTGGCGAGGAGTTGGTTTCCGGCGCCGGTGCCTGGTACAACGGCTACACCCGCGGCGACAGCCTGTTCATGGTGTCCGCCACCCCCAACGTGCAAACCGGCAAGACCCTGGAGCAGACCGAAGCGGGCATCTGGCGTGAGTTGCGGGATCTGCAGAAGAACCCGCCATCGGCCGAAGAACTGGCTCGCGTGCGTGCCCAGCTGATCGCCGAACTGGTCTACGACCGCGACTCGATCACCAGCCAGGCCACCGCTATCGGCCAGCTGGAAACCGTTGGCCTGTCCTGGCAGTTGATCGACCAGGAACTGGCCGAACTGGAAGCCGTGACCCCGGCCGATATCCAGAATGCCGCCAAGACCTACTTCACCCGCGATCGCCTCAGCGTCGCCCATGTACTGCCCGAGGAGAAGCGCGATGAGTAAGCGTAACGGCCCGCGCTACGCCCTGCTGGGGCTGTTTCTGATCGCCCTGCTGGTGGCCCTGAGCTTCACCGTGCAGCGCACCCCTGACGCCGCACCGGCCGCCGCCGATGCGCCGAAAACTGACGACACGCAGCTGCAATCTCTGGCCGAACTGGATGGCAAGGCGCCCGTGCGGCGCAAGCTCGACATCCAGAGCTGGCAAACCGCCGAAGGCGCCAAGGTGCTGTTCGTCGAAGCCCGCGAACTGCCAATGTTCGACCTGCGCCTGACCTACGCCGCCGGCAGCAGCCAGGACGGCGACGTGCAGGGCCTGGCCATGCTGACCAATGCCATGCTCAACGAAGGCGTACCCGGCAAGGACGTCGGTGCCATCGCAGCCGGTTTCGAAAGCCTGGGCGCCGAGTTCAGTAATGGCGCCTACCGCGACATGGCCGTGACCAGCCTGCGCAGCCTCAGCGATGCAACGCAACGCGAACCGGCCCTGAAGCTGTTCGAGCAGGTGATCGGCCAGCCGACCTTCCCCGCCGACTCACTGGCGCGAATCAAGAACCAGGTACTCGCCGGTTTCGAATTCCAGAAGCAGAACCCGGGCAAGCTGGCCAGCCTCGAACTGTTCGAGCGCCTTTACGGCGATCATCCGTACGGTCATCCCAGCGAAGGCACCCCAGGCTCGGTTCCCGGCATCAGCCGCGAACAGTTGCAGGCCTTCCACGCCAAGGCCTATGCCGCTGGCAACGCGGTGATCGCCCTGGTCGGCGACCTGTCCCGCGAAGAAGCCGAGGCCATGGCCGCCGAGGTCTCCGCTGCGTTGCCCAAGGGCCCGGCGCTGGCGAAAACCATCGCTCCCGAAGTGCCGAAAGCCGGTCTGACCCATATCGACTTTCCATCCAACCAGACCCACCTGTTGATCGCCCAGCTCGGCATCGACCGTCGTGATCCGGATTACGCGGCGCTGTATCTGGGCAATCAGGTGTTCGGCGGTGGCGGCTTCGGCACCCGGCTGATGACCGAGGTTCGCGAAAAGCGCGGCCTGACCTACGGCGTTTACTCCGGCTTCAGTGCCATGCAGGCCCGCGGCCCGTTCATGATCAACCTGCAGACCCGCGCCGAACTCAGCGACGGCACCCTGCAACTGGTCAAGGATCTGCTGGGCGATTTCCTCGCCAACGGCCCGACCCAGGAAGAGCTGGACGCCGCCAAGCGTGAGATGGCCGGCAGCTTCCCGCTGTCCACCGCCAGCAACGCCGCCATCGTCGGCCAGCTCGGCGCCATAGGTTTCTACGACCTGCCGCTGACCTACCTGGAAGACTTCCTGGCCCAGGTACAGGCGCTCAGCGTCGAGCAGGTAAAAACCGCCATGGCCAAGCATCTCGACCCCGAAGCGCTGGTGATCGTCACCGCAGGGCCGAAGGTCGAGCAGAAAGAGCTGCCGCCACCCACCGACAAGCCAGCCGAACTGCCGATTGGCGTCCCGGAGCACTGATGGCCAGACGACCCGTTCCCGCCAAGTCTCCCGTCGCCCATGGCGGCGACGGGCAACTGCGCATCATCGCCGGCCAGTGGCGCAGCCGGCAATTCAGCTTTCCCATGGCCCATGGCCTGCGACCAACGCCCAATCGTGTGCGGGAAACTCTGTTCAACTGGCTGGCGCCCCATGTCGAAGCGGCCAAGGTGCTCGACCTGTTCGCCGGCAGCGGTGCCCTGTTTCTCGAAGCGCTGTCGCGAGGTGCCGGCAGCGCCCTGGCGCTGGATCTCAATCCGGCAGCGGTGAACAGCCTGCGCGGTCACCTGGCGACCCTGCGCTGCGACAACGGCCAGGTGCTGCAGAGCGATGCCCTCGCCTACCTGCAGAGCCCGTCCGCCGTGCCATATGACCTGGTATTCCTCGATCCGCCCTTCAGCCAGGATCTGCTCCTGCCAGCTTGCGAGCTACTCGAGCAACGTGGCTGGCTGGCTGCCGATGCCTGGGTGTATACCGAGAGCGAGCAGGCACCGTCGATCCTGGGCATGCCCGGCAACTGGCGTCTGCATCGCGAACAGAAAGCCGGCCAGGTTCATTACGCGCTCTGGCAGCGCAGCGTGTAGCCTGGATTAGCCGCAGGCGTAATCCGGATTTCGCGGCCTCCACCCTGCCCCGGATTACGCTTCGCTAATCCAGGCTACGAACCGTGGTGCGACATGAGCACGAGCTTCAAACCGGCCTGGTGGTTGCCCGGCCCTCATCTGCAAACCTTGTGGGGCTCGCTGGGTCGACGAGCCCCCATCCTGCGGCGACAGCGCGAGCGCCTGTGGCTGGAAGACGGCGATTTTCTCGACCTCGACTGGCACGGGCCTCATGAGGCGCATGCCCCGGTGGTGCTGGTACTGCACGGCCTGACCGGCTCATCCAGCTCGCACTACGTGCTCGGCCTGCAGCAACAGCTCGCCGCCCAGGGCTGGGCCAGCGTGGCGCTCAACTGGCGCGGCTGCTCGGGCGAGCCCAACCTGCTACCGCGCGGCTACCACTCCGGTGCCAGCGAAGACCTCGCCGAAACCGTCCGCCACCTGCGCGCCAAACGGCCCATGGCGCCGCTCCATGCGGTGGGCTATTCGCTGGGCGGCAACGTGCTGCTCAAGTACCTCGGCGAAAGCGGCACCGAAAGCGGGCTGCAGAACGCCGCCGCGGTATCGGTACCGTTTCGCCTGGATCAGTGCGCGGATCGTCTCGGCGTCGGCTTTTCGCGGGTCTACCAGGCCCACTTCATGCGTGCCATGGTCGCCTACGTGAAAGACAAGCAGCGCCTGTTCGCCCACCAGGGCCAGGCAGACCGCCTGTCGATCCTGGAAAAACTCGGCCCCTTGGACGGCATGCGCACCTTCTGGGATTTCGACGGCCGCATCACCGCACCGCTGCACGGTTTCAGCGACGCCGGGGATTACTACCGCCGCTCCTCGAGCCGCTATTACCTGGGCCGTATCCAGACGCCTACCCTGCTGATCCAGTCCAGCGACGACCCGTTCGTGTATCCCCACAGCCTGCCCGAGGCCGATGAGCTGGCGCCCTGCATCACCTTCGAGCTGCACGCCCGGGGCGGTCACGTCGGCTTCGTCGACGGTACGGCGCGCCAGCCCGGCTATTACCTGGAACGGCGCATTCCCGGTTGGCTACTGGCCAGCGCGAGGATGCCGTGATCAGCACGTAGTCTGCCAGCAGCGCGATTAACGCCCACATCCGCGCCTACCGGCGGGTCACCGACTTGGCCCACCCCGGCGTGCTGCGCTACCATCCGAATCCCCAACGCTCCCGCCAGGACGTCACGATGAATCGAGTGTTATACCCAGGCACCTTCGACCCCATTACCAAGGGGCACGGCGATCTGGTCGAGCGCGCCTCGCGCCTGTTCGACAGCGTCGTCATCGCGGTCGCTGCCAGCCCGAAGAAGAACCCGCTGTTCTCCCTCGAACAACGCGTGGAGCTGGCCCGGGAAGTCACCAAGCACCTGCCCAATGTCGAAGTGATCGGTTTCTCCACGCTGCTCGCCTCCTTCGCCAAGGAGCAGGGTGCCAATGTGCTGCTGCGCGGTCTGCGTGCGGTATCGGACTTCGAGTACGAGTTCCAGCTGGCCAACATGAACCGCCAGCTTGCGCCCGACCTAGAAAGCCTGTTTCTCACCCCATCGGAGAAGTATTCGTTCATTTCCTCCACCCTGGTGCGGGAAATCGCCAACCTCGGCGGCGACATCACCAAGTTCGTCCACCCCGTCGTGGCACAGGCCCTGACCGAGCGCTTCAAGGCTCGCTGATTCCCAGGCCAGCACGCGCGGCAATCTCCACATGCCGCGCAGGGGCGTCGCTCCGTACGGCGCCCAAGCGTGCGCCGATGGCGACAATCCGGCACAATCGCGCATTCCTGTTTGAATGTGTCGCGGCCAGTGGCCCGGCAGGAGCTTGCCTTTCATGTCCCTGATCATCACCGACGACTGCATCAACTGCGACGTCTGCGAACCTGAGTGCCCGAACGCGGCGATTTCCCAGGGTGAGGAGATCTACGTGATCGACCCCAACCTGTGTACCGAATGCGTGGGCCACTACGATGAGCCTCAGTGCCAGCAGGTCTGCCCGGTGGACTGCATTCCCCTCGACGAAAACAACGTCGAGAGCAAGGAGCAGTTGATGCACAAGTACCAGATCCTTACCGGCAAAGCCTGAGGATGAGCCGCTCTCCTCGCGGCCAGAACGCTATCTCGGCGCTGTTCAGCGCGCTGCTCCTGCTGTGCAGCCTCAGCCTGCAGGCCAGCGAACAGCCCGGTCGCAGTGCCATCGCCACAGCACACCCCGCCGCCACCGTAGCCGGGCGGGAAACCCTGGCACTGGGCGGTAACGCCTTCGACGCCGCCGTCGCCATCAGCGCGGCCCTCGCGGTGGTCGAGCCTTATGGCTCAGGGCTCGGCGGCGGCGGTTTCTTTCTGCTGCGCAACGCCGACGCCACCTACGGCTTTATCGACGCCCGCGAACGCGCGCCCGGCGCTGCCCATGCCGATCTCTATCGGCACGATGGCCAGGTGCAGGCGGCGCTGTCCCGCGACGGCGCGCTCGCGGCAGCCATTCCGGGCCTGCCTGCCGCGCTGGTCGAGCTGGCCGGACAGCACGGCCGTCTGCCCTTGCGCGACAGCCTGGCACCGGCCATCCGCCTGGCGCGGGAAGGCTTTCCCGTAGACCGCGTGTACCGCGAGCGCGCCGAGATGCGCCTGGCGGCCATGCGTGACGACGCGGAAACCGCGCGGCTGTTTCTGGACGACGGCGCGGTTCCCAGGGAAGGCACGCTGCTGCGCCAGCCGGAACTGGCCGAAACCCTGCTGATGCTGGCGCGCGGAGGCCGTGACGGGTTCTATACCGGGCCTCTGGCCGAGCGACTGGTCGCGGGCGTGCGCGCTGCCGGCGGCATCTGGACGCTGCAGGATCTGGCCGACTATCGCGCCGTACGACGCCAGCCTCTGCGTGTGCCGTTGGCCGACGGCCGCGAGCTGATCAGCGCACCGCCGCCCTCCGCCGGCGGCCTGGCGCTGGCCCAGAGTCTGCTCGTCCTGCAGCACCTGCCCTGGCGTGAAGCCGAGCCGGTGCAGCGCAGCCATCTGGTGGTGGAGACCCTGCGCCGGGTTTATCGCGATCGCGGACTGTTGGGCGACCCGGATTTCATCGATAACCCGACTGCCGCCCTGCTCGCTCCGGCGTATCTGCAGCGTCTGAGCGACAGCATCGATCTGCGGCGCGCTACGCCAAGCAGCGAACTGCCGCCAGCCGGCACCTGGAAAGAAGGCGATCACACCACCCATTTCACCGTACTGGACGCCGATGGCAATGCGGTGAGCGCCACCCTGTCGATCAATCTGCCATTCGGCGCCGCCTTCACCGTGCCCGGTACCGGCGTGTTGCTCAACGATGAAATGGACGACTTCGCCGCCGACCTGACCGGTGCCAACGCTTACGGACTGACCGGCAGCCACGCCAATGCCATCGCCGCCGGCAAGCGGCCGCTGTCGAGCATGAGCCCTACCTTTCTGGAAAGCGCCAGCGAGTTCACCAGCTTCGGTACGCCAGGCGGCAGCCGTATTCCGAGCATGGTGCTGCTGTCGATCCTGGAGTACCTCGACGGCCAGCCCATCGCTCGATGGCCGGCAGTGCCGCGCTACCATCACCAGTACCTGCCGGACGTCATCGAGCACGAACCGGAGACCTTCAGCGCCGCGCAGATCGCCGACCTGCAGGCACGCGGCCATAGCCTGAAGGCCTTGGAGCGGGTGTACGGCAATCAGCAGGTACTGCTCTGGAACAAGGCCAGCGGCCAGGTGGAAGCGGCCAGCGACCCACGTGGCATCGGCAGCAGCGATGTGCAGTCACACTGATCGCAGGCGCCCCAAAGCTCTGCCTCAGCCGGTAACTATCAGCGACTCCTGATCACTGCCCAGACGCCGCAGCTCGCGCAACAAAGGCTGTTCCGCGCCGATCATCAGGGCGTTGCGCAGGCTCTGGATGATGCGGCTGGCGTAACCCAGATCATTCATCAGCGAGCTGGTCTGCAGGCCATCCAGTCGACCGTTGCGCACCTGGGCGAAGAGGCGCAGCCGGAAGTCGCCATCGAAACGCGCCGCCTTGCTGTCGAGTGCCTCCAGATGGGCGCGCCAGGGCTCCTCGTCCAGCGTGGAGCGGGCCAGTTCATGCACTTCGTGCAACACAGCCAGCAGATGCCCGCGCAGCTCCACATAGGCATCGCGGGCGGGCGACGGTGCAGCCTCGAGGTAGTGGCCGAGGTTCTTCTGCAGGTGCTTGGCATCCTTGACCGCATCCACCAGTTGCAGCGCCGCTACCTGGCAGGCGACCCAGAACTGCTGGTGCTGCTCGTCCAGCGGCTGCTCCAGGCGGCCCATGAAACTCAGCAGGTCGCCATAGACGCCCTTGATATGCCGCTGGTACAGCGCCTCGGCATCGAAGTGCAAGCGCTCCGGCGGCGCCTGCAACAACGCCGGCTCGACGCGGGCCCTGGCCAACTGATCCACCGGCAGGTAAAGAGCGTGGCAGATCACCTCCAGGCTCAGGCGCCCGAGATGGCCGAGTTCCTGAACCACGGCGCCGGCCGCCGCATCGGCGGAGTCCAGGGCGCGCTCGTTCAGATAACGCGCCGTGGTGCGCTCCGGCCGCTGGGCGGGATCCAGTTCGGTGATCAGTACCTTCGGCTCCTGGCGATCCGGCAACCAATGGGTCAGCCATTGCGCCAACTGGCTCTGCCAGGGCCAGAACAGCGACACGCCCATGGCATTGAACAGGGTGTGGAACATGGCCAGCTGGATCAGCGGGTTATCGCCCAGGCCGACGAACCCGGCGATGACATGCACCAGCCAGGCCAGCGGGCCGAGCAGCACGAATGCCAGCACCCCGGTCAGTACATTGAACAGCACATGGGCCAGTGCCAGGCGCTGACCACTGCGGTTACCGCCGAGCGAACCGACGAACGCGGTGGTGACGCTGCTGCCGATATTCGAGCCGATGGCGATGGCCAGGCTCTGGCCCAGCTCCAGTTGGCCGCCAGCGAGCGCTGCCAGCGTCAGCATCAGGGTCGCGTGGCTGGACTGCAGCACCACGGTCACCAGCAGGCCGATGGCCGCGAACAACAGGCTGCCGAGGATGCCCTGCACCTGATAATCGGTCATGTCCAGGCCGTCGCCGAAACTGGCGAAACCGTCCTTGATCTGGTCGATACCGAGAAAGATGAACGCGATACCCAACACGATACGCCCAGCCGCCTTGCTGCGCGGGCCCAGAAAGCTCGCCAGCACGCCGAATACCAGCAACGGCAGAGCCAGCGGCGACAGGCTCAGGTTCTGCCCGGCCATGGCCAGCAACCAGATGCCGCTGGTGGCACCCAGGTTGGCACCGAACAGGATGGCGATGCCACCGGCCAATTGAATGAGCCCGGTGCTGATGAACGCGATGGTCAACAGCGACACCAGGGTGCTGGACTGCAACAGGAAAGTACCGCCCACACCGAACAGCAGGCTCCTGACCGGCGTTGAAGTGCTACGCCCGAGCAGTTGCTCCAGTTTGCTTCCTGCAAGCTGCCGCAGGCCTTCTTCCAGGCACTGCATGCCGAACAGGAACAACGCCAGGCCGGCGCAGAGCTGCGTCCAGGGCGCGCTGAACCAGAAGGAAAGGCCCAGCCCCAGCGCCACCAACGGCAGGATGAACAGCATCGATCTATTGCCCAACGGCATCTCCTTTTGCCTGCTTCCAAACGAAAACGGCCCCTGACTCTGCAGAGTCAGGGGCCGTCTGGCAACTCAGCGTTTATTGGCGCTTGTTGTAACCATCGCCGGTGCAACCCAGGCAACGGACGAAAGCCGCCTTGCCAGGCTCGACTACCAGCGCACGACCGCTGGCACCGATGCCGCCGCCCATGGCCGAGAACGGCAGCGCAACCACGAAGGCTACGGCGCCGATGGCGGTAGCGCCGATCAGCAGCGGACGGGCGATCAGCAGGTCGCCGAGCATGGAGAAACCATCTGGAGCCTGAACGGTGTAGAGCGGGTCTCCACTGGCATTCTGCTGCGCCTCTTGCGCGTTGGCAGTCAGTGCCAGCGAGGCAGCAGTCAGCGCCAGAACAGCAGCGCAAGAGCGAAACAGTTTCATGGGGCGATCCTTCGAAGTATACGGACGATGCCGGTAACTATAACAGCGCACTGGCGATTGTCAGCGTGACGGCCGTCAATCGCCGAGCAACTGGTCGTTCTATCTGACTAAATGGCTAACGCTGGCATTTCGGGCAATAGACGCTCGCCCGTTGACCCAGCTTCACCTCGCGCAGCGTGCTGCCACAGACCTTGCAGAACTGGCCGCCGCGGCCATAGGCGAACAATTCCTGCTGGAAGTAGCCGGGCTGGCCATCCCCACCAACGAAATCGCGCAGGGTGGTGCCGCCGCGCTCGATGGCGTGAGCGAGCACGCGCTTGATCTCGTGGGCGAGACGTACATACCTCGCCCGCGACACCGTCCCGGCGGCGCGCCGCGGATCGATACCAGCAGCGAACAGCGCTTCGGTCGCATAGATATTGCCCACACCGACCACCACGGCGTTATCCATGATGAACGGTTTGACCGCCACGGCCTTGCCGCGAGACAGCTGATACAGCCGCTCGCCATCGAACAGATCGGTCAGCGGCTCCGGCCCCAGGCGCAACAGCAGTTCATGCTCCAGCGGATCAAGGCTCCACAGCAGCGCGCCAAAGCGCCGCGGATCGGTGTAGCGCAGCGCCAGCCCTGACTCCAGTTCGATGTCCACATGTTCGTGCTTGGCCGCTGCCAAGCCGGCCTCGACCAGGCGCAGGCTACCGGACATGCCCAGATGGCTGATCAAACTGCCGACCTCGGCCTTGATCAGCAGGTACTTGGCGCGGCGCTCCACCTTCTCGATACGCTGGCCGGACAGGCGTACATCGAGATCCTCAGGGATCGGCCAGCGCAGGCGCCGCTCACGGACGATCACCCGACTGACGCGCTGACCTTCGAGATAGGGCGCGATACCACGGCGGGTGGTTTCGACTTCTGGCAATTCGGGCATGGCGGCTACTTCGGCAGAATGGCAAGGCAGCACCCTAGGCGCTGCCTGGTTGTGACGTCAACTGTCGACGACGGGACGGATCAGGCGGTGCCGAGGTCGCGGATGCTCTCGCGCAGGTTCTCGAAATCGTACCCGGAGAGGCCCACATAATCGAGGATCAGCGGCTCGATACTCTGCCATTCGTGATCTTCGCTCTGGTTGCCCAGTACCTGATAACTGCGGCAGATATGCTCGGCCATCTTGAGGATCGCCAGCAGGTTCTTCAGTTGCGCATCACGGCCGTTTTCATCGGCAAAGATGGCCAGGGCGTTGTGATGATTGGCAATGGCCTCGCACAGGTGCAGCGGCAGGTTCCACGATTTGGCGGTGAAGTAGCCGACCACCGCGTGGTTGGTGTTGAGCAGGCGGTTCTCGGTATCGACGATGCGCCGCTCGGCACTGGCGCTGGCGTAGGACTCTTCGAGCATCGTCATGTAATCGGGGAAGCGCTTGAGCATCAGCGGAATCCCACAGTTGTGGAACAGCCCCAGCGTGTAGGCCTCGTCCACGGACTCGTAGCCGATGCGTTTGGCCAGGGTCAGGCAAGTCATGGCGACGTCCTGGGCGGTGTCCCAGAAGCGGTTGAGAGTGACGATGGTGTCGTCAGTCATCTCGCCGCGGATCGACAGGGCGTTGACCATGTTGATCACCGAGCGGCTGCCCAGCAGGTTGACCGCGCGCTGGATCGAGCCGATACGGTTGGCCAGGCCGAAGTATGGCGAATTGACGATTTTCAGCAACGCCCCGGAAAGCCCCGGATCCTGGCTGATCAGCCGGGCGATGGCCTTCAGGTCGGGATTGGGCATGACCTGCTCGAACTGCAGGTCGACCATGATCTGCGGCTGCGGCGGCACGCTGATGCCCTGCAGAAACGTCTGGATCTGCTCGGCGGAAAGTTCTTTGTCCATGAGAGGCGGCGAGTAGAAAAAGAGAGGGCACACAGTCTACCCCGAGCCCGATGAATTTTGCCCAACATCTGCACGCCATCGATTTGCCTGAACTTCCATCAGCAACGTGACCCGAAACCCTAAGTCACTACAACTGTGAGGTATTTCCCATGAGCAAGTCCCTGAAAGGCAAGCGTGTTGCCCTGCTGGTCACCGATGGCTTCGAACAGGTCGAACTGACCGGGCCGAAAAAGGCCCTGGAAGAGGCTGGTGCCAGCGCCGAGATCCTTTCCGCCAAGGCGGGCAAGGTCACCGGCTGGCACCACACCACCCCTGGCGAGCAATTCAAGGTCGACAAGACCTTCGACAGCGCCCACATGGAAGACTACGACGCCATCGTCCTGCCCGGCGGCGTGGTCAATTCGGACACCATCCGGCTCGACGAGATGGCACTGGAGCTGGTCAAGGACGCAGCACGCGCCAATAAAACCATCGCCGTGATCTGCCATGGCGCCTGGATTCTCGCCTCGGCCGACCTGGTCAAGGGCAAGACCATGACCAGTTGGCCGTCGCTGACCGACGACCTGAAGAACGCCGGAGCCACCTGGGTGGACAAGGAAGTGGTGGTCGATGGCAAGCTGATCAGCAGCCGCAACCCGGACGATATCCCGGCCTTCAACGAGAAGCTGATCGAAGCGCTGGCAGCCTGACAGGCAATTGATGGGTTGCACCCATCCTACAGGCTGCCGATGTGTCGGAGCGGCAAAGTGGCGTAAGCAAACGTAGGGTGGATGACGCTCTTTTCATCCACCATTGCGATCGCAAGGTTGGTGGACGGATCGGGCCGCGCAGGTGAAGCGTCATCCACCGTTATGAAGCACGAATGTAACCTGGATTAGCCGCAGGCGTAATCCGGGGCCGAAGGCCGTGATCCATGGTTCAACGCGGGTCACCGACCGGCTGCTTCCGCCTTGTAGCGTCCTGCCGGGCAACCCTTGATTCTGGCTCGTGAGATCGTGAAAGCCACGCAAGCATAAGGAAACCGGGCCGAGCACCCACTCCCGGCAAATCCGCGGCGATGACGGGCCTGCAAGCGAAGCTACCGCAAGACCTGGATCCGCAAACGGACAAACGGCAAAAGGCTTTTTCGCCCACCGCCGCGCGCGTGCCAGGCAGCTCGTTTAGAATGCGCGTCTTTTCTCGACGGAGCCCATCATGTCCCTGCCCAGCCTGCGCCTGAAAGCCAACGCCGACCGACGCCTGCGCGCCGGCCATTTGTGGGTCTACAGCAACGAGATCGACGTCGCCGCCACGCCCCTCAACGCCTTCCAGGCGGGCGACCAGGCCATACTCGAAGCTGCCGGCGGCAAGCCGCTGGGTATCGTCGCCCTGAGCCCGAACAACCTGATCTGCGCTCGTCTGCTGTCCCGTGACGTCAAGCACGTGCTGGACAAATCGCTGCTGGTGCACCGCATCAATGTCGCCCTGAGCCTGCGCGAGCGCCTGTTCGACAAACCCTGCTACCGCCTGGTGTATGGCGACTCCGACCTGCTGCCGGGCCTGGTGGTCGACCGCTTCTTCGACATTCTGGTGGTGCAACTGGCGTCCGCGACCATGGAGCGCCACAAGGACGACGTGCTCGCCGCGCTGATCCAGGTGCTCAAACCCAGCGGCATTCTGCTCAAGAACGATTCCGCCGCGCGCGATGCCGAAGGCCTCGAGCGCTACGTGGATACCGCGTTCGGCGTGGTGCCGGAATGGGTCGCTCTGGAAGAGAACGGCGTGAAGTTCGAAGCGCCGGTGATCGCCGGCCAGAAGACCGGCTGGTTCTATGACCACCGTATGAACCGTGCGCGCCTGGCGCCCTACGTGCAGGGCAAGCGCGTGCTCGACCTGTTCAGTTACATCGGTGGCTGGGGCGTGCAGGCGGCGGCATTCGGTGCCAGCGAAGTGTTCTGCGTGGACGCTTCCGCCTTCGCTCTCGACGGCGTCGAGCGCAACGCCACGCTCAACGGCTTCGCCGAGAAGGTGACCTGTGTGGAAGGTGACGTGTTCGCCGCCCTGCGCGAACTCAAATCAGCCGAAGAACGCTTCGACGTGGTGATCGCCGACCCACCCGCCTTCATCAAGCGCAAGAAAGACATCAAGAACGGCGAAGCCGCCTACCGCCGCCTCAACGAAACCGCCATGCGCCTGCTCAACAAGGACGGCATCCTGGTCAGCGCCAGCTGCTCCATGCACCTGGAAGAGGACAACCTGCAGAACATCCTGCTGACCAGCGCCCGCCACCTGGATCGCAACATCCAGTTGCTCGAGCGCGGCGCCCAGGGCCCGGATCACCCGGTGCACCCGGCCATTGGCGAAACCTGCTACATCAAGAGCCTGACGGTTCGCCTCCTGCCCAACAGCTGAGTCCGCGCCTCAACCAGGCAGCATGATCCGCTGCGCCTGTTCGCCGAGCATCTGCAGCAGGCGCTGCATGGCGTCGCTGCCGCCCTCGTCGAGACGAGTCATGGCGTACAGGTTGACTGGCAGCACCGGCCACAGCGGTCGAACCTGCACGCCGGCGCCGCTGCCATAACCGGTCAGCGGGTCGACCACCGCCAAACCCATGCCCTCGGCTACCAGCGCCCGGGCCAGTTGCCAGGTCTGCGCGCGGGCGACGATGGTCGGCGCACTGCTGGCCTCGGACAGGTGCTGCTCCAACAGCCCCCCCAGCGCGTCGCGGGTATCCAGTGCCAATAACGGTTGGCCGCTGAGCGCTTCGATGGGCAGCGGCTCTCGCAGCGTCTCTGCCGGCCAGTAACCCGGCGGCGCGATCACCACCATGCGCGCCTGCGCCAGTACCTGCATACGCAGGCCTGGGTGCTTGGGGTTCTGCAGCGTCAGCGCCAGATCCGCCTCGTGCAGCAACAGGCTTTCCACCAGTTCGGGGGTGTGATGGGTGGCCAGCTCGCAGGGAGACTGCGGATAGAGCGCGCACCAGGCTGGAATAACCTTAGGTAATAGGCTTTGTGCCAGGCTCGGCGTGGCAGCGATGCGCAGCGCCTGGACGCCATGCGCACGCAAATTGCCGGCCAGGCGCCTGACCCGCTGCAGCTCGTCGAATACCCGTGCCGTCGACTGCTCGAGAATCCGCGCTTCGGCGGTCACCAGCAACTGCCCGCGCACTCGGTTGAACAGGGCAAAGCCCAGTTGCGCCTCGGCATGCTGCAGCGCCTTGGTCGCCGCTGGCTGGGAAATGTTCAGCAGGTTGGCGGCGCCGGTAATCGAGCCGGTCTGCAGGATGGCCTGGAAAATCTCGATATGACGCAAACGCATGGCATCCCTCTGACGGCCAAAGCCCATAACCTTTGGTTATAGTCTATGGTCATTTATTCATTGGCTCCAGCTGCGCATCGGCCCGTACGTTAATGGCTTGCACAGGGTTCGAGGTAGCGATGTCAGAAAATCTCCGGGAGCGCACTCTCACGCCGCACAACGACGGCCCGCAGAGTGACCTCCAGGCATCCCAGGACAAAAAGCGGATCGCCGTGATCGGTGCTGGCGTGATCGGCATGAGTACCGCTTACGCTCTGGTGCGCGCCGGTCATTCGGTGGTGCTGGTGGACAAGCATTCGCAGCCGGGCCAGGAAACCAGCCTGGCCAATGGCGGCCAGCTCAGCTATCGCTACGTCTCGCCGCTGCCGGATGCCGGCGTGCCGCTCAAGGCGTTGCGCTGGATGCTGCAGGGCGCCGATGCGCCTCTGAAATTCCTCCCGCGCCTGGATCCGCGCCAATGGCGCTGGTGCCTGTCGTTCCTGGCGGCGTGCCGCAGCTCGGTGAACCGGGAAAACGGCACTCATCTGCTACGCCTGGCGCTGTACAGCCAGCAGGTGCTGGGAGAATGGCGCAAGGCCGGGCTCGACGGTTTCGCCTGGCGGCGCAACGGCAAGCTGGTGATCTATCGCCAGGCAGACAGTTTCGTCCAGGCCGCGGCCAAGGTCAGGGAAGGTGACGAGCAGCGTGTCATGTCGGTAGAGCAATGCGTGGCCCTGGAGCCCGCCTTGAGCGCCATCGCCACGCAACTGGCCGGCGGCATCTTCAGTGCCTCGGACGAATCCGCCGACTGCCAGCTGTTCTGCCAGGCCATGGAGCAAGCAGCCCGGGCCAGCGGCCGCTACCAGCGCATCGAGGATTGCGTGAGCGCCATACGCCACGAACAGGGCCGCATTCAGGCACTGCAACTGGCCAGCGGCGAAACGCTGCAGGCGGACGATTTCGTTCTGGCCGCCGGCAATGCCAGCAGTACGCTCGCCGCTCCGCTGGGGATCGACCTGCAGCTCTATCCGCTCAAGGGGTACAGCCTGACCCTGGCACTGAATGACAGCAGCCGCTGCCCGGACGTCAGCGTCACCGACTTCGATCGCAAGATCGTCTACGCCCGCCTCGGCGATCAGTTGCGCGTGGCCGCCATGGTCGATATCGGCGCACCGGACGCGACTGTCGACCCGGATCGCATGGCCGCCCTCAAGCAGCAATGCCAACAGACCTTTCCCGAAGCTGGCGACTACCAGCATGCCAGCGAATGGGCCGGCCTGCGCCCGTCTACCGCCCATGGCAAACCTATTCTTGGGGCCACCCACCTGGACAATTTCTGGCTCAACGTCGGCCACGGCAGCCTCGGCCTGACCCTGGCCGCCGCCAGTGCCCAGGTACTCACCCAACTGATCGAACACCGCACCAGCCCCGTGGATCTCACCGGGCTGACCCTCACCCCCTGATCGAAGGATTACTGTCATGAGCATTCAACGTATCGCCAGCAACGCCCGCATGAGCGGCGCCGTCGTCCACGGCGGGCTGATTTTCCTCGCCGGCCAGGTGCCGACCGATCGCAGCCTGGACTGTTCCGGGCAGACCGCCGAGGTGCTGGCCAAGATCGACGCGCTGCTGCAGCAGGCCGGTAGCGACAACAGCCATCTGCTCAGCGCACAGATCTGGTTGAAAGATATTGAAACGGATTTCACGAAAATGAACGCCGTATGGGAGGCCTGGTTGCCGCAAAATTGTGCTCCAGCGCGCGCAACCACGCAGGCACCGCTGGCATCGCCGGATGTGCTGGTTGAAATAATGGTCATCGCCGCCGTTCGCGCCTGATCCAGACAGGACAAGCCGCGCCGGCAACCGCCCTACCCGGCGGTTACCGGCTCCTTACTCTCCAGCGGTGCCGAACAGCGGCCTCGTACAATAAGGAAAGCACCATGAAGATACCTTCCCTACCTTGCGCCTTCAGCGCTCTCGCGGCCGCCACGGTCTTGTCCTGCGCCAGCCTCGCCGTACAGGCTCAGGAGCGCTTCGTCACCATCGGCACGGGCGGCCAGACCGGCGTCTACTACGTGGCGGGCCAGTCGATCTGTCGCTTCATGAACCGCACCGGTGCTGAACAGGGCATCAAGTGCAACGCCCCCTCCACCGCCGCCAGCGTGTTCAACATCAACGCCCTGCGCAGCGGTGAATTCAACTTCGGCTTCACCCAGGCCGACCACCAGTTCAAGGCCTACAAAGGCCTGCCGCCGTTCGAGAAACAAGGCGCCATGGAAGACCTGCGCGCGGTGTTCTCCATGCAGACCGAAGTGCTGACCATCGTCGCCCGCGACAGCGCCAGGATCGCCAATTTCGACGACCTGGCCGGCAAGCGCGTGAACATCGGCGTACCGGGCTCCGGCAGCCGCGACACCTTCGAGGAAATCATGCAGGCCAAAGGCTGGAAGAACAGCTCCTTCGCCCTGGCCGCCGAACTCAAGCCGGCGGAGATGGCCTCGGCGCTGGCCGACAACAACCTCGACGCCATGACCTACGTGGTCGGCCACCCCAGCGGCGCGATCCAGGAAGGCCTGAGCGTGGTGGCGTCCAAACTGATTGCGGTCGATGGTCCGGACATCGACAAATTCCTCGAAGAGAAGACCTACTACATCAAAACCGAGATCCCGGCCGGCATCTACAAGGGTGTGGATCAGCCGATCCCCTCGATTGGCGGCAAGGCGCTGCTGACCACCTCGACCAAAACCAGCGCCGATACCGTGTACCTGCTGGTCAAGTCGGTGTTCGAGAACTTCGACCGCTTCAAGCGCCTGCACCCGGCCTTCGAGAACCTCACCGAAGAGGAAATGATCAGCACCGGCATGTCGGCACCGCTGCATGAAGGTGCTGAGCGCTATTACAAGGAACGCGGCTGGCTGTAAGAACCTGCTCACGATCTGCTGCGCGTCGGCCCTGCAGCGTTAAAAACAGGCTCGGTAGGCCGCTTGCGGCCAACGCACTTCAGTGCGGCCCCGAAGGGCGAGCGAAGCGAGTACTGCTCATTTACAGCTGTCCTCGCCTGTTTTTTCGGGGGCGCCTAGCCCTTGCATGGCTCTAGCTCGCTAAATCGTGAACACGTTCTACGCTCCGTCATACCCGCCTCGGAGTCACACTCGCTGCCGGTCATCGCCTGATGCCCGGCAGTTTTCGTCACGCAGCCTGGAATCGAGTCCATGAGCAATCCGCCAACCATGACTGCCGAGGAACTGGCAGCCCAGGAAACCGGTGCACGTAATCCCGCCGGCGCCATGGCCGGCCTGATCGCCGGTCTGGCCCTGGCCTGGTCGCTGTTCCAACTGTGGATCGCCTCGCCCCTGCCGTTCATCTTCGGCTTCGGCATCCTCAACGACACGGAAAGCCGCACCATCCACCTGGCGTTCGCCCTGGCCCTGGCCTTTCTCGCCTACCCGGCGTTCAAGCGCTCGCCGCGCCGCCACGTGCCCATCGTGGACATGCTGCTGGCGCTGATGGTCTGTGCCTCGGTGCTGTACCTGTGCGTGTTCTACCGTGAGCTGTCGTCACGCCCCGGCAACCCGACCAGTCTGGATCTGCTCACCGCCCTGATCGGCATACCGCTGTTGCTGGAGGCGACGCGCCGAACCCTGGGCGCGCCGCTGGCGATCATCGCCCTGGTGTTCATCGGTTACTCCCTGGCCGGCCCCTGGATTCCCGGCCTGCTGGCGCACCGCGGGGTCAGCCTCACCGGCCTGGCCAACCACCAGTGGCTGAGCACCGAAGGGGTGTTCGGCATCGCCCTGGGTGTCTCCACCAGCTTCGTCTTCCTTTTCGTGCTGTTCGGCGCCCTGCTCGAACGGGCCGGCGCCGGGCACTATTTCATCCAGTTGGCCTTCTCCATGCTCGGCCACATGCGCGGCGGCCCGGCCAAGGCCTCGGTGGTCGGCTCGATGCTCACCGGCCTGGTCTCCGGCTCGTCCATCGCCAACGTGGTCACCACCGGCACCTTCACCATCCCGATGATGAAGAAGGTCGGCTATCCGGGCACCAAGGCCGGCGCCATCGAAGTCGCCGCCTCGACCAACGGCCAGATGATGCCGCCGGTGATGGGCGCGGCCGCCTTCCTGATGGTCGAGTACGTCGGCATTCCCTATGTCGAAGTGCTCAAGCACGCCTTCCTGCCGGCGACCATTTCCTACATCACCCTGCTGTGGATCGTGCACCTGGAAGCGGTGAAGATGAACATGCAGGGCCTGCCGCGACGCGACACCCGGCCATTCATGCGCCGCCTGATCGGCTTCTGCTTCGGCGTCGCGCTGATCAGCGGCCTGTCGCTGGCGGTCTACTACGGCCTGGGCTGGCTGAAACCGCTGCTCGGCGATGCCGCGGTCTGGGTCATCGCCGGCCTGACGGTGCTGGTCTACCTCGGCCTGCTGAAAATCTCCGCCAGCGTCGCCCCGCTACCGGTGGAAGACCCCGACGCCGCCCTGACCGAGCTGCCGTCGCCGCGCGCCGTGCTGCTCTCGGGCCTGCACTTCATCCTGCCGGTGGTGATCCTGGTCTGGTGCCTGATGATCGAGCGCCTGTCACCGGGGCTGTCGGCGTTCTGGGGCGTGGTCACGCTGATCTGCATCCTGGTCAGCCAGCGCCCGCTGCTGAGCTGGATGCGCAAGGACAGCGAGCACGTCGACGGCACCTTCAAGGATGGCCTGCTCGACCTCTACCACGGCCTGATCGGCGGCGCGCGCAGCATGATCGGCATCGGTATCGCCACGGCCACCGCCGGTATCGTGGTCGGCGCCATTTCCCAGACCGGGGTCGGCCTGGTGCTGGCCGACCTGGTGGAAATGCTGTCGATGGGCAACCTGCTGCTGATGCTGATCCTCACCGGCCTGTTCTGCCTGATCCTCGGCCTGGGCCTGCCGACCACCGCCAACTACATCGTGGTGTCGTCGCTGATGGCGCCGGTGGTGGTCGCCCTCGGCCAGCAGAACGGCCTGGTGGTGCCGCTGATCGCCATCCACATGTTCGTCTTCTACTTCGGCCTGCTGGCCGACGCCACGCCGCCGGTGGGCCTGGCGTCCTTCGCCGCGGCGGCAATTTCCCGCGAGGATCCGATCAAGACCGGCGTGCAGGCGTTCATGTACGAGGCGCGCAGCATCGTCTGGCCGTTCATGTTCATCTTCAACACCGACCTGCTGCTGATCGGCGTCACCCTCGGCCAGGGCATCCTCACCTTCATCACTGCGGCCATCGCCATGCTGATGTTCGCCTCGGCGACCCAGGGCTGGTTCCTGGCGAAGAACCGCTGGTACGAAGGCCTGCTCCTGCTGCTGGTGTCCTTCACCCTGTTCCGTCCGGAGTTCTGGCTCGACACCCTCAAGCCGCCGTTCCACAGCGAACCGCCGGCACGCTTCGCCGAAGCCGTGCAGGACGCCGAGCCCGGCGCCGAACTGCGCCTGTTGGTGCGCAGCGAGGATATCGACGGTAGCCAACGCGACCTGACCATCAGTCTCGGCGTGCCCGAGGGCGAGCCGCAACAGCGCATGGAAAGCCTCGGCCTGGTGCTCTACGACGAGGACGACAAGGTGCTGATCGACAGCGTTGCCTTCAACAGCCCGGCGGCGTCCGCTGGTCTGCAGTTCGACCAGGAAATACTCGAGCTGCAGGTGCCGGCGCAGCGGCCGCCCAAGCAGCTGATGTGGATCCCGGCGCTGTTGCTGCTCGGCCTGATCGCCTGGTTGCAGCACCGTCGCGCTCGCCGCCAGGCGCAGCCGATACTCGCCTAACCGGTACGCGGGCGGTGCCTAGGGTCTGTTGACGTTTCAGCACGACCGCGCCGGAGCCGCCCGCGCACCATCACCCTTTCCCCTGCGCCGCCGAGCGGCGTAGAATCGTGAACATTCCTCGCCAACCATCCTTCGGCGGGCTTGTGGGCCCCGGCCGCGCGCACGTCAACCCCGTTGCCTGCGCGGCTCCACCGAATCGACGGCCATCTGCTACTCGACCTCGGCCAGACGCTCCCACACAACGCACATAACCAGATACCTGATTAGCCGCAGGAAACCGCCATGCCTGACTATCGTTCGAAAACCTCCACCCACGGCCGCAACATGGCCGGCGCCCGCGCCCTGTGGCGCGCCACCGGGATGAAGGACGAAGACTTCAAGAAGCCGATCATCGCCATCGCCAACTCCTTCACCCAGTTCGTGCCCGGCCACGTGCACCTGAAGGATCTCGGCCAACTGGTGGCCCGCGAGATCGAGCGAGCCGGCGGCGTGGCCAAGGAATTCAACACCATCGCCGTGGACGACGGCATCGCCATGGGCCACGACGGCATGCTCTATTCGCTGCCGAGCCGCGAGATCATCGCCGACTCCGTCGAGTACATGGTCAACGCCCACTGCGCCGACGCCATCGTCTGCATCTCCAACTGCGACAAGATCACCCCCGGCATGCTGATGGCCGCCCTGCGCCTGAACGTTCCGGTGATCTTCGTTTCCGGCGGGCCGATGGAAGCCGGCAAGACCAAACTCGCCAGCCACGGCCTGGATCTGGTCGACGCCATGGTCATCGCCGCCGACAGTTCGGCCAGCGACGAGAAGGTCGCCGAATACGAGCGCAGCGCCTGCCCGACCTGCGGCAGTTGCTCCGGCATGTTCACCGCCAACTCGATGAACTGCCTGGTTGAAGCGCTGGGTCTGGCACTGCCGGGCAACGGTTCGACCCTGGCCACCCACAGCGACCGCGAGCAGTTGTTCCTGCAGGCCGGCCGCACCATCGTCGAACTGTGCAAGCGCTACTATGGCGAGAACGACGACTCGGTACTGCCGCGCAACATCGCCAACTTCAAGGCCTTCGAGAACGCCATGACGCTGGACATCGCCATGGGCGGCTCGACCAACACCATCCTGCACCTGCTGGCCGCCGCCCAGGAAGCCGAGATCGATTTCGACCTGCGCGACATCGACCGTCTGTCCCGTCACGTGCCGCAACTGTGCAAGGTCGCGCCGAACATCCAGAAGTACCACATGGAAGACGTGCACCGCGCCGGTGGCATCTTCAGCATCCTCGGTTCGCTGGCCCGTGGCGGCCTGTTACACACCGACCTGCCGACCGTGCACAGCCGCAGCATGATCGAGGCCATCGCCAAGTGGGACATCACCCAGACCGACGATGAAGCCGTGCACCACTTCTTCAAGGCCGGCCCGGCAGGCATCCCGACCCAGACCGCATTCAGCCAGTCGACCCGCTGGGAAACCCTGGACGACGACCGTGAGAACGGCTGTATCCGCAGTGTCGAACACGCCTACTCGAAAGAGGGTGGCCTGGCCGTGCTGTACGGCAACATCGCCCTCGACGGCTGCGTGGTGAAAACCGCGGGCGTCGACGAGTCGATCCACGTGTTCGAAGGCAACGCCAAGATCTTCGAAAGCCAGGACAGCGCCGTACGCGGCATCCTCGCCGACGAAGTGAAGGCTGGCGATATCGTCATCATCCGTTACGAAGGCCCGAAAGGCGGCCCGGGCATGCAGGAAATGCTCTACCCGACCTCGTACCTCAAGTCCAAGGGCCTGGGCAAAGCCTGCGCGCTGCTCACCGACGGCCGCTTCTCCGGTGGCACCTCGGGCCTGTCCATCGGCCACGCCTCGCCGGAAGCCGCCGCCGGTGGTGCCATCGGCCTGGTGCGCGACGGCGACAAGGTGCTGATCGACATCCCCAACCGCTCGATCAACCTGCTGGTCAGCAATGAGGAAATCGCCCATCGCCGCCATGAGCAGGACAAGAAAGGCTGGAAACCCGCGGAACAGCGTCCACGCAAAGTCACCACCGCCCTCAAGGCCTATGCCCTGCTCGCCACCAGCGCCGACAAGGGCGCAGTACGCAACAAGGCGCTACTGGACGGCTGATACCTGTCTTGGTACACCATGGAAGCCCGGCCAGTCAGGCCGTGTGAAAACGTAGCGAGCGAAGGTCAGGCAAGGCAAAAATTGGCGAAAAAGCGCAGTTTACGCGTTGTAAATGAGCATTTTGATTGGACTCGCACACGATGTAGCGCCGCGCGAAATTCGTCGTGCTAATGCGCGATAAATGACGTGCGGCCTATGTTGCCTATGTGGCAAAGGAATTTCAAAAAAGGCCCGCTGGTTCGGCCTGTATGTCCCAGCTGAATATCAGCACCTCTTTCGCAGCAGTCCCCTTACCACCGCCCACGGTGTATTGAATGTCCGTCGTCTCGATGTGATATCCGGTGAACACTCTGCGGATATCGGGGTGGTCATTGAGGCTGATGATGGCCTTGCCTTTGATCTCATTGAGCAGCCTGGCCATCTCTTGGTACTGCTCGAACTCGAATGGCACGCCGTAGCCTTCGGTCTGCCAGTACGGCGGATCCATATAGAACAGTGTGTGCTCGCGGTCGTAGCGCTTGATGCAGTCCTGCCAGCTCAAGTGCTCGATGTAAGTGTTGCTCAAACGCAGATGAGCAGCCGACAGTGCCTCCTCGATCCGCAGCAGATTGAGCCCAGGCGGTTGGGTGGTAGCTGTGCCATAGCTCTGGCCATCCACTCGCCCTCCGAACGCTGACTGCTGTAGATAGTAGAAACGGGCCGCGCGCTGGATATCGGTCAGTGTCTCCGGCCTTGTCATTTGCAGCCACTTGAACACCTGGCGGCTGCTGAGCGCCCACTTGAACTGCCTGACGAATTCTTCAAGGTGGTTCTGCACCACTCGGTAGAGATTGATCAGGTCGCCGTTGACGTCGTTGAGTACCTCTACCTCGGCCGGTACTGGGCGGAGAAAGAACAGCGCCGCACCGCCCGCGAACGGTTCAACGTAGCAGCTGTGCTTGGGAAATAGCGGGAATATGCGGTCTGCAAGCCTACGCTTGCCGCCTATCCACGGGATTATGGGTTGTGCTGACATGATGCCTCCTGGTGGCATTTGGCGCTCGATGGCGCTGGCAGGAGGCTCTCGGCCTTCATGTGGTTCAGTACGCCGCAACGCGGGCACTTGATTTGTATTTGATCGAACCGGCCCAAACGGGCCAACAGGCGGTTGCAGCCGCCACAACGTATCTCTTTCAACATCTGCAAAAGCCTTTCATTTTTGCTAGGCTCGCCCGGCTCACGTGAGCAGGAGGGCCTTGGCTGGCTTGCAGCTCTGTTCTGCATGTTGGTGCCGCTGGCCCGTGTTACCGCACGGATCAGCGGCGCCCTCTCTTTTTAAGCAGCTGTTCGGTTGAACGCCCACCGATGTCGCTGCAGGCTTTCGATACCACTCCGCACCGCCCATACCTCCGCTATCACCTGACCGACATACGTCGTCGTCAGGGTTGCCGTCGTGCCGCTGATACCCGTTTGCGTGGTCAGCACTGCGTTAGTGTCCGCGCGCAACAACCTGGCGCTGTAGGTGGTGCCGGCTTCTGGGCCAATGTTTCCCATGGTCGTGTCGATCAGCTGGTCTGCCTGCCCGAGGCGATCTCGGTGCGTCCAGGTCATCACAACGTCCCCAACCACGCTTGATGGGTACGCCACTCCACCGATTCTGAATTGACCTGGTGCATACGGGCGCCCCTGGCGGCCAGTCAATGCCAGGCTGTCTGTGCTGGCCAGTACGGGATCGAGCCGGCCGATGCTGGTGTTGGTCAGTAGGCGTGCCTGCAGCGTGACGCCAGAGGTATAGGCCGTTTCGTCTGCAGCATCGAACCCGTCGTAGAACCAAACACGAGCCCCTGCGGCATGCAGAGCAGGCACCGTATCGACACAGGCCCTGGCCAGGGTAACGGTACCTAAGGCGGTGTTGATGGCATCTACGCGCACGATCTCGTTGTCGATCAATGCGGCCGTGCCCACGACGACCTGGTCAAGTCTGCTGACGGATGCGAGCGTTACAACGCTGGGGCCTGCGCTGATCGGCAACTCGGCGACCAATAGGGCGTTAGGGCACCAGTCGCTATTCTCATGTGCGATGAAGTCCCCTGTGCTGCCCACGCGGGTGGTGAGCGTGTAGCTCTGCGACATCTGAGTTGGTGCCAGGGCCAATGCCGCGAGGAATGCAGTGGTAGGGTCGAGTAATTCCAGGTTGGCGGGGTCGATGCGGCCGGCTATCTCACGGTACGGCGTTTCGACTAGGCGTCGGGTCACCACGGCTTGTGGTGTGCGATCAGGCGGTGTCCAGCCGGATGGCGGCACAGCGACGTAGCTGCTGGCCGGCAGGCCGAACACGTCCTGGAGTGCTGTTACAGTGATTCGCCCATCGTCCAGGGTGCCATCCTGAATCTTGCCGGCACGCACCACCACGATCTCAATACCTCGGCGCCGCGAGCGGATGCGGAACGGCATACCGGGCGTGATATCGCTACCGCGCCGATCCAGCACCACTTTGTAGCTCTTCAGGCCGGATGTCTTAATGCGCAGGTCTCGCTGCGCAAGACGCCCGGCGATTTGCCCGGTCGGCGCTGCGAAGTAGTCGATCTCCTCCGAGCTGCGCCCGCCGGCACGCTGCGCCACGGCACTGTTAACGGCACGCACAGAGCGCTGCTTGCCGTCGATTGCGTCGGTGTATTTGCCGATTATCTGACTCGGCACCTCGTCGGAACTTGTTGCCTCTTCCTGCTTAACCTCCAGCAACCCGCTGTCCTCATCGAATAGAGGCAGGGACGCCGGATCATAGTCGTCGCGTAGCAGGCGAATGCTGATCAGAGCGGTGCGCCTGTCGAGGTAGATCTCCGCCCCCATGTGCATCAAGACGTTGTCGCGGAACCCTTTGAAGGAGTCGCTGCGCCGCCATTCCAGGCACAGGCCGAGCTGCTCGGCATACAACGTATCGGCGGCGGCACGCCAGGCGGCTTCATCCATACGCCCCCGAGGCAGGCCGCGAAAGTTTTGCCCGGTGTAGAGCAAATAGAGGATGTGAGCCGGGTTCATGGCTTTGATCTGGTTATCGGCCAGCCAGATGAATTGCTTCTCCGGGTACCAAGCTGTCGCAGGGCGCCACAGCCGGTCACCGCCTCGGCGCAGGATCTCCCAGGTTTTCGGATACGGGTTCATCGACGTGACCAGGCCGGAGTAGAACGCCGTGGTAATGCCCCGGAATGCCGGCACGATGCCGCCCAGGAACGCTGCCAGACGTGGGTGAACCGGCTGGCTCTCTTCACCAAACAGCACGTCGAGCGTGCCATCGAGCCCACCCTCGGACTTGTCACCCCCGAACAGCTCAGGCGCGTTGATGCGGATCTGGCCGTTACTGCTGATCGAGCCGCGCCACGCACGCTTGTCTGCTGCACGGATCTCGACGATTTCATCGAGCGGCAGGCCGAGGCCCATATGGATGTCGAACGAATACTGATAGCCGACAATCTGCGGCTTTGAACTACCGCCCATTGGCCACCTCGTTGCGTGCGTGCTCGACCAGCACCACCGCCATGGCGTCGCCAGTGGCGAGCAGCACGTCGGCGTCGATGCCGTGATGGACGAACGCCATCCAGTCCAGGCCGTTACGCTCTGCGAAGGCGCGGCCCTGGCCATGGCAGTAACCCTGGCGACCAGTCCAGGTAGGAACGGTGTGCATGTGCTGGATGGTCACGATCATTTCTTGCTGCTCTTTGATTTGATTGCGCGGGTACGCATGTTGCCGACCGTGAGCACCATCCAACCTTTCGACCACGCCTGACCGAACACGGCAGTTTTCTCCTCGCCCTCTTCGCACAGTGGAAACTCTATTTCCTCGAACGAGGTCGGCTTTGCCGCCTTGGTTTTCGGGCTCAGCAGGCCCAGCAGCATCTTGGTGCCGATCACCGAGGAGAAAATCGCACCGATATAGTTGTTGGACATGGGCACTCACCAGATATTGGCGCCGTTGAACGGCGACTCGCCTTGCAGATGGGGCTCGCCCCGGAAGTTGATCGCGTTGTCGAATTTGCTGTTGCAGGTCGTCGAGAGGAAGTCGCAACCGGGGTACACGCGCACCTCCATGCCAGCACTGATACCCGCAATCCCGCCCAGCAGCTGCAGAACGGAGCCGTTGTGCCCCTCGATGTGGCGCCGCTCAAACTCGCCACTGCCAATAGCCCACTCGACATAGCCACCCGTGAACCAGCCCACTGGGTACGCCGCGAACGCACCACTGGATACCGATGCGCCAGTCACGCTCTGCAGCACGGTGGTCACGCGGTAGGCGTTCAGGTCGACGCGGCATTTCACGTCGCCGAGTACTGCCGTGCAGCTGAGGCTGTAGGTATCGACCAAGCCAGGACGCTCCATGCTGGCTTCAATCGAGCGGCACGTGATCGTGCAGCGATCGGCTTTTGGCCAGTCGACGGTTGCAATGCTGCCTGCCCAGGTGGCCACAGCCTGGCTATCGCCGTAATGAATGTCGAAAACCTCCAGCTCAACTTCTGCGCTGGGCGGGAACGGCCGGTATAGCTGCGCGACCTCGATGTCGAACGGTGCGGTGATGTCCAGGTCATCCTGGTCGGGGTTGCCTGACCAGTTCATGCCGTCATCAATGATCCCGCCCCGCACGGCGCGGTAAACCTCGGAACCTATGACCAGGTCACGGTCGCCGGTGTTGTACAGCCAGCGCATTACCCCGCGCTTGAACCGGTACAGGCGAATTGGCTTGCCGCTGGCCAGCGAACGCTCGTACTCACTGAAACTCATCGTCACGAACCTCTTTGAACACGAATGCGCAGGAAGCGACACCCTCGCTGTCGGTCTCGTGCTCGATCTCGACGGTGTCGCTGTTGAGGCGGCACAACGTCATCCAACTGATGCGCGCCACGTCGTTCACCTCGACCTGCCGCCCGAATGCGCTGTCGATCACCAGGCGCTCGACATCGAGGCCCAGCTCGGTACTGCCCGTGATGCGGCGGTGGAATACTGTGCCGTCGTGCAGCTCGATGCGGATATCGCGCCGGCCAGGTTTGGCACTGGCGAAACGGGTGTAGCCGATATTGGCGACATCGAGCGTTGTACCTGTATCGGTCACCACGTCCAGCAGAGTCACGTCATCGGCGTGGGTCGGCACCCATACAGCGGCTTGGCGACCGTTCATTGCATAAATGAACGAACGCAGCGCAGCCCGTTGCGCCCGGCCGAGATCGATCCAGCGGTGCCCGCACAGGCTCAACGGGCGGTTGGCCACATCCGTGAACAGCGGCATTGCACTACCGTTATCTAGCTTGGTGGTGAGCCGCGAGAAGCTACTGGTGAGGTCTTTCGATTCATCTGGCCGGGCTGCGTAAACCGGACGCCCTCTATATAAGGTGGCGGGCATCACTGCCGGCCAGTCGCTGGGCTCGACCACCAGGAAGCGCACATCGGCGCTGATCAGTTGGTCGGTCAGGCGCGTCAGCTCAGGCTCGCGGGATAGTTGGGCACTACGCACCGGATACAGCCGCGTACCCGCCGGCCAGGATTGCTGCGTTGCGCGCTTGAGCTGCAGGCCAGTGGGCGACACGCTGAGGATCTCGACGGTTTCACTGACGAATGCAGACTCGCCGAGCAGCATGGCCAGGCCACCCGCATGGAAGTCGAGATAGGCCGTGCTGCAGGTGATGGCCATTGCCTCGGCCGGTACCGGTACATCGAGCAGTTGGATCTCATGCCACAACGGCATCGCCCACACACGCGAACCCCAGCCAAACAGGCTGAGGTCGAGCAACTGGCGCTCACGCCCCTCTACATACATCGGCGCCTGGAACTCACGGCGCGGGGCGGGACGCAAAGCACGGCGCTGCTCGACGGCAGACTCGCTCTGCATGATGTCCGTTGCCGAAATAAGTCGCTCGCTCACGCCATCTCCCCAGTCGGGCGCGAACGTCCAGCCGATGATGCGGTTGGCGGTAACGCGGATGCTGGCGTTGCGGCCATTATCGAACTGCCACTCGACGATAGTGTCGAGCACAGGCTGGCCGTCAGGGGTGACCGTCAGTTGCCACTCAAGCTCCTTCAGTGCTGGGAACAACAGTGGCGGCGATGGCTGGCCGCTGACCAGGATGCCTTCGTCTATGCCAGCAATATCGGTGAGCGTGCGCGGCTCCAGCCATGCGTTCCACAGATAGATGGGGGTTGTCTGAGCTGAAACGACGTTGCCGAGGTCAATCTGGAGTGGATTGATGTGGATGCGGTAGTAGTAGTCGTCAAGAAAGGCGCCGAGGCGCTGCGCCTCGATCTCGCGGCCGTTGGCCTCCACAGGCCAATGGGTTGTCAGCGGCGACTGCCCCACACGCTGGCTATCCGAGGCATAGGGCGATGGGTCGAACTGGTTGAGCCATGCGAAATGCCAATGATCGCCAGTCAGGTTGGGATTATCTAGCAGGCCGCTCAGCGCCCCCTGAACATGCTGAGCGTTGATGATGGCCACGACTATGGCCCCTCATAGCGGATTGCCCAGGCCAGCGTGCCCGTATGATCAGCACCCTGGCTGCCATTGCGGTTGGCAGCGTCCTTGCGGTAGCAGGGAAAAACTTTCCAGCGCTCAGTGCCGATGTCGATAACTTGCCCTGGTTCGTAGTTGTCGTTACGCGTCCAGCGTGCATTCAGAAGATCTGCAGTTAACGAGTTTTTGCTGGAGGGCCGCACCTTCCAACCCCTGATCGGTAGTAATACCGCCTCGCTGTTCCATGAATTCGGGAGCAAGGCAACAAGCGGTGCAGCCGCTGACACACCAACCGGCGCGCCATCCATAGTCTGGGCCAACCACCAGCCCTGGCCATCAATGTCGCTGTGAATCCAATAATTTCTGTTGGCGCGATAGGCAGTGGTGCCAGAGGAGGTAGTGGCCCAAAACGGTGCTGGAGCCGCCCGCGCAAGTCCGGAGCTGCCGCCTGTATCGACGCCGATTTGTACACCGTTGGACGCGGCGACATGAGAAAGCGTCGCCATGATCCACATACCGCTGCCCGGCAGATCTAGAACCGCCGATTTCCCAAAACCGCAGAATTGGTAGTAGTCGACTGAGTAGTTGATCACCATGAACACTTCGGTCTCGAATACGAACACATCATAGGAAACCGGCCAGGTCAGTGCCGTACTCCCCAACTGGCCCATACGCACGACGTTAGGAGCATCTCCGGCACTAGCAGAAGTGCGCCCGAGCAGCTCAAGGTAGCCGGCAACAATCCGTAAGCGGACGAATAAAGCCTGTTTGCTCAGCATCTCTGTTGAGCTATCCCACACCCATCCTTCAGCCGTACAGGCTGCAACCAGTGCCGCACGCACCGCATCCATGTCATTAGCGGAACCGCTGTAATAAGCCATCAGTTGTCGAGCCTCAGTGCGTAGTAATCAGTGAAACCGTTGCGGGCAACGTCCTGGATCACGACGTACTCGATGTCATCCACAACCAAGGTGTTCTCGACGGCGTTGTTAAACCCGCTGATGTAGAAAATGCCGTCCAATGCGCCCCACAGGTTGGCGCTGTTGTCGTGCAGCTCAATTTGAATCAGGTGGTACACGCCGTCGGTATCGCGCAGTTGAGTCGTCGAGCCCGCCAGGGCAGCATTCCCCCAGGGATAGCAATAGGCGTTCAACCAGCCATCATTCGAGCGCAAGCCCAAGCGTGCCGAGTTGCCCTTGTAGCCCATGGTGTGGTTGACGGTCGTATCACTGAACCGGAGCGTGGCCGCGCCCACAAGCATGCCGCTGCACACAACCGGATATGGGTACTGGCTCGGACGACCGTAAGGCAGGCACTTGCCAACGTATGCGCTCTCATACACCGGGGTGCCCACTTTCATGGCCAAGGCAATGCGCTGGGGATTGAGCGTCATCCAGTAGTCGATTCGATTGTTATGCGCCGGCACGCCACTCAGCCGCGCGCCTGGTTGGGTATCGAAGGTGTTGCCGGGCACGTAGCCGGTGAACACGCCGGCCAGCAGGTTGTAGTAGTCGGCTGGCGCGGACTGATACGTGCGAAACCCGACGAAGATCTCTTCCTCGCCGGAGTAGCCGACGCCCTTGAGGATCAGCTCGCGGTTGGCGATCGAGGTGTCGTAGCGCAACACCTGCCAGCCATTGTCCGCCGCGAAGTCGCGGATGGTCTCCAGCATCTTGTAGTGGGCGAGTACTCCGCCCGAGTTGTCGACGAAACCTATCGTGTGAGGCATGAATTCAAACCTTGAGGATTGATCGAACGGTGGCCGCGTTCTTCTGCAGCCAGACCACGTGGTGTTCTTCGCCGGCTCTTCCCCAGGCCATCGAGGCGATCTGGTCTTCGTTCTGCACGGCGTAGAGGTTCACAGCGTTCTGCAGTGTGGTGTTGCCTGCCGCAGGCTCGGCGAACGTGCCGCCAGCGGAACCTGGTGCAGGCATCGCTGGCGCAGGAGTACCAGCCAGGCCGCCGGTGGCGTGATGAACAGGAGCGGCCCAGTCGTTCACTGCCCGCATACCGCGAGCGTTGAAGTCTTCCAGGAAGCCAAGGGCACCCGGTTGGGTAACCACCGCAGCACGGGTAACGAATTCGTTGTTGGAGAGGCGCGCCGGGATGCTGTCGGAGGTTCCGGTACCCGGCCCTGTGACGTGGCCACCGTCTTTGAATGCCTTGGAAACAGCCAGAACGGCCAGCACTGCAGCCAGGCCGATCGCCGCTGCAGCACCGAACGAACCAATCGATGACATGACCGCCGCGGGCGTCCAGGCAGCAGTAGTGGTTGCGGCAGCGGTCACTTGAGTGGCTGTTACAGTCGCAGTCGATGCCACGGCCGATGCGGTACGCACTCCGTCTGCCGCGACTTGGGCAGCGGTCACTGTGCCGATTGCAGTCGCTTCCAAGGCGGCATTGATGCCGTAGCGCACCCCCATCTGCACCAGCGAGGTGATCACCTGGCTGAGGATGGTCTGCGCCAGGCTCGCCATGGTGCTGCGCAGATCCTCACCTTTGACGATGGCGTCGGCAAAGGCATCGCCGATGCCCTGAGTCATCGTCTCCAGGGTACCGCCGACGACTTCCTCAACCTGGGCCGCCATGTCGATGGCGGATGCCTGGTAGTTGGCGAAGGCTTCAGCGGCACCAGCGCTCCAATCCTGCTGCTTTTCGCTCAGGCGGTCATAGGCAGCAGCGTTCTCGGCCAGCGCGTCGCCCAGACCTTTCTGGATAGCCAGCGAGCCACTGGTGTACTCATCACTGCCCAGCTGGCTTTTTGGGGTGGCCTTGTTGAGGTCGTTCTGCAGATCCTGGTACTGCTTGCGGATCTCGCGCTCGGCCTGGATGCGCTGGCGTACGGCGGCACCCTGGCCATAACCACCGATCTCGTTATCGTTCTGTTCACGCTGGCTTTTCAACGATGCAGCGATCGACTGCTGGATCTGTGCAGAGCGCGCTGCGACCTTGGCCAGCTCCTCGTCGGCCTTCTTCTGTTTCTCGGCAGCATCCAGGGTGGCCCATGCGGCCTGTGCACGCTCTTTGAGGGTTCCGGTCAGGTTGCGTTGTTCTAGCTCGTATTCACGAGTCGCGGCTTTGCCCTGCCCGAACGTCGCCGCCTCTTTTTCCAACTGGGCAACCCAGTTTTCATTTTGGCGGGCCAACTGGGCCGCAGCACGTTCAGCGGCGGTGGCTTTCACCTCCGTCTCTTTGTACTGCTTGTTGATGCCCTCCATCAGCGTGTCGTAGGCACCACCACTGAACCCACCTTTGCCATCAAGGGAAACACCCTTGAGGATTTCCGGCGAGGTGCCTTTCTCTGCAGCTTCCTGCCAGATCTTGGCGAACTTCGCATTCAGCTCCTGAGTGGCTGCGACCTTGCCGTATTCCTTGTCGACGGCCTTGAGCTGGCCCTGCAGCTCGGACAGTGCAGTGATCGATTCTTGGGTGCGGCGCTGCTCGGCCTGCTCGTAGGCGTTGCGCTCGTCCAGTTGGCGGTTCTGGTCACGCAGGAACGCCAGGCGCTCATCATTCTGCTGGCGCCGACGCGGGTTCAGGCTGTCCAGCGAGTTTTCGGCTTCCAGGGCGGCGATTTCATCATCCGTGGTGCCGTTACCGGTGGCGATGCGGGCAAAGCCTTTGGCTTTTTCCCAGTAGCCTGCAGCTGCGCGGGTGGCCTTATCCCAGGCCCCTTCGAGGAGCCCCAGACTGGCACGGGTATCGGCCAGGCGCTTCTCTTCCGCAGCAGCCAGCAACGAGGTGACCAGCGCCTGGGCCTCTTCCTTCTGGCCTCGGCGCTCCAGGCTGGCGATGTGCTCGAACTGGGCAAGCGACAAGAACCGGTATTCGTCATTGGCGGCGGCCGCCCACTGAGCCACGCCGTTCTGCATGTCGAGGAAGTAGCCAACCACCTCACCAGCGGACTTGCCCGTGAGGGCCGCCATCGTGGCCGCTGCCTGGCCAACCAGCTGCAACTGGTCGCCTGCAAACTTGCCACTGGCTGCCAGGCCTGCCAGCACCTCACGCGCTTGGGCGGTCTGACCGGTGGTTTGACCGATGGCGACGGCCATCGCATTGAGGCGTGGCGCATTAGCCGTAGCCAGGT
Source organism: Phytopseudomonas daroniae (assembly GCF_004327275.1). Classification (NCBI taxonomy): domain Bacteria; kingdom Pseudomonadati; phylum Pseudomonadota; class Gammaproteobacteria; order Pseudomonadales; family Pseudomonadaceae; genus Phytopseudomonas; species Phytopseudomonas daroniae. The sequence continues at coordinate 72,254 of NZ_QJUJ01000004.1, forward strand.
TTCCACTCGCGGCCAGCGTCTGGTTGAGGCTGTCGATATCGTCGTTGGCCTGGTAGGCCGTGTATCCCACGGCGGCCAGCGCAGCAGTAACCGCTGCAGCCGGTATCGCAAAACGGGCGAACGATGCAGTTACACCCCCCATCCGATTACCCAGGCGTAGCGCGTTCTGAGCGGCACTTGACCAGTTACCAGACGCCAAATCACGCAGCAACATGCCCACCTGATTGCGTGCTGCCATCGTATCCAGGCCAAGGCCTTCCATCGCGCTTGATGTTGCGTCGACACCCGCAACGTTGCGATCGAGCAGTGCCAACTGTTTTTCATAGTCGGCAACGCTGATGCGGCCTTCGTCAAAGTGTTTGCCCAGTTCTTCGGTCTGCTTATCCAGCTTGGCCATGGCCACGCGGGTCGGATCAATCTGATTGAGCAGCTTATTGAGCGCGGCTGCGTGCTTGCCTTCTTCAGCAGCGGTTTTAGCAGCTGCCTCGGCGGCACGTTGTTCTGCTGCGGCTTTCTGCAGGGTCGCGCGCTCTGCCTGGTGGTAGGCATTCATCGACGCATTCTGCGCCGCGACATTCTCTTTCCAGGTGGCGCTCAACGTCTTGGCACCGGCGTCCTGCCGCATGTAGCTGGCGGTTACTTCGTCCTGGGCTTGCTTCTGGGCGATGCTGGCGTTGGCGACCGCCAAGATGCGGTCACGCTGCTGAGCGGCGGTTTCGCCGATCCGCCCCATGGACTGATTGGCCGCTTCGGCCTGGGTGCCCACTGCTTCGATCGTCTCCCCAAAACGCGCAAGCTCGGCACGCCCCTGGTCGAGGTCGGCCTTGATGCGGAGAGCGAGTTCGAGGTTGCCGTTGTTGGCCATTGCGGAGAGCTACATGCGGGGAATGTAGCCGGCATGGTCGCGCGCGCGGGAGGGAAAGTATTTTGGACGAGGCAAAAACAAAGGCACGATGTAAATTGCGTGCGACCCCATCGAGGACGGAACCAGTGGATCCTTACGAACAAAAAATAGCGGACGCGGACTACTTCTTTCGCCAAATGTGCCAGGTCGGAGATAGCTCCCGCGAAGATTTCACCCGCCAGCTAAGCGCGTTCATCTCTTCCTCCAGATCAGTACTCCAATACGGATTACGTGAGACCAAAGGCAATGCTGAGAAGAAGAACGCCTATTTGGATCTACTAAAAAAGCATGAGGTCGTGGAGTTCTTCAAAGACATCCGAGACCTAGATATACATGAGAGACCTGTCAGTCCGAAGGCGCACGTGCGGACTCTTGTAGTAGATCTCGTTCGAGCAACCAGCGGAGTAGTTTCGACTGAGGAGGATGAAGCCAGATGGATGGATCCAACCTATGAGCCCATCCAACAAGACGTCATTCTCATCAAGACGGTCGAATCGACCACCGTTGATTACAGGTTTCACGACTGGCCCGGCCCCGAAAATGTCATAGCCCTTTGTGACATTTACATGATCAAGATCAAGCAGATCATCAGTGCAGCTAGAGCGGACGGGCTGATAAGAGCGATTTGACGGGGCAAAAACAAGAAGCCCGGCACATGGCCGGGCAACGGTGTTTCAGTGGTGGTTACTTGAACGAGGACGGGATCTCAGGCACCGAGACCACCTGGCCATTCTGCATCTCGAATGAGACTGAGCGAGAGCCGCCAAAGGCGTTGCCGTGGCTCCAAACCCAGAGCTGAGAGCCACCACGGGAAACGACCGTATAGGGTCGGCCGAGCAGTTGCTGCACCTGAGCCTCGGTCATCCCGACCTCAACCTGACGCGCCTTGTCGAATGAGAAGTTGGTGCCAGCGCAGCCATACAGCACGGCAGCAAGCAAGACAGAGATGATGATCCGCATGGTTTCCCTTCCATCTGTTGAATTGGGCGGGACTCTAACAGCCCCGCCTCACTCAGTCACTCAAGAGGTATTTCTGATGGGCTTCCGCCACCTTGCCGCCAGCCATGGCCTTGTTCACATCGATCAGCAGATCTGCTCGCCGGCGCCGCTCCAGGGCCACTGTACGTTCGTGATACAGCAGCACCTGGCGTAACGTGTAGCTGCCTATTACTGCGGCGCTGTGTCCGTGCTCGATGAGGACGGCATAGACGTCTCCCCAGCGCGCACTTTTTCCACCGCCAGCTCGGCGCTGCGCCGGTCGAACACGCGCCGCATGAAAAAAGGGCAGTTCACGTTCCACCACAGATACATCAGGTTCATGCCGTTAACGTCATCCAGCCCCCGCACCCAATTCAGCTCGACATCCGCAGCAATCGAGATCAGTTCGGCCACCTGGTCAGTATGCCGGCCGAGCAGCTCGATAACCTCGTGCAGCGGCACATCTGCTGAGTCCCGCATGCTGTTGTAGAGGTCAGTCACGAAAGGTGCATACAGACCCTGCAATCGCATCCCTTCGATGAAACCGTACTCACGCATCACCAGCTTACGGCCGGCGATGGTGGTAGGAACGTCGGAGTTCAGTACCGCCAGATCATCTGCCGAGCCTTTAGCCGCGGCTGCGGCTTTACTGGATTTACTTGGTGACTTTGCGCGCACAGCCATGTCAGCTCGCCTGCTTGGTGATCATGCGACCGTAACCGCCCAAGTTGGCATCGCGGGCGTTGAGCGGGTCGTACAGCACCGCGCCGGTCAGCGGCAGCGAACCATACTCTTCGTGGATCAAGCCCAGCTCACTGACCGGGTTGAACTTGCAGCGGTACAAGTCGACCAGCACGGCTTCGCCGGTTTCGGTGTTGATGCCGTCCAGGTACAGCCAGCGCTCTGGCGGGCGACTTGTGAACATGGCCAGGGAATCAACGGCTGCGTACTCGTATGCAGCTTCTGGGGCAGTTGCCTGGCCTGCCAGGATCTCGATCAGACCACCTGCAGGCGAGTGAACGCGGTAATCGGTACCGAGCACCAGAGGATCACCACCGGAGGTCAGCTCCAGGTCATCCACGAATGGGTGATCCAGGCGTACGAACTCGCCCTCGATCAGGTTGGCAGGCAAGCTCTCACCGGTCACGGTACCGCCCACCAAAGGGGTGTGGTTGGCATACAGGCCAAGCGCCAAGTTCTGCACCAGCCACTCGTCCAGAGTGAGGTTCAGGGTGGCTGTCTTGCTGCGATCGAGCAGGCCGATCTGCAGGCGGTTACCGCTGAAGCTTTCGTTCTTTGGGGTGGTTTCGGTGGCGAGCTGCAAGGTGCAGACCGGAGCGTTACCGACCCAGACCGGCTGTTGGTACTTACCCAGCGCGCTACGAGTAGCCAGGTAGATCGAGCCTTGAAGGGAAACGAGCATGGAGTTACTCCCTATTTAGTCGCAGTGGCTGCGGGTTGTTCGGTGGGGGTCGGGCCGGCGATCTTGTTGTGGCGGATCAGCCAGGCTTTCTCGGCGGCCGTCACTTCGATCTTGTTACCCGGCACGCGCTGGACACCGGCGTGCTTGTGGTTGGCGATCAGCTCGACGGTTTCGCGCTTGATCTCGACGGGCTTGGGTTCTTTGGTACTCATGAGGTGCTCCCGATGGAGTGTTGAGTTGCATACACCTCGGCCCACAGCAGGGTCGAGTCGTTTGAATCCAGTACCTGGCCAGCCACGAACTGGCAGCCACGGGCACCTGGCAGTGGCGGTGACCAGCCAATGATCACGCCGCGTACCGCATCCAGAATCGGGCCGAGTGCGTCAGCGGCGTCCGTATCGCTGTATCGGTAGTTGCGCACCGCAATCACCACGCCGAAGGTGGATTCGGTCATCTGCCGCACCCGGCCGGTGGAATTACCTGCGGGATTGGGCATCGCGTTTTCACGGGATAGCAGCGCGTAGGCCGAGGGCGTGCGGAAGCTGGAAAGCCCTTTCACCGCCGCGTAGTCCGCCGCAGTGCCTACCGTCTGCAGCTGCTCCAGCATATTCAGGCGCTCGATGACCAGGCGCGTATCCAGCGGCGCATTGCTCATCGAAACGACCTCAACTGATTGCGGCTGAACACGTTGGGTGATGCCTCGAAGCGCACATCCACCAGGTTGGGATCGTTCTGCACAGGGTCATCGGCGCCGAGGCTGAATTTGCCTTCAGCCGTCAGTTGCAAGAATTTCAGGGCGTCCCGGTAGTCACGGACGATCGGGCTCTTGTCATCAGCGCTGATGAGGTGCTGATGCAGGAAATAACGGGTGATGGCCCGGCACCAGGCAACAACGATGCCCGGTACCGGATCCAGCGGCAGGTAACCGCGCTTGGCCAGGTAACCATCAATGACTGCCCCGGCATCCCGCCGGGCGTCATCAATGCGCTGCAGGGCGTCGTCAGCCCGTGCATTCTCCTCATCCGACCAGGCACTGCGATCAGCGCCAGTCAGAGCCGCTTCCATCAGCTCATAAGGCACCATGCGCTCATGCTGTGCGGTGGCCACCTCGGCCAGTTCACGCGCACCAGGACGCTCATGCAGCTCGGTATGGGAGATGTACATGGGTTACTCCGGCTTTCCCGAGAAGGTGCTCAGCTCGACACGCAGGTTGGGATCCTCTGCCAGCGTCTTGATCTGATCATCGGTGAGCACGTCCAAGGCGATGCCATGGCCTTCAGGGGTGAAGCGGTGGCCACAACGGCGGAAGCCACGTGGGCTGACAGAACGGATGAACAGCGCTTCCACTGGCGCCGCTAATGCATCCAGCGCCTGCTTCAGCGCATCATCGCCGGCGTCCTGGCTGGTGGGGGCTGCATCACCTGGTGCACCCTTAGCGGTATCAGGTTGGGCGTCCTGCCCGCTGGTACCAACATCGGAGCTGGTTGCTCCGTTCATAGGTGCCGCCGGCTGGTTGCCCAGCTGTTCGGCGGCTGCAGGAGCAGCCGGAGCCGCTCCTGCTTTAGCGGTGGTCGCCTTGAGGACGGCACTGTTCGATTGTTGATGAGCCATGAGCGCCTCCTTACAGCCACGGCGTGACGAGCACGTCCACGACATCGCGGTTGATGTTGGTAGCGCCGGCAGCGTTGCGCTCCGCCTTCACTACTTCCAGGGCCTGGGCACGCATGCTCGGCGGCACCACCAGCAGCTTTGGACGGATGCCCAGTTTCTTGCCGCGATCGCCGGTCAGGCTCTGCATGGAGGCATAGGCGTCGTTGAAGCTTGCGGGGGTCAGCGCCTCGCGGCTGGCGTATGCCAACTGCCACAGGCCATAACCCGCGTTCAAACGGGCATCCACGCCGTAGATGAACTCCTTGCGCATGAACACGTTTTCGTCGGTCTCTTTGTCGAGCGTGACGAAGTTGTACGGTTTGCGCTTCTGCAGGATCAGCGGCTTCAGCACGCGGGTGGTGTCCAGCAGGTACCACGGAGCACCGGCGCCGCCCTGGAAGTTGCTCACGCTGCCCTCGGCGCCGGCAGCGTTGGTCACTGGATGGTCGGTGTCGAAGAAGTTCTGCCCGTCGTAGCCGATGCCGGTGAACCCACTGGCGAGCAACTGATAGATCAGCGTGCCGGGATGCTCAGCCGAGTCCTGGCCCAGTTGCCCCATCAACGGGGTGAACAGCCCGTAGCTGTCGTCTTCGATGGACTCGCGTGGCACGCCTACAGTGTTCTCGAACGACTTGTTCTTGATGCTGTAGTCGTGCAGGCCCAGGTTCTGGATAACGCGATCACCCAACCATTCACGGAAGGCGGTGCTGTTACCCAGCCAGCCGTACTGCTCGACCGAGTTGGTCGACGGCACGGTCAGGGTGAACTGGTTGAAGTCCGGGGTAATGCCGGCGAACGCACTCTGGAAACTGGCCTTGTAGCCAGTGAACAGTGCGCGTAGGTTCTGCTGATTGATGATCATCTGGGTCGTGCTCCTTAGATCTCGATCCAGACGCCGGCGTCATCCAGATCCTGGATAACGCCTGCAACCGATCGGCTGTCAGTGTCGGATGTCTTGGCGACCGTCTGGTCGTCGACGATGTAAGCGGGTTCGCCGATATCGGCGCGGGTGATCTCGTCAGCACCGCTGCTGTTGGCGAAGGCGAACACACCGCGACGGCTCTCGATGCGCTTCGCACCGGCAGTGCCGTCGCGGTTATCCACGTGTTCTTCGGCGCGGCCGCGCACTTTCAGGGCTGCCGAGGAACTACCTGGAACGGCGTTGCCTGCAGCGTTCAGGCAGACGATGGAGCCGGCGTAGATGCGCGTGGCACCGGCCACCGGGTCGTTGTACTGCACGCCATCACGGCGCGGGGTGTTGCGGTCGGTAGTCAGGGCCATGGTCAGGCTTCCTTCGCGGCTTTGAATTGCTCGGCGGTCAGCCCCATCGAGCTGCATACCGCCAGCTCGTCCTGGGTCAACCCGGTTCCTTTGTCAGCGATTGGCGCATTGCCACCGGTTTGGGTGGCGGTCAGCGCTGCGATCGGGCTGATAGTGCTGAGGTAGGCGGTCAGCGCCGTGCGGTTGGATTTGCCCAGGTCACGGGCCCAGCCTTCCATGGTGGTGTGCAGGCGCCCGTCTTCCAGGGCGCCCTTGATCTCGGTATCCAGATCCTTCTGGTCGTGTTCACCGAGGCGCGCAGTGAGCGCAGCAACTTCGCCCTGCAGGCCTGTCACTACATCCAGCGGTACGAACTTCGCCGGGTCGACTACAGCGGCCTTGGCCTTCAGGCCGGTACAGGCTGCGACCAGAGCGGCACCATCGGCTTTGTCGTCAATGCTCAGCAGCTTGCGCAGAGCGGTCTGTTGATCGGTATGAGCGGTCAGCGCAGCAATCGCCTGATCCTCGGTGGTGGTCTCGGCCAGGCCGAGCGCGGCCAGAACCGCACGAAGCAATGGGTTCACGGGTGTTTCCTCTTCAAGGGTGAGCCCGAACGTGGCGGCGGCACGCAGGCCGAGGGCCTCCATGCCGTCGATGGCCGGGTGGTTGGTAAGCGCGCCCATCTGCACGTCCAGCACATGGCCGGTCGTGGGGTGGTAGACGAAAACAGGAGAGAAGAACTGGTACTCGCCATCGGTGATGTATTGGCGAGCCCGTGCAGTCAGCTCGACACGGGCGAACAGGCCTTGGCCTTCACGCCATTCGAGCTCACGGAAGAATCCGGCAGCCGGGGCTGGCTGGCCGTTCTCTTCCTTGTGCAGAGTCTGGTGTTCGTAATCCAGCACCGGCGGCGTCCGGCGTGCATCAAAGCGCTCGATGACCTTGGTGGCCACGGCCTGATCGATGTACCAGGACGGCACCTTGATCTCACGACCATCGGACGGTTTGAAGTGCCCGGCCGGAGTCACCTGGAGGGTAATGCTGTTGTCGTCAGCCGGAACCGGCAGCGAGAAGCTGCAGGCGGCAAGTGCAACGGCGAGAGGGAGGCGTTTTCTGTTCATGCCGCCGAGGATGGCGGTCGACCTGGAGAAGGTCTTTTGGACGGGGCAAAAACTTTGTGGCGATGCCAGGACGACTCTTTTCTACAACACCACGTCATGGTGAGTGCTGGCAACCCCACCGACCGTGTTTATAAACGCGAAATTGGCCGGTCTTGAACGATTACGAGGATTACGGGTACATCCGCCGGGCATTTTCGTCCTGCGTGCCTTCTGGAGGCTCTCAGGCGCCACCGTCCATTGCCCGGTTCAGATAGCCCATGGCGATATTCGTCAGCTCTGCATCATCGGCGGTACTGGTACCCAGGAATGGGCGGGCCGGGATCTTGATGGTGTACGGGCCCAGGGTGACCCATTGGGAGAAGTTGCTGCGGCGTTTGCTGACAAACTGGTTGCCGATATCGCCGGACTTGTCCTGACGGAAATAGGCCTGCTGACTGCGGGCGGGCATCTGAATCTCGCCACCAAAGTGCTGGATGGCTGCGTATACCCGGTTACTGCCGAACACCAGCTCGTTGCCCTCGACCTGGTAGCGCAGGGTGTTCTTCAGGTAGCCATCGAGCACCAGAATCTTGTCGGCGTTCTTTTTCTTGCGGCGCTGATAGGCCGGGCTCAGTGCCTGCCATGGGGTGCCATCCGGGGCGGTCTGGCTGGCGAAGCGCTGATCATGGGCAATCATCAGGTACTCACCCATATCGCGCAGCATCCGATCCGGGTTGCCCAGTGCCTCGGTGGCTGCACGAATCGCGGCGAGTACTGCCTGGCTCTCTAACTCTACAGTGGCCCCGGCCATGGTCTGCTCCTATACTAAATTTATCCGATCAAGCGAGCAGCCCCTGCCAGGGCCACCAATCCTACGCTTGCGGTGAACCCGGTGTGGCAGCACCGGGTTTTCTTTGTTTAATCAGGAGCGGTTATGGCTAAGATTCTTCCTAAAGTCAGGTTCTGCTGGGTAACTGTTGAGACAAAAAAAACGACAGAGAGACATCTAGTTCCTGCCCGTGACAACGCAACAGCTTTAGCCCTGTTCAGCCACATTACCGGCGCGGAAATATCCGTCGACGGCAACATTCAGCTTGAGCCAGAAAATGTATTCGATGATGGCCGTGCCTTTGACTTCTTCTATGAAGGAAAGAGGTTTTACTTTGCACCTGGGACTCCTGGTTATGAGTTCCTTGAGATGAGTTATGCAGGCCTTCAGCGTGCTTACGACGATCATCGCCAAGCTGATTTTGACCGCTAAATCACTTCACACCTTTACAGCCTTACCCCTTGCCGTAAGCGATCCACATACCCGTCATCCTCTGTCGGGAATGTGGTAACGGCAAACCCAGCCATCTCAACTCCCCCGTACGTACAGCAACACACCACTGCGCAGCGCATTGATCAGCTGCTGCGTGGCGTCGGCCGGCAGCATCCACCACCCATTGGCGCCCAGCTCCAGCATCACCGTAACCGGCTGAGCAACGCCTGGCACCTGGTAGCGCGCCACGTAGCGGCGGCGCACCACAGCACGGGCAATGTCCTGGAACCAGGCCAGGTCTGTCCAGATCTCGTCAGGCTGCAGCAGCGTGTTGGCCATCAACTGCCCCTGGAGCTGGGCGTTAACCGCCGGGAGCGCAGGCACTGGCTGGCTGATCATCTGCGGGCCGATCACCAGGCGCTCGCCGATCACGTCCCGCACGATTACCGGCTGACGACCAAGCCCGGTACCCAGCGCCTGCAGGAACGACACGCTGGCATCTGCACCAGGTGCAGCCGCTGCAGGAACGGCCGGTACCGGCTGTGGTGCCGGCAGCGGATCCGGCACACGTGCGGCGGGGATCTGCGTCGGCGGCGCCATGGGTGGCGGCACCTGGTCGACCATGCGCGACTGGCCTGGGATGTACTCGAACCCAGGGTCGATGCCCTGCGGCACCTCGACCGTACGTGGCCCCTGCGGACTGCGCTGACCGATGGTGCGCGTTTCCATGACGATGGCTGGTGACGGGTCAGGGCCGGTCTTGCCCATGCGCTCCAGGTCATCCTGGCTCAGTGCCCGCACGCTGCACTGGCAACCCCAGGCGTTGATGGGAAAATGAGTCTGCCAGAACGGATCATCCCAACGCAGGATCAGCCCATTCCACGACTCATGCAGCAGTCGTGGGTGCTCGACCGCATCGCTGTGCAGATACTGCCAGTAGGGCCGCGCCTCACGCACCGCCATCAGTTGCTCATAGCGCCCGGCCATGTACGAGCTGCGCATGTTGGTCTCGTAAATCACCCGAGAGCGCCAGTTGCGGCCGCCGTTGTAGCTCCAGCCATGTTTGGCAACGATGCGGTCGAAGTCGCGCCGGAAGTCTTCCAGGGTCGTGCCGCCCTCGATCGCACGCTCAACAGCCAGTCGGAAGTCCTGCACCAGCCCATCGCGGTTGGCGCCGGCAACCACGAATGCGTAGTCGTGTTCGCGGGTGTAGATGTCCGTCCAGGTCTGCGTGGGCAGGTTCAGCTTGCGGCGCAGGAACTCGTTCTGTTCCCGGAATGGCAACGACGTTGCGCTAACGGCCACTGGCGGCCTCCTGCAGGATCTCGTAGCGGCCCTGCAGGGCGGCGCTGGCCAGCGCCTGCGCCATGGCCTCGGCGTACTGCTCGACGCTCATATCCGGCAGCAGCGCGGCCAGCCCATCACGGATCTGCTCCAGGCTTTGCGCCTGCTCGACCATTGCCCGAATACGCTCGATCCATTCGCCCGTGGTCGGCTGCAGGTTATCGTCCAAGCGATCGGCCGCAGTTGCGGCGGGCTTCTGTGCGGTGGCAACCGCAACTGGAGGCACTTCAGCTGCGACGGGAGCAGGCCCTGGTGCAGCAGCTGCAGCCGCCTGCAGGATCTCCTCGTCCTCATCCGGCTCGGGGATGGCCAGGCGCTCCTGAGCCCACTGGCGCGGAATCTTGAACCCCAAGCCGACCAGGCCTGGCAGGGCTTCGGAGTAGCCCTTCAGATCCTCGGCCTCCTGGATGTCGAACTTCAACCGAGGGCAGCGCGCCCAACTGCTCGCCAGGCCGTTGAGCACGGCGATCGGATAGACCAGGTCACGGCTCAGCGTCTTCGCCACCTGCAGGGCATCCGAGTCGCGCAAGTCCATGCGCACTTCGTTGTGCACGTTGCCCAGGGCGTTGGTGCTCGATGCACCGTCCGCCTGGCTGGTCAGCGTGCCGCCCAGGATCGCCTTGCTCTGCGTCTTCTCGCACCACTCGATCATCAGTTTGAACGCTGCCGGGTCGCCCTCGGCGGCGTTGAGGAACTGCAGTTCCATGCCCAACGGGATGATGCCGGCGGCGTTATGGCCCAGGCTGGCCAGGGCGCGCAGCAGGGTCAGCTTCTCTTTCTCTGTGGCACCGCCTGGGTACTTGCCCACACGCATGGGGATGCCGTAGATCTCCAGGAACTCGGCCAGATCACCCACGCTGTAGTTCTTGAACAGATACGGCCAGGCCAGCACGCGGAACAGCGCCGAGCGCTCCAGGGTTCCGCTCTTGGCTTTGTGTGTATGGCTGAGCCAGCCGAACGGCTGCAGCGGTTCGCCGCCAGCGGCACCGCGTAGGCGGATCTCCTGGCGGTAACCCTTGGCGATCTGGAACCAGCTCTGCGGACGGTGTGTGATGGACTTGGGGATCCAGCTGCCACCGAGGCGCTGCCACTCAATCTCTTGGTTGGCAAAGCCTTTGCCGATCGCGTCGGTGGTGTCGAACAGCACGTCCTCGAAATCGTCGAGACCCTGCATCAGCTCATACAGCGCGCTGGCCGCCTTCTTCTCGGTGGCGGTCGGGTTGTTCGGCGGCACGATGTCCCAGCTCAGGCCCACCACCGCACGGCGGCGCTTGCCCATCTCGGACATGATGTGGCCGTCTTTCTCTTCCATGTCCTCGAACAGCTCGCACTGGCCGACCAGGTCGCCTTGCTCGGCAGCATCCATGATCTGCGCCAGGCGCGATGGCGTCAGCCCTCTGGATGGGTGCCCCTGGAATTCGTGATGCAGGCTGGTGAGGTGTGCGGTCTGCGGCTCGCGCAGCTCGCTGACCTGGAACGGGTTGCCGTCCAAGTCGACGATGCGGGTGTTGGTTACCATGCTGATGACTCCGGCAGGCTCAGGTCTGAGTCGTGATCGTCGACGTTATCGAAGCCACGGGAATGACGAGGAAGTGCGGTGAACTCGATCAGGCCGCCCTGCATGAAGCTGGCCCGCACGGCCATGGCCAGCGAGATAGCTGAGTCACCATGGCGCTTGGCCTTGCTGCCTGAGGACTGCAGATCCTTGGTACGGCCCTTGTCGATTATGGGTACGCCTTTCTCGACTTTGATCGAGAGCATGTCGTCGAGCGTGGTCTGGTGGCGCGGGATCTGTAGGTTGAAGGCCTCGAACTCGCCCTTGAGCTTGGGCATCCACTCGGCGTACCAGGCCAGCGACAGCGCCACCTGCTCGACCATGGTGCTGCCGTAGTTCAGCGCGGCCTGCTCGGCCAGGTACCCGCCGTTGCCGGTGGCATCGAACGCCAGGCCGGTCAGGCGGGGCAGGCGATCGCAGATGAAGAACATGATCTGTTCCTGCGCGCCGTAGGTGAGGTTGCGTAGCTCGACCTGGAACGGCACGCGCTTGCGCAGCATCGGGTCAATCTGCAACGGCGTGAACACGGTGAGGTCGCCACGGCGGGCGAAGTCTTCGCCGAAGGTGTGGCGGTTGCGATCGCTCAAGCGCGCCAGCTCGGGCTGCAAGTTTTCCTCGCACCAGGCGCGCACTTCGGCTTCGCGCATTTCCGGCGTCCATTCCTCAAAGCCGGCAGGCGCTTCGTAGTGGTAAATGCGGATCGAGCGATCGGCGACCATGGCCGCTTCCACCAGCACGCGGCTCAAGTAGGCGCCGCCGCTCTTCTTCGGCACGCAGCCGTACTCTTCCTCGGCGCTCTCGATGTTGGGGGCGTTCTTGTACAGCCCATCACGCCAGGCCTTCTCGCCCTCGGGCGACCAGGTCTGGCCGGTGACATAGCAGATCCGCTTGTACAGACCCTCGGCGATCGCATCGTCCAGGGTGATGCGATGGATCGAATAATCCTTGCGACCTTCGCGGGCATCCTGGATGTAGGTGTTGAACGGGTTGTCGACGCCATTGTGGGTGCTGATCAGGCGCACCTTGTTGCCCCACATGGTCAGGGCCAGTGCTGCCTTCAGCAGTTCTTCCAGGGATTCATGGAATGCGGCTTCGTCAATCACCACATCGCCCTGCAGGCCGCGCAGGTTGCTCGGTCGACTGCTGAGCGCCTGGATCTTCCGTCCCGACTTAGGGAAACGGATCATGTAAGTGAGGATCTCTTCCTTCTTGCCCTCGTCCCAAAAGGTCTGCTCGTAGACGTCGGCCTCTGCCAGCTCGTTGAACGCCTTGGCAAACAAAGCGCACGCGGCGATGTACTCCAGCGCCATCTCCTGTTTGCTGCCCACATAGAACGTGTTGCAGCCGCCACGGCGGCGCGGCTTGGCCGCTTTGACGACGTTACGCCCAGCCTCAGCCCACGTCAGGCCGGTGCGGCGGGACTTCTCGCCGATCATGATGTCGCTTTCGTCCTCGAACCAACGCTGTTGGTAGCCGAGGAACACCGGCTCGTTTGCCGCTACTGCATCAGTGATGTCCTGCGGCACGTCGACGCCGTACAGCTCCATCTCTTCCTGCAGGTTGATCTTGCGTGGCGCACCAGCGGCCTTGAGGTGCTCGCCGAGGCTGGCGGTGCTGACTTGCATGGCCATCAGGATTTACCCAGCAGGATGCGGCGAATTCGATCTTCGAACTGCTCGCTCATGCCATCGCTGCCGCGCATCTCCTCCAGGCGCTGCTCCTGTTCCTTGAGCTGCTGCTCCCGCGCGTCTTTGGCCACCGCAATGCGCTCTTTGCGACTAAGAGCGCGTGCCTCCTGGGCGTACTTTGCAGCCCGTGTTAGATCGAGCACGTCGCCGATATCGGTTGCCTCATCACCCAGCGCATCATGGGTGGCACGCGTTGCCAGCGTGGTGACCGCCTGGGCTAGCAACGCCCCCGACCTGTCATCGAAATTCTCGCCCAGTTCAGCGACCAGGGCCTGGCTCGCGGACTCGATCTGACGGTGGCTACGCATGATCTCGGCAAAGCCCTTTTTGTAGCGATGCAGCGCTGTGCGGCTGGGTACTTGCTCGTCGGGGAACTGCTCATCGAGCACGTCTTTCATCTCGTCGAGCGTCATGCGGTTATCCCGCAGCATCCGGTTGATGAGGTCACGCACCTCATCACGTGCTTTATCGACAGTGCTTTTGCGCGCCATGGTCAGGGCCTCGGCTTGCTGATGCCAGGTACCGAGGCCCGGCCAGCAGCGACATCGCCGCCGCGCTCAGTCAGAGTGACGACCAGAACAGAGCCAATATCCTCGACCTTCACCAGGGCCTGCTCACCGAGCCAGGACAGCTCAGACTTGACCTGGTCGCGGCTCGGGTGGTGCCCGAACTCACCCAGCAGGCTGGTGATTACAGAGGAGTTAGCGCGGTACTGCGGCAGTTCCGAGAGGATGCGCAGCATGACCAGGCGCTGATCCTGGCGGAGAAAGTCGGCGTATTGGTTGCTCATCACTGCACCTTGCTGTTCAGGAGGTAGTCATTCATTCGATCAAGCGACATGCGCAAAGGGCCAAGCTCTCTGGCCACCCCCTGCATCTCGGATTTCATGGCCTTCACGTCGCCAGCCAGCTCGGCGAACTGCCGTGCATCTGGCATGTGCAGCAGTTGCTGCTCCAGCGTTACCAGTCGCGTTTCCAGCTCCTGGGCCTTGGCCTGTGAGGCCTTCTGGCGATTGGTGATAAGGCTGAAGACCAGAACCAACACGGTGATGGCGCCCTGACCAACACGGAAAATGTTTTCCCACTCCATCAAGGTGCTTCCTTGCTTTCGTTCAGATCGAGCAGCTGCTTCAGCTGCGCGAGATTGTTCTGGGCCCAGAGGCCGTAGTCCTGGACATGGGCCAGGATGTCAGCCGGGGTAACGCCGCTTTCCAGTAGTTCGGCGTCAGCGCCGGCGGCGGGCCAGGCTGTTTCAGCAGGGCTGGCGGCAGCGGTGCAGGCTGCTGGGGCCGGCACAGCGGCTCCGAGGGCGGCGTTGTAGTCGCGCAGCCAGCCGCAAGTAAAAACGGCACGAGGGATAGCAATAGGCGCCGCATCGCGGGCCGGCTTGTAGATAGTCGTGACATTGGAGATTCGCTCCTGGAGTAGTTTGCGAGCCGTAGCCAGTTCGCCCTGGGCGTGCAGCATCAGCGCCTCGGCTTCGTTTGCGCGGCTAACCTGTTGGCGGTACAGCACCAGGTTCTCTTCAGCCACCTGGGCGCGCACGGTAGCGTGCTCCTCGGAGAGCTTGCTCAGCGCAGCTGCACCCTCGGCTGCGGCTCTGTCGTAACCGATTCGGTCACCCGAGCACTTGGCTGCTCCCATGCTCAGCCACCACAGCACCAGCAGGCCGACCGGCCAGGCTTTGCGCAGCCCATCAATGACGCCGAGCATGGAACCTCCGACGGAATTTGTGTGCTGGGCGGTGCGCCTTCAGCACAATGCATTTGCCATTGCGGGGGCGCGGTACCGGCGAGCAGTACAGCTCCGGCTCGGTCATCCAGTTGCGAGTGGCTGCAACGACAGCGAGCGGGGCCGAGAACAGGCTTAGGGCCAGGCCGGTGATCAGAATGCGCTTCATAGCTGGTACCTCTCAGCACACACGCCGCTACCCCAGCCGGCAGTGACGTAGACCCGCTCCCAGCGCAGCAGGATGGCGCGGGGGTAACCACGGTTCTCGCGGAAATTTGCAGCCGAGCGGCCATCGTTGAACCGCTCGACAGAATCGAACCAGACGCGCTGATCGGCGCCCTTAGCCGAGGCGAGTTTGCGGTCACGATTCACCCACCCTTGGCCGCCGTTGTAGCCGGCCAAGGTGAAAGCCCAGCGATCACACTCGCTGGCAGCGGTCTGGTTTCGTGCGTAGAGCCAACGGTCGTAGGTGACCATGGCTCGGAGTGCCCACCCAGGGTTGTACGGCTGGTTGTCGCCGAGGCTGGCCGGGTACAGCTCGGCCATCCAAGAGCTAGTTGCTGGCATGAACTGCGCCAGGCCCTGGGCACCGGCATGGGATTTGGCATTGGCGCGCCACGCTGACTCCTGGTGCACCTGGGCGGCAAAGGTGGCCACCGGCGCATCAAGCCCCCATTCGGCATGAGCAGCGCGTACCAGGATCCGGCGGTACTGCTCGGCGTCACGGGGCACGGCTTCTGCCGCCTGCACCGGGCTCGTGAAGAAGCCCCCGGCCACGAGCAACAGCGCCACCAGGCCAATGCGCCACAGCGCCACCCAGGCCGAAACCTGAGTGGGTTTGCCGTGCGCCATCACCGCCGCGCCGATGGAAAGACCGGCGAGCAGAATCCATGTGATCTGCGGCGATTCCATGATCACAGCCCCATCGTCAGGCCAAGCACGGCGGCCAGCACCATCAGCGAGCGGCGCATGAACGCAGCAGCCATCAGCACATGGTTCGCGCACTGCTCAGGGCGGGAATGGGGAAACATGGCACGGTCGAGCCAGAAGGCGATCACCGCGCCCAGGACGACCAGAAGGACTTTGTACAGAACAACCTGCAGCTGCTCCGGGCGAATGAACGCGAGCATGAACAGCAGGCAGACGGCGACGGTGGTTACCAGCGTCATGTGAGGCACGCGCCGGGTTTTGCGGGTTTCAAACATGATGTGCTCCGCGTGGGTGGCCATCCCTGGCCGGTCGATGGTCAGTCCTGCTAAGCAGGCAGGACAATCATCGACTCACGCGCGCGCGGAGTAATTTGGACGGGGCAAAAACAACAAAGGCGCCATTAGAGGTTAGAGGCGCCTTTGTTGTGTGGTCATCTAATACCCATACTCATAGGGCCGATCCACTGCCGCTTCTGGATCTTAGACAGACTGAAGGCTCTCCTCTCAATCTGTCTAACCATCGTCTCTAAAGACTCGAACACCCCTGATTCCATAAGTACTGGTTGATGAGCCTCAAGATAATTACTCAGTTCTCTGAGCATCATTTCGATGTCAGAAGACATTGCAGCTGATCGTTGAGATACCTCTATGTAGCGATCCCAAGGGAAGTGTGATGCTGGCTGCATCATCGGATCCCGTAAAAGCTTGTGATTGGAGCGTGTTAAGTCGATGAGTTCTTCTAGCATGCTCCCAATTTCGGCAGGAGCCTTCTTTGCCGGTAGCGGTGCTGAGGGGGGGTCTTGAGGTATTTCATTAAGCTGTCGTTCAAGATCCGGCCACCAAACGTCAAAGGCCTTGACGAGACGCACAGGATCAAGCCCCTCATCGCCACATGTATTATTCATCGACTGAAGCAGCTTTAGGACATCATCCTTTTCAACCACGGTGAATTGGAACTGAATCAAAGGGCCTTGAACCTCCGATTTCTTCAACCGGAAAAGTACAGGGCTGACTCTGCTTTTCTCAACGCTCTTACCCAGCGCACCTGCTTCAAAGTTGATCCAAGGCGCACTTACGTTATCCGGCGTCAGACAGATGACTCCATACGTTGAAGCATCTAACTCCCCAGCTATATCAGTCGACCAGCGGGCTCCCTTATCGATGTCCTCAGACGACACGTAAGGATCAATACTCTGGATCACTGAGGGCAACCAGTCCCTGAGGATCACTGCGACCTTGTGGCTGGTTGTTCCAGACCAACTGATGAATACCTTCATTCGCTTAGCTTCCCCATACGTCCTAGTTGCTTGTAATTACTGCCTAGTGATTTCCCAGTACCGCTCTGGTCGATCCGGTCAGCACTAGAGCGCACACCTGATGATCTTTACTGAATACGATCCCTGATCCACTGGGCGGCAATCGGCAGTCCGAGGGTAAACAGCAGCCATATAGCCCCAAGGCCGAGCGCTGTAATTACCATGGAAATACCCACGTTTGCCCCATATCCAGGTATCCCCGTTGGGTAACCGTGATCAGCCCGCCATTCGCTGACGTAGCTCAAAACGAATAGAAAACATACTCCGATGATGAGTAAGGCCCCTTGTGCCTGACTCTCCTTCTCGGCCTTGATGCAGCGATTGCACTTAGCCTTCTCGCGATCAATCACGCTGTTCTCACAGCAGGGGCATGCCTTGATGGGGGTCTCGATGTAGTCCCGGCCGGCTACACGATTGTTATCACCATTTACCTTGATATTCATGAATCCCTCCCCAGCCAATTACGAATGTCCTAGCCAACCCAATCGTACTGGAGGGGCTGCGTAACCTGCCAGGCAAAACGCCACCACTAATGTTGCATGTCACTTCTCGTGGTAGTCATTCCCAGCCGCCCGGTTTCCATCACCCGTTACGACTACGCCGATGGCGTCGGCCGTCTTGCCGCTTTTCTTGCCTGCGGTACCCAGGATCAGCTCGGCTAAAACCACTCTTTTTTTGGCGGAGCTGAGAGCTCTGTAAGAGTCGAGCAGCATCTGCTCATCTGGCGGCATACCTCTAACCGTCGGCATCGGCGTTCTTTCTCCTGTCAACACATAACCCGCATCCAGCCCTTCCTCGACCCAAATAGCGAGCGCATTAGCATCGGGCGCGGATCGTCCTTGCTCCCACCCAACCTGAGTCCTTTTCGACGCACCTACCAATTCCGCGAATTGAGGCTGCGTGTAGCCGAGTCGCTCGCGCTCAGCTTTCAAACGCTCGCCAAGTGTAATTTCTGGCACTAAATCACCTTTACATGGTGCCATAAATGGCACTATGATCATCGCAACAAAACACAAACATCATTCAGCAACCCAGCAAGGAGCCACCCCAATGGCTACCCACAAGTCACTGACCCCTGACCAGGTAAAAGAGCGATTCCGTCAGCGCGGAATCACCATCACCAAGTGGGCCGATCAGCATGGTTACAAGCGCAATGCTGTGTACCGCGTGCTCAACGGCTTCGACAAAGCCAACTACGGCAAGGCCCACGACATTGCTGTGGCCCTGGGCATGAAGGCAGGCGAGGCAGCTGCTGCCTGAACCGCCGACTCAAGCGAGGGACACCGCAATGTCAGACCGCCCGCAGCTACGCGTCGAAGAGATCACCCTGATGCCACACCCACTTGACCACTGGCGCCTTGCGCTCGAACAACTGATCGCAATC
Organism: Phytopseudomonas daroniae; assembly: GCF_004327275.1. NCBI lineage: Bacteria > Pseudomonadati > Pseudomonadota > Gammaproteobacteria > Pseudomonadales > Pseudomonadaceae > Phytopseudomonas > Phytopseudomonas daroniae. Next base: position 90,776 of record NZ_QJUJ01000004.1, read on the forward strand.
GCGCCAGGCAGCGCTGCAGACGTAAGCCTGCACCTGCATGAGGCCGCGAAGGGCCTAAGCCCCAAACCGGCCATCAGCGTGCATTCCAGTCGCCTGCTCAAGCAGCTGCTGATCCTGGCGGCCGCGCAGTTGAACGGCGTTCCCGCGCCACAGCCAACTGATCGCACAGCCAGTCCATCGTCCGCAGAGCCTCAGCCTCAAACGGCGCTCCAGGCCACCGCAGATCACGTAGCTGCTCAGGCTGGAAGCCACTCTCTATCTCAGCCACTGCCGCCAGGCGAAGCGCTAATTGAGCAAGCGCATTCACCTGTGCCTCAAGCCTCTGAATCTGGTCGGTCATAGCCATGTCCCGGTTTGTCAATTTACAGCAAAAGGCTCTCAGTTTTGTAACGCCGTTGCCCATAGGCAAAAAGCCTATTTGTTTGGCGCTGCTGAAAATGGGGGCTTTCCAATGAGTCGCCGCCGCTGGAAACGCCAGCAACCGAACTCCCTGCGCCATGCCCTGGAGCTGTGCAAAGAGCACGCCCGCGAGATGCGCAACCTGTCTGTCGAGCGCATTGCAGAGCGCATGGGCGTGGCCGACCACTGGACGCTCTACAAGTGGCTCAGTTCGGGCCGTATGCCCGCCGTGATGATCCCGGCCTTTGAAGCGGCTTGCGGCATCACCTACGTGACCCAATGGATGAGCGCCGCAGCTGGAAAGCTGCTGATCGATGTGCCGACCGGGCGCAAAGCCAATACACACGAATTGAATGCCCTGCAGGGCGAGTTGACCGCAGCCATGTCTGCGCTGCTGGCCTTCCACGATGGCAAGCAGGATTCCGAGTCAACCCTCGCCGCCGTGCGCAGTGCCATGGAAGGCCTCGGCTGGCACCACGGAAACGTCGCCCAGCACGCCCAACCACAGCTCGAATTAGGAGCACTCGAAGATGAGTAACCCCCGCACCAGCGATAGCGCGGCGCGCGCCTTGCGCGTGCTCAAGGCCCTGAAGGGCAAAACCCTGGAAGGCATCGCTAACAGCGACCTGGCCAAGAACCTCGGCGAGAGCCCGGCCAACATCAATCGCGCCATGAACACGCTGATCGCCGAGGGGTTGGCCATGAAGCTCGACAACGGTCGCTTCGCCCCCTCGATCGCGCTGCTGCAGATCGCCCAGGCCCATGCCAACGAAATGGAGCGCATGCAGGGCCGCCTCTCGGAAATCAACCAACGCGTGCTGGCCGGATCCCGGCACTGATCACAACCAGGAGCAACCCATGGACTACTTGAAAATCGCAGCACTGATCTTGGCGGGCGAGCAGAAACGCAGCGAGCCTTTCCATCAGGGCCTCGCAGCCGTTCTGCAAAACCGCGTCGACCAGACGCCGGTCACCAGCCCGTACGCGCAGGGCACTGCCGACGACGACGCATTCTTCGCAGGCCGCATGCGTGGTCACAACGAATTCCGCAACCTGCTGAAAGAGGTACGCGGCGATCACGACAAGGCTGTTGAACGCCTGCGTACCTTCGCCGATGGCCGGAGGGTTGCCTGATGGCTCGCAAAGCAGCAGCAACAGCGGAGCTCGTGCCTGATGCAGCGGCAGATGAAGGTGCACTTGCGATGGTGCAAAACCTCGGTGCAGCCGCTCAGGACATGGCTGAGGAACGCGACCTGGTCAATCAGATTCTCGGCCAAGTGCAGATGGCACGTTCCATTGCTCGTTTTGCCGACGTCGTCAGTTTGAGCAAGCTAGCCCACATCAAGGAAACCAAGATGTACCGGGCCCTGCAGGGCAAAAAGGGCTTTGACGGCGACGGTAATGAAATTGCCGACGTCGGCACTTGGGACGGTTTTTGCCAGGTGCTGGGCCTGTCCCGCTCCAAGGTCGATGAGGATCTAACCAACCTCAAGTCTTTTGGTGAGGACGCCCTCAAGCAACTTTCGGCTATCGGCGCTGGCTACCGCGAGCTGCGCCAATGGCGACGCCTGCCAGACGACGCCAAATCAGCTCTGATCGAAGCCTCCAAGCAGGGCAACCTTGAGGCGGTGCAGTACCTCGCCGAGGAGCTGATCCACACCCACACCAAGGAAAAGGCCGAGCTGCAGAAGAAGCTGGACGATACCGCGTCGGACTACGACGCCCAGGGCGAAGTGCTCACCAAAAAGAACGCCGAGCTGGATCGCACCAAACAGGAGCTGGAGAAAGCCCGCAAGCGCATCCAGACCCTCAGCGCAGACGAAGCAGTGAAGGAGCTGCGCCAGGAGGTGACCGGTATCGCCTTCGAGGCCGAAGCCGACATCACCGGCAAGCTGCGCGAAGCCTTCAACGCCATGGCCAGCCACAGCGAGGAAACAGGCACCGACCACCGCCTGTGGCAAGCCGGCCTGATCAGCCACTTGGAAAGCTTGCTGGCCAACATCCGCACCGAGTTCCAGCTGCCCTCAGCCGACGAGCCCGCCGAGGACTTCGCCTGGATCGATCAAGCCAAGCAGCAGGACGCCTGAGCATGAGCGCCGTCATCACCCAACGCCTTGTTGACCTGTCCCGCGCCCTGGAAAGCGCGGGCCGGGGCCAGCGTACGGCGCTGTGCAAAGCCGCGGCGCTCGATCTCGGCCTCAGCCCAGCCACCATCTACCGCAAACTGGAGGAGGTCAATGTGGCCACCGCCCCTCGCAAACGCCGCACCGACGCAGGCCAGAGCGCACTCAGCCGTGACGAGGCGCTGATCATCAGCGCCACGTGGATGGAGTCTGCACGCCGTAACGAAAAACGCCTGTACTCACTGGGCGATGCCGTTGACGCGCTGCGCACCAGCGGCATGATCCGCGCCGAGACGGTCGACCTGAAGTCTGGCGAGATCCGCCCGATGTCGCTCAGCGCCATCGGCCGCGCTCTGCGCACCTACAAACTGCACCCGGATCAGTTGCTCGCGCCCGCGCCGGTCACCGAGCTGGCCAGCCTGCACCCGAACCACGTTTGGCAGATCGACGCCTCCCTGTGCGTGCTGTACTACCTCAAACCCGGCGCCCAGGCGGAGGAGAACGGCCTGCGCGTGATGGATCACGCCGAGTTCTACAAGAACAAGCCGCGCAACCTGGCGCGCATCGCGGCCAACCGCGTCTGGTCATACGAAATCACCGACCACGCCAGTGGCTGGATCTACCTCGAATACGTGATGGGCGCCGAGTCGGGGGAGAACCTCTGCAGCGTGCTGATCAACGCCATGCAGGAGCGCGGTGGCGCCGACATCCTGCATGGGCGCCCTTCGATCCTGATGATGGATCCGGGCTCTGCCAACACCTCGGCCATGGCCCGCAACCTGTGCCGCTCCCTGGGTATCGAGACAATCGTTCACGCCCCAGGCGCTGCACGGGTAACCGGCCAGGTGGAGAACGCCCGGAACATCATCGAGCGCAAGTTCGAGGCTGGCCTGCGCTTCCAGCCTGTAGCCGACCTGGACGATCTGAATCGCCTAGCCGCCATCTGGCGCGGCTATTACAACGCCAAGGCTGTTCACTCCCGGCACAAGAAAACCCGCTCGGCAGTGTGGATGACCATCCGCGAGCATCAACTGATCAAGGTTCCGAACGTCGACGAGTGCCGCCGCCTCGCTGTTGCCGAGCCTGAGCGGCGCAAGGTCAACAGCAAGCTGCGCGTGTCCTTCCAGGGCCGCGAATACGACGTATCAGTGGTGCCGGGTGTGATGGTCAACGCCCGCGTACTGGTCACCCGTAACCCCTGGCGCAATGACGCTGCCCAGGTGGTGGCCACCGGCGCAGACGGGCACGAAGTGTTCTACGTGGTGCCTGCCATCGTGACCAACGAACTGGGCTTCGACGTGGCAGCCACCACCATCGGCGAGAAGTTCACCCGCAAGGCGGACACCCCGGCGCAGACGGCCCGCAAAGAGGCGGAAAAGCTGGCCATGGGCGCAGACACCCAGGACGAAGTGGACGCGGCCCGCAAAGCCAAGGCGATTCCGTTCGGCGGCCAGCTGCAGCCCTACAAGGAAATGACCGAGGCAGACCTTCCGGCCTTCATGCCGCGCCGTGGCACCCAGCACGACCTGGTCATCCCGACTATCGAGACGGCGCCACTCAGCGTGTTCGCCGTTGCCAAGCGTCTGCAGGCCGATATCGCCGGCTGGAACGCCGAGCACTACGCCTGGCTCAGCCAGCACTACCCGAACGGGGTTAAGGAAGACGACCTCGCTGCCGTTGCCTCACAGCTGCGCAGCGCATTCACACGCCGGCCAACGCTGGCCGTTGTAGGAGGTGCCTGATGCTCAAGCTCAAAGCGCTGCTGCGCTACCACAACCTTTCCCAGGCCGACCTAGCACGCGACATCGAGCTATCGCGGCCGACCATCAGCCAGATCATCAACCAGAACATCTGGCTCAAGACCATTGCAGAGGAGGAGATCCGCAGCCGGATCGTCAACTGGCTGGAAGGCAAAGGCATCACCGGCATGCAGCTGGTGGGCATTTTCGAGAACGACGACCCGAGCGTCGAGAAGCGGAAAGTGACCGGCGGGCGCGCCAACGCCCGCCGATCTGAGCACCACAACGAAAGCGATCCCATCGAGGAGCCCGACACAATGCTACTACGCAAACAAACCCTTACACAGCAGGCACGCATGGCGTTCGGCCTGTTTCGTGATCCGTTCGCGGAGCCACGCAGCAGCGCCGAGCTGTTCATCTCGCCGGACATTCGCTTTGTCCGCGAGAACCTGTACCAGGTCACGCGCTACGGCACTTTCATGGCCATCGTCGGTGAATCCGGTTCGGGCAAGAGCACCATCCGCAAGGATCTGCACGCTCGCCTGCAAGCCGAGGACAAGCCGGTGATCATCATCGAGCCCTACATCCTCGGCATGGAAGACGACGACTTCAAGGGCAAGACCCTGAAGGCCATCCACATCTGCGAGGCCATCCTGGCCACCGTCAGCCCTGGCAGCAAGATGCCACGCGGCCAGGAACAACGCTTCCGCGCAGTGCACAACGCGCTGCGTGAATCGCACCGCACCGGCAACAAGCATGTGCTGATCATCGAAGAGGCCCACGCGCTGCCGATCCCCACGCTCAAACACCTCAAGCGCTTCTTCGAACTGGAAGACGGGTTCGACAAGCTGCTCAGCATCGTCCTGATCGGCCAGACCGAGCTGGGCAACAAGCTCAGCGAGAACCGCGCCGACGTGCGCGAGGTGGTTCAGCGCTGCGAGGTCATCCGCCTGAACGCCCTGGGCGAGCAGCTCGGCCCGTACCTGGCGCACCGCTTCAAGCTGATCGACAAGCACTTGGCCGACATCATGGATGACGCCGCGATCGAGGCCCTGCGCACCAAGCTGACCATCAGTGGCAGCAAGGGCAAGGTGGAGAACTCGGTGCTGTACCCCCTGGCGGTGCACAACATGCTGACCGCTGCGCTCAACCTCGCCGCATCTGTCGGCGCCACCCGGCTGACACCGGATACCTTCGCGGAGGTTTGACCATGCAAAGCAATGTCCTGCCGTTCAACAAAGTGTCCGTGCTGATCGATGCCCGCGTGACCTACAGCGCCGACACCACCGCGCAGTCGCTCGAAGAGCGCACCGCGCCGATCTATTTGACCCCGGAGTTCGCCAGCCGCCTGCGCAACTACAACGCCCTGGTGCGCGACCTGCGCCTGGCCGGCGTCGAGATCGCCGGCATGGAGTTCCCGGACCACAAGATCTTCATCCGCCCGGAGAGCGCGCCCGTGCTGGGCAAGGCGTTTGAGAAGCGCCTGCGCGGCATCCGCCACTTCGACTACGCCCGCTATCGCCGCCACACCGTGACGATCGATGGTGTGGACGTGGTGTGGTTCGCCAAGTTTGAGGAGCCACGGGTATGAGCACACCAGTGGCTGACTATTCATCCATCATCACCGCCAAGATGCTGGCCCAGCGTCTGGGCACGGTGGCCAGCGACCTGAAGCCGGACGGCAGTGCCGTTCCCCTCTACATCCGCATCAATGGCCAGCGTCATGAGCTGACCATCGACAACTTCCAAGTCGATGACGACGGTTCGTTGCTGTTCTCCCCTGATCTGCTGCTGAACATCGAACGCAACACGTCCTGGACGTCAGTGCTGGCCGAGCGAATCCGCCAGGTGCATACCTACGGGTTCTTACATGAAGAGGACGACCACTTCACGTCAGGAGAGCTGGCGGCAGCGTCGCTCTCATACCTTGAGCAGGCGTTCTGCCAGGTAAACGAGCCCGGCACCGAGCTACTTGAGGAGTTGATCCCCAATGAATGGCCATGGCCTGACGAGGCCTGGAAACCCAGCACCGCCCCGCGTCGCAACCTGGTGAAGGCCCTTGCGCTCGGCCTGGCCGAGCTGGAGCGTCTCGACCGCAAGGCCGTTGCCGAGGATTCCGCTCATGACTGACTTCCTCGACACCGAATGCCCTCAGTGTCAGACGCCGCTCTTGGAGATCGAGACCTCCATCGCGGCGCACGATCCTCGACTGATAGACGTGGTGGTGAGGTGCTTGCACTGCGACTACACGCTCAACGCCTTCATCTCGCTGGACGAGATGACGGTTCTTTCCAATGCCGCCGCTGGAGAAACTCAGCCATGACGACCACTTTGCAAACTGCCGTCCCAGACGGCTTCCGCGAAGACGCCCAGGGGCGCCTGGTACACGAATCGATGATCAAGCCGCTCGACTGGGAACGCGATCAGTTGGTGATGGCCATCGTTGGCAAGACCAAGGAACTCAACCAGCGCCTGCGCGACTTCAAGACCGATGTATTCGGCGACGTCGATGCCCTGGTGACGCTGGCTGCCGAGGAGTACGGCGCCAAGCTGGGCGGTGCCAAAGGCAACGTCACGCTGTTCAGCTATGACGGTCGCTACAAGGTTCTGCGTGCCAAGGCTGACAACATCCGCTTCGACGAGCGCCTGCAAGGCGCCAAGGCGCTAATTGATGAGTGCCTGCAGGAATGGGTGCAGGGCTCGCGACCCGAGATTATCACCCTCATCAACGACGCGTTCCGCGTCGACCAGGCCGGCAACATCCGCACTGGCAGCGTTCTGGCTCTGCGCCGCCTGGAGATCAGCGACGAACGCTGGATCCGCGCCATGCAGGCCATCAGCGACGCTGTGACTGTGGTCGCCACCAGTTCCTACGTCCGCGTCTACGAGCGTATTGGCGATACCGACCAGTACCAGCCCATCAGCCTCGACATTGCGAAGGTGTGACATGGATCAGGATCGCATTCTCGAAAAGATCAAGAAGTGCCTGGAGATGGCGAAGTCGAAGACTGCCAACTCCAATGAAGCGGAAATCGCGCTGCGCCAGGCGCGCAAACTGATGGATGCCTACAGCCTGGAAATGGGCGACGTGCTGGCCAGCATGGCCTGTGAGATCACCATTGAAGCCGGCTCTGAGGGCACGCCACCGGCCTGGCGTGTTCGGCTGGCCTATGTGTGTGCTCATGCATTCGGCACTCGGATGATCATCACCCAGATGCGGGTGGGCATGTTCGACTCAGTCGGCGCCTTCATTTTCGTGGGTTGTGCAGCAGCTCCTGAACTGAGTGGCTACGCCTACCAGGTGCTGGAGCGCCAGTTGCAGAAGGCACGCCGCGAGTTCCTGGCTTCTCCCAAGAACAAGCGCTGCAAACGGTCAACCAAGGTCGCCCGTGGCGATCACTTTGCCAACGCCTGGATCGATGCCGTCTACCACAAGGTGGACGAGTTCGCGGGCGTCGATGACAACATCGCCGAAGCAATCGAGGCCTACATGGCAAAGAACCATCCGGACTTGGGCAAGCACGAAATGAAGCGCCGCAAGCTCAAGGCACGTGATGAAGGCGCCGCAGCTGCAGGCTATAAAGCAGGCAAGAGCGCCCGACTGCATCACGGCCTTGGCCACAAGCCAGTCGCCCGACTGGCTCATGGAGGCTGACATGGCGACCAACACCACTGTAGAGGTCAGCGTCCGCCTGGATCACTCCGGCTACAAGACCAATACCATCCAGGGCAAAAGCGCCTCCTGCGCCTACGACGCCAAGCTGGCAGTCGAGCGCTTGGCCGACAAGCTGTTCCCGGACTACCACAAAACCATCGAGCGTTGTGATTGCGTAGCGGTCGGCCGGTTGCACAGCAAATGGCTGATCGTTCCAGGGGAGGCATTGAATGCCGATTTCTAAAGGTGTCCTCAGCAAAATCCACATTGCCCGTCAGCAAGTCGGCATGGATGACGACAGCTACCGGGCGCTGCTGCGCCGCGTTGCTGGCGTTGAATCGTCCAAAGACCTGAACTCGCGCCAGGCTGGGCGCGTAATCGTCGAGTTCGAGCGGCTGGGCTTCAAACCGAAGCCCAGCAGCAAGGCAGCGGGCAAGCCGCGCAACACCGCGCAGTTGGGGCCGCGCCTGGACAAGATCGAGGCGCAGCTCGCCGATATGAGCCTGCCCTGGGCCTATGCCGATGCGCTGGCGCGGCAGATGTTTAAGGTCGAACGGGTGGCGTGGTTGAAGAAGGCCGAGCAGCTCGACGCCATGATCGCCGCGTTGCACGTCGAGCAGGAGAAACGCGGCCTGCTGGCCAATGTGGAAGAGCTGCTCAAGCTGCTCGGTGAGCATGATCCAAACTGGAAGGCCGATTTGGAAAGCCTGCCCAAGGGCTGGCAGCGGCAACGTCCAATCCTCAAGAGCCTGGTGGAAGCCCTGCACGCTGCAGCTGATGCACGGGGGCTGCTGTAATGCAGCTCCAGTGCCCATGCTGCGGCGAGCAGTTTCCCTTCGAGGCTGGTTTTGCAGATGCGGACGGCAAGACCCTGGCGGCGCTGTTTGCGCCGCTGGATCCGAAGCTGGGGCGCGCCATCCTCAACTACCTACGCCTGTTCAGCCCGGCCAAACGCGGCCTGCGCATGACCAAGGCCATCAAGGTGGTGGAGGAGCTGGTGGGCCTGGTCGAGTCTGGCCAGGTGCAACGCGATGCACGCACTACTGACTCGAAGCCAGCACTGCCACGCCTATGGGTCGCCGGCATCGAGCAGATGATCGCCCAGCGCGAGCGCCTGTCGCTGCCGCTCAGCAGTCACAACTACCTGCGCTCGGTGGTGTACGGCATCGCGGCAGATCCGGCCCAGGCCCAGGCTGCTGCACTGGCCAAGCCATCGCGCAAGGCCAGCACGCCGCAACAGGATATCCAGGAGCAGGTGGGCCGTATCCAGGCCGACATGCTCCTGGGGCTCATAAAGCCAGATGAAGGTGAGCGCCAGATCAAGGCGCTGAGGGGGGAATGATGTCGTCTGCAATGGCCGACAAGCGCCACGAACTGCTAAGCGGAGTCGCAGCCCATGCTGCGGTTGTAGCGAAAGAGCACGGCATGGATGCCGCCCGTGCCGAGCAGATCGGCAACGCGATCGCTGACCACCTGGCGCAAACCTGGGCCGGCGCGACCATCTGCATTCCGAAGGATCACCGATTCAACCTGAGCAAGCGGGACATTGAGATCCTCTCGAAATTCAGAGGCCACAACCACCACGTTCTCGCGAAGGAATACGGCCTGACCGAGAACGCCATCTATAAGCTGCTGAAACGGGTACAGGACAGGAAGTTCGACCGCGATCAACATAAACTAGACCTCGGTGACGGCCTGCTCTAGGCCGTCATTCACCGTTACCACTACGGCAACGCCTTTTCACTTCCCATCCCGATATATTCCCGCCTGTTCCCCTATATCCCGCCTTTATCGCGCTTTTTGGGTATTCTCTTTCTCAAGCCTGCACAACACGAGCCGGTTTTTAACGCAGCATGACCGAGCGCAGTAGTTTTCACACGGCCTGCAATGCCGGGCTTTTTCTTTGCTGCACTCTGAAGCACTGCTTCAGTGGAATGGATCGCCAGCGAGCTGGCTCCTACACGCATACGCAGGGGAAACCATGAAGATTGGACTGATCGCCGACACTCACGGTCTGCTGCGCCCCGAAGCGTTGGCTGCACTGCAGGGGGTCGATCATTTGATCCATGCGGGTGATATCGGTGGGCCGCAGATCCTGGCCGAACTCGAAGGTATTGCGCCGTTGTCGGTAGTGCGTGGCAACAACGATGACGACGCCTGGGCAGACACCATTCCCGAGCGGCTGATATTGCGTTTCGGCAAGACCAGCCTGTATGTACTCCACGATCTCAAGCAACTGGATATTGAGCCCAGGATGCAGGGCATCGACGTGGTGATCGCCGGCCACTCGCACAAGCCCCTGCATGAGGAGCGCGACGGCGTGCTTTATCTCAACCCTGGCAGCGCCGGCCCGCGGCGCTTCAAGCTGCCTATCAGCGTGGCCCTGCTGCATATCGACGGCAACGCGCTGCGGGCCGAGCTGATTACGCTGGATGTCTGATGCAAGGCGAGAGCGGCCATTCGATTCGGTGGGCTAAAACCTACCCTACAGCCGTAGGATGGGTGAAACCCATCAATTGCCGATGGGTTGCACCCATCCTACGACCTCCGAAATCGCAATGGTGGACAAAAAGAGCGTTAGCTACGCGCCCCGATCCACCCTACGCCAACTTACGCCTTACATCCGCCATGCCAATGACGCCCTGCCTTGAAAAACGCGCGTGTCGGGGCCATTTAAATAGGTACTTATTTTTCGACTCGCCCAATCACCGCCTGATGGAGAACCCCATGACCCTCGATGAACTCAACACCCTGCCGGGCGTAACCGGCAAGCCTGACGTCGCCACGGCGGATTTCGTCTACAACCACACCATGATCCGTGTGAAGGATCTGGAAAAGTCCCTGGACTTCTACACCCGCGTACTCGGCTTCACCCTGCTCGAGAAGAAGGATTTCCCCGATGCCGAATTCAGCCTGTACTTCCTCGCGCTGATAGCCGACAAGTCGCAGATCCCCAGCGACCCGCAAGCCCGCCACCAATGGCGCAAATCCATTCCCGGCGTACTGGAGCTGACCTACAACTACGGCACCGAGAAGGATCCGGAGTTTTCCTACCACAGCGGCAACAGCGATCCGCGCGGTTTCGGCCACCTGTGCGTTGCAGTGCCAGATATCAAGGCGGCCTGCCAGCGCTTCGAAGACCTGGGCGTGACCTTCCAGAAACGCCTGACCGACGGACGCATGAGCAATATCGCCTTTATCAAGGATCCGGACGGCTACTGGGTGGAAATCATCCAGTTCACCGAAGTGGACTGAGCAGCCACACAGCCGCTGAGCGAAGCAGCGATCAGCCACGAACAGGCTGATCGTATTGTCACTCGTCCCTCTTCACCGAGGGGCGGTGACGATGCGTAACCCACGGCGAGACACACGGCTCAACTCGCTGCTTGCAACTCCGCTCTCAACCACCGGGCAAGCTGCTCGGCGCGCCGGCCGCTACGCCGTTCCGGCACCCAGAGCGCCAGGCGCGCCTCGGTTTCGACGAAGCCCCAAGGCGCGGCCAGCCGCCCTGCAGCGAGATCATCGGCCACCAGTTGCAGCGGAGCGATGGCAACGCCGAGGCCCGCCGAAGCAGCCTCGAGCAGGTAATAGAGGTGCTCGAAGCCCTGGCCTAAACGCATCTCTGCCGGCTCCAGCCCCATGGCTGCCGCCCATTGCGGCCAGGCCTGGGGGCGCGAGGTTGTGTGCAGCAGGGCTTCACGCAGCAAAGCGCCAGGCACGGCCTCACTCAACCCGGCAAAACGAACATGCCGTGGGCTCACCACCGGGCCGATGGATTCGCGCGCCAGTTCGAATACCTGCATGTCCGCTGGCCAGGGCGGCTCTGCGTATAACAAGGTGGCATCCACCTGAGGGCTGCGCGGATCCAGCTCGCCCTGGCTGGTGGATAGCTGCAACTGCAGCTCGGGCAAGGCCTGATTGAGCCGATCCAGCCGCGGGATGAACCAGCGCGCCAACAGGCTGCCCGGGCAGCCGAGCACGAAGGGTGTGTCGACTTCCCGCTGACGGATCTCGCCACACACCTGACGCAGCCGGGTGAATGTCTCGCCGCTGACATCGCGCAGGCGCATGCCGGCCTCGGTCAGCCTGAGCCCACGCCCTTCCTTGACGAACAGTGCCACGCCAAGCTGCTCTTCCAGGGTACGGATCTGCCGGCTCACCGCGCCGTGAGTGACGTGCAGCTCGACTGCGGCACGGCTCACGCTGCCCAGCCGCGCCGCCGCTTCGAAGGCATGCAGGGCATTCAATGACGGCAGCTCCTGGGCCATATCAGTCCGCCAGCTCAGGCAGGAAGCGAGTGTCCATGCTGTAACGCTTGGGCCTGGCCGGGTCGATCATCACCGTAACCAGAGAATCGGTGATGTAGGGGCCCGGATCGAACCACAGGTTGGCGCTGCGAAACACATGCAGCTTGTTGGTCTGCGGGTTCAGCCACTGGGCGACGATACGGTAGGGGTTGCGGCCATTGATGTTCAGCGACTCGTTGAGTTCGACATCCACCACTTCGGCCTGCACCGGCGTGCCAGTGGCCAGCAACTCGGCGGCGCGACGCTTGCCGAACAGCGGCGGCAGCACGAGAGCCAGGCCGATCAACAGGAATACGGAGCCAATGCCACCGACGATCAGACTACCCAGCCAGTTCTGACCGAAGCTGTCGATGCGCGCGCGCTCAGGGCTCTGCGGGTCGTAATACAGTGCAACCCGCTCACCAATATCGAAGGACGGCGGGTTACTGCAGGTGCTGCTGTGGTACTCACCGAGGGTGCCGTCCAGTGTCATGAACGACACCGTCGGGCAGCCGCCTTCGAGATCCATGATCGAACCCTGGGTCAGCGTCATCTGCGATTCAGCGCTGATGCGAGCGATCTGAATGCCGATCGCAATCACCAGCAGGAGCGCCCCGATACCTGGGAATATCCACAACCATCCTGTTTTCATCCTGCCTCCGGCCTGTGCGTAAACGTCACATCAAGGGCGAGGATTATCCGGTATCGAACGGTACAGTCCAGCCGAATGAATCACATCCGCACGATCCTTCAGAACGTCACGGGCGTATTCACCCAGAGAATGCGTGCCTCGATGGAACCGCTGTTGCGATAGCCATGGGGCAGGTTGCTGGGGAAGTGAAAGGCATCCCCCGTCTTCAGGCTATAGCACTGCTCACCGATGGTCAGTTCGATGCTGCCCGCGAGCACGTAACCCATTTCTTCACCAGGGTGCTCGATCAGACCATCACTGGCCACACCCGGCGCCACGATATGGATATTGCCCTGCAGCAATCCACCCTTTTGCAAATGGGTGATGCGCTCCAGGCCGATGTCGCCGTCCTTGTTGCGTTTGACGAAGCGCTTCACCGGGCGCTCGCCGGCGCGCAGCACCGGTTCGTCGGATACCCACTCCTCCGACGTCAGCTCGGAAACGTTGCTGCCCAATGCACCGGCAAGACGGTGAAGCATGGCCAGCGACGGCGAAGCGGCATCGTTCTCCAGCTTGGAAATCAGACTTTCCGAACACCCAGCAACCGTGGCCACCTGCTTGAGAGTCAGGCCGGCGACCTTGCGGGCGTGGCGCAGACGCACTCCAAGGCTGGGCAAGCCATCGGTGTGATTGGCCTTGGGCGGCGGTGTATGGCTAGGTTTGAGCATGTGCTTCTCGATGAATGGATAACCCGTTTCGGTGGCCACGTGCAGCAGCGGGTTACCCCGCTGGCCGCACAGTATCGCCTAAGGTGCGCGGGGAATTAATCCCTGTCACCAACCAAACTAGCCCGTATACGTTCGAATACTTCAGGCAGTAACCGCGAAGTGCACTTCCACCGGATTCAAGTCGTTGATCGGCACGATGTCCTGCGGGCATGCCGACATCACCACCACGCAATCCATCACCGCCTGGATCTCCACGTAGTCGCCTGCCTTGGATACGGGTGGCAGCCACTCGATGCTGTAGTCCGGGTTGACCGGGATGTTCATCCACAGGTTGAACGGCTGGGGGACTTCCCGGGCACGCAGCCCGATGGCCTGCAGGGCCAGACGCATGTTGTCGGCACAGCTGTCGTGGTACCCCTCGACGCCGAGGTTGCTGTAGCGATGGAGATCGCAGGCCGCGATCAGGGTGTCGTGCACACCTGGCGAGGTGTCGGTGAGCAGCTTGCCGATGGCCCGGCGACGATTGCTGAACAGCTCGTCACCCGGCTTGGGGATGACCCGGTCGATATGCGCACGCGCATGTTCCATGGAGAGGAATTCGCTCAGGTCTTCGGCATTGAACAGCCAGGTGTCGCAGACCTGGGTGCCATGGGTGTTGGTGATGCGGATCACTTCGCCGGCCTTGAGGCGCACCGCGCGGCCGCAGCGCGCCGGCACGGTGTAGATCTTGCCCAGTTCGGGCGTGCCGTCGGCCGACAGCGGCTCGTTGAGGGTGGCGTTGATGCCCAGCGATGCACCGTTGTCGGGCTGGCAGCAGGTGGGGTAATCGTGGGCGTGGTTCGAATGGCTCATGGTCGCTCCTAGTTGGGCAAGGACAGGTCAGGCTTGTTCGGCCAGTTGGACGAGGCTCCAGGCCAGCGCACGGGCGCCGGCTTCGAGCTGGGAAGGTTCGGTGTATTCGTTGGGGTTGTGGCTGATACCGTCGCGGCTGGGCACGAACAGCATGCCGGTCGGGCAATGCGTCGCCAGGTACATGGCATCGTGGAAGGCTCCGGAGCGCAGGCTCAGGGACGCTTCGCCGGTAGCGTCGGCAGCCTGCTGCAGCACCTCGACGACAGCTGCATCGAAGGCCACTGGCGGATGACTGAAGAGCATCTGCAGCTCGGCCTCCCCGGGCAGGCAGTCGGCCAGGGCCGCGTCGAAGGCGTCCAGCACCGCACTGTCGGCATGGCGGAAATCGATGCTGAAGGTCACCTCCCCAGCCACCGTATTGATCGAGTTGGGCAGCACCTGCCAGCGCCCAAAGGTCAGGCGTTTGTCGGCACCGGCCAGGCGCTCGGCCAGGGCATCGATGGCTGGCAGGCAGCCGGTGGCCAGCAACAGGGCATCCTGGCGCATGTCCATCGGCGTGGTGCCGGCATGGGCGGAGGCACCGCGGCAGCGCACCTGGTACCAGCGCACGCCCTGAATGCCGGACACCACGCCAAGCGGCACACCCGCGCGTTCCAGCACCGGTCCCTGTTCGATATGCAACTCGACGAAGGCGTGTGCAGCAATCTTCTCGCGCAGCGGTAGCCCGACGAAACGTCGGCCATGCTCGTCCAGCGCCTCGCCGACGCTGATGCCCGCGGCATCCAGGCTGTCTCGGTAGGCGGCCATGCGGGTCGGTTCGACGAAGGCGCTGGAGCCCATAGCGCCGGGGCTGAAACGACTGCCCTCCTCGTTCGTCCACACCACCAGCTCGATCGGCCGGCGCGTGCGCAGGCCCTGATCGTGCAGCGCCAGCAGGCATTCCAGACCGGCCATCACACCGTAACAGCCATCCAGATGACCACCGCTGGGCTGGGTATCGATGTGGCTGCCGGTCATCACCGGCGGCAGATCCTCCAGGCCGTCGCGGCGGATGAACAGGTTGGCGCAAGCATCCGTCCACACGCGGCAACCGATGCGCTGTGCCTCGCCGATCAGCCAGGCACGTGCATCGAAGTCCTCTGCAGAAAGCGCCTGGCGATTCATTCCGCCGGCCTGTAGCGCGCCGAACCCGGCCAGGGTATCGAGCAAGCCATGCAGTCGTTCGGCACGCACCGCCGCCATCACCCTCTCGGCATTCATTGGCACACCTCCTGGCGTGGCGTCAGGCTGCGGTTGAACCAGGGTTTGAGGAATTGTCGCAGACGGTCGGTGGCGGGCGCCTGGAACATCGCCGCCGGCGCACCGGTCTCGACGATCTGTCCGGCTTCCATGAACACCACCTGGCTGGATATCTGTGCGGCGAAACTCATCTCGTGGGTCACCATGACCATGGTCATGCCGTCGTTGGCCAGGCTGCGAATCACCTGCAATACCTCCTCTACCAGCTCCGGATCGAGCGCCGAGGTCGGCTCGTCGAGCAGCATCAGACGTGGCTTCACCGCCAGCGCCCGGGCGATGCCGACGCGCTGCTGCTGGCCACCGGACAGACGTGCCGGATAGGCGCCCATCTTGGCTGCCAGGCCGACCCGCTGCAGCGCGCTTTCGGCCAAGGTACGCGCCTCGGATTTGTTCATGCCCTTGCCCAGCAGTAGAGGTGCCATGACGTTCTCCAGCACCGTCATGTGCGGCCACAGGTTGAATTGCTGAAACACCATGGACAGCGGTCGACGTACCTCGGCGATGCTGGCGGCGCTGTCCTGGTCGCTCGGACGACGTCCGCTGCCGCTGTAGCCGAGCAGTTGGCCATCGATCCACACCTCGCCCTGGTCATAGGCTTCGAGGAAGTTCATGCAGCGCAGGGCGGTGGTCTTGCCGGAGCCGGAGGGGCCGATGAGCGAGACGATCTCGCCGGCTCGCACACTGAGGTCGAAGCCCTGCAGCACACGATTGGCGCCGTAGGACTTGCCCACGCCGCGCAGTTCAAGAAGGGGAAGATTGCTCATCGGGTCATCCTCGCAGGTAGCGCGTTGCGCGACGGCCGAGCGCGGCGGCGGCGAAACCGACCAGCAGCGTCAGCAGCCAGTACGAGAGCACCAGCAGCACGTAGGGCACGACATAGGAAAAGGTGTTGGACACGATCTGTCCGGCGGTCATGGTCAGCTCCGGCACGGTGATGATCGACGCCACCGCGCTTTCCTTGATGGTCAGGATCACCTGATTACCCAAGAGCGGCAGGGCGAATGCCAACGCCTGGGGCGCCTGGATGTGCCAGAAGGTCTGGATGCCGCTCAGGCCATGCACCCGCGCGGCCTCCAACTGGCCGTTCGGTACACTGGCCCAGGCCGAGCGCAGCAACTCGGCAAAATAGGCTGCGCTGTAGAGGCACAGGGCGAGAATGCTCGCCTCGATGGCATCCAGAGTCAGACCGAGCACGGGCAGACCGAAGTAGATCAGCAACAGTTGCGCGAGGAACGGTGTGCCACGCACCAGCCAGACATACAACCGATACAGGCCAATGATGCCGGGAACCGCCAGGCGCAGCGCGTTGAGGGCGAAGCCCAGTAGCAGACCCAGCGCCGCGCCGGAAAAACTGATACCCAGGGTGACCAGCAGTGCCTGGCCGAAATCGGGAAGGTAGTTCATCCAGTTCTCCATCAACTGCGCGCCTGCCAGCGCCGCTCCAGCTGACGCCCGAGCAGGGCCAGCAGACTGGTCAGTACCAGATAGAACAGCGCGGCGACGAGATAGACCTCGAGCGGACGGTAAGTCTGCGAAACCAGCTGCTGGCTGACCCGCATCAGGTCGGTGATGGAGATCACCGAGACCACCGCCGACACCTTGATCACATCGATCAGCTCGGAAATCAGCGCCGGCAGGGTCAGACGCACCACTTGCGGCAACTGGATATGCAGCAACGTACGCCAAGGGCCAATGCTGAACACCGTGGCGGCCTCCAGTTGCCCGACCGGGATGGCGGCGAAACCGCTGCGCAGGATCTGCGACTGGTAGGCCGCGGTGTTCAGCGCCAATGCCAGACAGGCGGCGACCAGCGCCGGCACGTCCATCCCCAACCCGGCGGGCAAATAGAAGAGCAGCAGCAACTGCGCCAGCATCGGCGTGCCACGGAAGAAACTCACGTAGACCCTGGCGAACGCCACGCAACCTCGGCTGCGGCTGCTGCCCAGCAGATAGATCAGCACGCCGAGAACGAAGCCCAGCAGCATGCCGGCCAGGCACAGCCACAATGTGGTGAGCGCGCCGTCGAGCAGAGCAGGCCAGTAGAGTGCGAAGCGAGCACCGAAGTCATCCATGGTCAGCGACTCAGATGCTCGGCTCGGGCATGGCGTCGGCCGGCACATCCATGGTGAAGCCGAACCATTTTTCCTGCAGGGCCTGCATGGTGCCGTCACGGTTGGCGCGGGCGATACCGTCGCTGAACAGCTTGACCAGGCTGGCGCTGTCGTCATCCTTGCGACCGACCCAGCCGTAGTAGGTCTGCGGGCCGAGCATGTCGCCAAGGGTGGTGAACACACCTGGGCGCGACTTGATCAGTGGGCCGAGGTTGGACAGCGACTGGGCGACGCCGTCCAGACGCCCCAGGGCGAGGTCGGCGTAGGCTTCGTCGAAGCTGACGTACTGACGAATGGCCTTGAGTCCGGGCTGACCGTCCGCCTTGAGCTTTTCGTCATAAGCCTGCAAGACCTGTAACTGGCCGGAACCGCTCTGCGAGCCGACCACCTTGCCGTTGAGATCGCTCAGGCTACTGATCGAATCGTCATTGCCACGCTTGAGCAGCGCCACGGTGGACTCGGCGATCGGTACGGTGAAGGCGAATTGTTCGAAGCGCGCCTTGTTGACGGTGACCGAGGTCACCACGAAGTCGAACTTTCCAGTATCCAGGCCCGGTAGAATGCCCTGGAAAGGCAGATCCAGCTGCTTGACCTTGACGCCCGGCAGATCCGCCAGAACGTAATTCATCAGATCCACGCCATAGCCGACTATCTTGCCGTTCTCCACGGACTCGAACGGTGCGAAGCGTGCTTCGGTAGCGATAGTGATCTGTTTTTCCTGCTGGATGCGTTGCAGCAGATCGTCAGCCTGAGCCAGCGAGCTGACGAGCAATGTGGCCAAAGCGAGTGACAGGTTTTTCACGGCACGACGGTTCATGGCGAGGCCTCTTCTTGAAGCTATGGATATTTATTCAAGTAACTTGAATAAAATTACACAAGCATGATGTGTGCCAGCCATCCTGGGAGCCAGAACAGAACCATTCAGGGCAACGAGCCATGATTTCAGCGCACCTTTTGCGGGCAAACGCAGCACGTGCGTTCCGAGTTAGTGCGTCCGAAAGCGGATTGACAAGAAGGTCGAGAATCACCAATACGTGAGTTTTTCTCACGTATCAAATCAAACTACTCGCTTTTCTCGGTGCCCATGGAGGGTTAGTCTTCCTTCCATCACACCATTCACGGGCCACGCCCGTGATGTGCTTGCGGTGAGCCGCCGGCCTCGAACTCACAGGAGAACCCCATGACTTCATTACGCAATGGCCCAGACGCCACCGGCCTGTTCGGTGCGTTCGGCGGTCAGTACGTCGCCGAGACGCTGATGCCGCTGATCCACGACTTGGCTGCCGAATACGAAAAGGCCAAGCAGGATCCCGAATTCGCCAGGGAGCTGGCCTATTTCCAGCGCGACTACGTCGGCCGCCCGAGCCCGCTGTACTTCGCCGAGCGCCTGACCGAGCATTGCGGCGGCGCGAAGATCTACCTCAAGCGCGAAGAGCTCAATCACACCGGCGCGCACAAGATCAACAACTGCATCGGCCAGATCCTCCTGGCCAAGCGCATGGGCAAGAAACGCATCATCGCCGAGACCGGCGCCGGCATGCATGGCGTGGCCACCGCCACCGTGGCTGCGCGCTTCGGCCTGCAATGCGTGATCTACATGGGCACCACCGACATCGACCGCCAGCAGGCCAACGTCTTCCGCATGCGCCTGCTCGGCGCCGAAGTGGTTCCGGTCACCGCCGGCACCGGCACCCTGAAGGACGCGATGAACGAAGCCCTGCGCGACTGGGTGACCAACGTCGACAGCACCTTCTACATCATCGGCACCGTGGCCGGCCCGCACCCGTACCCCGCGATGGTGCGCGACTTCCAGGCCGTCATCGGCAAGGAAACCCGTGACCAGTTGCAAGCCCAGGAAGGCCGCCTGCCGGACAGCCTGGTCGCCTGCATCGGTGGTGGTTCCAACGCCATGGGCCTGTTCCATCCCTTCCTCGATGACCAGTCGGTACAGATCATCGGCGTCGAAGCGGCCGGTCATGGCGTGGAAACCGGCAAGCATGCCGCCAGCCTGAATGGCGGCGTACCAGGCGTGCTGCACGGCAACCGCACCTTCCTGCTGCAGGACGACGATGGCCAGATCATCGACGCCCATTCGATTTCCGCCGGCCTCGACTACCCGGGCATCGGCCCGGAACACGCCTGGTTGTTCGATATCGGCCGCGTCGAGTACACCTCGATCACCGACAAGGAGGCACTTGCCGCCTTCCACCAGTGCTGCCGCCTGGAGGGCATCATCCCGGCCCTGGAGTCGTCCCACGCCCTGGCTGAAGTATTCAAGCGTGCCCCGACCCTGCCCAGGGATCACCTGATGGTGGTCAACCTCTCGGGCCGCGGCGACAAGGACATGCAGACCGTCATGCACCACTTCGACGAACAGGAAGAACACATATGAGCCGCCTGCAGACGCGCTTCGCTGAGCTGAAACAACAGAACCGCGCCGCCCTGGTGACTTTCGTTACCGCCGGTGACCCGAACTACGACGCTTCCCTGGCGATTCTCAAGGGCTTGCCGAAAGCCGGCGCCGACGTGATCGAACTGGGCATGCCGTTCACCGACCCGATGGCCGACGGCCCGGCCATCCAGTTGGCCAACATCCGTGCCCTGGCCGCCAAGCAGAACCTGGCCAAGACCCTGCAACTGGTTCGTGAATTCCGCGAAACCGAGCAGGCCACGCCGCTGGTGCTGATGGGTTACTTCAACCCGATCCACAAGTACGGTGTGGAGCGCTTCATCGCCGATGCCAAGCAAGCCGGTGTCGACGGCCTGATCGTGGTCGACCTGCCACCGGAACATAACGCCGACCTGTGCGACCCGGCCCAGGTCGCAGGCATCGACTTCATCCGCCTGACCACCCCGACCACCGACGACAAACGCCTGCCCACCGTACTCAACGGCAGCTCGGGTTTCGTCTACTACGTGTCCGTGGCGGGCGTCACCGGTGCCGGCTCGGCGACCCTGGAACACGTGCAGGAAGCCGTCACCCGCCTGCGCCGTCACACCGACCTGCCAATCAGCATCGGCTTCGGCATCCGCACTCCGGAACACGCGGCGACCATCGCCCGTCTGGCCGACGGCGTGGTGGTCGGCTCGGCGCTGATCGACCACATTGCCAAGGCCGACAACGACGAGCAGGCCATCGAAGGCGTGCTCAACCTGTGCAGCCAACTGGCCGAAGGCGTGCGCAGCGCGCGCCAGTAAACCCCGGCAATTCGCCACACAGGAACCGCTGCACCTGATAACAGGGCAGCGGTTTTTTATGGCTCTAATACCCCACGGTGAAGCGCTGACGCGAGTGTTGTGGCTGTTCCAGCTCATCGACCAGCGCGATGGCGAAGTCTTCCATGGAGATCGAGCTATTGCCGTCTGCATCGACCAGCAGGCTGTCCTTGCCGATGCGGAAACTACCCGTGCGCTGGCCTGGTTCGAAGAGCGCCGACGGCGACAGGAACGTCCAGTCCAGTGCCTTCTCTTCACGCAGCACATTGAGGAAATCACGCCCGGCGCCCGCCTCGGCCTTGTAGGCTGCGGGGAATTGCGGGGTATCTATCAGCGCGACACCCGGCGCCACTTCCAGGCTACCGGCACCGCCGACCACAAGCAGACGCGGCACACCCGCGGCCTTGACCGCACCGACCAGGCTGGCGGCATCACTGCCCTCGAAACGCGTCGCGCTGATCACCGCATCATGACCCTTGAGCAACGGTACCAGGCGCTCGACATCGGCCACATCGGCACTGGCCAGGCTCAAGCCGTCCTGCGCAGGGACTTCACTGACATTACGAGCGATACCGGTGACCTGATGGCCACGCTGCAGCAGTTCATGACCAAGACGCGAACCGGCACGACCGCTGATACCAAGAATGACGATGTTCATGGGTTTCTCCGTTTTGACGATTGAGGAAGGCTGGCCTGCGGGCTCGTTGCCGGCCCAGGCCCATCCGGCAACGACCAGCAACAGTGTCGCGACGAACAGTTGAAAGGATCGGGTCATGTTCAGGCTCCGCGTAAGGCAAGAGGGCTCAGCTTACTCGCAGCAAAAGCAACGAAAAGCCGCATAATCAGACCTACTCAGTTGCATGAATCGAGCGAATCATGGACAGAATCACCGCAGCCCGCGTGTTCGTCGAAGTGGTGGATAGCGGCAGCCAGACCGCTGCCGCCGAACACCTGGATATCTCCCGAGCCATGGTCTCGCGCTACCTCGCCGCGCTGGAGGAATGGGTCGGTGCACGCCTGCTGCACCGCACCACGCGCAAGCTGAGCCTGACCCAGGTAGGCAGCGAGCTGCTGCCGCATTGCCGGGAAATGCTGCTCACGGCCGACCTCATGCGCAGTACGGGACTCAAGGCCAACGACGGGCCAAGCGGCAACCTGCGCATCACCACCAGCCAGTCCTTCGCGCAGACCTGGCTCAGCCCGATACTGGTCGAGTACCTGGCGCGCTATCCCAATACCTCGGTGGATGTGCTGGTCAGCAGCCAGGCGGTAAATCTCGTCGAAGAGCGTATCGACCTGGCTCTGCGCATCACCAATCAGCTGGAGCCCAACCAGGTCGCCCGCCATCTGGGAACCTGCCATTCGGTGGTCTGCGCGGCGCCAGGCTACCTGGATCGAGCCGGCACGCCGCAGCATCCGGACGAACTGAATACGCACAACTGCCTGACCTACAGCTACTTCGGGCGCAGCTTCTGGCAGTTCCAGGCAGCCGGGGAAACACTCGATGTGGCGGTCGCCGGCAACCTCAGCAGCAACGACACCGCAGTGCTTCTCGAGGCCGCAATGGTTGGCGGCGGTGTCTGCATGCAGCCGCTATATGCCGCCGCGCCGCTGATCGAAAGCGGCCGTCTGGTACGCCTGCTGCCGGACTGGCAACCCCAGGCACTGGGCATTCATGCCATCTATGCATCACGCCGACAGATGCTGCCGGCCCTGCGTACGCTGCTGGATTTTCTTGCCGAGCGGCTGGCTGCCGACCCGCTGTGGCAGGCACGCTGACGAGCGTGTGACCGGTCATAGGCTGATCTGCCTCAACATGTGCGACGGCATGACGCGTTAGGGTTTCCCCACCGTTCCTTGTGCAGGAAGCCGTCATGCCCACCCTGACCCGCTCCACCTCCGCCATCCGTGTGCCCTGGGGCCTGCTGCTGGCACTGCTCGCCTGCGTGGCGGTCATCCTCCTGCCCACCCAGGACGGCCTGCCGATCGCCGGGCAGCGCATGCTGGCGATCCTGGTCTTCGCGGTGATCGTATGGATCAGCGAATCGGTGAGCTACGAGGTCAGTGCGATCATGATCATGGCGCTGATGGCCTTCCTGCTCGGCAGTGCGCCGACCCTGGCCGATCCCGACCAGCTGATCGGCACCAAGGACGCCCTGGCCATGGGTCTGGCCGGCTTCGCCAATTCGGCCCTGGCGCTGGTGGCCTCGGCGCTGTTCATCGCCGCGGCCATGACCCACACCGGGCTGGACAAACGCATCGCCCTGCTGACCCTGTCCCGGGTCGGCGCCAGCACCCACCGGGTGCTGCTCGGCGCCATCGCGGTGACCATCCTGCTCAGTTTCATCGTGCCCAGCGCCACGGCGCGGGTGGCCTGCATGGTGCCGATCATGATGGGGGTGATCGCCGCCTTCGGCGTGGACAAGCGCTCAGCCTTTGCCGGCGGCATCATGATCCTGGTCGCCCAGGCCACCAGCATCTGGAACGTCGGCATCCAGACCTCGGCGGCGCAGAACCTGCTGACGGTGGGCTTCATGCAGCGCCTGCTCGGCGAATCGGTGAGCTGGACGGACTGGCTGATCGCCGGCGCGCCCTGGAGCCTGCTGATGTCGGCGATCCTCTACTGGGTGATCCTCAAGGTCATGCCGCCGGAAACGGATCGCATCGAAGGCGGCAAGGAGACGGTGCGCAAGGCGCTGGTCGAACTGGGCCCGATGAGCGGCAGCGAACGCCGCCTGATGGCCATCAGCCTGACCCTGCTGGCGTTCTGGGCCAGCGAAGGCAAGCTGCACAGTTTCGACACCGCCTCCACCACCATGGTCGGCCTGGCGCTGCTGATGCTGCCGGGCATCGGCGTGATGGGCTGGAAGGAAGCCCAGGCGCGCATCCCCTGGGGCACGGTGATCGTCTTCGGCGTCGGCATCAGCCTCGGCACCGCGGTGCTGGCCACCGGGGCCGGCACCTGGCTGGCCAGGCTGATGGTCACCCACCTGGGCATGGAAGGCATGTCGCCGTTCTGGGTATTCGCCGTGCTCGGCCTGTTCCTGATCCTCATCCACCTCGGCTTCGCCAGCGCCACGGCGCTGACCTCGGCCATGCTGCCGATCATCATCGCCCTGCTGATGCAGCTCGGCGGCGACATCAATCCCCTGGGCATCAGCATGCTGCTGGGCTTCGTCATGAGCTTCGGCTTCCTGCTGCCTATCAACGCGCCACAGAACATGGTGTGCATCGCCACCGAAACCTTCACCTCCAAGCAGTTTCTGCGCACCGGCATCTGGCTGACCCTGGGCGGCTACCTGCTGATGCTGGTGTTCGCGGCGACCTGGTGGCGCTGGCTGGGTTGGATCTGAGGGGCGCCCGGGCTGGCGCTGAAACACCTAGTGGATGGCGTCGCGCAGGAAGGCGGTCAGTGCCTGCCAGGTATCCTGCGCAGCATGCCTGGCGCTCCACACCAGGCCCACATCCATGGAGGGCACTTCATCGCTGAGCGGGCGCCGGGCGATGCGCTGCCCCTCCAGTGACCAGGGGCGGTAGACCAGGTCGGAAAGAATGGTGATGCCCTGCCCCGCGGCGACCAGGCTGCGTACCGCCTCGATCGAGCGGCTCTGCAGGCAGACCTGCGGTTTCAGCCCGTAGCTGCTCCAGTAGCGCTCCACCGTGGTCAGGTGTTCATCCATGTCCAGCAGCAGGTATTGCTGCGTGGCGACCTCGGCGAGGGATACGCGCTCCTGCTGGATCAGCGGATGCTCCGGGCTGGCCCAGAACTGGCGGGTGGAGCGCAGCAGGATCTCACTGTGCAGGTCGGGGTGGCCGGACAGGTTGCTGGCGAGCACCAGGGCGAAATCCAGGCGCCCCGCCAGCAGCGCTTCTTCTATCTGCTGACGTTCCTGCTCGACGCAGATCACTTGCAGGCGCGGGAATTTGCGCCTCAGGGCGGGCAGCAATCGCGGCATCAGGTAGGCGCTGACGGTCTCGGTCAGGCCGATCAGCACCCGCCCCTGTACCTCGAGCGGCACGGTGCGTACGTCGTCCACGGCCTCTTCGAGCGTATGGATGACGCGCTGCGCATTACGCAGGAAGCGCAAGCCCTCCGTGGTCAGGCGCACCCCACCCGCCTGGCGGGTGAACAGGGGTATGCCCAACCCCTTTTCCAGCCCCTGCAGTGAGGCAGTCATGGCCGATTGCGATACATGACAGCGCAGTGCGGCGCGGGACACCTGGCCGGTTTCGGCCAGCGCCACGAAATGCTGTAACTGCCGGAACGTAGGCTGCATCGATTTTCCCGATAATGCTATTTCCAAAATTTGAATTGGGAATATCGCATTCAAGTGCCTTAGATTCCAGCTCCATGTCCTTTGGTACTGCATGGGTTTCTTCCTTGGCGCTCAAACCGGGTTACTGCACGCTCTGCCGCTCCCGCTGCGGCACACTCAACCTGGTCGAGAACGATCGGCTGATCGCCGTGCAGCCCAATCCCGAGCACCCCACCGGGGCGTCCATGTGCCTCAAGGGCAAGGCGGCGCCCGAGCTGGTGGACAGCGCCGAACGCTTGCTGCACCCCATGCGCAGGACGCGCCCCAAAGGCGATGCCGATCCCGGTTGGGTACGTATTTCCTGGGACGAGGCGCTGGACGAGATCGCCGAGCGCATGGCCACCATCAAGGCACGACGCGGTGCCGAGGCCTTCGCCTTCAGCGTGACCACGCCCAGCGGCACGCCGCTGAGCGACAGTATCGACTGGATCGAGCGGCTGATCCGCCGCTATGGCAGCCCCAACACCAGCTATGCCACCGAGATCTGCAACTGGCACAAGGATGTGGCCCACGCCTTCACCTTCGGCTGCGGCATTCCCACGCCGGACTATCGACACGCCGGCCTGATCCTGCTGTGGGGCCACAACCCGACCAATACCTGGCTCGCCCAGGCTCAGGCGATTGCCGACGGCCGAGGCAATGGCGCCAGGCTGCTGGTGATCGATCCTCGTGAAACGGCCCTGGCCCGTGAAGCGGATGTCTGGCTGCGGGTCAAGCCGGGCGCCGATGCGGCGCTGGCCATGGGCCTGGCGAATCTGTTGATCGAATCCGGGCGCTTCGATCTGGGCTTCATCGAGCGCTGGTCGAACGCCGCCTTGCTGGTACGTGAAGACAATGGCCGCTTCCTGCGCGCCTGCGACCTGGATGCTTCGGCGGACGACGCGTTGGTCGCCTGGGATGAAGCGGCTGGCCGCCCCAGGGCAATGCCTCAGGTGACGGAGGATGCACCCGGCGTTCGCGTCGCCCTGCGTGGCCACTTCACCGTCATGACCGAGGTCGGCGCAGTCGCCTGCCGGCCGGCGTTCGACCTGTACCGCGAAGCCTGCGCAGCGTTCACGCCAGGCCTGACCGCCGAGCTGACCTGGATCGACGAAGACGACTTGCGGCGTGCCGCCGACCTGATCGCAGAGGCCAGTAGCGTGGCCTATCATGCCTGGTCAGGTGTCGGCCAACAGCGTAACGCCAGCCAGACGGAACGGGCCATCGCCTGCCTGTACGCGCTGACCGGCAGCTTCGACGCCCCTGGCGGCAATCGCCAGTTGGGCAAGGCCGCAGCGCGCGTGGTCAATGGCCTGGATCTGATCGACCCGGTGCAGCAGGCCAAGGCACTGGGACTTGCCCAGCGACCGCTGGGCCCGCCGGCGCAGGGCTGGATCATGGCGCGCGACCTGTATCGGGCGATCCTCGAGGGCATACCCTATCGGATCGAAGGTCTGCTGGCCTTCGGCAGCAACCCGCTGAGCTCCCAGGCCGACGCGGCCTTGGGCACCCAGGCGCTGCAGGCACTGGAGTTCTATGCCCACTGCGATCTGTTCATCAATCCCACTGCCCGCTACGCAGACATTCTGCTGCCGGTGAACACACCCTGGGAGCGAGAGGGTCTGCGTATCGGTTTCGAAATCTCCGAAGAGGCGCAGGAACATGTGCAGTTGCGCCAGCAGATGGTGCCCTCGCGGGGTGAAGCCCGATCCGACAACGATATCGTCTTCGCCCTGGCCAACCGTCTGGGCATGGCCGCCGACTTCTTTGGCGGCACGCTGGAGCAAGGCTGGAATGCGATGCTCGAGCCGCTGGGGCTCAGCGTCGGCCAGCTGCGCGAGAACCCCGAGGGTCTGCGCGTGCCGCTGCGGCACGAGTCGTTCAAATACCGCCGGGACGGCTTCGCCACGCCAACCAGGAGGGTGGAACTCTACTCCGAGCGTTTGCTGGAACATGGCTACCCACCGCTGCCGCAGGCGACGCCGCCAGCGGCTGAAGATCCACGCTTCCCCTTGCTGCTCAGTTCGGCGAAAAACGGCTACTTCTGCCACAGCCAGCATCGCAACCTGGCCAGCCTGCGCCGCAAGGCCCTCGCGCCGACCTTGACGATTGCCACGGCGCTGGCCCGGGAAAAAGGCATTGCCGAGGATGACTGGGTACGGGTCGCCACCGCCAGCGGCAGCGCACGCTTCCAGGCGCGAATCGACGACCGCCTGCATCCACGCGTGGTGATCGGCGAGTTCGGCTGGTGGCAGCGCAACCAGGCGCTGGGGCTCGATGAAACGCCGCTGCTCGGCGATGGCAACACGCATTACAACGGCCTGGCCACGGCCGAGCATGCCGACCCGCTGAGCGGTTCGGTGCCGCTGCGCGACCTGCTGTGCAACCTGCGTCGGGAAGCCCCGCCGCAAGTGCTGCCGGCACGCTGGAACGGCATGCGCGACTTCGTCGTCGCCGAGCGGCACGCCGAGGCCGAGGGCGTGACCAGCGTCCTGCTGCGCCCGGTCGACGGTGGCCTGCTACCGGATTACCGCCCTGGGCAGCACATCACCCTGTGCATTCACACCACAGCCCACGGCGAGCAGACCCGCGCCTATTCGCTGACCGGCCCGGCGGTCGACCCGCAAAGGCGCCTGTATCGCATAGCCGTACGCCATGCCCGGGGGCAGCATGCCGATGGCCTGCCCTGGTCAGGCAAGGTGTCGTCGCACATCAATCTGGCACTGGCCGTTGGTGATCGTGTGGAGGTGCAGGCACCCAGCGGTACCTTCCTGATCCCCGCCAAGTCGGATCGGCCGCTGGTGTTCTATGCCGGCGGGATCGGTATCACGCCTTTCATCAGCGCCCTGGAAAGCGCCGCCGAGCTGGGCTTCGGTGGCGATATCCTGCTGCTGTACGGCAATCGCAATGGCCCGGGGCATGCTTTCAGGCATCGTCTGCAGGCTCTTGCCCAACGCCTGCCGGGCTTGCGTGTGGTCGACGCGTACAGCTCGCCGCTCGCTGCAGAGCGCGCGGGAATCGACTATCAGGTGCTCGGCAACGTCACCCGCTGCATGGTGCCGGATGCGTTCTTCGCCAGGCGCGCCCTGCATTACCTGTGCGGCCCGCCGATCATGATGGACACCATCATCGGCGAGCTGGAAGCCGCCGGTGTGCCGAGATTCGACATATTCAATGAAGTGTTCCGCTCGCCGGCCGTGCTGCCGAGCGGCAACAGCCGTTTTGCCGTGACGTTCGCCCGAAGTGGGCAAACCCATGAATGGAATAACGAGGCCGGACCATTACTGACATTCGCCGAACGGCTGGGAATCCAGCTGCCGAGCGGATGCAGGGTCGGCCAATGCGAGAGCTGCGTGGTTCGCGTGCTGGAGGGCGAAGTCGTCCACCTGCACGGCAAGGATCCGGAAGATGCTCGCGTATGCCTGAGCTGTCAGGCGATACCTGCCACAACTCTGACGCTGGATGCCTAGAGGGTCGGGGCCTCGCACGAGGTCACCGAGCACCTGACACCGGCGTTATCGACAAGAAGGTTCATGTAGCCGGCACGCCCTGGTGCGCACCGCTTGCAGAACCAATGAAGCGTGCCCTGCATGGCGCATGGGCATCGCCTGAAAACTGAGGGGTAGGTCATGAGCGTGGATATCACAACAAGCGCACCAGCGGCGGATGATTCCGGGCGCCTGGAAAAGATTGCCGTCAGCGTCAGCAACTGGTCGGAGAAATGGTTTCCCGATGCCTATGTATTCGCGGCATTGGCAGTGATCGTCGTGGCTCTCGGGGCCTGGGCCATGGGGGCTCCGGCCGCGCAAGTGGCGCAGGGTTTCGGTGATGGCTTCTGGAGCCTGATTCCCTTCACCATGCAGATGGCCGTGGTGGCCATTTCCGGCTATATCGTCGCCGTCTCGCCGCCAGCGTCCAAGTTGATCGACGCCCTGGGGCGGATGCCGAAAACCGCGCGGGGCGCGGTGGTCATGATCGCCACGGTGAGCCTGGTATCGACGCTCTTCAACTGGGCCATCAGCCTGATCTTCAGCGGCCTGTTGGCCCGCGCCGTAGCCCGTCGCACGGATCTGCGCGTGGACTACCGGGCCATGGGCGCCGCGGCCTACATCGGCATGGGGGCCATCTGGGCGCTGGGCATCAGCTCGGCACCGGCACAACTGATGGCCAACCCGGCGAGCCTGCCCAGCGGCCTGCTGGAAATCACCGGTGTGCTGCCGTTCACGGAAACCATCTTTCTCTGGCAGTCGATCGTCATGACCCTGGCCTTGCTGCTGATCTCGATCCTGGTCTGCTATTACTCGGCGCCCACCGGTGAGCGCATCAAGACCGCTGAGGATCTCGGCGTGGATCTGCACGACTCGGATATCCAGGTGGAAAAGCCGAACCGACCGGGAGAATGGCTGGAGCATTCGCCACTGATAACCCTGGCCATCGTGGCCATCAGCGGCGTGTGGCTGTTCGGCGAGTTCACCGGCAAGGATCCCTTGCTGGCCATCTCCAGCCTCAATACTTACAACTTTCTGTTCCTCACCCTCGGCATGCTCTTGTGCTGGCGACCGATCCGTTTCATCAAGGCGTTCTACAAGGCCGTGCCTTCGGTGGGCGGCGTGCTGATCCAGTTCCCGCTCTACGGCGGCATCGCCTTCATGATGACCAAGGTGGCCAACGACCAGGGCGAAACGCTTTCGCACCTGCTGGCATCCGGTTTCGTCGCAGTGGCCACGCAGGAGAGTTTCTCGGTGGTCATGGGCATCTATTCCGCGGTGCTGGGATTCTTCATCCCCTCCGGCGGCGGCAAATGGCTGATCGAGGCGCCGTACGTGATGCAGGCGGCGAACGATCTGCAGGTTCACCTGGGTTGGGCCGTGCAGGTCTACAACGCCGCCGAAGCGCTGCCGAACCTGATCAACCCGTTCTGGATGCTGCCACTGCTGGGCGTACTCGGCCTCAAGGCGCGCGACATCGTCGGCTTCACCTTCACCCAACTGCTGGTGCACGCCCCGCTGGTGCTGTTCCTGCTCTGGGTCTTCGCCGGCACCCTGACCTACGTTCCCCCCGTGATGCCGGGCTCCTGACGGCCGCGCCCCGTACAGACGAGCTGTACGGGGCATGAACTCACGCACCCTTTCATCGACATCAGGCTTTACGGATATGCACATCTATACCGCGCAGCAAACCGCTGAACTCCTGCCATTCGACGCGCTGGTCGACGCCCTGCGAACGGCCGCGACCGAGTATGCCGACGGTCTGATCACCAGCCCCGAGCGCATGGTCGTACCCCTCGGCACAGACGGCGTCATGCTCAGCATGCCGGCAGTCGCTGCCGATATCGCCATCCACAAGCTGGTCAACGTGCAACCTGGCAACACGGCGCGGGGCTTGCCCACCATCCATGGCCAGGTCGCCGCCTTCGACAGCGCGACCGGGCAACCCCTGTTCACCCTGGACGGGCCGGTCGTGACGGGCCGGCGCACCGCCGCGGTTTCGCTGCTGGGTATCGAGACCTTGCTGCCGACGGTGCCGAAGTCGATTCTCATCATCGGCACCGGCACCCAGGCCGTGCATCACGTGCAGGCGTTACAGGCGCTGTATCCCTTGGCAAGCATCTGGATTCGCTCCAGGAGCGAAGCCAGGGCGCAGGCATTCTGCGCCCGGTACGGCAGGGCCCCGGCCAACCTTGCGGTTTGTCCGGCGCAGGCGATTCCCGAAGCGGTCGACGTGGTCATAACCGTAACCACCAGCCGCACGCCAGTCTATGACGAGGCGGCGCTGGCCGGGCGCCTGGTGGTGGCTGTCGGTGCCTTCACGCCCGATCTGGTCGAGATCGGCGGGAAAACCATCGGCCAGAGCCAGCTGTTCGCCGACGATCTGGCTGGCGCCAGGCATGAAGCGGGAGATTTCATCCAGGCCGGCGTCGACTGGAATGAGGTGCGCCCCCTGGTCGCCGCGTTGCCGTCATGGCCACGAACGGATCGGCCGATCCTGCTCAAGACGGTCGGCTGCGCCGCCTGGGATCTGGCCGCTTGCCGTACCGCGCGCAGGATGATGGCCGGCTGAGAAGTCGCAGCGCCCAAGGTAAATGTTTCTTTACAAAGGAGCATTCGCCCGCCGTTGCAGCCTAAGCTTGCGTACCCGGCCGCCTGAACCAACCGGCCGGGGCCTCTTCATCCGCACCGCAAGGATCACACCATGCCAGTCAGAACCTCCTCGATCATCACCCTCGGCCTGCTCGCGACACTCGCTGCCGGGATGCTGCAGGCGGCGCCGCAGGGTGCCAGGCAGGATCAGCCCGGCGGCAATTCGCAGCAGCACGTCGGCGGCAACCAGATCCAGGCGCCCGGTGGTGCCGGCAACGGTCAGCGTCAGACAGGCGGCGGCCAGTCAACGCCTGGCAAGCAACAGGCGCAGCAGAATCGTGGCCAGCCGCCGCAGGATTTCAGTTCGGTGCACCAGGCGTTCCACGAGCGGCGCGAGCAGATCGGCCGTGGGCCGGCGCTGCCGCCCGATGTGCGCATCGTCAAAGGCCAGCCCCTGCCCAAAGGCTACGGCAAGCGCCTGGACAGCCGCGCGCTGCAGGGCCTGCCCCATTACGAAGGCTACGAGTGGCGGCGCGTGGGCAGCGACATGGTGCTGGTGGCGCTTACCACCGGCATCGTCTACACCATTCTCAGCGGCGTGCTGAACTGAGCCTGGGCCCGGCGGACGTCCTCGTCCGCCACCTCGCCAGCAGGGTCGCCCCGATCCTGCGACCGACCAACGCCTGCATTTGACGCGGCGCACCGGGCAGCGCAACGATGCGCTGCCGTCAGGTGCTCGAATCTTACCCCTACTGGGCGGCCTGCAACTGGCGTTGCGAAGCACGCTGCTGTTTGTAGGCGAGAGCGGCGGGCGCGACCGGCGTGACCTTGCCGGTTTCCACCCACTTGCGCAGGCGGCTGGCGTCGGCCATGTGGGTGTACTTGCCGAAGGCGTCGAGCACCACGAAGGCCACGGGCTTGCCGGCCATGGTGGTGCGCATCACCAGGCAGTGCCCGGCGCGGTTGGTGAAGCCGGTCTTGGTCAGTTGCACGTCCCAGTCGGCTTTGCGGGTCAGCGCGTTGGTGTTGCGAAAACCCAGGGTGTAGTTGGGCTTGTGGAAAGCCACGGTCTTTTCCGGGGTCGAGCTGAGCTCTCCGATCAGCGGATATTTGCGCGTCGCCTTGAGCAGCTTCACCAGGTCGTTGGCGCTGGAGACGTTGTGCTCGGATAGACCGGTAGGTTCGACATAGCGGGTCTGGGTCATACCGAGGGCGCGAGCCTTGGCGTTCATCGCCGCGACGAAAGCAGTGACGCCACCCGGATAATGATGGGCAAGGCTGGAGGCAGCGCGGTTCTCGGACGACATCAGGGTCAGCAGCAGCATCTCGCGGCGGCTGATCTCGCTGCCCAGTCGCACGCGCGAATACACGCCCCGCATGTCGTGCACATCCCGGATGATCACCGGCAGTTGCTCGGTCAGCGGCAGCTTGGCGTCGAGGGTGACCATGGCGGTCATCAGCTTGGTCACCGAAGCGATCGGCACCACCATGTCGGAATTACTGGAATACAGCACCTTGTCGGTGCTCAGGTCGACCAGCAGAGCACTACCGGAGGCGAGTTCCTGCTTGGCGGGGGCGGCAGCTTTGGCGGCCAGAGGCGAGACGATGAACAGGCAGGCCAGAGCGACGCTGGCGAAGGGGCGACGAATATTCACGATGGCATTCACTAAGCAAGAGATGGCTGAAGAGGCGATCCATGCCGGTGGAAGAACGTCATCCGTGGCCCTACTCAAAATAAATAGGGGTTGGAAAACAGCTGATTGCGTATGCAATTGAAGGTGCGATGTTAGCACCCGTCAAGGCGGGTTCCCATTCTCCGATAAATGGATCAACCGGCGATAGACCGCCGACGCCCCAGGCGATTCAGCCACAGCGAGGCGAGAATGATCGCGCCACCCAGCGCCAGCCGGGGAATATCGGCGTCGCGATTCCAGATCAGCAGGTTCACCAACAAGCCGGCAGGCACGTGTAGCTCGTTGAGCACCGCCAGGGTGCCGGCATCCACCTTGACGCTGCCCTTGACCCACCAGAACAGCCCCAGCGCCGTGGCGAACAGACCCATCCACAAGAGGATGCCCCATTGCAGCGCGGTTTGCGGCAGCTTGTCCGGGTTGCCGAAGAGCAGGAACGACGGCAACACCAGCAGCATGGCACCCAGGAAGAAGTGGCCGAAAAAGCGATGCAGCGGCTGCTCGGTCGGGTAGCGCAGCAGCAACTGGCGGCATAGCACCTGGCCGGCCGCGAAAGTGAGATTGGCCAGTTGCAGAAGCAGGAAGCCGATCAGGTATTCACCTTCCAGACGCTCGAAGCGGATCACCACGCCGCCGCCCACCGCGACCAGTGCGGCGACCAGCGACCAGGGGCTGAAGCGGCGCGCCAGGGCGTCATCGAGCAGGGTTACGTAGATCGGCGTGAGCACGGTGAACAGCAGCACCTCCGGCACCGTCAACACCTGGAAACTGCGGTACAGACACAGGTAGGTGACCCCGAACTGCAGCGCCCCAGCCAACCAGAAGCCAGCCAGTAAACGCCGCGGTAGCCCACGCCAGAGGGTGAACGGCAGGAACACCAGTGCCGCCACCGCCACCCGCGCCAGCACGGCGAAATCGCTGTCGACCCGGCCCGCCAGGTATTCGCCGATCAGGCTGAAGGAAAACGCCCAGAGGACGGTGACGGCGAGCAGGTAGGGCATGGCGCGGGCTCTCGGAAAATCAGGCGCGGATCATACCGTGCCAGAGCCCCTGCGTCAGAGGCGCTCATAGCTCGAAGGTCAGCGGCCCACCTTCCGACAGACCCGACAGATCCAAAGGCCGCACCGCGCCCATCCACAGGGCACGGTCGCGGTGGTCGATCAGGTCATTGCCGGTAATCGGATGGATAAAGACCACCAGCTCGCCGCGATTGAGCATCAGCCAGGGAATCACCTCGCCGAACAGTTCGGCGCGAAAGGCCAGCTGGCAACTCCAGTCCGGGTGCGGCCCCACCGCCTTCTGGTGCATGCGTCCCATCTTCACGGCAAAGCGTGCCGCAGCCGATTCGCACAGCGCACGCGCCTGTTCGAGGCTGCTGGCATCGAAGTACACATGGGCGTGGTAGCCGCGGATGCGGATATCGGTCATATGGCGATTCCCTGTGGATTGATCGCGCCCTGCAGAGGCGGCAGCGTCTCGCGCAACAGTTCGTCACGCAGCCAGTCGACGAAGTTCTGCACCAGCCGTACCCGCCGTTTGCGTTCGGGCAGCACCACGTAATAGCCGAATTCGGAGGTTGCGGTGCGGCCGTCGATACGGCGGAGCAGACCCTGGGCCAGCAGCTCGTCGACCAGATGGCGCCAGCCGATGGCCACGCCCTGGCCAGCGATGGCGGCCTGGATCAGCAGGGTGTAGTTGTCGAAGCGCAGGCTGCCGGGGCTGGGCGTTTCGGCGATACCCAAGGCGCGGAACAGGCCGCTCCAGTCGAACCAGCGCGAGCGGCTTTCCGGGCGCAGGTGCAGCAGCGGCAAACGCGCCAGCAGCTGATTGGCCGTGGCGCTCTGGCCATTGAGCAACTGCGGGCTGCACACCGCAAACACCTCCTCCTTGAACAGCAGGTGCACCTGGCCGTTCTTCAAGCGCCCGTCGCCGAAGGAGATGGCGACATCGATCTCCGCAGGTAGGCTGGTCATGTCGCGCTCGCTGGTGACCAGGCTGACATCGACCTCCGGATACAACTGATGAAAACGCTGCAGCCGTGGCATCAGCCAATAGGCGGCGAAGGCGAAGTCGGTGGCCACCTGCAACACCTCGTGCTGCTGCCGGCCGACCACCGCTTCCAGGCCGGCATCCAGGGCTGCCAAACCCTCCTGCACCGGGCCCAGCAGGGTTTCGCCGGCTTCGGTCAGCACGATTCCTCGGTACACGCGGTCGAACAGGCGGGTCGCCAACTGTTCTTCCAGGCGCTTGATCTGCTGGCTGATGGCCGGCTGGCTGCTACCGAGCTCCGCTGCCGCAGCCGTGAAGCTCAGCTGGCGTGCTGCGGACTCGAATACCCGCAGCACGTCCAGAGAGACTCCATCGAGCGTCTTAAGCATAAGCTGTGCTTATCCTAGTCATGTACCTGATCCGGGTTTACCCATGCCTGGCGAGGCCGGATGATCGAAATAGCACTCTCGCATAAAACAACTATATGGAATACCAACCGCCATGAAACGCCCGAACATCCTTTTCATCATGGCCGATCAGATGGCCGCGCCACTGTTGCCGCTGCACGATCCGGCTTCGCCGATCAAGGTGCCGAACCTGCAGCGCCTGGCCGCCGAGGGCGTGCTGTTCGATTCCGCCTACTGCAATAGCCCGCTATGCGCACCGTCGCGCTTCACCCTGGTCAGCGGCCAGTTGCCCAGCCAGATCGGCGCTTACGACAACGCTGCCGACTTCCCAGCCGACGTGCCGACCTACGCTCACTATCTGCGCCGCCTCGGCTACCGCACGGCGCTGTCCGGCAAGATGCACTTCTGTGGCCCCGATCAGTTGCACGGTTACGAAGAGCGCCTGACCAGCGACATCTACCCCGCCGACTATGGCTGGGCGGTGAACTGGGACGAGCCGGAGGTGCGCGCCAGCTGGTACCACAACATGTCTTCGGTGCTGCAGGCCGGCCCTTGCGTGCGTACCAACCAGCTCGACTTCGACGAAGAGGTGGTGTTCAAGGCTCAGCAGTACCTCTTCGATCACGTGCGAGTGACGCCGGATCAACCGTTCTGCCTGACCGTGTCGATGACCCACCCGCACGACCCGTACACCATCCCTGAGGAATACTGGGACCGCTACAGCGATGACGACATCGCCCTGCCCCGTCAGGTGATCGACCAGGCCGAGCAGGATCCTCATTCCCAGCGTCTGCTCAAGGTCATCGACCTGTGGGACAAGCCGCTGCCCGAGCACAAGATCCGCGACGCGCGGCGCGCCTACTTCGGCGCCTGCAGCTACATCGACGACAACATCGGCAAGCTGCTCAAGACCCTCAAGGACTGCAAACTGGCCGACGACACCATCATCGTGTTCTCCGGCGATCACGGCGACATGCTTGGCGAGCGCGGCCTCTGGTACAAAATGCACTGGTTCGAGATGGCCGCCCGGGTACCGCTGCTGGTTCACGCTCCAGCGCGCTTCGCGGCGCACCGGGTCAGCCAGTCGGTGTCCACCGTTGACCTGTTGCCGACCCTGGTGGAGCTGGCCGGCGGCCAGGTCGAGCCTGGCTTGGCGCTCGACGGCCGCTCGCTGCTGCCGCACCTGCAGGGCACTGGCGGCCACGATGAAGTGCTCGGCGAATACATGGCCGAAGGCACCACCAGCCCGCTAATGATGATTCGCCGCGGCGAGTGGAAATTCATCTACTCCGAAGAAGACCCGTTGCTGCTGTTCAACGTGGCGAACGATCCTCTGGAGCGCGAGAACCTGGCCCAGTCGTGGGATCATCGCAAGCAGGTCGAGTCCTTCCTCGAGGAGGCGCGCGGCCGTTGGGACATTCCCGCCATCCACCAGGCGACCCTGGCCAGCCAGCGCCGCCGCCGCCTGGTCGCCGAAGCCCTGACCAAAGGCGCGCTGAAAAGCTGGGATCACCAGCCGATCGTCGACGCCAGCGAGCAGTACATGCGCAACCACATCGACCTCGACGATCTGGAGCGCCGCGCTCGCTTCCCCCAACCGTGATGCAGCGCGCCGGGTGACCCAGCGGAAAACCGTGGGAACCCGGCACGCTGGCCTGCGTCGCATAGCCTGCCACTCTAAAAACCAACATAAGGAAATAGGCATGAAGACATTCAAGACGGCTGTCACCGGAAGCCTGTTCATGGCCGCCGCCCTCACCTCCCAAGCCCACGCCGAAGACGCCAGCTGTGCCACGGTGAAGCTCGGCGATCCAGGCTGGAGCGACATCGCCGTGACGAACGGCATCGCCAGCCTGGTACTCGAAGGGCTGGGCTACAAAGTGCAGACCCAGACCCTCGGCGTGCCGATCATCTTCGCCGGCCTGCAGAAAGGTCAGGTCGACGTGTTCCTCGGCAACTGGATGCCCGCGCAGCAGGCCAACTACGACAAGTTCGTCGCCAACGGCAAGGTCGACAAGGTTGCCGAAAACCTCAGCGGCACCGAGTACACCCTGGCCGTGCCGACCTACGCTTATGACGCCGGGGTGAAGACCTTCGCCGATCTGGAAAAGCACGCCGACAAGTTCGGCAGCAAGATCTACGGCATCGCGTCCGGCGCACCGGCCAACGAGTCGATCAAGGAAATCATCGCCGCCAATGAATTCGGTCTCAAGGACTGGACGCTGGTCGAGTCCAGCGAACAGGCCATGCTGGTGCAGGTCGGCCGTGCGGTGCGACGTGACGAGTTCGTCGCCTTCCTCGGCTGGACGCCACACCCGATGAACGTGCAGTACGACATGAAGTACCTCAAGGGCGGCGAGAAGTACTTTGGCGAGAGCGGCAGCGTCAACACCCTCGCTCGCAAAGGCTACGCGGCGCAGTGCCCGAACGTGGGCAAACTGCTGAGCAACCTGACGTTCACCCAGGAGATGGAGAACGCCATCATGGACAAGGTGCTGAGCAAGCAGGCCAGCAACGACCAGGCCGTGAAGGACTGGCTCAAGGCCAACCCCGACGTGATCGACGGCTGGCTGCAGGGCGTCACCACCCGCGATGGCGGCGATGCACTTGCGGCGGTGAAGGCCAAGCTGTAGGGCAGTTAAAAGGCGAAAGCGGACGGTGAGCAGAGCTTTTGTGGGAGAGGCTTTAGCCTCGATTTTGCCTAGCTAGGCGTAAAGAGCTCGCGGCTAAAGCCCCTCCTACAAAAAGAAAGCTCTGCATCCACCGGCCGCTTTCGCCTTTCCAACGTCATACACACGATGCACTTGGACACTCCGGGAAAACATGACTAAAGCCTCTGTTACTCTGCTTGCCACCTGATCACCCGCCGCCGAGCGAACGCATGCGCTTACCCAGCCGTTACAGCCTGTTGCCCTTCCTGCTCTGGTGGCCGAGTGTCACTCGGCGCACCCTGGGTACGGATCTGCTGGTCGGGCTGAGCGGTGCCATTCTGGCCCTGCCACAATCAATCGCCTACGCACTGATCGCCGGGCTGCCCGCCGAGTACGGGCTGTATGCGGCCATCGTGCCGGTAATCATCGCCTGCCTGTGGGGCTCGTCGTGGCACTTGATTGGCGGGCCGACGGCGGCCATTTCCATCGTCCTGTTCACCAGCGTCAGCCCCATGGCCAGGCCCGGTAGCGAGGAGTTCGTCGCGCTGGTTCTGGTGCTGACCTTTCTCGCCGGGCTGTTCCAGTGGCTGCTGGGGCTGCTGCGCTTCGGCAATCTGGTCAACTTCGTCTCGCCCTCGGTAGTACTTGGCTTCACCCTCGGCGCCGCCGTGGTGATCGCCCTCGGTCAGCTACCCAACCTGCTGGGCCTGCAGGTCGACAGCCAGCGCACCGCGGTGGCGACCCTGCTC
Source organism: Phytopseudomonas daroniae (assembly GCF_004327275.1). Taxonomy (NCBI): domain Bacteria; kingdom Pseudomonadati; phylum Pseudomonadota; class Gammaproteobacteria; order Pseudomonadales; family Pseudomonadaceae; genus Phytopseudomonas; species Phytopseudomonas daroniae. The sequence goes on from NZ_QJUJ01000004.1 coordinate 129,677, forward strand.
AATCTCTTCCAGCACCTCGACCAGGCCGACTGGCACGCCGTGCTAGTAGCAATTTTCACCTTGACGGTAAGCCTGCTGTGCCATCGTCTGTGGCCACGCTTGCCGGCGCTGCTGATCGGCGTGGTCGCCGGTAGCCTGCTGGTCGCCGCGCTGCCAGGGTTCTTCGCCAGCATCACCCTGGTCAACGCCTTCGAAGGCACGCTGCCACCGCTCACCACCCTGCACGTCGAGGTCAACAGCCTGCTGCAACTGCTGCCCGCCGCCATCGCCTGCGGCATGCTCGGCCTGGTCACCAGCCTGTCCATCGCCCGCTCCCTGGCAAGCAAGTCCCAGCAGGTACTGGACGCCAATCAGGAAGTGCGTGCCCAGGGCCTTTCCAACCTGATCGGCCCCTGGTTCTCCGGCTCGTTGTCGGCGGGCTCTTTCACTCGCTCGGCGCTGAATCTGCAAGCGGGCGCTACCTCCCCCATGGCCGGAGTGTTCTCCGCCTTGCTGGTGGCCGCTTTCGCGCTGCTCTGTGCGGGGTTGATCGCGCATATCGCCCTACCCAGCATGGCCGCGGCCATCCTGCTGATCTGCTGGGGGCTGGTGGATGTCGCCGGCGTACGCGCGTTGCTGCGGGTCAGCCGCGCGGAGTTCGTGGTGATGCTGCTGACCCTGCTGGCCACCCTGGTGCTGGAGCTGCAAACGGCGATCTATGCCGGCGTGCTGGCTTCGCTGTTCTTCTACCTCAAGCGCACCTCGCAGCCGCGCTTCAAATACACCCGCGACGGCGACGACGAATTGCTGCGCCTGGAAGGCTCGATCTTCTTCGGCGCCTGCCACTACGTGCAGCAGGTGCTGCAACTCAGCCGTGGCGAGCGGGTAGTGGTCGATGCCCGGCATATCAACTTCATTGATTACGCCGGCGTGGAAATGCTCCATCTGGAAGCGCGCCGCCTGCAGGCGCAGAACCGCCAACTGGTTCTGCGCCACGCCCGCCCCCACGTGATCGAAGAAATCCACAAACTCGAAGGCCCCACCTGCCCCGTGCAGTTCGAGGATTGAGCCTCCCGCCCGGTAGCCTGGCGTCGAGCACAGCGATACCCAGGGAACTATGTCAGCCTAAGACCGTGCCCGGCAATGCCACTCCACCCTGCAGGAGCGGCGGGGGCGCCTAGCCTTGCCGGCGATCTCCCGCCAACAGCATCGCCAGCAAGCTGGCTCCTACAAAGACCTGTTCTTCCTGGAATTTGCGCGCCCGCCATAGCGACGAAAATAACGCCACACCAACACCAGCGCCGCCAACCCCAGAGCCCCCGCGCCTATGAACAAGCCGCCATAGCCCAGCGCCTTGGCCAGCACGCCGCTGGCCGCGCCGACGAAGCCGCCGAGCAGGATCTGCGTCGAGGCCTGCAGGGTGAAATCCGCGCCCTCGTGGCCGCTGCGGCACTGGCGCATCATCGCGGCGAACAATGCCACGGTGGACAGACCATCCGCCGCCTGCTCGAACAGCGTCAGCGCGTATACCAGCGATACGTCGCCACCGCGGCTCACCAGCAGCGCCAGCGCGGCAAGACTCAGCGCCTGCAGCGCACCGAAGATCAGCAGCGCGCGCAACACACCCAGGCGCGCATAAAGCAGACCGCCAAGCAACGCACCACCAATCCCGACCAGACTGCTGATCAACGTCAGTTGCCCCAGCTCGGCGTTGCTCCAGCCCTGATCCACCAGCATCGGTTTGATCATCGGCGAACCCAGGGCATCACCCAGCTTGAACGTCAGCACTACCGCCAGCCACAAGCCCATGCCCGGCAGCGCCAGCAGCCCGCGGTAATGGCGCAGCAACAGGCCAGGGCCCACCGGCTCGGTAGAGGCGGCCTGAGGTGGCAAGTGGCGCGTCTCGGCAAAGCGCCAGATCGGCAACAGCGTCAGCGCCAACAACAGAGTCAGCCAGAGCAAAGACAGGTTCCAGCCGAAGCGGTCGATCACCAGCAGCAGGCCACTGCCGCTGACGATCATCCCCACCTTGTAGCCACCCACCTGCAGACTGTTGCCAAGCCCGCGCCAGCGCTCCGACAACAGGCGTACGGTCAGGCCATCGGTGGCGATATCCTGGGTCGCGGCGGCCAGGTTGACCAACACCAGCAGACCAAGCAGAAGTGGTAGATGGGCACCGAACAAGGCATCGGGCGAGAGCATCGCCAGCGCCAGGAGAATCAGCAGCACGCCGCCCTGCAACGGCAGAATCCAGCCACGGTGGTGGCCCAGGCGCCGCGACGACAAACGATCCACCCAGGGCGCCCACAGCACCTTGAGCAACCAGGGCAACGCCAGCAACTTGAGCAGGCCGATCAGCGCCAGATCCACGCCGTGCTGACGCATCAGCACCGGCAATGCATGGGCGATCAACCCCGACGGCAGGCCCTGGGCACAATACAGCGACGCCAGCAACACCAGAGTGGCACCCGCAGGGCGGCGCAAATCGGAAGGCGTGGACGACATGGGTGAATCCGCAGGAGATGAACGGCGCAGCATAGCGCAGGCTTGAAAGCGGCAGCAGGCATGTCATGATCCGGTAACAACTCGATACCCGAAACCCGCGACCTAGACGAACGCCAGCGCTCCGTTCCGGTCTACTCGCCTATCACCCTTTCGCGCCCCTCTGCTGCCTTCAGCGAAGCAGACAGTGGCGTCGCGTTTTCGAGCAGTGCGGAGTTCCATGGCCACATCACTTATCCACACCCTGCGCCGCCGCTGGTTCAGCCTGAGCCTGCTGCTGTGCCTGGCCGTCGGCCTGCCGGTCGGTTGCGCCAAACTTGAAGAAAAGGAACGCGAACTGGTGTTCCGCATCGAGCCCGGCACCGCCAGCTGGTTCAGCGGCCTGCCCGTCGGCGTGGAGGAAATGACCCTCAGCGCACCGACGTTCGGCGATACCCAGAACATCCACGCCTGGTGGTGGCCAGCACGCAAGGCAGACGCACCGACGCTGCTGTACCTGCACGGCTCGCGCTGGAACCTGACCGGCCAGTTGTTCCGCATCGAACAACTGCATGCCATGGGCTTCTCGGTACTGGCCATCGACTACCGCGGCTTCGGCGAAAGCCTCGGCGAGCTGCCCTCCGAGCGCACCATTTACGAAGACGCCGAGATTGCCTGGCAGCGCCTCACCGAACTGCAACCGGATCCGGCCAAGCGTTTCGTCTACGGCCATTCCCTGGGCGGCGCCGTGGCGGTCAACCTGACCGAATCCCTGGGTCGCAACCGCCACACACCGCCGCTGGCCGGGCTGATCATCGAGTCGACCTTCACCAACCTGGCCGACGCCGCCACCGAAGTGGCCGCCGAATACACATCGCTGCCGGTGCGCTGGCTGCTGTCGCAGAAATTCGATTCACTGAGCAAGATCGGTGATATCAAGGTGCCGGTGCTGATCGCCCATGGCACCGGCGACCGCTATGTCCCAGCCCGTTTCAGCGAAAGCCTCTACCAGGCCGCCAGTGAGCCCAAGCGCCTGCTGCTGATCAACGGCGGCAACCACAACAACAGCATGCGCACCGGCAGCGGCGAGTACCGCGAAGCGATCCGCACGCTGTTCACGCCAAAGGCCGTGAGCCGCGGGTAGCCAGTTTCTGAACTGGTGAGGCCCGCTACCCGTTTGCGCCACATACAAAAACGCCCGATATGCAGAATGTCGGGCGTTTTTGTTTAGGCAACAGACGTCGCTTACATACCGGCCGCTTTCAATAGCGGGTTACCGTTCGAACCAGCACCGCCATTGATCTTGTAAACATCCAGCAGCTTACCGACCTTGCTCCACTCGAAGACGGTCGACTCATTCTTGTTCGGTGCGCCAGGCAGCGCGCTGATCAAGCTGTAATCGTACTTCCAGATTTCCTTGCCGCTCAGCCCAGGCTTCGCTGCGCTGAAGTAAAACAGTCACAAAGTCGCATTATGGTGGCCGGAGTCGTTTTCCAGCCTGTAAGGGTACAAGCCATGCTGCGTTCCGTTACCTGCTCCCGCCTGCTCTACGCTCTGCTCTTGCCGGTGTTGGGCACTGCTCATGCTGCCGATCTGTCCTCTCGCTACACCGACACCAACGGCGATATGGTCGCCGATGCGCCGACGGATGAAGGCAAGTGGATTGATCCCGCCACACTGATCTTCGCGTACACACCCGTGGAAGACCCAGCCGTGTATGCCAAGGTGTGGGACGGTTTTTTGCAGCATATGGAAAAGGTGACAGGCAAGAAGGTTAAGTTCTTCCCGGTTCAATCCAACGCCGCCCAGCTCGAGGCCATGCGCGCCGGCCGGCTGCACATTGCCGGCTTCAACACCGGCTCAGTCCCGCTGGCAGTCAACTGCGCCGGCTTCGTGCCCTTCACCATGATGGCTGACAAGCAGGGCAACTACGGCTACCAGATGGAAATCATCACCCATACCGGCAGCGGTATCGATGACGTACCAGGCTTGCGCGGTCACACCCTGGCATTCACCTCGCCCACCTCGAACTCCGGGTTCAAGGCGCCTTCGGCGCTGCTCAAATCCGAGTTCAATCTCGAGGCGGACAAGGACTTCAAAACGGCCTTCTCCGGCAAGCACGACAACTCGATCATGGGCGTGGTGAACCGCGATTACGACGCCGCCGCCATCGCCAACTCGGTGCTCGCACAGATGCAGGCCCGTGGCATGGTCAGGCCTGAGCAGTACAAGGTGCTGTACACCTCGCAGACCTTCCCCACCACCGGCTATGGCTACGTCTACAACCTCAAGCCAGAACTGGCCGCCAAGATTCAGGAAGGTTTCAAGACGTTCGAATGGGAAGGCTCGGATCTGCAGGCGGAATTCAAGAGCTCCGATGGTGAGCAGTTCATCCCGATCACCTTTAAACAGCACTGGGAAGTGGTGCGCAAGATCGACCAAGCCATGGACGTGAGTTACCAGTGCGACAAGTGATCAGCGCTGACGAAAGCAAGGAAGGGCCAGGCATGCCCCTTCTCGAGATCAATGGCTTGGGCAAACGCTACGCCAGTGGCGACCAGGCGCTCGCGGATGTGCGTCTGGTGTTGCCCAAGGGCCAGGTCATGGCACTGATCGGCCCATCCGGCGCGGGCAAGAGCACGCTGATTCGCTGCATCAACCGCCTGGTGGAACCGACCGAAGGCGAGGTGCTTCTCAGTGGTCTGTCGTTGACCAAACTGCGCTCCGGCGCGCTACGCAAAGCGCGTCGGCGGATGGGCATGATTTTCCAGGATCATGCCCTGGTCGATCGGCTGACCGTCATGGAGAACGTGCTGTCGGGAAGGCTGGGCTATGTGGGCTTTTGGCGCAGCGTCTGGCGCCGCTATCCCCAGGCCGATGTGCAGGAAGCCTTCCGCTTGCTCGACCGGGTCGGCTTGGCCCAGGCGCTCGACAAACGTGCCGATGCATTATCCGGTGGCCAGCGACAACGGGTCGGCATCGCTCGCGCCCTGCTGCAGAACCCCGACTTGATGCTGATCGACGAGCCCACCGCCAGCCTCGACCCGAAGACCTCACGGCAGATCATGCGGCTGATCCGTGAGCTATGCGACGAGCGTGGCCTAACGGCGATCATCAATATCCATGACGTCGATCTGGCTCGCCGCTTTTCGGACAGAATCGTCGGACTGCATGCCGGACGCATCGTCTTCGACGGCTCGCCTGACGCACTCGATGCCCCCACCCTGACCCGCATCTACGGTGAGGAAGACTGGGAATCCAATACTGAAAAAGCGGCTCAGGAAGATGAACCGGCAGCCGAAACGCGCGAACTTCATAAGGCTCGCTCGGGCTGGGCAGAGGTCGTCAGCTGATGGCCGTTGACGTATCTGCAAACGACCGTCTGGCCCGAGCACGTGCCGGACATTGGCAGCCACCCTCGCTGTTGCCAGGTATGGGCCAGCGCTACCTGGTCGTCGGTGGCCTGCTGCTTTATCTCGTGCTCGCTGGCACCAGCATCAACCTGGACTGGAATCGCATTGCCGAAGGCTGGTCGCGCGGGCTGGCCTTTGCGTCCGGGTTCGCTCACCCGGACTTCACCAGCCGTGGCGGCGATATTCTCGAAGGCCTGCTGGAAAGCCTGGCCATGACATTGGTTGCCACGGTGCTGGGTATCGCCCTGTCTATTCCGGTCGGCCTCGGCGCCGCACGCAACCTGTCGCCGCTGCCGGTCTACCTGTTCTGCAGGGGGCTGATCATGGTTTCGCGCACCTTTCAGGAAGTGATCATCGCCATCCTGTTTGTCGTGATGTTTGGCTTCGGCCCGCTGGCTGGCGTCGCCACGCTCGCCTTCGCCACCATTGGTTTCATCGCCAAACTACTGGCTGAAGCGATCGAAGACATCAATGCGCGCCCATTAGAGGCCATTCGTGCAACGGGCGGCAGCTGGTTACAGGTCATGAATCATGCCGTGCAGCCACAGATCATGCCTCGGCTGATCGGTCTCTCGCTGTACCGCCTCGACATCAACTTCCGCGAGTCGGCCATCATCGGCATCGTTGGCGCTGGCGGTATCGGGGCGACGCTCGGTACCGCCATGGATCGCTACGAATACAACACGGCTGCGGCCGTGCTGCTGATCATCATCGCCATCGTACTCGCCACAGAGTATTTCTCCGGGCACGTACGTCGCTGGCTCCAGTAAGGCTTTTTGTCATGCCCGTGATCCATGCCGCAACGGCACAGCCGCAATGGCGACGTCGCACCACCGCTCAACAGTGGAGCTACTGGCTTGCCTGGTTCGCCGGCGCACTGCTGTTTGTCTGGTGCGCTCGCTTCATCTCCGAAAACACCCTGTGGGAGTTCGTCCAGGATGCCGGTAGCCAGGGCGCCTCCCTGCTGGCGCGCATGGTGCCGCCGCGCTGGGACTACACACCTGCCCTGCTGCAGCCCCTCTGGGACACGCTCAACATCGCCACACTGGGCACCGCGCTCGGCGTACTGATGGCCTTTCCGCTGGCCTTTCTCGCCGCACGCAACACCACACCTTCACCGATCATCCGCAGCGCCGCGTTGCTGATCATCGTCTCGTCACGGTCGATCAACTCGCTGATCTGGGCGATGCTGTTAGTGGCGATGCTCGGCCCCGGCGTACTCGCCGGGATCATCGCCATCGCCCTGCGTTCGGTCGGGTTCGTCGGCAAGCTGCTCTACGAAGCGATCGAGGAAATCAGCACCTCACCAGTAGAGGCCATTGGTGCAACCGGCGCGGGGCGTTTGCAGGTGCTGCAATTCGGCGTAGTCCCGCAGATCATGCCGGCCTTTGTAGGCACCTCGCTGTATCGCTGGGACATCAACATCCGGGAGTCGACAGTGCTGGGCTTGGTGGGCGCGGGCGGCATCGGGCTGCAGCTCGACGCCGCCATCAATAACCTCGCCTGGGATCGGGTGAGCATCATCTTCATCCTGATCTTCGCCACCGTAATTTTTTCTGAATGGGCCTCGGCCCGGCTGCGTCAGAGGCTGACATAAGCCTAATACCCGGTAGGTATTTGCGCATGACAGCGCCATCGCCTGGCTGCTGCAACGCTCGCCGAACATCCTGCTGATTCCGGGCACCTCGAAGGTTACGCACTTGCAGCAGAACCTGGCGGCGGCGACCGTGAAACTGCCGGCCGATGCCGTGTCACGACTGGATGGGCTGACGGAAAAAGGCTGATCGATCCAGGTCGCGAACGGTGGAAAAAGGAAAACTGATTCATTGTTTGACTGCACCTGCAGCCGCAAAATAAATCTGTCCCTTTCTCTCTCAGTCAGCTCAATGCAGCGGCGAAAAGCGCGCCGGCAGGTACGCGGTGGAATGCATGGTTCTGAGCTGCGGCCCCGAGTTTTCCGGTGGCCAGACGCCGTCGGCCACCGCGCGGGTGCGCACGTCGAGACGCTGCTCCAGGCTGGCGTAGGGCCAGATGTGCAGGTAGCGCGGTAGCGCTCCCGAGGTGGCGTAGAAGGCCGCGTACACCGATGAATAGTTCGTGCCGGTACGTGGCCCCACGGCTTTCTGCCAACCATCGAGGGTCGGTTGCAGGCCGGAGGGAATCAGGTCGTACTCGCGCAATTCATAGAAGGGCCCGTGGGCACCGGGGGCGAGTGGTTCGAGGAAGGGGAACAGGCTGTAGTCGTCGGCCTGCATGTCGAGCAGCAATTCGCCGATACCGAAGGCATCGGCAGCCAGCAGATAGCGCTCACGCTCGGCCTGACGCAACTGTTCGCTGGCAAAGCCGCGCAGCAGGACGATGCGGTTCTGCGGGCCGATCTCCGAGAGCCAGCAGCCCATCAGTTGCACACCCGCCAGGCTATCGGCCAGGGCAGTTTCGATGCGGGCCAACGCGGCAGCAGGGGTGCGCACCCGCACGGTGAAGGTGATCAGTTCATACAAGCGCATGTGCTACTCCAGTCGATAGGTCGAGCCGCGCGGTGGCGGGCCTCATGTTGAAGGTCAGCCACTCGGCCGAGAGATCGTCTATGTCGGGGCAGCCCATCAGGTTGAGGGTGCGGCGCAGTTCTTCAGCGAACAGATCGAGAGCACGGCCCGCCCCGACTTCTCCGGCCACTGCCACGCCATACAGGCTGGCCCGCCCGAGCAGTACGGCATCGGCGCCAAGGGCCAGCGCCTTGACGATGTCGCTGCCGCGGCGGATGCCGCCATCGAGCAGCAACGCCAGGCGACCGCGCGCCAACGGCGCGATCAGGCGCAGGGCATCGAGGCTACTCACCGCCCCGTCGAGTTGGCGACCGCCATGATTGCTGATCACCAAACCGTCCAGCCCCAGGGCGATGGCTCGTTCGGCATCGGCTGGATGCAGCACGCCCTTGAGCAGCAATTGCCCGGCCCACTGGTCACGTAAACGGGCCAGGGCGTCCCAGTCGAGCAGGGTGTCCATCTGCTCGCCGATAAATTGCATCGAGCCCAGGGCGGTACGCTCGCCCTCGGGCAGGTAAGGGTCGAGGTTGCCCATCGACGGCAGGCCATGGGGCCACATCACCTGGCGCAACCAGCGCGGGTGGCGCAGTACCTCCAGTTTGTTGGCCAGGCTGAGCTGGCGTGGTCGCACGAAGTTGCGCCTGTCCCACTCGCGATTGCCCAGCACCATGGCATCGCTGGTGAGCAGCAGGGTGCTGACACCGGCACGCTGGGCACGGGCCAGCAGGTCAGCCTGGATGGCCGCGTCGCGCATGGCATAGAGCTGGAACCACAGGTCGACGCCTGGCACCTGGCGGACGATCTGTTCCAACGCCGCATTGGCTACGGTGCTCAGGCAGAACGGCACGCCACGGGCGGTGGCGGCGCGCGCCAGATGGATATCGGCATCGCGGTGCAGCATGCCGTTATAGCCGGTGGGGCCGATCAGTAACGGTAACGCGGCAGGCTTGCCGAACAGCGCACGGTCTGTTTTCGCTGCATGGCAAGGCACCAGCGCGCGTTGCTGCAAACCGACCTCGGCATAAGCCTGGCGGTTGCGCTGCAGGGTCAATTCATCCTCGGCGCCACCGGCCAGGTATTCCCAGGCGAAATGAGGCAGACGCCGACGCGCCAGTGCTGCCAGTTCGGCAATGCTGTGGACGCGACGCAGATCGCTGCCGCGGTAGTAACGACGCATATCTCGATCCTCGGCGATACCCGCGGTATCGCCCCGATGTAAAAAGCCCGGGGGGAGCGCCCCGGGAGAAGGAGCAGGAAACTCCATAAACATGCGCGCTAGGCGACTGCCTCCTGCGCGGCATAGCGGCGATTGCGGCTGATGCTGAACAGCGTCAGGGTGGTGACCAGGCTGAAGAACACCAGCATCAGCGATACCGGCCAGGCATCGCGGTACACGGCGAACAGCGCGGTGGCGGCCAGGGGCGCCAGGCCGCCGGCGAAGATCGAAGCGATCTCATGCCCCATGGCCAGACCGGTGTAGCGCACATGGGTGGGAAACAGCTCGCCCATCAGCGCCGGCTGAGTGCCGATCATCGCCGCATGGCTGAACGGCAAACCGAGCAACAGGGCCAGGTAGACCAGCGAGGGCTGGTGCGTGTCCATCAGCCAGAAGAACGGAAAGGCGAACAGTGCCAGACTCACCGAGCCGATGGCGTATACCGCACGCCGGCCGATGCGATCCGACAGCCAGCCCCAGAACAGGATGCTGAATGCCTCCACGGTCATTGCCAGCATGACCCCGACCAGCACCACCTGGGTCGACAGGCCGGTGAACTTGGCATAGGCCATGGAGAAGGACAGGAAGATGTAGGCACCGCCATTCTCCGCCACACGCAGCCCCATGGCCTGCAGCACGGCCTTGGGATGCTCGCGTAGAACCTGCAGCGCGGGTGGGTGTGCCTGAGTACGGGTCTGCGCGACATTCTGCTCGAACGCGCGGCTTTCCGGCAGGCGTCGGCGAATGTAGATACCGACACCGAAGATCAGGATGCTGAGCAGGAACGGCAGGCGCCAGCCCCAGCTCATGAAGTCCGCTTCGGGCAGCATCTGCACCAGATAGAACGCCGCGGCGGAGAGCACGAAGCCACCGGACACGCCCAGTTGGCTCCAGGCCGCGTAGAAGCCCACGCGCCTGGCCGGGGCGTTCTCGCTGAGCATCAGCACGCCACCACCCCACTCACCACCCGAGGCGATGCCCTGGACGATGCGCAGGATCACCAGGCTGATCGGCGCCAGGTAGCCGACCTGTTCGAAGGTCGGCAGCAGGCCCATCAGGAAGGTCGCCACGCCCATCATCGACAGGGTGATCACCAGGGCGTTCTTGCGCCCATGGCGGTCACCCAGATGGCCGAAGATCAACCCGCCCAGTGGCCTGGCGACGAAACCCACGGCAAAGCCGGCGAAGGCCGCCATGGTGCCGAGCACCGGATCGGTACCGGCAGGAAAGAACAGCGGCCCGAATACCAGAGCGGCAGCCGTGCCATAGAGAAAGAAGTCGTACCACTCCAGGGCATTGCCGAGCACCGAGGCGAAGACGATGCGACGCATGGGCGTGCCGCCCTGGGTAGCGGTTGCGTGACGGGTCATGCTGCGCTCCTCGGCGCGGTGGTCAGGGCGACCACTCGCGCGATGGATAATCCGAGGCCGGAGCCTGAGCGTCCGGCCGGAATCCCTGGCGGGCGCGGCAGGCGCCCGCCAGCGGACTTACCAGAAGTTCCAGGTGTAGGTAGTGGCGAAGCGGTACTCGTCGTAGTCGCTGCCGTACTTCTGCTTGGTGTTGATGTTGCGCAGGTCGAAACCGAGCCCCTTGAGCGGGCCGTCCTGCAGCACGTAGGTGAGGTAGATGTTGCGTTCGCTTTCCTCGTTGTCGGAAAGGCCCGCACCGCGATCCCAGTTGGTGCCCTTGGTGTAGCGGGTGTACAGCTTCAGGCCCGGGACACCCCAGCCGGCGAAGTCATAGCCGTAACGCACCGACCAGGAACGCTCGCCCGGACGCACGAAAGCCAGGGACGACCAGTTCACCAGATACGGGTTGGGGATGTAGCCATTCATGGTCGGGAATACGCTGTCACCGAGCATCCGCTGGTAGCTGGCGCCAAACATGTGGTTGCCCTTGAGCAGCGTGAACAGCGCGCCGTAGGAACGGTTGTCCACTTCACCGGCGAGGGCGTCGCCATCCTCGTTGTTGTTGAAGTAGCGCAGGTCGGTCTTCAGCTTGTAGCCAGCGCCCAGATCGGCCATGTGCGCCAGGCCGAAGTAGTGCTGTTGGTAGATATCGTGCAGCACGCCGTAGAAGTAGCTGGCTTGCAGGTTCTTGGTGACGTCGTAGGTGGCGCCACCGAAATCCAGACCATCGCTGTCCAGGTTGTCGGTCGAGCCCCACTTGTAGAGTTTCTCGTGATCGCTCGACTCGCGGGTGACCGCGGACCAGAAGCGTCCGCCGGTGAGGGTCAGGCCCTCCAGCTCCTTGGATTCGACTACCGCGCCCTGGTAGATGGTATCCAGCTGGCGGCTGGCATCGTTGTAGGCGATCGGCAATTGCGGACGGTGGTCGCCGACTTTCAGTTCGGTCTTCGAATAACGCATCTTGAAGGTGGCACCGGCGCGGCCGTAATCATCGGCCTGTTTCTGATCCGCCACGCTGTAGGGCAGCGATCCCTCATTACCCGAACCATCCAGGCGCAGGGCGTACTGCGCATTGGCATCCAGACCGAACTGGATCGGCGTGTCGGTGTAGCCCGAGGTGAATTGCAGATCGAAGCCCTGCGACCAACTGTGCATGGAGGACACCGGCGCATCGTCATTGGTGAAATTACGGTGCAGGTAGAAGTTGCGCATATCCAGTTTCAGGTGACTGTCTTCCACCAGATCGGCCTGCGCCAATAGAGGTGAGAATAATCCGAGCACACAAGGAACTTGCAGCACGCGCACAATCGACTTATCGCGGAACATAATGATGTTTCCTTTGTTTTAATGCACCGAAGTGCAGTGGGAGCAGATTAATGACGCAAAAGTTGAGAGTCGGCAGTTAATCTGGGTCGTTATTGTTATCAACCACTTTTCATAAACAAAAGTCGAAACCTGGCTGTATCTCCCAATGAGGAAGATCGGCCATTTAATTATTTTTCTTGAACCGCTTATTTCCTTAGAAAGCTGCCTTGGAGGCCTCGCATAGCTTGTGGTAGGCGCGATTGAAGTAAACCAGCCCTTCGTCGCTGGCCCCTTGTTTTATCGTCAGCACTTCGCAATAGAAAATACTGTGAGAACCCACTTCGTGAACTTGCGCAATACGACAATCAAAGTTGACCAAGGCTTCATCCATGACCGGAGAACCACTTTCCAGGGTGCTCCAGGGTGTGGTGGAAAACCGCTCTTGCATACTTAGATTTCTATTCGCGAACGTACCGGATACATCTTGGTGAGTACCAGCCAGTACATTCACGCACAGCACGCCATTGGCCTTGAAGTGTGTGTTGGAGAATGACGAACGATTCATGCACACCAGCAGAGTGGGTGGCGAATCGGTAACACTGCACACCGCCGAGGCGGTGAAACCGAAACGTCCTGCCGGGCCGTCGGTGGTGATCACCGACACGGCACCACCGAGTCGGGCCATGGCGTTGCGGAAGCCGCTTACATCGACCATTGTTCTGCCTCCTCAGATATCCAGAACCAGTTTTTTCGATTTGGCGCGAGAACAGCAGACCAGGATCTGATCGTTGGCCTCCTTCTCGTCGTCGGTGAGGTACACGTCGCGATGATCCGGCTCGCCCTCGAGCACATCGCACAAACAGGTACCGCAGATGCCCTGCTCACAGGAGATCTCGATCTTGATGCCGACACCTGCCAGCGCCTCGAGGATGCTCTGCCCTTCGGCGACCTGCACCGTCTTGCCACTGCGCGCGGCGACCACTTCGAAGCTCTCGCCGCTGCTGTCCACGTCCACCTGGAAGTACTCGCGATGGATATGGTCATCGGCATAACCATGTTTCAGCGATTCGCCGATCACCCAGTCCATGAACCCGGACGGGCCGCAGGTGTAGACGTGCACGCCGGCCTCGGCCTGGCCGAGCACGCTGTCCATGTCGAGTTTCTGCTCGGGCGCTTCATCGTCGAAATGGGTGTGCACGCGCTCGGCGAAAGCGGCGCTGCGCAACTCGTCGAGAAAAGCACTGCGGCTGCGCGAGCGGCCGCAGTAGTGCAGCTCGAAATCCTCGCCCCTGGCATGCAGCGCATAGGCCATGGCGATCATCGGGGTGATGCCGATGCCGCCACCGATCAGGATCGAGCGACGCGCCTCGCTGGCCAGCGGAAACAGGTTTCGCGGCGCGCTGATCTGCACTTCGGCGCCTTCCAGCAGGGTGTCGTGCACGCCCGTCGAGCCGCCGCGCGAGGCGGGATCCCTGAGCACGCCAAGGCGGTACACGGCGTTGTCCGCCGGGTCGCTGCACAGCGAGTACTGGCGCACCAGGCCAGGGGCGATATGGATATCCACATGGGCGCCGGCCTCGAAGGCCGGCAGCCTGGCACCACCAACCGGAATCAGGTCGAGGACGACGACACCGTCACCCTGCAACTGGCGCTTGTGCACCTGCACCTTCAAGAGTTGTTCATTCATCTCGGGCTCACCCGTATTGCACGCTTCAGGAGCCGGCGCCGAGCGCCGACATTCGTTATTAATCGTTTCCCGGTCTTATGCCGGGACTCATTACCAGAGCGTGTTCACGACCTTGCGAGCTAGAGCCAAACAAGGAGAAAGCGGCCGAGGAAGCGGAGTTTACGAATGTAAATGAGCATTCCGAGGTCGTTTTCGACGCCGTTTGGCCGACGCGCAGCTAGTCGTGTACAGGCTCTCAGCGCATGAACAGGCCGCCGTTTACATCCCAGGTCGCCCCGGTGGTGAAATAGGCTTCCGGCCGCGCCAGTTGCACGATCAGGTCGCCGAGAAAATCCGCATCGCCCAGGCGCCCCACCGGAATGTTGGCGAGCATTCCCGCCATACGCTGCGGCGGTACCACCGCATGCACCATGGGCGAGTCGATCGGCCCTGGCGCGATGGCGTTGACCGTCACGCCATTGGCGGCCAGCTCCTTGGCGAAGATCTTGGTCAGGGTGACGATGGCGCCCTTCGACGCGGCGTAGTGCGCGCCGGTAGCGGTACCGCCGTTCTGGCCGGCCAGCGAAGCCATGTTGACGATGCGCCCGTAGCCGGCCGCCGCCATGTGCGTGCCGAATACCTGGCAGCCGACGAAGATGCTGCGGGTGTTGAGGCTCATGACGCGGTCGAACTCTTCCGGGCTGATCTGCATGACCGGTGTGGTCATGGTCATCGCCGCGTTGTTGACCAACACCTGCAAGGCGCCGAAGCGCGTCAGGGTGGCGGCCAGCGCCGCCTCGAAATCGGCCTTGCTGGCGACGTCGAGTTTGAGCGCCAGCACCCGCTCGCCACTGGCATCCAGCGCCTCGGCAGCGGCCTGGGCACGCGCCAGTGAGAGGTCGGTGATGACCACTGCGTAGCCGGCGGCGAACAGCCGGCCGGCGATGGCGTAACCCAGCCCCTGAGCGGCGCCGGTGACCAGTGCGATCTGCTTCATGGCCGGGCCCTCAGAGGATGTAGCCGATGCCCGCGAGGGTATCGTCGGAATTGATCAGGCGGATCAGCTTGCGCTGGATCGTGAAGCTGTCACCGTTGCGCACCAGGTCATAGGTGAGATCGGCGCTGTAGTGCTTGAGCACGTCCTTGCGGAAGTCGCGCAGGTGCTGCGAGCAACGAACCTGCACCCGGTCACCTTCTTCGCCGAGGATGCGAAAGTTGGATGCGGCACGCACCGTGCGCGGCTGCGGGCTGGTGGATATCGACTCGCCCCCGATCAACCGCTGCACACGCAACTGGCGCATGTGGGCGTCGTCGTAGGCGTAGTTGAGGCTGTTCTCGAAATCTTCTTCCGTGGGGTCGATAGGGATGATGTAGGTACCCTTCTCGGCCCACAGCGCCAGCCAGGCGTCGTATTCGTTGTGATCGAGCATGTCGCCTTCCTGCCAGATGAAGGCGGTGACTTCTTGAAGCAGTTGCAGATTCATTTCGCGTTCTCCGTCGATCCGGTCGGTCAGGCCGACATCATCTTTTTCCACTGCTGGTAGGCAGCGCGCATACCGGTCTCGGCGGAAACGTCGCTGACCAGCCCGTCCTCGCTCGGCTTCTCGCCGGGCAGGCCGCGGTTGAGCATGATCCACAGGTCTTCGCCGGCGCTGGCGCCCTTCTGCACCCGCTCCCAGGCCTCGGAATCGTCCGGCGTACCGAAGCCCATCGGGCCCTGGAAGTGTTCGTGCAGGCGCAGGCGGTAGCGGTTGGCCACGGCCGGGCCACCGTCCATGGTGATCACCGCGTGGTGGATTTCCGTCTCGTTGACCGAGATCGGTTGCAACACGCGGAAGAACGCCATGGAGCAGGCAACGTTGGGGAACAGATTGAGGTTGAAGCCCGAACCACCGACCGCGCGGACGATGCGCCGCACCTGCTGTTCCTCGATGCCTTCGTCGCGCAGTTCCTGGGCCAGGGTTTCGAAGCGCGCCGGAATCGGCAGGTCGAGGTTGGCTTCGAGGTCGATCAGGTCGGGGATCATGACCATTACGCTATGGCCGTTGCCGAGGTCTTCGACGTAGCCGGAGCCATCGACGAAGTCGAGCATGTCCATGGTCTGCTGATCCACCGAGTGCAGGAACGACTTGTGCACCAGCGGGAAGTGATAGGCGTCGGTGGTGTTTTCCAGCTGGATCTTCCAGTTGCCGGGGAAGCGGAACCGGTGCTCGCCGGGCACCTTGATGCCGTAGCCGGCGCCCTGTTTCATGAACAGATCCATCCACTTCTTCGCCGGGCCGAGGAAGTCCACCAGCGGTTCGATGTCGTCCTTGAAGGTGGCGAAGATCATCCCCGCGTAGCTTTCCGTACGCAGACTGACCAGCGGCAATTCGCTCTTGTCCAGGCAATCGCCGTAGCTGTCCGGGTGCGGAATGCCACGCAGCGAACCGTCCAGCGCATAGCCCCAGCCGTGATAGGGGCAGACGAAACTGTTGGTCTTGCCCTTCTTGTGCTCGCAGACGGTGGCGCCACGATGGCGGCAACGGTTGAGCAGCACGTGCACTTGCTTCTTGCGATCGCGTACGGCGATCACCGGCTGCTTGCCGATGTAGGTGCTCTTGTAGCTGCCGGCGTCGGGGATTTCGCTCTCGTGAGCGACCCATACCCAGGTGCTGTAGAAGATCTTTTCCATCTCCGCGTCGAACAGCTTGGCGTCGGTATACAGCGAGGTATGTACGCGGTCGGCCTGCACCAGTTCGGCGGGATCGCATTCGAGACTGTCGTTATCGAGGGAACGGGCTTCGATCAGGTTATTCACGGTTGGCTCCTCGTCGGCTTGTCTGGCCGACTTCAAAAGTCTTGGGTCATTGCGCGGGCTTTTCAGCTGCGGGCCGGTCTGGAACGGGTAAGGCCGCTTCGCTGTTCCAGGTATCCACCGGACGGCTGAACAGGTTCTCGGTCTGGAAATGCGCCATGCGCCACTGCCCGTCCTCCTCGGCGAAACGCACGGTCAGCCGCGCCGCATTGAGGTGCGAGGCGCCGCTGGCGAAGGTCGAGGTCTGCAACATCACCCAACTGCCCAATGCGCCGCCTGCGTCGAGCTCGATCAGCTCGCTGGTGAGGAAGTGCACGTTGAGAGCGAAGTGCGCCGGGGTCTTCATGTAGGTGGCGAACATCGCACCGATCGCTTCGCGACCGCGGTAGCCGCCGAAGCTGTTGGCGTACTTGGCGCCCTTGCCTTCCCAGACCGCATCGGTGCTGAACAGGCCGGCCAGTTCGTCCAGCGGCGTGCTGGCATCGAGGGCATCGCACAGCACCATGTAACGGTTCATGCAGGCGCGTATGGCGTGCTCGGCCTCGAAGCGCTTGAGGCGTGCTTCGAGATTGGCGATTCGGGCTTCGTTCGACATGACGATCACGCGCGCTGGATGATCAGTTCGCGGCCGGTACGGGCCTCGACCTTGGCGTAGCGCCACAGCTTGTAGGTGCCTTCACCCACCGGCGTGGTGCGGAACAGGTTGCAGGCGGCGTGCACGGTCTCGATATCCGGAACGTCGGCCAGCAGGTAGGTGGTCCAGGGATAGCCCGTGCTTGGTCCGACCATGCTCTGGTCGTCGTCCATGTTGCCGAACACCTTCACGCCTGGCAGATCGTGGATGCCGTTCCACATGGCGCTGAACGCGCCCCAGACTTCCAGTTGCTCCTCGCGCGGCGCGTCGAAGAAGTTCTGGTTGATGCCCATGCAGAACAGCACGCGCAGTGGTTTTTTCTCGCTCATGATTGGCTCCGGATAAGGATCAGAGGTAGCCCGGCAAGGGCTGCTTGCCGAAGAAAATGGCGCCGGCATTCTGGTAGGTGACGTCGCCCATGAAGGCGTGCTGAGTCACCACCTGGGCGTCGTTCACGCAGCGCGCCAGCGGACTGCTGTTGTAGATGCCGGTCATGCCCGAGAGCATCTGCGCGGTACGTGCCACATCGGCGGCAACGCGGGTGGCGTGCGTCGAGGACAGGCGCAGCAGGTTGGTCTGTTCGGCGGACACCGGGTTGCCGGCCAGCACCGACTGCCAGGCGTCGTCGATGGAATCGAAGAAGAATGCCCGGGCTGCCCGCAGCGCCGCCTCGGCCTTGGCGATCTCGACCTGAGCCAGTGGCCGTTCGGCTACCGCCGGCGCGCCGGTTACCGAGATGCGCCCGGCCGCCATGTCGCGCAGTTCGTCCAGGGCAGCACGGGCCACACCGAGACCGACCACGGAAAGCACCTGAGTGGCGAAGGACAGCGACGGGTAACGGAAGAACGGTTCGTCGAGATTGGCTGCACCACCGCGCACGAAAGTCCACTCCTCGGGTACCACCACATCCTCGACCACCAGATCATGGCTACCGGTGCCGAGCAGGCCGACGGTGTCCCAGGTCTGTTCGATACGCGCCTTGCTCTGCGGCATAACGGCCAGGCGTGGCAGATCCAGTTTGTCGCCGTTCTTCGGCGCGATGCCGACCCCCACCAGCGAGGCACCCATGCAGCCGCTGGAATACTTCCAGCGACCATTGACCTTGAAGCCACCGGGCACTGATTCGGCCGGCTGCGGCGGGAAGATGCCGCCGGCGAAGACCACGTCGGGGCCATTGGCATAGACCTGCCTGATGGTGTCCAGCGGCAGCGAGGCCAGGTACACCGGGCTCATGCCGAAACTGGCGACCCAGCCGGCGGAACCATCGGCCTTGGAGATCTCCTCGACCATGGCGCAGAACTCGCCCGGCGAGCGTTCGTCACCGCCGAAACGCCGTGGCACCAGGGCGCGATACACACCCAACGCCTTGAACGCATCGATCACGTCCTGGGCAATGTAGCCAAGGCGGTCGAACTCGCCGCTGCGTGCGCGCTGCTTGATAGCGACCAGCAGGTCGGCAAAGGCCTGGTTGTCGGTGATGGCGGCAGACGACGTATTGCCGACCAGATTGAGCGAAGTCATGACAGGCTCCACGATCAGAGAAGATTGGAATCGAGGCGCCGCAACAGTTCGCCAGCGACTGCCAGAAGCAGTTCGTCGGCGCCCTTGGCGGCGATCAGTTGCAGGCCGACCGGCAGAGCGGACTCCCCTGCGAAGGGAATGCTCAGCGCCGGATGGCCGGAAAGATTGAAAGGCCTCACGAAGGCCGTCATGCCCAGCACCGCACGGGTGTCTGCCGCGTCTTCGAGACGCAGTGGGTAGTCGGGCATGGTCGGCAAGGCCAGAATCGGGAAGCGCTCGAGGGCGGCATCCACTTCGGCGCTAAAGGTGGTACGCACCCGTTCGGCGGCGGCCAGCGCTTCATCGCTGGTCTGCCCGGCGGCCTGCAGACGGCCGGCGACATCCGCAGCGACCAGGCCGGTATCGAGCAGATGCCCGCAGGCATTCCAGGTCTCGCGGTTGATCACCACCATGCCGGCGTCATAGGCGGCCTGCATGCTATTGAGGTGCACTTTGCCGAGAGCCAGGCCGCTGGCGTCGAGCACCGCGTCGATAGCGCGCTGCACCTCGGCCGATGCCTCGACCGAGACCATGCCGATGCTGATGTCAGCGACATCGGGCAGAGGCTCGAGCGTGGGATCGATGATCCGCATCGCCTCGATCAGCATGGACAGGCTGCCTGCGAACGGGCCGACGCAGTCCAGGCTGGTCTGCGCGGGCATTACGCCACGGCGATCGATGCGGCCGAACGTAGGCTTGAAGCCGAACACGCCACAGCAGCAGGCCGGAATACGCACGGAGCCGCCGGTATCGGTGCCCAGGGAAAAATCACAGAGTCCGGCGGCCACAGCCGCCGCCGAGCCACTGGAGGAGCCACCGGGAATGCGTCCGGGATAACGCGAGTTCTCGGCAGTGCCTGCGTAATGGTTAATACCAGTGGTGCCGTAGGCCAGTTCGTGCAGAACGGTCTTGCCGATGATCTGGCAGTCGCCGGCCAGCAGCGCATCGACCACCGTGGCGTGCTGTCGAGCTGGCTCGGCATCCTGCAGCGCCCGACTGGAGGCGCGGGTCGGGTAGCCGGCGATATCGATGGTGTCCTTCACCATCACCGTCAGACCGGTGCCTCCTACCTTCATCTGTTCGATCACCATCGTCATGCCATCTACCTTCTCGAACGTTGCTGGCGTGGCGAGCACAAGGCCGCCGATTCGCTAAATCTAAAATCGCCACAATTACGTGAATTGTCAATTGAATTATCCGAAAAATATCAACGTTCAAATTGGTGCACTTTTCACGCAAAAAGCACCAGCATTGTGCAGATTGGTAACGACCTGAAAAAACTCGTAAAGCCCTCATGAACTCTATTTAAATCCTTTTAAATCAATATATTAAACGTGAAAAATATGCTTAAACAGAGACAATCCGAGTGTTACCGAAGGCATGGAGACAGATTGAAGATCGGATTTATTTGTTGAATGACATCATTGAAAAATAGATTTTTCAGCATGAAAAACGGTGATTTTTTATGTTCGTTTTAGCAATTAAAAACACCAAAAAAATCACCTTAACGTATTGTTTTTGCTGGCGATGGCGAATGTCATCGCCGCACTGAGATCGCGTTTTTCCGCCGCAAAAGCGAGCGGGCGAAGCGGGCGCGCTCCTGGTGCAGGCCAGGTTCTGGCATGCAACCTGCAATTTCGCCTGCAGCGCACCGACCGCTGTTCGGCGGTGGTGCTTCGCCGGTGCTTGCCACCGTGCGCACTACGAGAAGGCGATGCCAGTACCTCCCGGTACGGCTGTTCAGCCCGTTTTTAGCCCTGCACCCTGGAGTACGACATGCTGTTCAAGAGAGCTGTGTCCACCCTGATGTTGAGTGCGCTTTGCGCGTCGATGGCGGCTCAGGCCGAAGTGAAGGTCGGTGTGATCACCTCCTCGACCGGGCCCATCGCCCTGGTCGGGATTCCACAGAAGAACAGTGTTGCGCTCATGCCTACTCAGGCTGGTGGCGAGACCATCCGCTACATCTCGCTGGATGACGCCAGTGATCCCACCGCCTCGGTGAAAGCCTTCAAGAAGCTGCTGGACGAGGAGAACGTCGACGCCATCATCGGCCCGAGCGGCTCGCCGAACGCCATGGGCGTGATCCAGTTCGCCGCCGAGTCGGGTACGCCGATGCTCGCGCCGGTAGGTACTGCGGCCGTGGTGCTGCCGATGAACGAGCAGAAGAAGTGGGTGTTCAAGACCACCCAGAACGATGAGTTGATCGCCCAGGCGCTGACCGAGCATATGGTCAAGAACGGCGTGAAGACCCTCGGCCTGGTCGGCACTGCCGACCCCTACGGCGAGAACTGGGGCAAGGTGATGAGCGAGCTGGCCGCGAACAACGGCATCAGGATCGTTGCCAACGAGCGCTTCCAGCGTCAGGACACTTCGATGACCGGGCAGAGCCTGAAGATCATCGCCCAGCGCCCCGACGCAGTGCTGGTGGCGGCACCGGGAAGCTCCGCGGTCATGCCGCAGACCACGCTGTTCGACCAGGGCTACAAGGGCCAGGTGTACCAGACCCATGGCGCCGCCCTGCCGGCGTTCCTGCAACTGGGCGGACGCAAGGTCGAGGGCACCATCCTCGCCGCCAGCCTGATGCTGGTGATCGACGAAGTGCCGGACGATCATCCGTCCAAGGCTGTGGCGCGCAAATACATCGATGACTACACCCAGCTCAATGGCCGCGAACCGGCGACCTTCGGCGCCAATGTCTACGACGCCGGCCTGCTGCTGGAGCAGGCTATTCCCACCGCGTTGCAGAAGGGCAAACCGGGTACCGCCGAGTTCCGTTCGGCGCTGCGTGATGCGCTGGAACAGACCCACGAGCTGGCCGCGACCCAGGGCGTCTACAACATGAGCGCCGAAGATCACAGTGGCTTCGATGAACGCGGCCGCGAGCTGATCACCGTCAAGGACGGTAAATGGGTGCTGCTCAAATAAACCAGTTGTCGCTCCCCAGCCGGTGCCAGGCACCGGCCGTACGTTAGAAGCCAGACCGCTCCCGAGCCTTGTGCCGGGATGCGCTGCGCGCGTTACGAATCCTGTATTCGAAGGATGTAGCCCCCATGAATTTCCAGATAGCCATGCTGCTCGGCCAGGATGGCGTGACCAACGGTGCGATCTACGCCCTGCTGGCCCTTTCCATTCTGCTGGTGTTTACCGTTACGCGAATCCTGCTGATTCCGCAGGGTGAATACGTCACTTACGGCGCCCTGACCATGGCCGCCCTGCAGGCCGGCCAGCCGACCTCGCTGGTCTGGCTGCTGCTCGGCCTGACACTGATCGACTGCACCCTCGACCTGATTGGCGCGGCGCGTGCCAGCCATGGCTTTCGTCTCCCCCGCTGGGTGCCGGTGAAACTGGCCTATGCCGTGGCGATGATACTGCTGATTCAGAACCTGTCGCTGGCCGAGCTGCCCATGGCGATTCAGGCCATGCTGACCCTGGCCCTCGTCGTCCCCCTTGGGCCACAGATCTACCGACTGTTTTTCCAGCCCGTGGCCGACGCCCATCCGCTGGTGCTGCTGATCGTCTCCATCGCCGTGCACGTAGCGATGGTCGGCGTCGGCCTGCTGCTGTTCGGCCCGGAGGGTGCGCGCACCCAACCGTTCTCCGAGGCCGGCCTGGAGCTCGGCCCGGTCACCCTGAACAGCCAGACGCTGTGGGTCATCGTGGTATCGCTGATCCTGATCACCAGCCTGTTCCTGTTCTTCGAGCGAAGCCTCTACGGCAAGGCGCTGCGCGCCACCGCGGTGAATCGCATGGGCGCGCGACTGATGGGCATCTCGCCGACCCTGGCGGGCAAGGCCACCTTCGCCATGGCGACCTTCATCGGCGCGCTGTCGGGCATCCTCATCGCGCCCATCACCACCCTGTACTTCGACTCGGGTTTCGTCATCAGCCTCAAGGGCTTCGTCGGCGCCATCATCGGCGGTCTGGTCAGCTATCCGGTGGCCGCCCTCGGCGCCCTGGTGGTCGGCCTGATAGAGGCGTTCTCGATGTTCTGGGCCAGCACTTATAAAGAGATCATCGTGTTCACCCTGATCATCCCCTTCCTGCTCTGGCGCTCGCTCACCAGCCGTCACGTGGAGGAGGAAGAATGAAGCTGCGCGCCCTGCTGATCGCCTTCGTCCTGCTGCTCGGCATCGCGCCCCTGGCGCTACCGACCTTTCAGATCACCCTGCTCAACTATATCGGCCTGTACACCCTGGTGGTGCTGGGCCTGGTACTGCTCACCGGCGTCGGCGGCATGACCAGCTTCGGCCAGGCCGCCTTCGTCGGCCTCGGCGCCTACACCAGTGCCTACCTGACCGCCACCGAGCAATTGCCCGCCTGGCTCGCCTGGGCAGGGGGCTCACCCTGGCTGGCCCTGCTCATCGGTATCGCCCTCACCGCCACGGTGGCGCTGCTGCTCGGCGCGCTGACCCTGAAGCTGTCCGGGCATTACCTGCCACTGGGCACCATCGCCTGGGGCATTTCGCTGTACTACCTGTTCGGTACCCTCGACGGCCTCGGCGGGCACACCGGCATGAGCGGCCTGCCACCGATATCGCTGTTCGGCCTGGTGCTGGATAAGGGCTGGAAGATGTTCTACCTGATCTGGGTGATCCTGCTGTTGGCCATGCTGCTGGTGCAGAACCTGCTCAACTCCCGCGAGGGCCGGGCGATCCGTGCGCTCAAGGGCGGCCAGGTGATGGCCGAGTCGATGGGCGTCAACACCTTCCGCGCGAAGATGGTGATTTTCGTCATCTCGGCGCTGCTGGCCGCCCTTTCCGGCTGGCTCTATGCACACAACCAGCGCTTCGTGAACCCGACGCCGTTCGGCTTGCACATGGGTATCGAATACCTGTTCATGGCGCTCATCGGCGGTGTTGGTAGCGTCTGGGGCGCGCTGCTCGGCGCCGGTATCCTGACCCTTCTCAAGCAGTGGCTGCAGGACTGGCTGCCAATGCTGCTGGGCAGCCAGGGCAACTATGAAACCATCGTCTTCGGCCTGCTCATCATATTGCTGATGCAGCGCGCGCCGGGCGGCCTGTGGCCGCTACTAGTACGCCTGACGCCGGCACGCTGGCGGCAGGGCAACGGCGCGCCGAGGGCCGACGAACAGGCCTCTACGCTGCCACGTCGCGAACTGCCGCAAGCGGGCGAACTGATCCTCGAAGCCCGCGAGGTGAGCAAACGCTTCGGCGGTCTGGTGGCCAACGACCGCATGAATCTGGCGGTACACGCGGGGGAAATCCTCGCCCTGATCGGCCCCAACGGCGCCGGCAAGAGCACGCTGTTCAATCAGATTTCCGGTGTCGACATTCCTACCGAAGGCGATGTGCTGTTCATGGGCCAACGCATCAACGGCATCCCGTCACGGCGCATCGCTCGCCTGGGCATGAGCCGCACCTTCCAGCACGTGAAACTGCTGCAGAGCATGAGCGTGCTGGAGAACGTCGCCATCGGTGCCCACCTGCGCGGCGACAAGGGCATCGTGCCGTCGCTGTTGCACACCGAGCGCGCCGAGGAAGCGGATCTGCTGCGCGAGGCCCGGCGTCAGCTGGAGCGCGTCGGTCTCGGCGATTACCTCTACGAAGAAGCCGGCAGCCTGGCCCTCGGCCAGCAGCGCATCCTAGAGATTGCCCGCGCCCTGTGCGCCGACCCCTGCCTGCTGCTGCTCGACGAGCCGGCCGCCGGGCTGCGCCACAAGGAAAAACAGGCCCTCTGCGACCTGCTGCGCAAGCTGCGCGGCGAAGGCATGGCGATCCTGCTGGTGGAGCACGACATGGACTTCGTCATGGGCCTGGTCGATCGCGTGGTGGTGATGGAATTCGGTCAGAAGATCGCCGAAGGCCTGCCGGACGACGTGCAGAAGAATCCCGCAGTACTCGAAGCCTACCTGGGCGGAGCGGAGTGATGAATATGAGCAATAAACCCGCAAACACCCTGCTCGAAGTGAAAGACCTGTGCGTGGCCTATGGCAAGGTCGAGGCCCTGAGCAACGCCAGCCTGAGTGTCGGCGCAGGGCAGATCGTCACCGTGATCGGCCCCAACGGCGCCGGCAAGACCACCCTGCTCTCGGCGATCATGGGCGTGCTCGGCTCACGTGGGCAGGTGAACTTCGATGGCAGCCTGCAAGCCGTACCGGAGGTCGAGGTGCTGGTCGGCCGCGGCCTCGGCCTGGTGCCGGAAAAGCGCGAGCTGTTCAACAGCATGAGCGTGGAAGACAACCTGCAGCTCGGCGCCTTCCAGCGCGTACGCCAGGGCGAGCGCGACTGGCGCAGAACCCTGGCCGAGGTGTACAGCCTGTTCCCGCGTCTGCACGAGCGGCGCCAGCAACTGGCGGCGACCCTCTCCGGCGGCGAGCGGCAGATGCTCGCCGTGGGCCGCGCGCTGATGGCCAAGCCCAAGCTGCTGATGCTCGACGAACCGAGCCTGGGCCTGGCGCCGCTGATCACCCGCGAGATCTTCCGCATCATCGCCGACCTGCGGCGCCAGGGCGTGTCGATCCTGCTGGTGGAGCAGAACGCCCGCGCCGCCCTGCGCGTCGCCGACTACGCCTACGTGCTGGAAACCGGGCAGATCGCCATGCAGGGCCCGGCGGCGGAACTGGCCGACGATCCACGGGTGATCGAAGCCTACCTGGGCCTGGCCAGCAAACACCAGGAAATGCTCGCGACCTGAGGAAGAAAGCCATGACCCGCTCGAACCCTCCACGCCTGTGCATCGTCGGTGCCGGCGCCATTGGCTGCACCCTGGCGGCACGCCTGGCAGCCAGCGGCCAGCCGGTCAGCCTGCTCGCGCGCGGCCAGACACTTGTCGCGCTGCGCGACAACGGCGTACGCCTGACCGATCTGGATGGCGAACATCATGCCCCGGTAAACGCCAGCGACGATTGCGAGGCACTCGGCGAGCAGGATCTGCTATTCGTCTGCACCAAGGCCCCGGCACTCGTCGGCCTGCTGCCCAGCCTCGCGCCATTGATCGGCCCCGACACCGTCGTGGTACCGGTGGTCAATGGCGTGCCCTGGTGGTACTTCCACGGCGTCGAGGGGCGCTTCGCCGAGCGCCAGGTGCAGGCAGTCGATCCCGGCGGCGTGCTGAGCCGCGCGCTTGATCTGGATCGGGTACTGGGTTGCGTGGTCTTCATCACCGCAGAAACCGAATCGCCCGGCGTGGCACGTTCGAACAACCCGCACCTGATGATTCTCGGCGAACCGAACGAGCAGATGAGCGAACGCCTGGAACGGGTACGTGCACTGATCGCCCGCAGCGGTATCGAAGCCCGAGCCACCGAGCGTATTCGCGACCAGCTGTGGACCAAGATCATCGCCAACCTCAGCTCCAACCCACTGTCGGTGGTCACCGGCGCGACGCTGGAAGAGCTGTACGGCAAGACCGAACTGAAAAACGTGGTCGCCAAGATCCTCCAGGAAACCCTGCTCACCGCCGCGGCCTATGGCGCACGCATCAACTTCGACCCGCAGACCTTCATGGAACTGGGCGCCGGCATGGGCCCGGTGCGCACCTCCATGCTGCAGGATTTCGAACAGGGTCGGCCACTGGAGCTGGCCGCCATTGGCGATGCGGTGATCGAACTGGCCGGCTACCAGGGGCTTGCCATGCCCACCACCCAGGACATCCTCACCCTGGCGCGCTTTCGCGGCGCCCAGATCCATGCACACTGAACGAGACATTGCCATGAATGCCATGACCGACCTCAGCAAGCCCACTCACTGCAGCGACGAAGAGTGGGCACTGCGCATCAAGCTCGCCCACTGCTACCACCTGGTCGATTACTTCGGCTGGACCGAGACCATCTTCAACCACATTTCCGCACGCCTGCCCGGGGCGGCTCACCATTATCTGGTCAACCCGTTCGGCCTGAACTACACCGAAGTCACTCCGGCCAACCTGCTCAAGGTCGACCTGCACGGCAACAAACTCGACGAGTCACCCTACGACGGCAACCCCGCCGGTTTCGCCCTGCACAGCGCGGTACACGGCGCACGCGACGATATCCAGTGCATCCTCCACACCCACACGGTACCGGTCTCGGCCGTGGTGCAGAAAAAGCGCGGCTTCACCCATGACGATTTCTACGGTGCGCAGCTTTACGGCCGCATCGGTTACCACACCTTCGAGGGCATCACCCTGTTCGATGACGAGAAGACACGGATGATCGCCAGTCTCGGCGACAAGCACATCCTGGTGCTGCGCAACCACGGCATCGCGGTTGGCGAGAGCAGCATCGAGAAAGCCTTCTTCCTGCTCTGGACGGTGCAGCGTGCTGCCGAGAACCAGTGTGCCGCCGGCGCCCTGGGCGGCGAAGACAACCCGCTCGAAGAGGGCGTCGCCGAGAAGTGCGCCAACCTCACCGCCATGCTGATCCGCGAGAGTGGCTTCGCCACCAAGTTCTACGACGCCATGGTGCGCAAGATGCGCGCCGAGCGCGTATTGCCCTGGTAACCGCAAGGAGTCGTGCCATGAATGCCGCCATCCGTCCCGCCGCCAACACCTTCGACGAACCGCCGATTTCGCGGCTCGACCCGCAGGGCATGCTGCTCAGCTGCAATGCGGCCTACCTGCGTATGTGCGGCCTGCGCGAGGACGAACTGGTCGGCAAACCGCATGAGCAGATCAACGATCCGCGCATGCCTGCCATCGTCCTCGACAGCATGTGGCGAGCGCTGCGCGCCGGGGTGCCCTGGACTGGGCCAGTGATGGGCCGGCACCGGCAGGGCGAGCGTTACTGGCACAAGCTTTACGTGGTACCGCTGTTCGATGACGGCAAACTGTCCGCCCTGGGCACCGTCTACCAGCCGATCAGCGTTGAGGAAATACAGGCGGCCGAAGCGCTCTACGCTCGCCTCGGCCGTGGCCAGTCGCCCTGGACACCAGGCCAGCGCATCGTCTCGCTGCTGGCCACTCATGGCCTGCAGCTGGGCCTCGGCCTGCTGGTGCTCGGCGCCACTCTCACCGCACGCCTGCCACTAACGGCGGGGCTGCTGACCCTGCTCGCCCTGCTGCTGGCCGGGCTGCAACCGGCTCTTCGCCAGCGCCGGCTGACCCGCAATATCCTTGGCCTGTACCGGGAAATCTACAGCGAGCCGCTACTGGCACCGCTGCACAGCCGCCACGCCGACAGCAGCGCCCTGCTGGTCATGGCCCTGAACAGCCAGCGCGCGCGGATGACCACGGTGATGTCACGCATCTGCATCAACAGCGAGGTTCTGCGCCAGCAGGCACATACCTCGGCCGAAGTAGTGGAGAACGCCGCCGAACAACTGGACAGGCAGGTTCGCGAGACGGAACAGACCGCCGCGGCGATCAATCAGATGAGCGCCACCATCCAGGAGCTTTCACGCAACCTGCAGAGCACCGCCCAGGCTGCGCAGAACGCCGACCAACTGGCCCGCGACGGCGAGCGTCTGTCCGACGACAGCCAGGGTTCCACCCAGACCATGCGCACCTCGGTAGAAGAAATCGGTAGCGCCGTCGGTAGCCTGGCCGAGGCCATCGAATCCATCGGCGGCATTGCCAGCGTGATCCAGAGCATCGCCGAACAGACCAACCTGCTGGCACTCAACGCCGCCATCGAAGCGGCCCGCGCCGGCGAGTCGGGACGTGGCTTCGCGGTGGTCGCCGACGAAGTACGCAGCCTCGCCTCACGCACCCGCGAATCGACCCATGAAATCCAGCGTTCCATCGAAAGCCTGCGCAATGGCAGCAGCAACGCCCTGGCGACAGCGCAACGGGGCGAACAGGCCGCACTACGCGCCAGCGCCGATGTGCAGCAGGCGCGTCAGGCACTGTCACGCATCTGCGAAGAAGTCGGCCAGATCAGCGGGATGAGCCTGCAGATGGCCGCCGCCATCGAGCAACAGGGCCAGGTCGCCGAGCAGATCAACCAGCAGATCACCGAGATCGCCGGCTTCACCGAGCGCACCAGTCAGCAGGCCGGACGCACCACCGAGATCAGCCAGGCGCTGCACCAACTCGCCGAGTCGCAACTGGGTCTGGCCCAGCGCTTTCTCAAGGGATAGGGTCTGGCCAGAAGATAGTGGATAGCCCCCAACCTGGGCGGATCCGAAAACCTGGCAACCACATACAACAACCTGTCCACCACGATCAATTTCCTGCCGCCGATAGAGGCTTGAATGGGGCCTCACAACGATCCCTTCGGGACATCAGCGAGGTCGCTCCAATGCCCACCCAGGAATATGACTATATCGTGATCGGTGCAGGCTCGGCAGGCTGCGTAGTCGCCGCCCGGCTGATCCAGCAGAACGCCGGCAGCGTGCTACTGCTCGAAGCAGGCAGCAAGGACAGCAGTCCCTTCCACACCATGCCCGCAACAGTTGTGCAGGTTTTCCAGCAGAAGTCCTGGCCATACATGACCGTGCCGCAGAAGCACTGCAACGACCGCGAGATGATCATCGCCCAGGGCAAGGTGCTCGGTGGCGGCAGTTCGGTGAACGGGATGATCTACATCCGTGGCCAGCACGAGGATTACGACGATTGGGTGAGAGATTGGAACTGTCCCGGCTGGGGCTATCGTGATGTGTTGCCCTACTTCAGGAAGGCCGAAGCCAACGAGAGCCTGAGTGGCGAATACCACGGCCAGGAGGGCCCGCTGCCGGTCAGCGAGAACCGCTATCGCCACCCGATGACCATGGCCTTCGTCCGTGCTGGCCAGGAGATGGGCCTGCCCTACGTCAACGACTTCAACGGTGCCTCCCAGGAGGGCGTTGGTTTCTATCAGACCACCACACGCAACGGCGCCCGCGCCAGCACGTCGCGCACCTACCTGAAATCGGTGCGCGACAATAGCAAGCTGACCGTGGTCACCGACGCCCTGGCGCACAAGGTAATCGTCGAGAACGGCCGCGCCATCGGGGTGAAATTCAGTGAGAAGGATGGCGCACCGATCACCGCCCGCGCACGCAAGGAAGTGATCCTCAGCGCTGGCGCCTTCGGCAGCCCGAAGATTCTCATGCTCTCCGGCATCGGCCCTAAGGAACACCTCTCTGACCTCGGCATCGAGACCCTGGTCGACCTGCCGGTGGGGAAGAACTTCCACGATCATCTGCACCTGTCGCTCAACGCCACCACCCACGAACAGAACAGCATCCTCGGCGAAGACAAGGGTCTGCGCAGCATCAAGCACATGGCCCAGTGGCTGGCCTTCCGCAGCGGCCTGCTGACCAGCAACATTCTCGAAGGTGGCGGTTTCGTCGACAGCCAGGACGTCGGCCGGCCGGACATCCAGTTCATGTTTCTGCCCGTGATGGACAATTTCGACAATACCCCCGGCGAAGTGCCGCCCGCCGCCGAGCATGGCCTCACGGTAAAGGTCGGCCACCTGCGGCCCAAGGCTCGCGGCGAGGTGCGTCTGCGCAGCAGCGATCCGGCCGACATGCTGCTGATCGACCCCAACTACCTGGGCGACCCGGAAGACCTCGAAGGTCAGATCCGCGCCGTGCAGACCGGCCTCAAGCTCATGCAGCAACCGGCCCTGAAGAACCTGATCAAGAAGATCACCGCCCCGGAAGACATCGACTGGCAAGACACCGCCGGCATCGAGACCTTCGTGCGCAAAGCGATCAAGACCGTCTACCACCCTGGCGGCACCTGCCGCCTCGGCAGCGATCCGGCGACCTCGGTGACCGACCTGCAACTGCGTGTGCATGGCGTACCCAACCTGCGGGTCATCGACCTATCGGTGTGCCCGCAGATCGCCAGCGGCAACACCAACGCGCCGGCGATCATGCTGGGCGAACGAGGTGCCGATTTCATCCTTGGCAACGTACCGCTGGCGCTGAACGCCCCACACGAAAAGATGTTGAATCTCGATGCGCTGATCGGCACGCCCCAGGCATCGCTCGCCGCACCCGACCGCTCCTGACTGACCTTCAAGGCCCATGGCGGATCCATCGCGTCATGGATCCGCACACCCAGAATTCGGCTCGAGGATCACCCATGCGTTTCTCCCAACAGCGTTATTTGATCGGCGTAACCACCCTTGTCCTGCTCGCTCTCGGACAGAGCGCCCTGGCCACCGAAGGCGGCGGTGGCGCCTACGCCAACGGCAGCGAAGGCTTCATGACCGGCGCCCTGCCGCCACCGGGCAGCTACCTGGTCAGCTACAACACCTATTACAGCGCTGACCGGTTCGCCAGCTCGAACCCGGCGTTCGACGACTTCAAGGTCAGCACCGCCGCCACCATCCTGCGCGCCATCCATGTCACCGATAAACGGATTCTCGGCGGCAACTGGGCGATGCACGCCTTCCTGGTCGCCGCCGACGTGGACGTCGACCTGGGCGGCGGTGGGCGTCAGCACCGCGCCGGCATCGGCGACTTCATCTTCAGTCCGCTGGCCGTCGGCTGGCACGCCGGCAACTGGCACTGGCTCGCAGCCGTCGACGTGTACCTGCCCACCGGCCGCTACGACAAGGACGCACTGGCCAACATCGGCCGCAACTACGTCACCCTCGAACCGCTGTTCGCCTTTACCTACCGCAACCCGCAAGGCTACGAGTTCTCAATGAAGACCATGTTCGACCACAACTACGAGAACACCGACACCCGCTACCGTTCCGGCAACGAACTGCACGCCGACTTCGTCGCCGCCAAGCACTTCGGCAACTGGGGCGTGGGCATCGGCGGCTACAGCTACAGGCAGCTCAGCGGCGACAGCGGCGCAGGCGCGGTGCTCGGCGACTTCAAGGGCCGCGCCACGGCGCTGGGCCCGCAGTTCACCTACACCACGGCCAGCGGCCTGAACGTCCAGGGCCGCTACCAGCACGAGTTCGACGTGCGCAACCGCCCGGAAGGCGGCAAGTTCTGGCTCAACGTCGCCATTCCTCTCTGATTCGTTTTTCAACTGCCAAGGAGTCTTCCCAATGAGCGACATTCAACTGCTGCCCCAAGTGCAGGCGTTCCTGCAGCGCGAGCACGGCCACTTCATCGACGGCGCTTACCGCGCCAGCGCTTGCGCCGGGTGCATCCCGGTCGTCAATCCGGCCACTGGTGAGGCCATCGCCCAGGTCGCGACGGCGGATGCCGCCGACGTCGAGGCTGCCGTCAGCGCGGCGCGCCAGGCCTTCACGGGAAGCTGGGCGGCGACCTCGCCCTACCAGCGCGGGGTGATCCTCAACCGCCTGGCCGACCTCATCGAAGCCAACGGCGAGGAACTGGCCCAGCTGGAAACCCTGTGCTCGGGCAAATCGATCCACCTGTCGCGGCTGTTCGAAGTCGGCCAGAGCGCGGTGTTCCTGCGCTACTACGCCGGCTGGGCGACCAAGATCAACGGCGAAACCATGAGCCCGTCCTTCCCCTCGCTGGCCGGCGAACAGTACACCGCCTTCACTCGCCGCGAGCCGGTCGGCGTGGTGGCCGGTATCGTGCCGTGGAATTTCTCGGTGATGATCGGCGTATGGAAGATCGCCGCGGCGCTGGTCACCGGCTGCACCCTGGTGCTCAAACCCAGCGAATTCACCCCGCTGACCCTGCTGCGCCTGGCCGAGCTGGCGGTCGAGGCCGGGGTGCCGGCGGGCGTGTTCAACGTGCTCAACGGCAGCGGCGAGGTCGGCGCGCAACTGATCGACCACCCCCAGGTGGCCAAGGTGTCGTTCACCGGCTCGGTGCCGACCGGCCTCAAGGTCGGCCAGGCGGCGATGGCCGCCAACCTCACCCGCGTGACCCTCGAGCTGGGCGGCAAGAATGCCGCCGCACTGCTCCCGGATGTCGATCTCGACGCCGCCATCGGCGGCCTGATCCAGACCGGCTACGTGCACCAGGGCCAGGTCTGCGCCGCGCCGGAGCGGCTCTACGTGCCGCGTTCGCGCCTCGACGAAACCCTGGAGAAATTCAGCGCCGCGCTGCAAGGCATGAGCATCGGTTCGCCACTCGACGAAAGCGTGCAGTTCGGCCCGCTGGCCAACCGGCCGCAGTTCGACAAGGTCGTGCAGTTCTTCGAGCTGGCCCGCCGTGAAAGCCGCATCGTCTGCGGCGGCAACGTCCTGGCCCGCCCCGGCTACTTCGTCGAACCGACCCTGGTGCTCGCCAACAGCGCCCAGGATCGCCTGCTCCATGAGGAGACCTTCGGTCCGCTGCTGTGCGTGCTGCCCTACGACGAGGTCGAGCAATTGCCGGGCCTGATCAACGACTCGCCCTTCGGCCTCAGCGCCAGCATATGGACCAACGACCTGTCCAGGGCGCTGCGCCTGATTCCACAGATCGAGGCCGGCACGGTATACGTCAACATGCACACCTTCCTCGACCCGTCGGTGCCCTTCGGCGGTATCAAGGCCTCGGGCAGCGGCCGGGAATTCGGCAGTGCCTTCATCGACGACTACACCGAACTCAAATCGGTGATGATCCGTTACTGAATCGCCTTTCGGGTCGGCTTGCCGGCCCTGTTCGGCCCTGTTCGAAAACTCACCACTCCCGGTTCGGTTTCTGGCGCGAGAAATGCTTGAAGTTTCCCGTGATTAGTCATGTGTGCAAAATCCGCCCACTTGCGCACCAAAACTACTAGAAAGCCCTTCGAGGTGCCTCGTGAGCGTACAAAACCTCCACGATTTCGACCACTGGAATCATGCAGTACATGCCGTGTGTGGCCGCTTCATCACTCAGCGCGGCAATCATGCGAACAGTTTCATAGGCGATATCCAGCACCATCGACTGGGTGACCTGAACCTGGCGGATATCCAGGTCAACGCTCCGTCGATTCGCCGTGAACGCGGCAGCGCAAGCCGTGGTGATGACGGCTTCTATTTTCTCGTCCTGCAGCGTGAAGGCAGCATGGCGATCAACCGCAGCGCTCGAACATTCACTCTGCACCCTGGCGACATGGCGCTGCTCGACTCGGCCGAGGCGTTCGAGATGCAGCCGCAAGGTCTGATCGCACAACTATCGATCCACCTTTGTCGCGACGCAGTGGATCGCCTGCTACCCGCGCACGCTTGCCGTTTCGGCAAGCTCGAACAGACCGGCCTGAGCGGGCGCCTGCTGCACGGTATGTTGCAGCAGATCAGCGAGGGAGAGATGAACCTGGGTGCCGGCCAGTCCCATGGTGCCGCCCTGCAGGACGCCCTGATCAGCCTGCTGCAACCCTCTTTGCATATCGACGACATTCCGGATACCGGTCGCCCATTGCGCCGCCTCGCCGAGCGCCTGATCAATGAGGCACTGCAAGCGCCGCCGACGCCAGCCGAACTGGCCACACAACTGAACGTTTCTGTTCGCCAGCTATATCGCCAGTTCGAACTCGACGGCGACAGTATCGGCCGCTATATCCAGCGCCAACGCCTGCACTGCAGCGCCCGCGATCTCACCCAGGCCGGCGATAAAGCCCTGCCGATCACCACTATCGCCTACAAGTGGGGCTTTACCGATTCGGCGCACTTCTCCCGGGTATTCAAACGCCACTTCGGCATGCCGCCCAAGGACTACCGCGCGCAGAGCCAGAAAACGGCTGACGGCCAGCGGTAAGGATCTTCCATGAACATCGCCATCATCGGCGCCGGCGCCATGGGCTGCCTGTTCGCCGCGCGCCTGGTACTTGGCGGCGCTCGGGTCAATCTGGTGGAGGTCGATGCGGTCAGCATCACGGCGATCACTGAGCACGGCCTGCATCTGCATCTCGGGGAACGGCAGCACCAGATCAGGCTGCCCATTGCGCTGGCCGAACATACACAGGGGCCGTTCGACCTGCTGATGGTCTTCACCAAGGGCATGCATACCCGTACGGCGATCACCTCGGTGCGTCATCTGATCGGCCCGAACAGTTGGGTGCTGACCCTGCAGAATGGCCTGGGCAATGCCGAGCGCATCATCGAGACGGTAGCGGCGGAGCGCGTGCTGATCGGCATGACCGATGTGCCGGCAGATCTCACTGCGCCAGGCGTAGTGCACGCTGTCGATACCGGCAAAGTGCGCTTGTGGCGCTACCACGGGGACGACTGCGCCGAGCTGTCGGCCGTCAACCAACTGCTGGGCCGGGCCGGTTTCGACTGTGCAACGGATCCCGCGGTGCAGTCGGCGATCTGGGAGAAGGTGGCCTTCAACGCCGCCCTCAACGCCTTGTGCGTACTGGTCAGACAGCCGGTCGGTGTCATCGGGGCCAGCGCGGACGGCCGCTGGCTGGCCGAACAGGTGATAGACGAAAGCCAGCACATCGCCATGGCCGAGGGCATCGCCTTCGACAGCGAGCGGGTACGGGCACGCATGCGCCAGGTGTATGTCGAGCAGGCTGCACACCGCCCTTCGATGCTGCAGGATCGCCAGGCCGGCAGGCCCAGTGAAATCGAATCCATCAATGGCGCATTACTGCGGCACGCACGCCGCCATCAGTTGAGCACGCCGATTCTGGAAACGCTCTATCGGCTGGTACGCCTGGGTGAATGAGCACAGTCAGGCTGCGCCCCGGCGCAGGGTCTGCGAGGGCAGACAACCGTAGCGCTTGCGGTACAACACGGCGAAGTGACCAAAACTGCCGATACCATGGCGCAGCAGGATATCGGTGACGCTGTCACAGCTGCCAGCCTGCTGCAGCGCCGCATGTACCCGCGCCAGACGCCGGTTCCTCAGGTAGTCGCTGGGGCTCTGGCCGAGAAACTGGGTGAAGCCGTTCTGCAGGGTGCGCACCGAGACACCGCCGACTTCGGCCAGTTGCACCAGCGGCAGGGGCTGTTCCAGATGCGCTTCGATGTAGTCGCGGACACGCCGCACGTGGGATGGCAATGGCCTGCGACGCTCATCGTGCAGCTCGGCATGGTAGTTGTGCGGCAGTTGCGTCAGCAGCACCGAGACCAGGTAATCCGACAGCGCGGTGCCGAATACCGCCGGCTGCGTATCGGGCTCGCCGTGCTGGCAAAGACCACAGATGTAGTCGAGGGTCTGACTGATCACCAACAACCCCGGGTGGTCGGGTTCGACACTGATATCGAACACCAGCGGCCGGCTCATCGGTCGATCCAGCAGATGTTGCAACTGCCGCTCCATGGCTTCGCGGGCCACCCGCAGGATCAGGCTGCGGCAATCACGGTCGGTGCGGATGTAGCTGTGCTGCGACGGGGAAGAAACCGTCAGGCTGCCACGCTGCAGCACGGCGCTGTGCTGGCCGAGGCGGATCAGACCACCCCCTTCCAGGGTGATACGCACGAGGTAGAAACGCTCGATGTCACCGGCATCGATCTCGACGCTGGCGCCGTAATGCAGGTCGAACAACGCCGCATCGCCAAAGAACACGCCGTACAACTCTGAGTTCAGCGACTCCCCTGCGGGCATGTTCATGTGGTGCGGCCACAGACAGCGGCTGACCGCGTCCTTGACCTCCTTGATGCCGCCGGAACTCATGAGTTTGTGATGTCGCAAGTGATCGAACATGTTTCGTACACCCACGTAAGCAGATTCGATGACCGACCGCAGCCAGAGCATCGGCTTACGATCAACAATTCACGTGAATCAGAAAGCAATATCCATACCGCAGATGTTCTTCCAGCAGTCGACTCGGTGACCACCATTAGCCTTGGGCCCAGGGCTCGCATGGCCTGACTGCCAACTCGCCTGCCTCACTTGAGCGCACCAAAACAGGCAGCACCTCGACCTATAAGTACCGCAATGCGTCACCAGGGGTGACAGCTCCGCTTCCCCGCCATTGAGTTGCGCCTGGCGAATCCCCGTTGCGTGTTTCGATCAGCACCAGCCAGGCCCTCTACCTAGAATCGGGCCAAGCACATACGCCGGCTACGCAAGATCGTAGCGGCCTGACGCCCCACCGTCCTGATCGATGGCACCGGAGATGACAGCATGAAGACGTTCACTCGCTCTCTACAGTTACTCGCCTGCGCGGCCGTGCTGGGTTTTGGCAACCCGGCAAGCGCCAAGGATTTGCCGACCATCCGTGTCGGCTGGTCGATTCCCGCCGAAGAAATGAAGTATTGGATGATGCGTCGCGCCGATGCCTTTCCCGAGCTGGGCAAGTCGTACCGTATCGAATGGACGCAATTCCAGGGCACCGCGCCGATGGTGCAGGCGATGCTCGCCGGCGCACTCGACTGTTCATCCCAGGCCCCGCTTTCGCTCGGCCAGGGTGCATTGTCCAGTGGCCTGCAGGCCTATGCGATTGCTCAGCACGTGGCCGAGGCGCCGGGTTCGTTTTCGCTGTACTGGGCCGTGCAGGAAGACTCGCCGATCAACAGCATCGCCGATCTCAAGGGCAAGACGGTCGGCGTCAACGTTTATGGATCCGGCTCCTACGGCCAGATGGCCATGCTGCTCAAGCACCACGGGCTGGATCCGGCCAAGGACATCAAACTGGTGGAAACCGGCTTCCCCGGCTCCGAAGCCGCCCTGCGTGCCGGCCGTATCGATGCCGCGGTGATGAATCAGCCCTTCGCGGTGAGGGCCGAAGCCAAGGGCGGCGTACGCAAGCTGTTCGCCCTTGCGGATCTGATGCCCAACACCGTGCATCTGCTCGAGGTGTGCCGCAAGGACTTCGTCGATGCCAATCCCGAACTGGCCAGGCACTACATGACGGATCTGCAGAAAGCCATGAGCCTGCTGCAGGCCGACCGACCGCAAACCCTGGCGGTGGTGTCCGAAGTGACCCGCGCGCCCACCGACCTGCTCGATCAGTACCTGCTCAAGGAGAACGACTTCGCTCGCGATCCGCAGGCGCAACCGGATTTTGCCGGCATGCAGAAGATGTTCGACCAATACCTGGAAATCGGTCTGCTGAAAGCGCCACTGCAGGCTGAACAGTTTCGTCCCACCGTACTGCTGCAGCCCTGAAGAGAGAGTGAAGGCATGACCGGCCAGAGCATGATCAGCATCAGCAAGCTGTGCAAATCCTTCTACACCGCCGACCGCCACACCCATATGGCGCTCGACGATATCAACCTGGAGATCCGTGAAGGCGAGTTCGTCTCCATACTCGGCCCCTCCGGCTGCGGCAAGTCGACCCTGCTGTACATGCTCGGCGGCTTCGTCGCACAGAGCTCCGGCAAGCTGGTAGCGCAGGGCAGAACCATCAGCGGGCCGGGGCCGGATCGTGGCCCGGTGTTCCAGGAGTTCGCCCTGTTTCCCTGGAAAACCGTGATCGGCAACGTCATGTATGGCTTGCGCGAACAGGGTGTCGGTCGGCGTGAAGCCCGCGAGCGGGCGATGGCCCTGCTGATCAAGGTCAACCTGGCGGATTACGCCGACTTCTATCCCAAGGAGCTTTCCGGTGGCATGCGCCAGCGCGTGGCCATCGCCCGCACCCTGGCCTACGACCCGGCGATCCTGCTGATGGACGAACCCTTCGGTGCACTGGATGCACACACCCGTACGGTGCTGCAGAACGAGTTGCTGGATATCTGGGAGCGCGACCGCAAGACGGTGATGTTCGTTACCCACGGCGTCGATGAAGCGGTGTTCCTCTCCGATCGCGTGGTGGTGATGACCCGTTCCCCCGGCCGCATCAAGGAAATCGTCGACATCGACCTGCCGCGGCCACGGGTGCGCAGCGAACTGTTGGTCAACCGTCGCTACCAGGACTACATCGTCTATCTCGAGCAGTTGATCGAAGACGTTCACCTGGAGGCCCGCAGCGCATGAGGGCTTCTGGTCATTATCAGCTGTTCGGCAAGCTCGGCCCGCTGCTGGTGGTGCTGACGTTGCTGCTGATGTGGGAAATGACGGCGCGCTGGATGCAGCTCGACGGTTTTCCCACCGCAGGAGAAGCCTTGCGCCAGTTACCGGTGATCCTCACTGACGGCCAGGCCCTGAGCGGTATCGGCGACTCGTTGCGGCGCATGGCCTGCGGCATCGCCCTGGCCTTGGCGTTCGCCGTGCCCGTGGGCCTGTGCATGGGCCGCAGCGAAACCCTGGCGCGCCTGCTCAACCCGCTGCTCAGTGTGGTCTACCCGATTCCCAAGGCGGCACTGATGCCGATGGTGATGCTCTGGTTCGGCATTGGCGACCTGTCGAAGATCCTGGTGATTTTCCTCGGCGTCAGCCTGCCATTGCTGTTCCACAGCTACCACGGTGCCCGCAGCATGGACGAGAAACTGCTCTGGTCGGCAGCGGCCATGGGCATGGGCGCCCCGACGCGACTGTTCAAGGTGGTGCTGCCGGCAGCCCTGCCCGATGTCCTGCTGGGTTGCCGCGTCGGTCTGTCCATGGCGCTGATCGTGATGATCAGTTCGGAAATGATCGCCCGTCAGTCCGGTGCCGGCGACCTGCTGTTCAATGCCATGGACATGGCGCTCTACCCGGATGTGTACGCCATGATCCTGATCCTCGCCACCCTGGGTTTCCTCCTCGACTGGCTGTTCGAGCGCCTGCGCCGACGCCTGACCCACTGGGCCGAAACCCGCCAGGACAGCCACAGTGGAGCCGCCTCATGAGACGCCTCGCCAATTCGTTACTACCCCTGATCCCCCTGCTGCTGTTGGCGCTGGTCTGGGAAGCGAGCACCCGCCTCGGCTGGGTGGCGGCCAACCTGTTGCCCGCGCCGAGTGCGGTGCTCATGCGCCTGGCGCAATTGCTGCCGCAGGCGGAGTTCCTCTTTCATCTGCAACAGACCCTGATCCGGCTGCTCGGCGGGTTCGCCATCGCTCTGGTGTTCGGCGTGACCATTGGCCTGCTGGCCAGCCGGGTGGCCGGCGGCCTGCTGGAAACCGTAATCCGCGTGCTCGCGCCGATTCCGAAGATCGCCTTCTACCCGGCTTTCGTACTGATCTTCGGTTACGACCATGCATCCAAGATCGCGCTGGTGGTGGCCGACGCGATCTTCCCCATTCTGCTGGCAACCTTCCATGGCGCCCGCTCGGTGGAACCCAAGCTGTTGTGGTCGGCCCGCGCCGCCGGAACGGGCCGCACCGCCAGTCTGTACCGGGTGGTGCTGCCAGCCACCTTGCCAGCGATTCTCACCGGCTGCCGGATCAGCCTGCTGATCGCCTGTGTGACGGTGTTCCTGGCCGAGATGATCTCCTCCACCGACGGCCTCGGCCATCTGCTCAGCCTGGCCGCCCGCTCGTTCCTGATGGTCGACATGTTCGTGCCATTGATCGTCATCTCGCTGATCGGACTGCTGCTCAACGTCACGCTGCAATACACACGCAAGTACCTGCTTCGGGGCCAATCCTGAAGCCTGATCGTTAACCGCCAACGGCATCTGGCCGATCTCCTTTCTCTGCCGCACATGCGATGGACGGGAGCCGGCTGCCAAAAAAACAGGAGTCGCAACATGAAAATCTGTGTTCTGGGTGGAGGGCATGGCTGCTACGCAGCCGCCGTGGAGCTGAGCGAAGCAGGGCATCAGGTGAATTTCTGGCGGCGTGACAGCGCGGCATTCGCGGCAATCCGCGACCAGAGCGGAATTCAGGTACGGGATTATCGCGGCACCCGACTGCTACCACTGGGCGACAGCAATAGTGGCCTGCAGCTGATCGATCAATTGGACGCCGCCGTGGATGGCGCCGAACTGATCGTCATCCCACTGCCCTCGACCACCCACCAGGATCTGGCCCAGGAACTGGCGCCGCTGCTGCAGAGCGGCCAGGTGGTGTTCCTGCCACCAGGTACCTTCGGCAGCTACCTGTTCGCCAAAGCCATGGCCGACGCCGGTAATTCCGCCGAGGTGGCCTTCGCCGAAACCGGCACCCTGCCCTACCTGGCCCGCAAGCACGGCCCCGCTGAGCTGGTGATCAGCTGCTATGCCACGCGCCTGCCCACCGGCGTATTCCCGGCGCGCCTGAGCGAACACGCCTTCACCGTGCTGTGCGCCGCCTACCCGAGCGTCGAGCCGATCGAAGACGGCCTGTCCGGCGCACTGATGAATGCCGGGCCGATCATCCACCCGCCGCTGATCATGATGAACGCCGGCCCCCTGGAACACTTCGAGCGCTGGGACATCCACAACGAAGGCACGCAACCGTCGATTCGCCGGGTCACCAACGGCCTGGATGCCGAGCGCATGGCCGTACGCGAAGCCCTGGGCTACGGCGCGCCACACTTCCCACTGGCCGATCATTACACCAGCGACGGCGACGAATGGATGTACGGGCGTGGCGCCCACGGCAAACTCACCGACAGCGGCGACTGGCGCGAAGACATCGACCTGCAGCGCCACCGCTACATGCTGGAAGACACTCGCCTGGGCCTGTCGCTGCTGGTTTCCGTGGGTCGCTGGGCCGGCGTGCCGACGCCGATCGCCGCCGGGCTGCTGGCCATCGCCTCCGCCGTAGCCGAACGCGACCTCTACGCCGAAGGCCGTACCCTGGAAAATCTCGGCCTGTCGCAACTGTCCCGCGAGCAGATGCAGCACCTGCTGCGTGAAGGAGTGTTGCCATGAAAACGGTACATATCATTGGTGCCGGACGCATGGGCCAGGGTATGGCGCTGGCCTTCATCCAGGGCGGTCTACCAGTGGTGCTGATCGACGTGAAGCAGCGCAGCCCGGAAGACGGCATCGCCTATGCCAGCCAGGTACGCGAAGCGGTCAGCCGCGAACTGCAGGCCAAGGTCGAGCTCGGTCGCCTCACCGACACGCAGATGCAGATCGCCCTGGCACGCCTCAGCGTGTTGCCACGCGAGGGCTGCGAAGCCTCGCTGACCGAGGCGCGCTACCTGTTCGAGGGCGTACCGGAAGTGCTCGACATGAAACGCGAGCTGTTCGCCTGGCTCGGCGGCTGCATCCCGGCCGATGCGCGAGTGGCCTCCACCACCTCGACCTTTCTGGTCAGTGAGCTGGCAACCTTCATCAGCGAACCCCAGCGCTTCATCAATGCCCACTGGCTGAACCCGGCGGATCTCATACCGCTGGTGGAAGTCAGCCGCAGCGAGATCACCGATCAAGCCGTGGTCAACGACATGGTCGAGTTGCTGGAGAGTATCGGCAAGGTGCCCGTGGTCTGCTCCGCCTCACCCGGCTACATCATTCCGCGCATCCAGGCGCAGGCGATGAACGAGGCCGCGCGCATGGTCGAGGAAGGCGTGGCCAGCGCCGAGGATATCGACAAGGCCATCCGCGCCGGCTTCGGCCTGCGCTTCGCCGTACTCGGCCTGTTGGAATTCATCGACTGGGGCGGCGGCGACATCCTGTTCTATGCCTCGAAGTACCTGTCCGGCCAGCTTGGCGAACGCTTCGAGTGTGCCGATATCGTGCATGAAAACATGGCCAACGGCCGTAACGGCCTGCGCGATGGCCAGGGTTTCTACGACTATGCCGGCCAGGACATCGGTGCCTACAAGGCGCAGCGCATGCGGGAATTCTTTCGCCTGCTGGATGCAACGGGACTTACGGCTCGCTTCGACCAGGCACTGGAAATAAAAGGTTGAGCAAGTGCGCGGGCAGGTACGCGCGCCAGCCGCGCGTCAGCATGCCGGCGCCGCCGAGCTTCTTGGCGGGTGCTGGAATTAGTAGAAATGTCTATGATTGCCCGTCGACTTTCACAAAGCAGCCCCTCCATGTCCATCCCCAAGAAACGCCGCAGCCGCTACAACCCCGCCAGCGAAGATTTTCACAAGGAAGAGTTCCCCTTCTACTGGTTGGCGCGCGTGCACGGGCGCTACTCCATGGCCATGGAGAAGCTGCTCAAGCGGATCGACCTGGACATCCCGCGCTGGCGGGTGCTGAACATCCTCTTCGAGAACGACAACTCGAGCATCTCGGAGATTTCCGAACACGCCGTGGCCAAGCTTTCCACCATCACCAAGATCGTCTACCGAATGAAGGACGACGGCCTGGTCGATACCAGCCAGAGCGCCCAGGACGGCCGCGTCACCCAGGTCAGCCTCACCGAGGCCGGGCGCCAGGCGTTCTTCGACATGCACGAACTCACCGACGAATTGTTCCACAAGAGCTTCCAGGGGCTGAGCGAAGCCCAGCTGCGCAAGCTCAACCAGGTGCTGGCGAGCATTTTCGCCAACCTGCCGGAACACTGATCGACCAGGGTCTCTTGCCGTTTGCCCTACCCGCGCCGGCCCCCTAGAATGCCGCGATGCAAAATGACCTCGATCAGCGTCTCACATCCCTCAATCCAGCCCAGCACCATGCGGTCACCACACCGCCTGGGCATCAGTTGGTGCTGGCCGGTGCCGGTTCCGGCAAGACTCGCGTGCTGGTGCACCGCATCGCGTTCCTGATCCAGCGGCTGGGCGTCTCGCCACACAGCATTCTGTCGGTGACCTTCACCAACAAGGCCGCCGCCGAGATGCGCCATCGCATCGAAGAAGTGCTTGGGCAGAGCCCGGCAGGCATGTGGGTGGGTACCTTCCACGGCCTGGCGCACCGCCTGCTGCGTGCGCACTGGCGCGAAGCCGGCCTGGCGGAGAACTTCCAGATTCTCGACTCCGACGACCAGCAGCGCCTGGTCAAACGGGTGATTCGCGAGCTGGGCCTGGATGAGCAGCGCTGGCCGGCCAAGCAGGCGCAGTGGTTCATCAATGGCCAGAAGGATGAGGGCATTCGCCCGCAGGGGATTCAGGCCAGCGGTGATCTGTTCCTGGCGACCATGCGTGGCATCTACGAAGCCTACGAGGCGGCCTGTGCCCGCGCCGGGGTCATCGATTTCGCCGAGCTGCTGTTGCGCGCCCTCGATCTGTGGCGCAACAACGCGGGTCTGCTGGAACATTACCAGCGCCGCTTCCGGCATATTCTGGTGGACGAATTCCAGGACACCAACGCCGTGCAGTACGCCTGGCTGCGCATTCTCGCCATGGGCGGCGAAAGCCTCATGGTGGTGGGCGACGACGACCAGTCGATCTATGGCTGGCGTGGCGCGAAGATCGAGAACATCCAGCAGTTCGACAGCGATTTCGCCGGGGCCGAGATCATCCGCCTGGAGCAGAACTACCGCTCCACGGCGAACATCCTCAATGCCGCCAACGCCCTGATCGCCAATAACCAGGG
This sequence comes from Phytopseudomonas daroniae, assembly GCF_004327275.1. Taxonomy (NCBI): domain Bacteria; kingdom Pseudomonadati; phylum Pseudomonadota; class Gammaproteobacteria; order Pseudomonadales; family Pseudomonadaceae; genus Phytopseudomonas; species Phytopseudomonas daroniae. The sequence goes on from NZ_QJUJ01000004.1 coordinate 173,562, forward strand.
GCGCCTGGGCAAGGAATTGCGTACCGATGTCGGCGACGGCGAGCTGATCAGCCTGTACGCCGCCTTCAACGAACACGACGAAGCCCGCTACGTGGTCGAAACCATCGAGGACGCCCTGCGCAAGGACGGCCTCAAGCGCAGCGAGATCGCCATCCTCTACCGCTCCAACGCCCAGTCGCGGGTACTGGAAGAAGCGCTGCTGCGCGAGAAGATTCCCTACCGCATCTACGGCGGCCAGCGCTTCTTCGAACGCGCCGAAATCAAGAACGCCATGGCCTACCTGCGCCTGATCCACCAGCGCGGCAACGATGCGGCCCTGGAGCGGGTCATCAACGTACCGGCCCGCGGCATTGGCGAGAAGACGGTGGAAACCCTGCGCCAGTTCGCCCGCGCCAACGAGCTGTCGATGTGGGCCGCGCTTCACGAGGCGGTGGGTACCAAGGTCGTCAGTGGGCGCGCCGCCAGTGCCCTGAATGCCTTCGTCGAACTGGTCGATACCCTGGCCTTGAAGGTCGAAGGCATGCAGTTGCACAGCATGGCGCAACTGGTCATCGAACAGTCCGGCCTGCTTGCCTACCACCGCGACGAAAAGGGCGAGAAGGCCCAGGCCCGCGTGGAAAACCTCGAGGAGCTGGTCTCCGCGGCACGTGCCTTCGACTCCTACGAGGGTGAGGACGGCGATGAAGAGCAGACGCCGCTGGCCGCCTTCCTCGGCCACGCCTCGCTGGAAGCCGGCGACACCCAGGCCGCCGAGAACGAAGACAGCATCCAGTTGATGACCCTGCACAGCGCCAAGGGCCTGGAGTTCCCGCGGGTGTTCCTGGTCGGCATGGAAGAAGGCCTGTTCCCCCACAAGATGAGCCTGGAAGAGCCCGGCCGCCTGGAAGAGGAGCGCCGTCTGGCTTACGTCGGCATTACCCGGGCCATGCACAACCTGGTGATCAGTTACGCGGAAACCCGCCGCCTGTACGGCAACGAGACCTACAACAAGGTGTCGCGTTTCGTGCGCGAGGTACCCCCGCAACTGCTTCAGGAAGTGCGCCTGTCGAACAGCGTCAGTCGCCCATACGGCAGCGGTAATCGCAGCATGAGCGGCAGCAGCCTGTTCGCCGGCAGCGCCGTACCGGACACCCCGTTCAACCTTGGCCAGCGCGTGCAGCATTCGCTGTTCGGCGAAGGCACCATCCTCAATTTCGAGGGCTCCGGGCCGCAGGCACGGGTGCAGGTGAACTTCGAGAACGAAGGCAGCAAGTGGTTGATGCTGGCCTATGCCAAGCTGGAAGCGTTGTAAGGGCCAGCGCCAAGCCGGCTGTGCAGTAAAACAAGGAATGCTGGTCGTGACGGCCGGCGCCCGATAATAAAAGCAACCTGGGCACGCTGCTCAACATCCCCAAGGGAGATCACCATGAACCGCCGTAACCTGTTCGGCGCCGCTGTGGCGCTGCTCGCTGCCATCGGCCTGGCCGGCTGCAAGGAAGAAACACCTGCTGCCCAGCAAGGCGCCACCGCCGCAAACGCTGAAACCTTCCACTGGAAGATGGTCACCTCCTGGCCGAAGAACTACCCGGGCCTGGGCACCGCCGCCGAGCGCCTGGCCGAACGCATCAACGCCATGAGCGCCGGGCGCCTGACCGTCAGGGTCTATGCCGCCGGTGAGCTGGTTCCGGCTCTGGAAGTGTTCGATGCGGTGTCCCGCGGCACTGCCGAAATGGGCCATGGCACGCCTTACTACTGGAAAGGCAAGGTACCGGCCGCACAGTTCTTCTCTTCGGTGCCGTTCGGCCTGTCGACCCTGGAAATGAACGCCTGGCTGAGCAAGGGCGGCGGTCAGGCCCTGTGGGACGAGACCTACGCGCCGCACGGTGTGAAACCGCTGTCGGCGGGTAACACCACCATGCAGATGGGCGGCTGGTACAACAAGGAAATCAACTCGCTGGCCGACATCAAAGGCCTGAAGATCCGCATGCCTGGCCTGGGTGGTGAAGTCTGGAGCAAGCTTGGCGCCATCACCGTCAACCTGCCTGGCGGCGAGATCTTCACCGCCCTGCAAACCCACGTGATCGACGCCACCGACTGGGTCAGCCCGTACAACGACCTGGCCTTCGGCCTGCACAAAGCCGCCAAGTACTACTACTTCCCGGGCTGGCAGGAACCACAGGCAGTGGTCGAGTCCATGGTCAACCAGAAGGCCTTCGACAGCCTGCCTGCCGACCTGCAGGCCATCGTCGTCGAAGCTGCCCGCGCCGCGACCCTGGACATGATGGACGACTACGTTTTCCACAACGCCAAGTCCCTGGCTCAGCTGAAGGAACAGGGCGTGCCGATCAAGCGCTTCCCCGACGAAGTGCTGGATGCCATGAAGCGCGAATCTCAAGTGGTACTCGAAGAACTGGCGGGCCAGAACGACCTGAACGGCCGCATCTGGCGTTCGATGAAGACCTTCCAGGACGAAGTCACGCCGATGAGCGCGGTGACCGAGCAGGAACTGTACAACTGGCGTTGATCAGCCAGCCGAAAAACGGAACCCGCAGGTTCCGTTTTTTTTGCCTGCAGCCAGAGTTCAGAAACCCAGTGCACAGCCATCCTTGCGTGGATCGGACGCTCCGGTGAGGGTACCCTTTTCCCAATCGATCCAGATCAGCTGTCCACCACCCAGTGGCGTTTCGTGCCGCTCCAGTCGGTGGCCCATGCCCTGCAGCGCTTCGCGCACCTGAGGGCTGACGCCGTCCTCGACCAGCACCTTGCCGTCCTGGTAGATGACCCGCGGCGCGTCCAGCGCCTCCTGCGGATCCAGACCGAAATCCAGAATACCGGTGAGAACATGCACCTGACCGGTGGGCTGGTAGTCGCCCCCCATGACGCCCAGTGGCGCCTGCACGCGGCCATCACGCATCAACATGCCCGGCATGATGGTATGCATGGGGCGCTTTCCCGGTGCCAGGCAGTTGGGATGCTCGGGGTCGAGGCGGAAGCTCAGGCCACGGTTCTGCAACAGCACACCACTCTGCGGCGCCATCACGCCACTGCCGAACTCATGGTAGATGGAGTTGATCAGGCTGACGGCATTGCGTTGTCCGTCGACCACACAGAGGTAGACAGTATCGGAGTGTTCGAACAGTGGCTCGGGCAAATCGGTGCACGCGTGCTGCGGATCGATCTGCCGCTGCATGCGCGCACTGTGCTCGGCCGACAACAGTCGCTCGACGGGAACCTTGGCGAACTCCGGGTCGGCGAACCGCTGGTCACGCTCATGGTAGGCCAGTCGCGCCGCCTCGATTTCCAGGTGCAGGCGCCGTGCGCCGTTGGCCTCCGGCCCCTGCTCGAAGCCGGCCAGGGTATTGAGCATCAGCAAGGCCGTCAGGCCCTGGTTGTTCGGTGGTACCTGATACAGCTGGTAACCCTTGTAGTCGGTGTGGATGGGCTCGACGTACTCCCCCCGACAGGTAGAGAAATCCTCCAGGCTGTGCACACCACCGAGGCTGCGCAGATGGTTGACCATATCCTCGGCGACCGGGCCTTCGTAGAAGCCGGCGCGACCTAGCCGGGCGATGCGTCGCAGGGTACGACCCAACTCGACGTTGCGATGAATGTCACCCGCCCTGGGAATCCGCCCATGGGGCAGCAGCACCTTGGCCGCCTCCGGAAACTCGGCCAGCCAGGACGCGTTGTGAGCCCAGTCCGCGGCCACGCGGTCGGCGACCACATAGCCGTTCTCGGCATAGCCGATGGCGTCCTGGAGGATTTCGCCGAGCGGCAGGCTGCCGTGATCCTCCAGCAGCCGGCACCAGGCGTCGATGGCACCGGGAATGGTCACCGCATGGGGCCCGTGGGCAGGCATCGACTCGTGGCCCTGCTCACGCATCCAGTCCAGGTTCACCGCCTGGGGGGCACGTCCGGAACCATTGAAGGCGAGCACTCGATCGCTGCCGGCCGGGGTGTAGAGCACGAAGCAGTCGCCGCCGATACCGGTGGCCTGGGGCTCGACCACGGCCAGCACGGCAGCGGCAGCGATGGCCGCATCCATGGCGTTGCCGCCACGCTTGAGAATGGCCAGGGCGGTCTGGGTCGCCAGAGGGTGCGAGGTGGCCGCCATGCCTTGGGTGGCGCGTACGGGAGAGCGGCCAGGAAGTTGCAGATTACGCATATCGGGATCTCGACAGTCAAAGCACCCGGGACAGGAACGCCCGGGTACGCGGGTGGCTGGGTTGAGTGAATACCTGCTGCGGCGGGCCCTGCTCGATCAGCTCACCCTGGTCGAGCACCACCACACGGTCGGCCACTTCACGGGCGAAGCCCATCTCGTGGGTGACCACGACCATGGTCATGCCATCGGCGGCCAGTTCCTTCATGACCTGCAGCACCTCGCCGACGGTTTCGGGGTCGAGCGCACTGGTTGGCTCATCGAAGAGCATGGCCTGGGGTTTCATGGCCAGCGCACGGGCGATGGCCACGCGCTGCTGCTGGCCACCGGATAGCTGTGACGGGTAATGGTCGGCGCGATCCTTCAGGCCGACCCGTTCGAGTAGCGCCCAGGCCTGCTCCAGCGCCTCGCTGCGGGGCATGCCAAGTACCTGGATCGGTGCCTCGATGATGTTTTCCAACGCGGTCATATGACCGAACAGGTTGAAGCGCTGGAACACCATGCCGATATCGCGGCGCTGCCGCGCGATGCTGCGCTCGGAATCGCGCACCAGGCTGCCATCGGCCCGCTCGCGATAGCCCAGCGTCTGGCCGTTGACCCGAATGCGTCCGCTCTGGATTTCCTCGAGCAGGTTCAGGCAGCGGATGAAGGTGGTCTTGCCGGAACCGGAGGCGCCGATCAGCACCACCACCTCGCCCTTGCGTACGGACAGGGAAATTCCCTTGAGAATCTGCTGATTGCCGAAGGACTTATGGATGCTGCTCGCTTCGATGATGATCTCGTCACTCGGCATGTCAGCGCCCCCTCATGAGCTTCATGGCCTGGCCACCGAACATTCGGCCTGCCGCGTCCGGGCGCCGCTCGGAACGGCCAAAGCGGTATTCCAGCCAGCGCTGGAAGAAGCCCCACAGGGTGGTCAGCAACAGGAAATAAATAGCCACTACCAGGTAGAGTTCGAAAACCCGGAAATTGGCCGATGTGATCATCTGCGTGCTGAGCAACAATTCCTGTACACCGATCACGCTGACCAGCGTGGTGTTCTTCAGCATCACGTTGAACTCGTTGCCCAGCGGCGGCACGATGACCCGGAACGCCTGGGGCATGATCACCCGGCGCATCAGCTTCGTCGGCGTCATGCCCAACGAACGGGCGGCTTCGTACTGGCCCTTGTCCACCGCGTTGAGACCGGAGCGAATGATCTCGGCCATGTAGGCGCCTTCGTTCAACCCCAGGGCGATGATCGCCGCCTGGATCGCCCCCGGCAGGACGAACCAGCCCAGGTCGATGTCCTCGAAGCGGAAGATGCCACCGGCCGCCAGCGCTGTGTACAGGAACACGATCTGCACCAGCAGCGGCGTGCCGCGCATCAGCCAGATGTAGAAGCGCACCGGGTACTGCAACAGTGGATTTCCCGAACGACGCATCAACGCGGCACACAGCCCGATGGTGCAACCCAGCAACATGGCGCAGACGCTGATCACACAGGTCAGCCAGAGCCCATACAGATAGGTGTCGCTGGGTGTCAGCAGGTACTGCCAGAAAATCTCCCAACTGAAAGTCATGATCCTGCCTCAGTAGTCCAGCTTGTCGGTTTCGACGTTCCAGGTCTTCAACATCGCCAGGTAACGCTCGCTCTGCAGCAGGTCGGCGACGGCGAACTTCACCGCTTCGGTGAGTTCGCCGTCGTCCTTGCGGATACCGATTCCGGTCAGGATCTGGCTGAATGCCGGCACCGCCTCCTCGAACAGGCCGGGCACGATATTCTTGTAATAGCCCGCGGTTTCCACCGTGGTGCCGAAGGCGTCGACCTGCTGCAGGCGCAAGGCCTGGAAGGCATCGTTATCGGTGTTGTAGACGACGATGGTCATCGGCTTCTGGCCGGCGGCGACGAGCTTCTCGTTCTCGGCCTCAAGCAACACACGGATGGTCGAACCATTGAGCGCGGCGACTTTCAGGCCCGACAACGCAGTAAGGCTGTCGATTCCCTTGGGGTTGCCCTGGGGCACGACCACCGACTGGCTGGCGTACATGTAATTGACGATATTGATGATCTCGCGGCGTTCCGGCTTGTCGAACAACTGGTCGATCACCAGGTCGCACTGTTGCGCCAGCAGTGCCGGCACCATGCCGGCGAAGGGCATCACCCGCCAGTCGATCTTCAGGCCGCCCAGGGTTCTGGCCACATCTTCGGCCACATCCACGGACATGCCCTTGGGCTTTTGCTGCTCGTCGAAGTAGGCCAGGGGTGGCGAGTCCATGCTCGAGCAGAAGGTCAGCTTGTTGCTCTTGACCAGTCGCTCGGGCAGATCGGGCGCGGCCAGCGTGGCCTGAGCCACCAGGGTGAGGGCCAGAACTCCGGCGAACTGGCTTGCGCGGCAATGCAATGAACGTGCAGATGCGGACATGTGAAGCTCCCGTTTCAGTCGATTGGCGGCAGAGTGCTAAAGCGAAAGGCTCGGCGGGTTGCGACCCACTCTCGATCTGTACGGGCCGATCAGGCCTACTTTTCGTGGCTTTGCAGGAAACTCAGCAGGGACGGCACGGTGTCTTCGATATGCTCGCGCAGCACCATCTCTGCACGGCTGGCATCACGACTGCGCAAGGCGTCGAGAATGGCCTCGTGGGCCTCCCGGGCACTGCGAGGCTTGTCCACATGCTGCAGCCACAGACGCATGTGCGGCTCGATCAGCGAATACAGCGCCGAAATCTGCTTCATCAGTCGTGGCCGCCCGCTGAGGCTGCACAGGTACTCATGAAAAACCCGGTGCCGGCGCACCCACTCGCAGCTGTCATCGCGGTATTCGTCCATGTCCTCCAGCAAACGCTCGAGCGTCGACAGATGACGCTCGGTCAGGTTGCCCACCGCCACCTTCACCGCGAGGCTCTCCAGAGCACTGCGCATCTCGAACACCTCGCGCATCTCCTCGATGTCCAGCCCGCTGACGATGGCACCACGATTGGGCCTCAGATTCACCAGGCCTTCGGCGGCCAGACGCCGGAAAGCTTCGCGTACCGGCATGCGGCTCATACCGATTTCCTGAGCGATGTCCTCCGGTTTGAGGCGTTGGCCAGCCTGGTAACGCCCCATGCAGATGCCATCGAGCAGATGCCGGTAAGCCTCTTCCTCGGCGGTCGCAGGTTGGCGATTGGCGAATCCCTGGATAGCTGACAACACGACTGACTCCTCATGACGGGGTTCTGGATTTTTGTATCCAGTTATCCATGGATGCGATCTAGCAGCATCCATGCCATCGGCTGCAGGCGCCTGGAATCGTGGGTTCGGGGAGGTGTGCGGGTCGCATCGTCGGATGACGGTGGTTCGATACGGGGCGAGGGTGGGCATTTTTGGAGCGCGCCGGGCCACTGCATATAGGCAATGGGCAAAAGCCCGAAACATTCTGTTGCTGGTCATGCCGGCTCGGCGCGGGCAAGATGCCCAGCAGCGTTTCAATAACCAAGAGAAAACCGATAATGCAGCGTTTCCTCAGTATTGCCCTGGTGCTTTGCCTGGGCCTGTCCTTCAGCTTCCATGCCGATGCCAAACGTTTTGGCGGCGGCAAGTCGTTCGGCGCCGCGCCAAGCCATCAGACCCGCCAGGCCGCACCACCTTCGCAGCCTAATGCCAATGCCGCCGCTCCGGGTCGTACTCCGGCTGCCGCCAGCGGTGCTTCGCGCTGGCTCGGCCCACTGGCCGGCCTGGCCGCCGGTGGTCTGCTGGCCTCGATGTTCATGGGCGATGGCTTCGAAGGCCTGCAGATCATGGACATGCTAATCTTCGGCCTGATCGCCTTCCTGCTGTTCCGTTTCCTTGCCGCCCGCCGCCAAAAGCTGCAGCCTAATGTCGCTGCTGCCGGTGGTGCACCGTTCCAGCGCGAAGCCCATGGCCAGCCGGCTCAGCCGTCGATCTTCGGTGGCAGCGGCAATGCCGCGATCAAGCCGGTGATCAACGCCCCGGCCTGGTTCAACGAGCAGAGCTTCGTCAATGCCGGTCGCGAGCACTTCCTCAGCCTGCAGCAGCACTGGGATGCCGACGAAATGGACAAGATCGCCGAGTTCGTCACCCCGCAACTGCTGGAATTCCTCAAGCGCGAGCGCGCCGATCTGGGTGATGGCTTCCAGTCCACCTATATCGACGACCTCGAGGTGCAGTTGGACGGTGTCGACGATCAGGCTGACAAGACCATCGCCACCCTGACCTTCAGCGGCCTGTCGAAGACTTCGCGCTTCGACCAGGGTGAAGTCTTCAGCGAAAGCTGGCGCCTCGAGCGCGCGACCGGTGACAACCAGCCTTGGCTGGTCGCCGGTATCCGCCAGAACGGCTGATCCCCACGCGTGACACAGAACCCGGGCTTGCCCGGGTTCTGTTTTTTGGCGCCCGGGTGCTTGGTCGTTGCGCCACAGCGCAGGATGCGCACCCCAAAGTCCGCAACGAGGCCGATAAGATATCCACACTCCAACCGACGTGGCGTTTTGCCTTTTTCCGACTTGTGACTATTTTCCATTCAGCGTAAAAAGCTGCGCTATTACAAGAGTATTGAACCAGACGGCGGCTGACCGAGCGCTCGTCTGTTTGTGCTTGCCAAGCCTGATGAGAATCACCGACCTCTGCTGGAGCCGCTCGTGGAAGAAGTCATCGAACAACTGCGTGAACTGAACGAACCGGTGCCGGTACCGCTGGAGTTGCCGGAAGAAGAGTTGCTGGTGGAGATCGAGGAGCAGATCCTCATCAATCTGCCGTTCGAGCTACGCGAGTTTCTGCTCAAGGTCAGCGACGTGGTCTACGGCCGCCTGGAGCCGGTCACGGTCACCGACCCGCAGTCGCACACCTACCTGCCGGAAGTGGCCTCGGTAGCCTGGTCGCTGGGCGTACCCCGCGAGCTGGTGCCGATCTGCGAGGATCAGGGCAACTACTACTGCGTCGAGCAGGACGGCACCGTACTGCTGTGGGATGGCGAAGAAGAAGACCTTACCGACGAAAGCTGGGACTCGGTGTGGCACTGGGTGCGTGAAGTCTGGCTGGAAGAGTGACAGCAGCTGCAAGACAAGCATTCAGCGCTGACCCAGCTTGGGTAACCTGGCATCGAGCGCAGCGATACCGAAGAGACAGCCAGCACTTCGCCTCGCTCAGTGACCCGCTGTAGCAGCGCAAACGCAAAGCCCCGTGCTCGCTTTCACGAGCACGGGGCTTTTTCTTGCAGCTTGTGGCTTGAAACTTGTCGCTGCCTCAGTGATGCCCGGGTGTCTCGGGCTTGTCGAGCGTCTCGAACAAAGCGATCTGCAGGCGTGTGTGCACGCGGATGAACCAGCGCCACAGCAGCGCCGCCACTCCGGCGGCGACCACGCCGACCAGCAACAACATGTCGTTGGACGGCAGGATGCTCGACGACAGTGCCGTCAGCAGCACCATGATGCCGACCAGCGACAGCAACGGAATCACCTCGGAAATCACCTTGCGCACCCGCGCCGTATGGCGACCGGCTTTCTCCTGGCGCACGCCCATCTCGGCGAGCAGCATGGAGAGCGCCTTGATCTTGCGGTACGCCGCGATCAGGCACGGCAGCGACAGCAGCAGCGCCGCGCCCCAGATAACTGCCTTGCGCAGGTTTTCCTGATCCAGCCACTGGCCCAGCCAGGCACCGATCTGCGTGGCGAAGAAGGCGATGCCGAGGAAGATCGCCACCACGAATGCCAGGTTGACCAACACCTGCAGGACGATCTTGCGGATCATTCCCGCCAGTATCGCGCCCTGGCCTTGCGGCTGGATGCTGCGCAGCCACTCGCCGTACAGCGAGAATACCCGCGACACGCGCTGCGGCATCACCTTGCCCAGGCTTATCGCCAACGGATCGGCGGAGCGGATCAGGTACGGCGTGGTCAGGGTGGTGATCACCGACACGGCCACCGCCACCGGATAGAGAAAGTCGCTGGTCACCTGCAGGGTCATGCCCAAGGTGGCGATGATGAAGGAGAACTCGCCGATCTGCGACAGACCCATGCCCACGCGCAGCGAGGTGCGCCCGTCGTTGCCGGCGATGAACGAACCGATGCTGCAGGAAAATACCTTGCCGACGATCACGGCGACGGTGATTACCGCGATCGGCCAGGCGTATTCGACCAGCACAGTGGGGTCGAGCAGCAGGCCGATGGCAACGAAGAAGATGGCGCTGAACATGTCTCGTACCGGCTCGATCAGACGCTCGATCTGCACCAACTGGCGAGACTCGGCCATGATCGCGCCGATCAGGAAGGCGCCCAGCACCATGCTGTATTCCAGCTTGACCACCAACAGGCAGAAACCGAAGCATATGCCCAGCACTGCCACCAGCAGCATCTCGTTGCTTTCGAACTTGGCCACGTAGGCGAGGATGCGCGGCACAAGGATGATGCCGATGACCAGGGCGACGATCATGAACAGCGACAGTTTGCCGACGGTGGCGAACACCTCGCCGGTTTCCACGCTACCGCTCAGGGCGATACCGGAGAGCAGCGCGATGATGCCGATACCGAGGATGTCCTCGACGATCAGTACACCAAAGATCAGTTGGGCGAAGCGCTCGTTCTTCATCTTCAGGTCGCCGAGCGCCTTGATGATGATGGTGGTCGAGGAAATCGCCAGGATCGCACCGAGGAACAGCGAATCCATGGTGTTCCAGCCGAAGTAGCGGCCAATCTCGAAACCGATCCAGATCATCAGGATGATTTCCAGGAACGCCGCGATGAAAGCCGTTGCCCCGACGTTGAACAGCTTGCGCAGGCTGAATTCCAGCCCCAGGCAGAACATCAGGAAGATCACCCCCAGCTCGGCGAGGGTGCGGATGGTCTCTTCATCGTGGATCAGGCCGAACGGTGGCGTATGCGGGCCGATCAGAAAGCCGGCGAGGATGTAACCGAGCACCACTGGCTGCTTGAAGCGGTGGAACAGCACGGTGACCACGCCGGCCACCAGCATGATCACCGCTAGATCCTGGATGAAGCTGATGGCATGCATGAGGAAACTGCTCCTTTTTTTGGGCAGGCACAAGCGCGCTCGGGCGGCTGCTCGATGGCTCACGTGAGCCTGCTGAAGAATGGGGGTTATCGGCCCGTTGCTGGGCCACTTTGACCGCAGGTTAACATCCGAGCCGTACCCGTCGCGATGCGGCAATATTCGGAAACATTTGCCTCCAAGCGCCAGCCGCACGCGGTTGTGCAGGTACCGCAAAAAGACGCTCGACGCTGTTTCCAGGTCACCGGCAGCACGCATGACAGCCTGGTTTTCAGGCATCGAGCACGTACCACGACCTGCAGAGAAACTGCACATGGTCGCCAGCGACATTTCACGACAGCCTGCAGACCGCCCTGCACCTGTACCCGATCAACCGTGGCATTCTCATGACACTGTGCTGCCCAAGTACCAGCACCGATAACCGACCCAACCCCGGTGGATGAATAAAGCGCCAGCTACGCGCCCCGATCCCCCAACGCGAGACCCACCATGCAATTCGCCGATATCCAGGAAGCCGAAGCCTTTCTCGCCGCCAACCCGCAAGTACGCAGCATCGAGCTGTTCTTGATCGATGCCAATGGCGTGCCACGCGGCAAGCTGCTGCACCGTGACGAACTGCTGGCCATGTACCGCAACGGCCGGCCACTGCCGAGCACCATTCTTGGCCTGACCATCAATGGCGACGATGTCGAGGAAACCGGGCTGGTCTGGGAAGTGGGCGATGCCGATTGCTGGACTTACCCACTGCCGGGCAGCCTGACCCTGCAGCCATGGCGCAACCACCCTACCGGGCAGGTGCAGGTAAGCATGCACCCCGAGCAGGGCTTGCCGGCAGCCCCCGCCGACCCTCGGCACGTGCTGATCCGCTGCATCGATGCGCTCAAGGCCGATGGCCTGCATCCGGTGATGGCGGTGGAGCTGGAGTTCTACCTGCTCGACCGCGAACGAGGCGAACAGGGTCGACCGCTGCCAGCGCGGCAGATGAACGGCCAGCGCCCTCACGCCACCCAGGTGTATGGCGTGTACGAGCTGGAACAGTTGCAGCCGTTTCTCGACGATCTCTATGCCGCCTGCGAAGCCCAGGGGCTGCCGGCGCGCACGGCGATCTCCGAGTACGCACCGGGCCAGGTCGAGATCACTCTGGAGCACCGCTTCGACGCCTTGCAGGCCATCGATGAAGGCGTGCGCTACAAGCGCCTGGTCAAGGGTGTCGCCAATCGCCACGGGCTACAAGCCTGTTTCATGGCCAAGCCGTTCGGCGATCTGGCCGGCTGTGGCATGCATATGCACGTCAGCCTTGCCGACGAGCAGGGCAACAACCTGATGGCGTCGGAGCTTTCCGATCTTGAAGGCAGCCACGGCACGCCGCTGTTGCGTCACGCCATCGGCGGCATGATGGCCACCCTGCTCGATTCCCTGGCACTGTTCTGCCCCAACGCCAACTCGTTCCGCCGTTTCCAGGCCAACAGCTACGCACCACTGGCCAAAAGCTGGGGCGTGAACAACCGCACCGTGTCGTTCCGCGTACCGGGCGGCCCGGCGGCCAGCCGGCATATCGAGCACCGCATCTGCGGCGCCGATGCCAACCCCTACCTGGCGGCGGCGGCGATCCTCGCTGGCATCCATCACGGCGTCAGCCAGAAAATCGACCCGGGCACCCCCATCGTCGGCAACGGCTATGCTCAGGCCACCGACGTGCTACCCACCGACTGGCTCGGCGCCCTGCGCGCCCTGGAACAATCGGAATGGGCGAAGGAAGCGCTGGGTGCGGATTTCCTCAAGGTGTTCCTGGCGATCAAGCAGACCGAGTATCGCCAGTTCATGGCCGAGGTGGGTGAGCAGGATTGGCGCTGGTATCTGAATCAGGCGTGAAATCACGAGGTTCATGTAGGGGCTGCGGGGGCGCCTAGCCTTGCTGGCGATAGCGGGTGATCGCCATCACTGGCGTGGCGAACACCGTATCGTGTTCATCACTGTTCATCCGTGTGGATCGAATCAGCGCTCTTGCTCCTGCGGTTCGGCGCTGACCTTCAGGTAATTGCCCACCACGCTGATACCGGCGCCACCATATTGCTGACATTTCGGATCGAAGACTTCCAGCACACGAACATCCAGCCCCTCATGGAACAGCTCGACGGCACAGCCCTGAGGCAAGTCCGCTGCCGTCAGCTGGAAATAGGCTTTCTCGCCCTGCAGCGCCCCCTGCAGATCGCCGATGGCAGCCGGGCCGTAGTCCTCGACCTTGGCGCCCGCACGCAGCGGGGAAAAATGCGCGCGGTAGCTGCCGTCCGGCTGACGGCTGATGTCCAGGCTGCTCCATACCGCCGCGCCGGAGTAACGCAGATAGCGCCCTTCGAGGCTGGCGCCGAGGGCCTGATAATCCAGCGCCGCGGATACGGAGCGCAGATTGTGACGCGTGGCCGTGCCCTGCATGCCGCCGGTCAATGCCAGATTCAACCAGGCCCGGGCCTGGCCCGTCTGCTTGAGGCGCAGGTTGGCTACCACCAGATTGTTCAACGCCAGCTCACGGGCGGCGCTGTCCTCGCCTTGCTCGGCACGTCGCAACTGGCGCTCGAAGGCGTCTGCAGCCTCATCGTAACGTCCCGCCTGATAGGCTGCGGTACCGGCCGCGTTGCACAGGCTGACGCTATCGCAGGACTGCGGTGTGGCCTGGGCAATACCAGCCAATAGCGGCAGCAGGGCGTAGCAAAGAAGGGTGCGCTTCATGGTGTCTTCCTTGTTGATGAATGAATGGCTATGGCTCTGAGAGCGAAATGCCGGTACATACGTTGCAGCAATCGAGTACATAGACACAATCGACCAGCCAATGCCGCGCAGACGGTGGACAATCGCCCCTTTCAACCTGATGAGCCGAGCACTATGGAACCCGGAAACGCCCAACTGACGATGACCGTCCTGATGACCCCGGACATGGCCAATTTTTCCGGTAATGTGCACGGCGGCACCCTGCTCAAGTACCTCGACGAAGTGGCCTATGCCTGCGCCAGCCGCTACGCCGGTCGCTACGTGGTGACGCTGTCGGTGGATCAGGTGACGTTCCGCGAACCGGTACACGTCGGCGAGCTGGTGACCTTTCTCGCTTCGGTCAATTACACCGGCCGCACCTCCATGGAAGTCGGCATCAAGGTGATCACCGAAAACATCCGCGAGCGCTCGGTACGCCATACCAATAGCTGCTTCTTCACCATGGTGGCAGTCGACGAGCAGGGTAAATCCACCGAAGTGCCGCCCCGTCAACCGCAGACCTCGGAGGAACGTCGGCGTTTCGAACAGGGTCAACAGCGCCGTGAGATCCGCCAGGAGCTGGAAAGCCGCTATCGGGCCCTCAGAGGCTAGACGTGACGGGCCTCACAGCAATTTACGGTACGATAGAAACATCTTGTATAAAGACCCTTTAGTTATAAGTAACATTTTAATATAAAATATTGGTCTTTATGGTCGGGCAATCCGACCCTGGCCGCTACGCAGTTCTGCGCTGTATCCCCCTGCAGTGCAGGCATGCCAGGCCCTTCTGTTCATAGGGAGAATGCATGCCTCATCACACACCCTTGATTGCGACAATCGCCGCCGGCTTCGTGCTGGCCTACCTGTTCGGCAGCCTGGCCAACCGCCTGCGCCTGTCGCCACTGGTAGGCTATTTGCTCGCTGGCGTGATCGTCGGCCCCTTCACCCCCGGCTTCGTTGCCGACAAAGAACTATCCCACGAAATTTCCGAGATCGGCGTGATCCTGCTGATGTTCGGCGTGGGCCTGCATTTCTCCCTGAAAGACCTGATGTCGGTCAAACACATCGCCATTCCCGGCGCCGTGGTGCAGATCGCCGTTGCCACGGTCATGGGCATGGGCTTGTCCTGGGCCATGGGCTGGGGCTGGGGCGCCGGCCTGGTGTTCGGCCTGGCGCTGTCTGTGGCCAGTACCGTGGTACTGCTGCGCGCCCTGGAAGAACGCCAGCTGATCGACACCCGCCGCGGCAAGATCGCCGTGGGCTGGCTGATCGTCGAAGACCTGGTGATGGTGCTGGCGCTGGTGCTGCTGCCGGCGCTGTCCGGCGTACTCGGTGGCATCCCCCAGGGCGACGGTTCCAGCAGCATCGGCATGCAGTTGCTGATCACCCTCGGCAAGGTCAGCGCCTTCGTCGTGTTGATGGTCGTGGTCGGTCGGCGGGTCATTCCCTGGCTGCTGGAGCGTAGCGCCGGCACCGGCTCCCGTGAGCTGTTCACCCTGGCCGTGCTGGCCATCGCCATGGGCATCGCCTACGGCTCGGCGCAGTTGTTCGGGGTGTCATTCGCCCTCGGCGCCTTCTTCGCCGGGATGATCCTCAACGAGTCGGAGTACAGCCACAAGGCAGCCGAGGACTCTCTGCCGCTACGCGACGCCTTCGCCGTGCTGTTCTTCGTGTCGGTGGGCATGCTGTTCAACCCGTCGATCCTGCTCGAACAGCCGCTGCTGGTGCTGGGTACCTTCCTGGTCATCGTGTTCGGCAAGTCGCTGGCGGCGATGCTGATCGTGCTGGCGTTCCGCAAACCGCTGAGCACGGCGCTGACCATCTCGGTGAGTCTGGCGCAGATCGGTGAGTTCTCCTTCATTCTCATCGGCCTGGGCATTGGCCTGAACCTGGTGCCGGAAGCAGGCCGCGACCTGGTGCTGGCCGGCGCGATCCTGTCGATTCTCTGCAATCCGCTGCTGTTCCTGCTGATCGACCGTTTGCAGCCGTGGCTGGATCGTCGCGAAAACACCACGCCAGCCGATCAGGCCAGTGTGGCGGACAGCGAAGACAACGACCTGCACCCGATCAGCGAAGTCGGCCACGCCATTCTCATCGGCCACGGCCGTGTCGGCAGCCGGATCAGCAAGCGCCTGCGTGGCGAAGGCGTGCCGCTGGTGATCATCGACGACAACCGTACTCGCGCCCAGGAACTGCGCGAGGAAGGTTTCAGCGTGGTACTCGGCAACGCCGCCAGCACTCACGTGCTGGAGCTGGCCAATGTCGCTCAGGCGCGCTGGCTGATGATCGCCATCCCCAACAGCCTGGAGGCCGGCCAGATCGCCCTGCATGGCCGTCAGGCCAATGCCGGCCTGGACATCATCGCCCGCGCTCACTTCGACGATGAAGTCGATTACCTGCGCGAGCACAACGCCGACCTGGTGGTGATGGGCGAGCGGGAAATCGCCCGGGTGATGTTCGAACGCCTGGGGCTGCAGGCACCGGCTCCGGTCGCGCAATAGGCCGACAGGGATATCCTGGCGCCCTGCAGCAAAAGCAGGGGCGCCAGGCAATCGCGGGAACTACTGTCCAGTAGGAGCGGCGGGGGCGCCTAGCCTTGCCGGCGATGCGACAGTGGCCTTGCCGCGTGATCGGCAGGGAAATCACTCATCGCCCGCAAGCGGGTTCCTACAAATGTGCAATTGGCACAGAGCGGCGAACGGGCCGATTCGCGGGCGGCAACTGTCACGGTAGATCGGGTAAGCTGAGCGCTCACTGTCCCGAGCCCGTGCACCATGTTGACCCTTGGCAATCTGTTCGTCCTGATGCTGCTGGCCGCCGCTGCCGCTTGGCTGTGGCACGGCCATGGCATTCGCGAACGCGCACTGACGCTGGTCAAGCAGCATTGCGGCAAGCTGGATATCGAGTTGCTCGACGGCAACGTCGCCTTCCAGCGTTTCGGTATCGTCCGGGATGGCCGCGGCAACCGCCGTTTCGCACGGGTCTACGGCTTCGAATTCACGGTCACCGGCGAGCAGCGCCATGGCGGGCGCATCGTCATGTTCGGCGCACACCTGGGCAATATCGAACTGGATCCCTATCCATTCCGCGAACCGGCGGCGGCACTGCCCCCGACACCGACACCGACACCGACACCGACACCGACACCGACACCGACACCGACAACACGACAGTCTGGCCAGGTGATCGAGTTGCAGCAATGGCGGCGCGACCACCCCACACCGAGGGAGTGATTCGGCCGATCGACCCTGTGCTATCGTCAGCCGCTCACTCGTCTGGCTGATCCGCGTTCATGTCCTCCCGCTCCCTGCGCATCGTCCTGCTGACTGCCCTGTTGCTCGCTGGCCTGTGCCTGTCCGTCTACCTGGCCGAGCGTCAGGCCGAACGCCAGCGTCTGGCGGAAGCCGGCCAACAGGCGCAGGAACAGCTGGCCGCCTACGCCGGTACTTTGCAAACCCTGATCGACCGCTACCGCGCATTGCCTGCGGTGCTGGCGCTCGATCCCGAGCTGGGCGAAGCCCTGCAGCGCCCGCTCACGCCGGTGTTGCAGCATCGCCTGAATCTCAAACTGGAAGCCATCAACGCCGCCGCCCATTCCTCGACGCTGCAGGTGATGAATGCCGACGGGCTGGGCATCGCCGCCAGCAACTGGCGCCTGCCGACCAGTTACGTCGGCCACGACTACAGCTTCCGCCCGTATTTCAGCGAAGCGCGCAGCCATGACACCGGGCGTTTCTATGCGGTGGGCGTGACCAGCGGCATTCCTGGCTATTTCCTTTCCCATGCCGTGCGCGATGGCAGCGGGCGGTTTCTCGGCACCGTGGTGGTCAAACTGGAGTTCCCCAGCATCGAGCAGGCCTGGAGCCAGAGCCCTCACGTGCTGTTGGTCAGTGATCGACAGGGCATCACCTTTATCGCCAACCGGGCCGCCTGGCGTTACCGCGAGTTGCAGGCGATCCCCGAAGCGGTGCGCGAGACCCTCGCAGCCACCCGCCAGTACGACAAGAAGCCCCTGGCACCCTTGAGTTACCGGCAACGCCAATCCCTCGCCGATGAAGGCCGCCTGGTACGCATCGACAGCCCGGAGCTGGCTGGCGACTACCTGTGGGAAACCCGCGCCCTGGAGAGCGAGGAGTGGACGCTGCACCTGCTGCGCGACACCCGCAGCATCGCCGACAACACCCACGCCGCGAGCCTGGCCGCTGGCGGCGCATGGCTGGCGCTGTTTCTGCTCGGCCTGGTGGTACATCAGCGCTGGCGTATCGCCCGTTTGCGCCAGCGTGCCAGTGACGAATTGCAGGCGCTGGTCGAACAACGCACTGCCGCGTTGCGCACTGCCCAGGAGGGTCTGGTACAGGCCGCCAAACTGGCCGCTCTGGGGCAGATGTCCGCCGCCCTCGCCCATGAAATCAACCAGCCGCTGACCGCCCTGCAGGTGCACCTCGGCACCCTGCGCATGATCCTCGCCGACGGCGAACTGGAAGAGGCGCGCCAGTCCCTGGTTCGCCATGAGGAACTGCTGCAGCGCATGGCCGCCCTGGCCGGCCACCTGAAAACCTACGCACGCAAGAGCCCCGGCGGCTTGCGCGAAACCCTGGAACTGGGCGCCGTGCTCGACAAGGCCCTGCAACTGCTGGAGCCACGCCTGCGGGATGTCGAGGTGCACATCCAGCGCACGCCAGAGCAACCCGCCTGGGTCGCCGGCGATGCGATACGCCTGGAACAGGTGCTGGTCAACCTGATCCGCAACGCCCTCGATGCGATGCAGGATCACCCGGCGCCACGCCTTACAATCGAACTGGAGCTCACAGACGATCACTGGGCGCTGTATATCGACGATATCGGCGCAGGTATCGATGCCGAAGCCTTGCCGCAGCTGTTCGATCCCTTCTTCACCACCAAACCGGTGGGCGATGGCCTGGGCCTCGGCCTGGCGGTGTCCTATGCCATCGTTCGTGAACTGGACGGCGACCTGCAGGCCGCCAACCGTCCCGAGGGCGGTGCCCGCTTCACCCTGCGCCTGCCCGCTGCCCCACAGGAGACCGCATGACCCCCAGCGTGATTTTCGTCGACGACGAGGCGCCCATCCGCGAAGCCGTGCGCCAATGGCTGGAGCGCTCGGGCTTTCAGGTGCACTTGTGTGCCAGTGCCCGGGAATGCCTGGAACTGCTGCCCGAAGACTTCCCCGGCGTGGTGATCAGCGACCTGCGCATGTCGGGGATGGACGGCATGGCGCTGCTGGAACAGGTGCAGGCGCGCGATGCCGAGCTGCCGTTCCTGCTGGTGTCCGCCCATGGCGACGTGCCCCAGGCCGTGGAAGCCATGCGCCTGGGCGCCTATGACTTCATCGAGAAACCCTTCACCCCGGAGCGCCTGCTCGGCAGTCTGCGCCGCGCACTGGAAAAGCGTCGGCTGACCCAGGAGAACCGGCAACTGCGCCAGCAGGTCGAGCACAAGGATGAGCTGGCCGGTCGTCTGCTCGGTTTCTCCACGGCCATGGTGCAGTTGCGTCGTCAGGTACTCGAACTGGCACACACGCCGGCCAACGTGCTGATGCGCGGCGAGACCGGTAGCGGCAAGGAACTGGTCGCCCGCTGCCTGCACGACTTCGGCCCGCGCGCCAACGGCCCCTTCGTCGCCCTCAACTGTGCGGCCATCCCGGAAAACCTCTTCGAGAGCGAGCTGTTCGGCCATGAAAGCGGTGCCTTCACTGGTGCCCAGGGCAAGCGTATCGGCAAGCTCGAACATGCCAACGGCGGCACCCTGTTCCTCGACGAAATCGAAAGCATGCCCCTGGGCCAGCAGGTCAAACTGTTGCGCGTGTTGCAGGAACGTCAGCTCGAGCGACTCGGTTCCAACCAGGTGATCGCTCTCGACCTGCGTGTGGTGACCGCCACCAAGCCGGATCTGCACGAGCGGGTGCGCGAGGGGCAATTTCGCCAGGATCTGCTGTACCGCCTCAACGTCGCCGAGCTGCAACTGCCGGCGTTGCGCGAACGCCGCGAGGATGTGCCCATGCTGTTCGAGCACCACGCCCGGCAAATCGGCCAGCGCTTCGAACGCCCGGTACCGCCGGTCACCCCGGCGTTACTCGCCCATCTGCTGGCCCACGACTGGCCGGGTAATGTGCGCGAGCTGGTCAACGCCGCCGAGCGCCATGTGCTGGCGCTATCCGGCCCCGCCAACCAGGCAGCCGCTGTGGATAACTCGCTCGGTGCGCGCATGGAGACCTTCGAGGCGCAATGCCTGCGCGAGGCCCTGACCAGTTGCCACGGCGACATGAAAATGGTCACCGAACTGCTGCAACTGCCACGTCGCACCCTGAACGAGAAGATGCAGCGCCATGGTCTGCTGCGCACCGACTTTCTCGATAGCGAGACGCCCAGCACCAGCTGAACGCAGCCTGGCAAGATTCCGCTAGACCGGGCAACGACCTAGCAGGTTTCCGCCAGACTTTTCCCCTCCGATCTCGCCTCAAGCCCCGCAGGCCGGGCCTCCTGGCCCCTGGCACAGCTTCTGCAATGAGCCAGCCAGCGCCTATCTGTGCGTACAAGAATAATGACGAGATCGAGGAAACATGATGGAAAGCACCAGCACGCTGTCTGCCCCCGCGCAAACGCGCACCACGTCCCAACGCATCAAATCCATTTTCAGCGGCTCCGTCGGCAATCTCGTCGAATGGTACGACTGGTACGTCTACGCCGCCTTTTCGCTGTACTTCGCCAAAGCCTTTTTCCCCCAGGGCGACATGACCGCACAGTTGCTCAACACTGCCGCGATCTTCGCCGTGGGCTTCCTGATGCGTCCCATCGGCGGCTGGCTGATGGGCATCTACGCCGACCGCAAGGGTCGCAAGGCCGCGCTATTGGCTTCGGTACTGCTGATGTGCTTCGGCTCGCTGATCATCGCCCTGACCCCCAGCTATGAAACCATCGGCGTCGCCGCGCCGGTATTGCTGGTGATCGCGCGCCTCTTGCAGGGCCTGTCGGTCGGTGGCGAATACGGCACCTCAGCCACTTATCTGTCGGAGATGGCGACCAAGGAACGTCGTGGTTTCTTCTCCAGCTTCCAGTACGTGACGCTGATCTCGGGCCAGCTCATCGCCCTGGCGGTGCTGATCATCCTGCAGCAGACCCTGACCGTAGAGCAGCTGGAAACCTGGGGCTGGCGTGTGCCTTTCGTGATCGGTGCGCTGTGCGCCGTGGTGGCCATGTACCTGCGTCGCGGCATGGAGGAGACCGACTCGTTCAAGAAGAGCGAGGCGCCGAAGGAAAACATCATGCGCACCCTGCTGCGCCATCCCAAGGAACTGCTCACCGTGGTCGGCCTGACCATGGGCGGTACCCTGGCCTTCTACACCTACACCACCTACATGCAGAAGTACCTGGTCAACACCGTGGGCATGAGCAAGAACGACTCGACCATGATCTCGGCCGCCACGCTGTTCCTGTTCATGCTCCTGCAACCGATGGTGGGCGCGCTGTCCGACAAGATCGGCCGGCGCCCGATCCTGATCGCCTTCGGTGTACTGGGCACGCTGTTCACCTACCCGATCCTCACCACGCTGCATACCGTACAGACCTGGTGGGGCGCGTTCTTCCTGATCATGGCGGCGCTGATCATCGTCAGCGGTTACACCTCGATCAACGCGGTGGTGAAGGCCGAGCTGTTCCCCACCGAGATCCGCGCCCTGGGCGTCGGCCTGCCGTACGCGCTGACCGTGTCGGTCTTCGGCGGTACCGCCGAGTACGTGGCGCTGTGGTTCAAGAGCGTGGGCCTGGAGAGCGGTTTCTACTGGTACGTGACTGGCTGTATCGCCTGCTCGCTGCTGGTCTACGTGACCATGAAGGACACCCGCACCCACTCGCGGATGAACGACTGATCGCCTGAACCGGACGCCCCCATCACGCGCGGCAGGCAGCCATTGCCGCGCGCAGCTCGGCGGCGTCCTGAGGGCTGCTGAAGATCAGCTCCAACCGTGAATCCTTGCGCCACTCGCTGTTTTGCCAGTGCAAGGCCTGTCCCTCCAGGGCGTTGACCGAGAGCCAGCCGGCATTGGTCTGCAGCACCAGCTTGGCACGTCGCCAGGCCAGCGTCGCCAGCCATTGCTGCACCCGCAGCAGGTCGAAACGCTGGCTGGGGTGCCAGCGCCAACCGATGCTCCAGCCCTCGGGTTGATCCTGGATCAGGCAGATCGGCTCCTCGACGCTGCGCCAGACCGCAGCGGGTGGTAACGGGCCATCCGGTAAAGATCCGCTAGCCGCGGCTGTCACGGATGCCGTTGGCAGACGGCTGAACGGCAACACGCCCTGGCTCGTCCAGCACAGCGCGCGCTGCAGGCTGTCTTCGATGCGCGCACGGGCTGCGTCATCGACCCCCTCGCTCTTGTTCAGCACCAGCAGCCCGGCATGGGGCAAGGCATCGCGCTGACTATCGGCGAGCGGCACGCCGGCCGCCAGGGCAGCGGCGTCGAGCACCATCAGCAGCGGCTGCACGGCCAGTACACCCTCCCAGGGCGCCTGGCTCAGTTGCTCCAGCAGACTCAGCGGATGGCCAAGCCCGGATGGTTCGATGAACAGGCGATCCGGTTTGGCCTTGCGCAGCAGACGGCCCAGGCCGACCTGAAAGGGCACGCCATTGACGCAGCACAGGCAACCACCGGCCACCTCGCTGAAGCTCAGGCCATCCTCGTCACGGGCCAACAACGCGGCGTCCAGGCCGATCTGTCCGAACTCGTTGATCAGCACCGCCCAGCGCTCGCCCGCAGGCCGCTGCGCCAGCAACTGACGGATCAGGCTGGTCTTGCCAGCGCCCAGCGGGCCGGCAATCAGGTGGGTGGGTATCTGTTTCAACATGGCGCTATGGTGAAGGGTCGGCGGCGCAGGGGAAAGCTCGGCTTGCGATAATCTCGCCACAGCCTCTACAGTTGCGCATCATTCTCTGGAGTTGGATCGATGCGCCGTTTGCTGCCCCTGGTGTTGTGTAGTCTGTCCGGCCTGGCCTGGGGCGAAGCCTGCGTGGTGCACAGCCAGGCCGAGCGACTGGACATAAAGGTCTGCCAGCAGAACCGCAGCATTCCGCCGAACCTGTTCCGCAAGGGCTTCTGCCAACCGCAGCTCAAGGGCCAGAAGGTCGAAGTCAGCTTCGTCGAACAGTGCCCCAGCGGCGCGTTCGGCGTTTGCCGCAACGCCAAGGTCGGCGGTACACCCTACCAGCAGGACATCCACTATTACGGCGTGGCCAACGACGCCGCCTACCTCAAGCCGTTCTGCGAACGGCAAAGCAAAGGCGTGTGGATAGGCTACTGAGCCGTCATCCAATCGTCATCCGTTTGCGTCTTAATACAGGTTCTCTTCGCAGCCGGTCAGGCACTGGCTGCTTTGTGGCTGCGCTCGGGCGCAGCTTTTTTTTGCCTGCCAATCCGCAATCGGTCAAGGCGTTCAGGCCAGCCAGTCGAGGGTCAACAGCAGGCGCCGTTCACCCGCTGGCAAAGCGGGCGAACGATGCACCAGACCACGGCCTTCGTTGCCGATCCAGCGCTCGCCCTTGAGCAGCGCCACATGACCGCAGCCAATCTGCTCGACCACGGCATTCTCCGCAGGCAGCGCCTGGGGCCCGCCGAGGTGCTGGCGTGACATGATCCCTTCACGCAGCCACTGGCTACCGGGGCCGGCATAGCTGGTGATCAGCCGTAGCGGCACGCGGTCGACGTGGAAGCGTGGGCACATGGCAGCATCCAGCGCGCGCAGGCGCAAGCCGATGCTGCGCGCGTCGAGCAGGCAGGCGTAGACCTGAACCAACCAGGCCACATCGGCGAGAAATGCCGCCTGCCCGGGCATGTCGCTGTACCCGGCGAGCAGGCCGGGCAACGCAGGTTCGGCCTCTGCGTCAGGCAGATCGATGCTCAGCGCTTGCGCCAGCGGCTCGCCCTGGGCCAGCAGGCTGTCGGCGAAGCTGGCCAGATGATCCGGCAACTGACGCTGCCAGACCGCCAGATTGACATCGTCGTGCAGAGCCTCGGCGAGCACATCGACGTCGTCACGGATGATCTGCCGCGGCGCGTGACGCGGCTTGAAGGCGAGGATCATGCCGCCGCCTCCCAGGGGCCGAACGGATCCGGCAGCTGGCGCCAGGCCTCGACGCCGGCGGCCATTTCCGCATCGCTGAGCAGGCAGTCATCCAGCTCCGCGTGCAGTCGTGCGAAGTCGATGTTCTGGCCGATGAATACCAGTTCCTGGCGGCAGTCACCGCTGGCTGCGTCCCACTGGCGAATGATGCCCTTGAGGCCATCTTCATCCTGGGGCCACTGGCTCTTCGGCACGAAACGCCACCAGCGTCCGGCCAGGCCATGGCGCATCAGGCCACCGGCCTGCGACCAGCTGCCGGCTTCCTGGTACTTGCTGGCCAGCCAGAAGAAACCCTTGGAGCGCAGCAGCCGGCCGTTGACCCATTCACGGTTGAGAAAATCGAAGAAGCGCTGCGGGTGAAAGGGCCGGCGCGCCCGGTAGGCACTGGAGGCGATGCCGTACTCCTCGGTTTCCGGTACGTGCTCGCCACGCATTTCCTTGAGCCAGCCGGGCGACTCGGCGGCACGCTCGAAATCGAACAGGCCGGTGTCGAGAATCGCCGGCAGCGGTACCGCGCCCATGCTCATCGGCAGAATCCGTGCGCGGGTGTTGAGGCCACGCAGGATGGCCGTCAGCTCTTCGCGCTCGGCCTGGCTGATCAGGTCGATCTTGCTGATCAACAGCACATCGGCGAACTCGACCTGTTCGATCAGCAGGTCGCTGATCGAGCGCTCGTCTTCCTCCCCGAGGGTTTCGCCGCGGCTGGCCAGGCTCTGGGCGGCCTGGAAATCCTGCATGAAATTCACCCCGTCGACCACCGTGACCAGGGTATCCAGGCGCGCCAGATCAGCCAGGCTCTGGCCCTGCTCGTCGCGGAAGGTGAAGGTTTCCGCCACTGGCAGCGGCTCGGAGATGCCAGTGGACTCGATCAGCAGGTAGTCGAAGCGGCCATCACGGGCCAGTCGGCTGACCTCGTCGAGCAAGTCCTCGCGCAGGGTGCAGCAGATGCAGCCGTTGCTCATCTCCACCAGCTTTTCTTCGGCGCGGTTGAGGCTGACATCGCGCTGCACCTCACTGCCGTCGATGTTGATTTCACTCATGTCGTTGACGATCACCGCGACGCGCAAGCCGTCGCGGTTCTTCAACACATGGTTGAGCAGGGTGCTCTTGCCGGCGCCGAGAAAGCCGGAAAGCACGGTAACGGGAAGACGGTCGGGCATGGCGGGTTCCTCATCAGCATCAGGGTTCACAGGTCACGTTGGTGGCGTTCGCGCTGTTCTTCGCGCTCTTTCGCCTCGATACACAGGCTGGCCGTGGGCCGCAGCAGCAAGCGGCGCAGACCGATCGGCTCGCCGGTTTCGCGGCACCAGCCGTACTCACCGCGAGCCAGGCGCTCCAGGGCCTGGTCGATCTTGTCGAGCAGCTTCTTTTCACGCTCCAGCAGGCGCAGTTGCCACTGCCGCTGTTCCTCACGGCTGGCCTGATCGGCCTCGTCGGCGGAGCGATCCTGTTCACGCAGCGCATCGAACTCGTCGTCGATGCGTTGCTGCAGTGCCTGGCGCTGTTCGTTGAGCAGGTCACGGAAGAAGCCCTGCTGGGCTTCGTTCATGTAGGCCTGGGGCGGCAGGGCAAGCAGTTCATCGACGGTCATGGCAGGCTCACTGGATTAACTTTAAGTGTTATAACATAACATTTAAAGTCGCATTGTAATGACTACCAGCAAGGATGATCAATGAAGCACCGAAGTAACCTGCCCGATATCGCCGCCCAGCGCAGCGACGATTCCGCCGCCACACTCGACTGGGTCGGTATGCGCGGCATCGCCCTGCCCGTGCGGATAGAGGAGCAGGCCGTGAGCGCGCGGATCGATGCCGGGGTCAGCCTGGATGATGGCCAGACCCGCGGCATTCATATGTCGCGCCTGTACCTGGCACTGGCCGAGTTGCGGCGAGAGCCGTTGTCGCCGGCCTTGCTGCGCCAGGTGCTGGAACGCTTCCTGGACAGCCACCGCGACCTGTCGCTGTGCGCCTATCTGGATCTGCACGGTGAATGGCTGATCGAGCGTCCGGCACTGGTCAGCCCGCTCTCCGGTTACAAGGCCTATCCGCTGACGATCAGATCGCGCCTCGATCCAGGCGGCTTCCATCTGGAGCTGGGGTTGCAGTTGGGCTACTCGTCGACCTGCCCCTGCTCCGCGGCCCTGGCACGTCAGTTGATCCAGCAGCGCCTCGCCGAAGACTTCACCGAGCGCCAGCCCGATTTCGATGAGCTGCACGCCTGGCTTGGCAGCAGCGCCGGTATCGTCGCCACGCCCCACAGCCAGCGCAGCGAAGCCGCCATTCTGGTTCGCCTGAAGAACGAGGCGACCGCGCTGCCCTTCATCGATCTGCTCGACCGGGCGGAGGCCGCCCTGGGCACCGCCGTGCAGACCGCCGTCAAGCGCGCCGACGAACAAGCCTTCGCTCTGGCCAACGGCCAGAACCTGATGTTCTGCGAAGACGCTGCGCGCCGCCTGCATGGCGTACTGTTGGCGATGCCGGGGATCAGCGGTTTCCATATCCAGGTAACCCACGCCGAAAGTCTGCACGCCCACGATGCGGTGGCCAGCGCCAGCCACGGCTGGCGTTGAGGCGAATCGCGGAAGAATGGGCTTTATCGCCGTAGAATGGGTGCAACCCATTTACGATTGATGGGTTGTACCTGCGCGGCCCGCCCTACGACGCTTTTACTGCCGTTCCTTTCTGCATAAAACAACCCTTTTTACCCGGCTGGCGCCATCTCTGATTGCTGCCCAGGCGGCGCTGTGCCTGACGTTCGGAGATGTTTGCATATCATATATTCTGGTATACCATAATACTCACAACCACTCAGCCAGGGAGCTGTTATGAGTTTCGAGATTCGCAAGATCGTCAGCTATGCAGAAGAAACCCTGATCGAAGGCGGCAAGGCCACTGACAAGCCGGTCACCATGGTCGGCCTGGCCGTGGTGATCAAGAACCCGTGGGCTGGCAACGGCTTTGTCGAAGACCTCAAGCCGGTGATCAAAGCCAACTGCTCCGAGCTGGGTGAGCTGATGGTCGCGCGCCTGACCTCCGCTATCGGCGGTGCCGACAAGATCGAGGCCTATGGCAAGGCCGCCGTGGTCGGTGCCGATGGTGAAATCGAGCACGCCTCGGCAGTTATCCACACCCTGCGCTTCGGCAACCATTACCGCGAAGCGGTTCAGGCCAAGAGCTACCTGAGCTTCACCAACAAGCGTGGAGGTCCGGGTACGTCGATCCAGATTCCGATGATGCACAAGGACGACGAAGGCCTGCGTTCGCACTACATCACCCTGGAAATGCAGATCGAAGACGCGCCGCGTGCCGACGAAATCGTCGTGGTACTGGGCGCCGCCAACGGTGGTCGCCTGCATCCGCGCATCGGTAACCGTTATATCGATCTGGAAGAACTGGCCGCCGAGAAGGCGCAGTGATCGGGAGCAGGCCATGATTCGGCATCTTGCTGAACGCACCCCCGCCGGCACCAGTTACCGAGTGATCGGCCAGGGCCAACCCGTGGTGTTGATCCACGGTGTCGGCCTGACCAAGGACATGTGGGGCGGCCAGGTGGTTGGCCTGGCCCAGCATTTCCAGGTCATCGTCTATGACATGCTCGGCCACGGCGACAGCCCGCGACCGGCAGTGGACACCGACCTGGCCGGTTACGCCGAGCAGTTGCGCGAACTGCTCGATCACCTCGGCCAGCAGCAGGCCACGGTGATCGGCTTCTCCATGGGCGGCCTGGTGGCACGAGCCTTCGCATTGCATTACCCGCAACGCATCGCCGCCCTGGTGATACTCAACAGCGTATTCAACCGCAGCCCCGAGCAGCGTGCCGGCGTCATCAAGCGTACTGCCCAGGCCGCCGAACATGGCCCTGACGCCAATGCCGAAGCTGCGCTGTCGCGCTGGTTCAGCCGTGAATACCAAGCTGCCAACCCGGCGCAGATCGCCGCCATCCGCCAGACTCTGGCCGGCAACGACGCCCAGGGCTACCTGACCACCTATACGCTGTTCGCCACCCAGGACATGTATCGCGCCGACGCTCTGGCTGAAATCCGCGTGCCGACCCTGATCGCCACCGGCGAGCTCGATCCGGGCTCGACGCCGCAGATGGCCGAACAACTGGCGCAGTGCATTCCAGGCGCCAGGGCCGTGGTGCTGGCCGAACAACGGCATATGATGCCGGTGGAATCGCCGCGCCTGGTCAACCAGATGCTGCTGGAATTCCTCGCAGAAGCCAGCCAGCTGCAGAACACCGTAAAGGGGATCGTCGCATGACACTCGCACGCTATCAGATGTGCATTGACGGCCAGTGGGTCGACGCGCTGTCCGGCAACACCTTCGAGAGCCTCGACCCGGCTCGCGCTCAGGCCTGGGCGGTGCTCCCGGATGCCGCCGGCGAAGACGTCGAGCGCGCCGTGCAGGCCGCTCAGGCGGCGTTCGTCAACCCCGCCTGGCGCAGCCTGAGCGCCACCGCACGGGGCAAACTGCTGCGTCGCCTCGGTGACCTGATCGCCGAGAACAAGGAAGCCCTGGCCCAGCTGGAAAGCCGTGACAACGGCAAGCTGATCCGCGAAACCCGTGGCCAGGTCGGCTACCTGCCGGAGTTCTTCCACTACACCGCGGGCCTGGCCGACAAGCTCGAAGGCGGCACCCTGCCCCTCGACAAGCCGGACATGTTCGCCTACACCACCCACGAACCGATTGGCGTGGTGGCCGGGATCATTCCCTGGAACAGCCCGCTGTACCTGACCGCGATCAAGCTCGCGCCAGCACTGGCAGCGGGCAACACCATCGTGCTCAAGCCCTCGGAACATGCCTCGGCGACCATCCTCGAACTGGCCCGCCTGGCACTCGAGGCGGGCTTCCCGGCCGGCGTGGTCAACGTGGTCACCGGCTACGGCCCGACCACCGGCGCGGCGTTGACCAGCCACCCGCTGGTGCGCAAGATCGCCTTCACCGGCGGCGCCGCCACCGCGCGCCATGTGGTGCGCGCCAGCGCGGAGAACTTCGCCAAGCTGTCGCTGGAACTGGGCGGCAAGTCGCCGAACATCATCTTCGCCGACGCCGATCTCGACAGCGCCGTGAACGGCGCGGTCGCCGGCATCTACGCCGCCTCCGGGCAGAGTTGCGTGGCCGGGTCGCGGCTGCTGGTGCAGGACAGCATCTACGACGCATTCGTCGAACGCCTGGTCGAGCGTGCCAAACGCATCCGCATCGGCAACCCGCAGGACGACGCCAGCGAGATGGGCCCCATGGCCACCGCTCAGCAACTGGCCGTGGTCGAGCGCCTGGTCGCCACTGCCGTCGCCGAAGGCGCGACGCTGCGCCTGGGTGGCAAGCGTCCGCAGGTCGAAGGCGAAGGCTGGTATTACGAACCGACCCTGTTCGAATGCGACGACCATTCGATGACCATCATGCAGGAAGAGGTCTTCGGCCCGGTGGCCTCGGTGATCCGTTTCCAGGACGAGGCCGAAGCGCTGGCCATGGCCAACGACTCGCAGTTCGGCCTTGCCGCCGGCATCTGGACGCGCGAC
Source organism: Phytopseudomonas daroniae (assembly GCF_004327275.1). Classification (NCBI taxonomy): domain Bacteria; kingdom Pseudomonadati; phylum Pseudomonadota; class Gammaproteobacteria; order Pseudomonadales; family Pseudomonadaceae; genus Phytopseudomonas; species Phytopseudomonas daroniae. The sequence continues at coordinate 203,081 of NZ_QJUJ01000004.1, forward strand.
CTGGGCCGTGCTCACCGCATGGCCAAAGGCGTGCGCTCGGGCATCATCTGGGTCAATACCTACCGGGCCGTTTCGGCCATGGCGCCGATCGGTGGTTTCGGCAACAGCGGCTATGGCCGCGAGAGCGGCATCGATTCCGTGCTGGCCTACACCGAACTGAAAACGGTGTGGATCAACCTGTCGCAAGCGCCGATGCCCGACCCGTTCGTGATGCGCTGAGCGCATCGAGGAAAGCACACATGATCGAACCCGGACTGTACAAATCCGTCATGGCCGCCTTCCCCTCGGGGGTGACCATCGTCACCACCCTGGGCCCGGACGGCGGCATCGTCGGCATCACCGCCAGTGCCTTCAGCGCTCTATCGATCGACCCGGCACTGGTGCTGTTCTGCCCCAACTACGGCTCCGATTCCTACCCGGTGCTGCGCGACAGCAAGCGCTTCGCGATTCACCTGCTATCCGCCGAGCAACAGGCCGAAGCCTATGCCTTTGCCGGCAAGGGCAAGAACAAAGCCGCCGGTATCGAATGGACGCTGAGCGAGCAGGGCAACCCGCTGCTGAAAAACGCCGCCGCGATCATCGAATGCGAACTGTGGCGCGAGTACGACGGTGGTGACCACGCCATCATGGTCGGCACGGTGAAGAACCTGATCCTGCCCGAGGAGGCGCCGGTGCCGATGATCTATCACCGCGGCAAACTCGGCGCCCTGCCGGCCATTGCCTGAAACCCTTTGCGCTCACGCGCATCCTCCTAGCGCGTGAGCGTTTTTAATGCGGAGTAGGTATGCGCAACGACAAGTACGAGAAGGGTCTGCAGATTCGCACCCAGGTGCTGGGCGAGGATTACGTGAAACGCTCGGTGGAGAGTGCCGACGACTTCAACCGCCCGCTGCAGGAGCTGGTCACCGAATACTGCTGGGGGCATGTATGGGGTCGCGAAGGCTTATCGATGCAGGAACGCAGCATGATAAACTTGGCCATGATTTCTGCGCTCAATCGCCCGCACGAGCTGAAGTTGCACATTCGCGGTGCCCTGCGTAACGGCCTCAGCCGCGAGCAGATTCGCGAGATTCTGCTTCAGGTCGGCATCTATTGCGGCGTGCCTGCTGCGGTCGACAGCTTCCGTATTGCCCGTGAGGCCTTTGCCGAAGCGGATGCCGAGGCCCAGCAGGCCGAGGCATAGTTTGAGTGATCCCATACCTATAACTCGAGCCCTAACCATGAAACGCCAGCCGATCGACGATAGCTTCAAGGTCAACCGCAATCCCGTGACCCTGCGGGAGATCGTCCTGGACAAGCTGCGCAACGCCATCATGAATTTCCAGTTGCTACCCGGCGACCGCCTGGTGGAGCGCGACCTGTGTAATCGGCTGGGGGTCAGCCGCACCTCGGTGCGCGAGGCGTTGCGTCATCTGGAGTCCGAAGGACTGGTGGAATTCGCCGATGCCAAGGGCCCGCGTGTGGCAATCATCACCCTGGAAGACGCCTGCGACCTCTACGAGCTGCGCTGTGTACTGGAAGGCATGATCGTCCAGCTGTTCACCCTGCGCGCCCGCGCCAAGGACATCCGCGCTCTGGAACGTGCCCTGGAGAACAACCGCAAGACCCTCGAAGAAGGCGAACTGCCGGACGTGCTGGAGTCGGTACAGGAGTTCTACAACGTGCTGATGGAAGGCTCGGGCAACGACATTGCCGCCACCCAGCTGCGTCAGTTGCAGGCACGTATCAGCTACCTGCGCGCGACCTCGGTGTCGCAGAGCAACCGGCGCAGCACCAGCAACCAGGAAATGGAACGCATCGTCGAGGCGATCAAGAGCGGCGACCCGCTGGCCGCTCACCAAGCCTCGGTGGATCACGTGCGCACCGCGGCCAAAGTCGCCCTGGAATACCTGGAAGCCAAGCAGGAAGGTGCCAAGGCCCGCGATATCGTCGCGCCCATCAGCCTGCCAGACCCGCGTATCGGTCGCTGACCCGCATGCCCAGCCCGCGCTTCTGTCAGCAATGCGGCGGCGCGACGCTGGAACGGCGCCGCCCAACAGGCGACGACCATTCGCGGCTGGTGTGCGGCGGCTGCGGGCATATTCACTACGAAAACCCCAAGGTCATCACCGGCTGTATCATCGAGCAGGATGGCCGCTATCTCCTCTGCCAACGCGCCATCGCGCCGCGCATCGGCACCTGGACGCTGCCCGCGGGGTTCATGGAAAACGGCGAAACCACCGAACAGGCAGCGCTGCGCGAGGTACGCGAAGAAGCCGGCGTGGTCGCCGAAATCCTCTGCCCCTACTCGATCTTCAGCGTGCCCTCGATCAGCGAGGTGTACCTGATCTTCCGTGCCCGGCTGTTGCAAGACACCGGCTACTTCGGCAGCGAAACCCTGGCCCGCCGCTTCTTCGCACCCGAGGACATTCCCTGGGAGCAGATCTACTATCCGGCCATCCGGCAGATCCTCGAACGCTACATCGCCGAGCGCGAAGCGGGCATCTACGGGATCTACATGGGCAGCGACGACAACGGCAAGATTCATTTCATTCGCTAAATGGTCAACAGCCAGGCATGGGCCGATTAAAGGCGGGAGCGGACGGTCGTAGGATGGGTGCAACCCATCGGCAATTGATGGGTTTCACCCATCCTACGAGTTGGTGGACAAAAAGAGCGCTAGCTACGCGCCCCGATCCACCCTACGGCCGCTTGCGCCTTACAGCCGCCAACCCCCATCGTCAAAAACGCTCAGGGCTCCATGCCTTCGACGATGATCACTTCCGAGCGTGCTGCGCCGGCCCGGTAGCTGCTGGCTTGCTGGTAGGCCTCGGAGCGGTAGCAGGCCACAGCCTGATCGTAGGAGGGGAATTCGATCACCACGCTACGCTGCGGCGTGGCGCGGCCTTCCTGCGCCTCGGAGCGGCCGCCGCGGGCGAGAAACTTGCCACCGAAAGCAGCGAAGGCCGCCGGGGCGCGCTTGGTGTATTCCACGTAGCGCTCGGGGTCGGTGACGTCCACATGCGCGATCCAGTAACCCTTCATTGATTGACTTCCTTTAAATTGAATTCGTATTACGGTATACCATAATTTAAAATAGCCCAGTCGACGAGATCCGCCATGCCCTTCCACTCCATCCGTGAACTCATCGATGACTTCCGCCAGGGCAAAATGGTGTTGCTGGTCGATGACGAAGACCGCGAGAATGAGGGCGACCTACTGCTCGCCGCACAGTTCTGCACGCCTCAGGCGATCAACTTCATGGCCCGTGAAGCGCGTGGGCTGATCTGCCTGACCCTGACCGACGATCACTGCCAGCGTCTGGGGCTGGAGCAGATGGTACCGAGTAACGGTAGCGTGTTTTCCACCGCCTTCACCGTCTCCATCGAAGCCGCCAGCGGCATCACCACCGGCATTTCCGCCGCCGACCGCGCCCATACGGTTCTCACCGCCGTGGCGCCTGGTGCGACGACAGCCGACCTGGTGCAGCCGGGCCATATCTTCCCGCTGCGCGCCAAGGAAGGCGGCGTGTTGACCCGTGCCGGGCACACCGAAGCTGGCTGCGATCTGGCCAGGCTGGCCGGCCTGACCCCAGCGGCGGTGATAGTCGAAGTCATGAACGAAGACGGCAGCATGGCCCGCCGCCCGCAGTTGGAAGGCTTCGCCGATTCGCACGGTATCAGGATCGGCACCATCGCCGACCTGATCCAGTACCGCCTGAGCACCGAGCACACGGTCACCCGCATCGGCGAGCGCGCGCTGCCCACCGTGCACGGCGAGTTCCGCCTGATCACCTATGAAGACCGAATCGCCGGTGGCGTGCACATGGCCATGGTGATGGGCGATATTCGCCACAACGAGCCCACCCTGGCGCGCGTGCATGCCATCGACCCGCTGCGCGATCTGGTGGGCGCCGAATACACCGGCCCGCGCAGCTGGACGCTGTGGGCCGCCCTGGAACGCATCGCTACCGATGGCAAAGGTGTCGTAGTGGTGCTGGCCAACCACGAATCGTCCCAGGCGCTGCTCGAACGCGTACCGCAGCTGACGCAGCCGCAACGCCCGTTCAATCGCGGCCAGACACGCGTCTATTCCGAAGTCGGCACCGGGGCACAGATTCTGCAGGATCTGGGCGTCGGTAAGCTGCGTCACCTGGGCCCGCCGCTCAAATACGCAGGTCTTGCCGGCTATGAGCTGGAGGTCGTGGAGAGCGTACCCTTCGAGTGAGCAAAGGCTGCGGATGACCGGTCACGCCGCCGAGACATGAAGTGTGGCAAAGCGCTTGCGGAAAGTTTGGAATACCATAATATGATATCCCTAAGGCCAGCTAGTTTATCGTGTGCCCCGCAAGGGAAAACCACAAAGACAGCACCGATATCGGCCGCCATTCAGATCCCTTGGATCCACTGCTCCGGTTAAGCGGGCACAACGCTCGCTTGCGAAAAAACACAACAAAGAGGGCAAGCAAGATGGTGTTAATCAAAGGTGTGACCTCGATGCTCGCCGCGAGCATTCTGAGTGCAGCAGTCGCCACCACGGCCGCTGCCGAAACCGTCAACTTCGTCAGCTGGGGGGGCACCACCCAGGATGCGCAGAAGGCGGCCTGGGCCGACCCGTTCAGCAAGGCCAACGGGATCACCGTGGTGCAAGACGGGCCCACCGACTACGGCAAGCTCAAGGCCATGGTCGAAAGCGGCAACGTACAGTGGGACGTGGTCGACGTGGAGGCCGATTTCGCCCTGCGCGCCGCCGCCGAAGGCCTGCTCGAACCGCTGGACTTCGGCGTCATCGAGCGCGACAAGATCGACCCGCGCTTCGTCTCCGATCACGGTGTCGGTTCGTTCTTCTTCTCCTTCGTACTCGGCTACAACGAGGGCCGCCTCGGCAACCAGCAGCCGGAGGACTGGAGCGCGCTGTTCGACACGGCGACCTACCCCGGCAAACGCGCCCTGTACAAGTGGCCGAGCCCCGGGGTGATCGAGCTGGCCCTGCTTGCCGACGGCGTCGCCGCCGACAAGCTCTACCCGCTGGATCTGGATCGCGCCTTCAAGAAACTCGACACCATCAAGAAAGACATCGTCTGGTGGGGCGGCGGCGCTCAGTCGCAGCAACTACTGGCCTCCGGCGAGGCGAGCATCGGCCAGTTCTGGAACGGCCGCATCTATGCCCTTCAGGAAGACGGCGCGCCAGTGGCGGCAAGCTGGAAACAGAACCTGGTCATGGCCGACTTCCTGGTCATTCCCAAGGGTGCCAAGAACAAGGACGCGGCCATGAAGTTCCTGGCTCACGCCAGCGGCGCCAAGGGCCAAGCCGACTTCGCCAACCTCACTGCCTACGCGCCGGTCAACGTCGACAGCGTGCAGCGCCTGGACTCGGTGCTGGCACCGAACCTGCCCACCGCGCACGTGAGCGATCAGATCACCCTGGACTATGCCTACTGGGCGAAGAACGGGGCGGACATCGCCACCCGCTGGAACGAATGGCTGGTGAAGTGAAATGACCGCGCTCCGTACCCCTGAGGTCGGTGCAGCAAGCCGTCGGCGCGACAGCGCCGACGGTAACGCGGAACGGGCGGCGCGCTGGCGCGGCGCCCCGTACCTGCTGCCGGCCCTGCTGTTCCTTGGGTTGTTCTTCCTGACGCCGCTGATCGGCCTGCTGCTGCGCGGCGTGCTGGAACCGGAGCCGGGCCTGGGCAACTACACACAACTTTTCGCCAATTCGGCCTACTCCAGGGTGCTGTTCAACACCTTCGCGGTAGCCGGGCTGGTGACCGTGATCAGCCTGCTGCTGGGTTTCCCCCTGGCCTGGGCGATCACCCTGATGCCGCGCGGCTGGGGCCGCTGGCTGTTGAATATCGTCCTGCTATCGATGTGGACCAGCCTGCTGGCACGCACCTACTCCTGGCTGGTGCTGTTGCAGTCCTCGGGCGTGGTGAACAAGACGTTGATGGCCATGGGCATCATCGATCAGCCGCTGGAGATGGTGCACAACCTGACTGGCGTGGTGATCGGCATGAGCTACATCATGATTCCGTTCATCGTGCTGCCACTGCAGGCGACCATGAGCGCCATCGATCCGATGGTCTTGCAGGCCGGCTCGATCTGCGGCGCCAGCCCGTGGCGCAACTTTTTCAAGGTGTTCCTGCCGTTGTGCCGGCCGGGTATTTTCTCCGGTGGGCTGATGGTCTTCGTGATGTCCCTGGGTTACTACGTGACCCCGGCGCTCCTCGGCGGCGCGCAGAACATGATGCTGCCCGAATTCATCATCCAGCAGGTGCAATCGTTCCTCAACTGGGGCATTGCCAGCGCGGCGGCAGCCTTGCTGATCCTCATCACGCTGGTGCTGTTCTACGTCTACCTGAAGCTGCAACCGGAATCGCCGGTGGCTTCCAGCACTGCGAGGTAAACGCCATGCTGCTGTCACCCAATGCCATGGGCCGCGGCCTGCGCTACGGCCTCAATACCGTCACCGCGCTGATCGCCGTGTTCCTGCTGTTACCGATTCTGTTCATCGTGCTGCTGTCGTTCGGCTCCTCGCAGTGGCTGGTGTTCCCCCCACCGGGCTGGACGTTCAAGTGGTACGGGCAGTTCTTTTCCAACGCCCAGTGGATGGACTCGGCGCTGGTCAGCCTCAAGGTGGCCATGCTGACGACCGTTTGCGCGGTCGCCATCGGCATGCCCAGCGCCTTCGCGCTGGTACGCGGCCGCTTTCCTGGCCGTGAGCTGTTGTACGCGCTGTTCACCCTGCCGATGATCGTGCCGCTGGTGATCATCGCCGTGGCGGTCTACGCACTGTTCCTCAAGCTCGGCTACACCGGCACGCTGTTCGCCTTCGTGGTCAGCCACGTGATCGTTGCGCTGCCGTTCACCATCATCTCGATCATCAACTCGCTGAAGCTGTTCGACCAGGCCATCGAGGATGCCGCGGTGATCTGCGGCGCCACACGCCTGCAGGCCATCGTCAAGGTGACCTTCCCGGCGATCCGTCCGGGCCTGGTGGCCGGCGGCCTGTTCGCCTTCCTGGTGTCCTGGGACGAAGTGGTGCTCAGCGTGATGATGGCCAGCCCCGGCCTGCAGACGCTGCCGGTGAAGATGTGGACGACGCTGCGCCAGGATCTCACCCCCGTGATCGCCGTCGCCTCGACGCTGCTGATCAGTCTTTCCCTGCTGGTCATGGTCATCGCCGCAATCGTGCGCCGGCGCACCGACGTCAACGCCTGAGTGCCGAGGAGAATTTCATGAGTGCCGTCATCCTAGAAAACCGAGCACCACAAACGCTGGTCAGCCTGCGCAACCTGAACAAGCACTACGGCGACTTCACCGCTGTGGATAACATTTCCCTGGAGATCCAGGAGGGCGAGTTCCTCACCTTCCTCGGCTCCAGCGGCTCGGGCAAGAGCACCACGCTGTCGATGCTGGCCGGCTTCGAAACCCCCAGCTCCGGGGAGATCCTGGTCGAGGGCAAATCCCTGGTCAACGTGCCGCCGCACAAGCGCGATATCGGCATGGTATTCCAGCGCTACTCGCTGTTTCCGCACCTCGACGTGCGCCAGAACATCGCCTTTCCCCTGGCGATCCGCAAACTGAGTGCCGCCGAGCAGCAGCGTCAGGTCGAGGCCATGCTCAAGCTGGTACAGCTCGGCGAGTTCGCGCACCGGCGTCCGGCGCAACTTTCCGGCGGCCAGCAACAGCGCGTGGCAATTGCCCGCGCGCTGGTCTACGAACCGCGCATCCTGCTGATGGACGAACCGCTCGGCGCGCTGGACAAGAAGCTGCGCGAAGACTTGCAGGACGAGTTGCGTCACCTGCATCGGCGCCTGGGCATCACCATCGTCTACGTGACCCACGATCAGGAGGAAGCCATGCGCCTGTCACAGCGCATCGCCATCTTCAGCCACGGCAAGATCGTCGGTCTGGGCAGCGGTTATGACCTTTACCAGAACCCGCCAAACGCCTTCGTCGCCTCCTTCCTCGGCAACTCCAACTTCCTCCGGGCCAAAGTCAGTGGCCAGGCCGCGGTGCAGTTCGAGCAGCAGAGCCTGTCGATCACCCCAACCGCCAACCTGAAGAACGATCAGGACGTGCTGCTGATGCTGCGCCCGGAAAAAGCCCAGGTGCTGCCACAGGAAATCGCTGCGCAGACGCCACTGCCAGCCGGCTGGAACGAGATACCCGTGCAGGTCGCCGAAGTGGTGTTCCTCGGCGAGAGCCTGACCTGCCACGTGGTCACACCCGGCGGCTGCCACCTGACCCTCAAGGCCATGGGCAGCGGCCTGCAACCCCTGCAGCCCGGCGCCCAGGCGCGTGTACGCTGGGCCGCCAGCGATGCCTGCCTGTACGACAGCTGGAACGAGAGCGACCTGAACAAGGCCGCTGGTGCTCACTGAGACACATAGAAACGGGGTCAGCAGGCCCCGTAGAGGTAACCATCATGATCGACCCAATCCTGTACAAGAACGTCCTCGGCACCTATCCCTCGGGGGTCACGGTCATCACCACGCTGGATGAACACGGACAGATCGCCGGCCTCACCGCCAGTGCGTTCAGTTCGCTGTCTCTGGATCCCGCACTGGTGCTGTTCTGCCCCAACTACAGCTCCGACTCCTACCCGGTGCTGATCCGCAGCAAGCGCTTCGCCATCCACCTGCTCTCCGCCGAGCAGAGCGCCGAGGCCTACGCCTTCGCCCGCAAGGGCAAGGACAAGGCCGCAGGAATCGAGTGGACGCTGAGCGCACTGGGCAACCCGTTGCTGGAGGGTGCCACGGCAATCATCGAATGCGAGCTGTGGCGCGAATACGAGGGCGGCGACCACGCCATCCTGGTTGGCGCGGTGAAGAACCTGATCGTGCCTGAAGAAGCTGTCGTGCCGATGGTCTATTGCCGAGGCAAAATGGGCGCACTGCCCGCCTTAGCCTGACCCGTCATCAGGCACCCAACCGGTAGCGCCCGAGGGGCCGGTAACGCCCACTTCGGGCATCGATGGTACTGCCGTTCCCAGTCCATCGCCCTCTCCCGTTTGCCTGAACCGTTGGAGCGTATCTTGCCAAACGCTATTACGGTATACCGCACCTGCTGAGTTCCAGGGGTGCATACCCATGTGTTTCTATCGTCGGGGAGGGATTTTCATGCGTACATTGCTGGCCATGCTGCTGGGATTGCAGCTGTTGTCGACCGCTCACGCCGAGCAGAGCATCACCTTCGTCAGTTGGGGTGGCACCACCCAGGCGGCGCAGACCCGCGCCTGGAGCGAACCCTTCACCCGGCAGACCGGCATCCGTGTCGAGCAGGCCGGGCCTACCGACTATGCCGCCTTCAAAGCCATGGTGGAGAGTGGCCAGGTAACCTGGGACGTGGTCGACGTGGAGGCGGATTTCGCCCTGCGCGCCGGCCGTGAAGGGCTGCTCGAGCCGCTGGCCTTCAAGCAGATCGCCAAGCACACTATCGACCCGCGCTTCGTCACCATCTACGGTACCGGTTCGTTCTACTTTTCCTTCGTCCTCGGCTACAACACCCAGGCGCTGCGCGAAGCCCCGCAGAACTGGGCGACACTGTTCGACACCCGAACCTATCCCGGTAAGCGCGCGTTGTACAAATGGCCGAGCCCCGGCGTGCTGGAAATTGCCCTGCTCGCCGATGGGGTGAACCCCGCACAGTTGTATCCGCTGGATCTGGATCGCGCCTTCCGCAAACTCGACAGCATCAAGGGAGATATCGTCTGGTGGGGCAGTGGCGACGAATCGCAGCAGTTGCTCGCCTCCGGCACCGCCAGCCTGGGCATGTTCTGGAATGGTCGAGTCAACGCCCTGCATGATCAGGGCGCACCGGTGGGCATGAGCTGGCAGCAGAACCTGGTTACTGGCGACTTCCTGGTGATTCCGCGCGGTTCACGCCATGTCGAGGCAGCGCAAGCATTCATCGCCTATGCCACCAGCCCGAAACCCCAGGCCGACTTTTCTTCGCTGACCGGTTACGCGCCGGTCAGCCTCGGAGCCTCCGCGCTGGTGGATCCCAAGCTGGCGGAGAACCAGCCCGGCGCTCACAAGACCGGGCAGATCACCCTGGACTTCAAGTACTGGAGCCTGAACGGCGAGCGCATTGCACAACGCTGGAACGCCTGGCAGGCGGCCAGCCACTGACGCTTTCGATAGCACTGGTCGCCCTAATACTCGTCAAAGCATTTTATATTATGGTATACCGTAAACCATAAACCATGAGCCGCATGATCCTGCAAGGCGGCCAGTCCCGACAGCGCCTGGGGCCTTACAAAAATCGAGGAAAGCGACATGAAATTTTCTTTGTTCGTCCACATGGAACGCTACGACCTGGAAGTTGGCCATCGCGAGCTCTTCGAGCAACTGACCGAGCTGACCCTGCTGGCCGAGGCCGGTGGCTTCAGCACCGTGTGGGTTGGCGAGCACCACGCCATGGAATACACCATTTCGCCGAGCCCGATGCCGATCCTGGCGTACCTGGCGGCCCGCACCAACAGCATCCGTCTGGGTGCCGGCACCATCATCGCGCCGTTCTGGAACCCGATCCGCGTGGCCGGCGAATGCGCCCTGCTCGACGTGATCAGCAACGGTCGCATGGAAGTGGGCCTGGCCCGTGGCGCCTACCAGTACGAGTTCGACCGCATGGCCGGCGGCATGCCCGCCAGCGACGGCGGCAAGTACCTGCGCGAGATGGTGCCGGTGGTCAAGGCGCTGTGGAAGGGCAACTACGCCCACGACGGCGAGATCTGGAAATTCCCGTCCACCACCTCGTCGCCCAAGCCGCTGCAGCAGCCGAACCCGCCGGTGTGGATCGCCGCCCGCGACCCGGACTCGCACAACTTCGCGGTGGCCAACGGCTGCAACGTGATGGTCACGCCGCTGATGAAGGGCGACGAGGAAGTGGTCGACCTGAACAACAAGTTCAAGGCCGCCCTGGCCAACAACCCGGACGTGCCGCGCCCGCAGCTGATGGTGCTGCGCCACACCCACGTGCACCTGGCGGACGATCCCGAGGGCTGGAAGGTCGGCGCCGCCGCCATCTCGCGCTTCTACCGCACCTTCGATGCCTGGTTCGGCAACAAGATCACCCCGGTCGACGGCCTGCTGGCCCCGAGCCCCGAGGAGAAATTCAAGGAGCGCCCGGAGTTCGAGCTGGAGAACATCCGCAAGAACACCATGATCGGCACGCCCGAGGAAATCATCGCGCGCATTCGTCACTACCAGGAACTGGGCGTCGACGAATTCAGCTTCTGGGCCGACAACAGCCTGCCCTATGCGGAGAAGAAAAAGTCCCTGGAGCTGTTCATCCAGCACGTGGTGCCGGCCTTCCGCTGAGCCCCGTAACCGCTGCCCCGGCCACGCCGGGCAGCGGCTTCGCCCTTGCGGCGAGACGCAAAACCCTATCCGAATAAAGACAAGAAGTAGGTTTTCCCATGGTGTCCCGCACAGCCTTGCTGCTCTACTCCTGCCCGTTCTCCCCCGTCTGCGGGCTCTCCCGCGACAGGCGCAGCTGACCCGCTCAGTCGCAACCAACCACGCATTCACTCCGGCCCTGTCCCGTTCACGCGGAGCAGCGTGCCGTCGCCATTTTGCGCAGGAGAACCGTCCATCTCCCAGCAAGAGCTCATCGAAAGCAACAGCGTCGGCCAAGTCGCCGACTTCTACCTGGTACAGAAACAGCGCTACCACATCCCTTCGCTGTTCGACGCCAACGGCGGCATCTACGGGCGCTTCAATCCCAATGCGGTGAGCGCCTACGCAGTGGGCATCCTGGTGCAACTGCCGTTCGCGGTCACGCCGATCTACACCGGCCCGATGGCCAGCAAGCTCGATGGCGCCGATCTGTCCTGGCTGGTGGCGATCGTCGTCCCCTGCCTCTGTACCTGCTGCTGTCGCGCCGAGATACGCTGTACCGGCGTAGGCAGATCTCCACCCTCTCACAAGCCTGAGAACAGGTTCTGAGGCCTCTGCATGAAAAGCCCCCGCTCTCACCAACGGGGGCTTTTTCGTTCATGGCGTCTCCTCTTTCGGACAACGGCGGTTCAGCTCGCCGCTTCGAAGATCGCCCCTTCCACGCCCAGCACCTCGCCACTGGCGGAATACACGCCGACGCCCGTCTCGCAGACCTCCTTGATCCGCCCATCGGCGCAGCAGATGCGGTAGCGCAGCTGAAACGGCTCGTGCTTGAGCAACGCACACTGAACGCAGTACCAGACATAGTCGGCGTACTCGGTGAGGATCAGTGAACCGAAGCTGTGTGCGGGATCGCGGGTCAGGTACTCGGCGGAGTAGCCAGTCAGTTGCAGGCAGCCTTCGCTGACGTAATCCATGTACCAGGTGCGGGCGTTATCGCCGCGGTAGATCAGCACCGGCAGGTCGTTGATCAGACCCGCGACCCCCGCTGGCCCGACCGCGCCCTGGGTGCTGGCCGAGGCCATGCCGGTATGCCGGTGCACCCAGCTGGCCAGTTCCAGGCGCGAGTGCAGGTGAAATTTACGCAGCAGGCTGCGCACATAGATTTTCACCGTGCCATCGCTGATGCCCAGTTCGCGGGCGATCTGCTTGTTGCTGTTGCCCGCAGCGATCAACTGCAGGGTCTGCTCCTCACGTTCGGTCAGCGCATTCGACACTGCCGCGGGAGCCGGGGCAAAACCGGCTGCACGCATGTTCTCCTCCCCGTCTTCTGCGGTGATTGGACGAATCACCACAGCAACTTCCATGCCTCGCCGGGGAGCACTACCTCTTTTGGCATATCTCCTCTGGTGGATTGAGCAAATAAGCGTGACAGGAAAGTATTTTGCCTACAGAGAAACATCAGTCATGCACCAACACATGACCTGATCGCTTCAATCCAGGGCAAGCATGCCCTCGTCCGTACAAGGATCGCCATGACCCGCACAGCCGAGCAGCATCCCTTCAGCGTGCCGCGATACCCCAGCGGCAATCCTGTCCAGCGGGTGGCCCGTCAGGTACTGGTCACTCAGGACGCCGGCCAGCAACGGCATGCCGAATTGCTGACCCGCGTCGACGCCGCCGAGCTCTGCCACCTGGCACTGCCGCAGTACGCCGACGAAGCTGAACTGTGCCGGGCGCTGGGCACACTGCTGAGTGAAGCCCAGGTCGGCCTGCACCTCGAACTGCATGGCGACGAGGCCTTCATCTGGTCGCTACGCGGTGTCGCACGAAAAGCCGGGCTGCTGGCCGACGAGATCACCCTGCAGTGCAGCGAAACCGGCCGGCGCATGCTGTTCTGCGTGCATTGCGCCAGCCTGCAAGCGGGCACCTGCGCCGATCTGCAGCCCTGCCGCCACTGCGGCGTGGTGCTGGAAGTGCGCCAACATTTCTCCGAGCGCCTGGGCGCCTACCTCGGCGTCTGTGCGGATGCCGACCAGCCCTATGCGCAGGCCCGGCCATGAATGCCTTCGACGTACGGGTCAGCGAAACCCGGCTGATCACCCCGGTAATCCGCGAACTATTGCTTGAACCAGTGAACGGCACGCTGCCGGCTTTCTCCGCCGGCAGCCATGTGCAGCTGCACCTGCCCAACGGCAAGCGCAACGCCTACTCACTGCTCAGCGACCCGGGCGAGACCCGTCACTACCGCATCGCGGTGCGCCAGCAGCCACACTCACGGGGCGGCTCGCGCTACGTGCACGAACAGTTGCAGGCTGGCGATCGGTTGCGGATCTCGCCGCCGGCCAACCTCTTCCCGCTGCACAGCACGGCACGCCTGCACGTGCTGATCGCCGCCGGCATCGGCATCACCCCGTTCCTCGCCTATTGCGCCGAGCTGCTGCGCCGCGGCGACGCCTTCGAGCTGCATTACGCCTACCGCGCCGGGGTCAACGATGCCTACGTCGAGACCTTGCGCGAACGGCTGGGCGAGCGGCTGCATGTCTACGAGAGCAGCAGCCGACGTCTCGATCTGGGGCAGTTGCTGAGCCATCGCCCACTCGGCACTCACATCTACGCCTGCGGCCCGCGATCGCTGCTCGATGCCCTGCGCGAGCAGAGCCTGGCCCTCGGCTGGCCAGCGGCGCGGGTGCACTGGGAGGCCTTCGCCGCGCCGGAACCGGGTGTGCCCTTCCGTGTGGAGCTGGCGCGCAGTGGTCGCCAGGTGGAAGTCGGCGCCGAGCAGAGCCTGCTGGAAGCCCTGGAAGCCGCCGGCGTGGAGCTACCCAACCTGTGCCGCGGCGGAGTCTGCGGCCAGTGTCGGACGCCCTATCTGAAAGGCGACGTGGAGCACCGCGACCTGTTTCTCGCCAGCGCCGAACGCGCCAGCAGCCTGATGCCCTGCGTCTCGCGCGGCTGCGGCAGCCCGATCCTGCTCGATATCTGATACCGGAGACGTGCCATGACCCTGATCTTCAAACCGGCAGAAACCTACCGGGACGACTTCAGCTTCCGTAACAGCCCGGCCGCCATCGCCCGGTTTCCCTTTCCGTTCCCGGAAGACGGCTACATGTACTCGGTGAACATCGAGCCCGCGGTGTCCCGCGATCCGGGTTCGGTGTTCGAGCACTGCTTCGATGTCGACGAGCATTACCTGTCGGAGATGGCCGAGCGCGCCCGCGTGCTGGAGCGCGACCCCGAGCGCTGCCTGGTGATGCCGCACATGGCCCAGGCCGCCTGGGATCTGCTGGAGATGCTGATGGAGCACCTGGCGGGCGACTACCCGCAGCACTTCCAGCTTGAACGCAACGGCACGGCCTGGCGCTGGCAGAACCTGGCCATGGGCATCGATCAGCACTTCACCTTCGGCGCTGCCGACAGCCTGCCGTGCGAGCCGCTGGAGTACATCACCCGGCAGATGCAGGGCGATTTCGCGGTGCTCGACCAGCGCGACGGCGACCTGTTCATGGATGCCGGCATGGTCACCTGCCCGGCGGACTGGTCGCTGCGCTTCGACGCCGGCATGAGCTTCAAGCAGTGGCATTCGCCAGTACCGATGGCCAACCAGATGGGCATCTTCGAACGCGCGCTGAAGTTTCTGCTGAACATCCAGGTCGGCCACCCGGTGCGTCGGCTGAACTGGACACTGACCATCAACCCGCGCCTGGACACCTCGCCGGAAACCTTCCACGAATGGGGCAGCGACCGCGGCTCGGTCACCCCGGACAACGTCGGCCGCCTGGTGCACCTGCGCGTGGAACTGCAATTCATGGCGCGCCTGCCGCGCTCCAACGCCGTGCTGTTCAGCATCCGCACCTACCTGATCAGCATGGACGAACTGGTCAGCAACCCGGCCTGGGCGCGGCGGCTGCACCGCGTCATCCGCGACCTGCCGGATGCCATCGCCGACTACAAGGGCATGACCCGCTACCGCCAGACCCTGGTGGACTGGCTGCGCCAGTTCGATTCCGAAGCCTGACCCGATCACCACACGAGGATTTTCCCATGGCCAACTCATGGCGCATCAGCGCCCTGCGCGAACGCCACCTGGCACTTGGTTCGAACCTGGAAGACTGGAACGGCATGGGCACCGCCTGGACCTATGCCAGCGACCTGGCCGACCATCACGAAGCGATCCGCACCCGCGCCGGGCTGATGGACGTCTCCGGCCTGAAGAAGGTGCACTACGTCGGCCCCCACGCCGAAAGCCTGCTCGACTACGCCACCACCCGCGACATGGCCAAGCTCTATCCCGGCAAGTCGGTGTACGCCTGCCTGCTCGACGAAGACGGCACCTTCATCGACGACTGCATCATCTACCGCACCGGCCCCAACGCCTTCATGGTGGTGCACGGCGCCGGCAGCGGCTACGAGATGCTGATCCGCTCGGCCCAGGGCCGCCAGGTGGCGGTACTGTTCGACGACGACCTGCATGACCTTTCCCTGCAAGGCCCGGCAGCCGTGGACTTTCTCGCCGAGCACGTGCCGGGCATCCGCGAGCTGCCCTACTTCCACCACCTGCAGACCCGGCTGTTCGACCGCCCGGTGATGATCTCGCGCACCGGCTACACCGGCGAGCGCGGCTACGAGATCTTCTGCAAGGCCGCCGATGCGCCACTGATCTGGGACGGCATTCTGGACAAGGGCCAGGGCCGCGGCATCATCCCCTGCGCCTTTACCGCACTCGACTGGCTGCGGGTGGAGAGCTACCTGCTGTTCTTCCCCTACGACAACTCGCAGATGTACCCCTTCGCCGACCAGAAAGCCGGCGACACCCTGTGGGAGCTGGGCCTGGACTTCACCGTATCGCCCGGCAAACGCGACTTCCGGGGTGCCGGCGAGCACTACCGGCGCCAGGGTAAGGAGCGCTTCAGGATCTTCGGCGTTCTGCTCGATGGCCATGTCGCCGCCGAGGGCGGCGACACCCTCTGGAATGAAGGCCGTCAGGTCGGCCTGATCACCTGCGCCATGTACTCGCGCCTGAGCGAACGCTCCATGGCCATCGCCCGCGTCGAACCAGGAATTGCCGAGCAGGGCGTGCCGCTGCAGGTGCGCGGCAGCCTGCAGGTGAACGCCATCGCCCACACCCTGCCATTCGACGACCCCGAGAAGAAGAAACGCACGGCCAAGGGCTGAAGGCAGCCGCAAGCTTGGGAACACAGCTCGGAACGCTCCACGTCCATCCAACCATGAGGAGTCGTAGGGTGGACAACGCTCTTTTTGTCCACCATTGCGAGGGTGGGGCGGTGGACGGGTCGGGCCGCGTAGGTGAAGCGTCGTCCACCCTACGGATAGCCGCTATAACCACCACACCGCAGGCTAACCGTCACGCCAACAGGAGAACCCAGCATGAAACAACGAGTCGCCATCATCGGCGCCGGCCCATGCGGCCTGGCCCAGTTGCGTGCCTTCCAGTCGGCCCAGGCCGATGGCGCGGATATTCCCGAGCTGGTCTGCTTCGAGAAGCAGGCCGACTGGGGCGGCATGTGGAATTACACCTGGCGCACCGGCCTGGACGAGCATGGCGAGCCGGTGCACGGCAGCATGTACCGCTATCTCTGGTCGAACGGGCCGAAGGAATGCCTGGAGTTCGCCGACTACAGTTTCGACGAGCACTTCGGCCGGCCCATGGGCTCGTATCCACCGCGTGAAGTGCTCTGGGACTACATCAAGGGCCGCGTCGAGAAAGCCGGCGTACGCCCTTACATCCGCTTCGATACGGCCGTGCGCGGCGTC
The DNA here is from genome assembly GCF_004327275.1 of Phytopseudomonas daroniae. Classification (NCBI taxonomy): domain Bacteria; kingdom Pseudomonadati; phylum Pseudomonadota; class Gammaproteobacteria; order Pseudomonadales; family Pseudomonadaceae; genus Phytopseudomonas; species Phytopseudomonas daroniae. The sequence continues at coordinate 220,179 of NZ_QJUJ01000004.1, forward strand.
ACCTTCGATGCCGCCAGCGAGCTATTCACGGTGACCGCCCACGATCACCTGAACGACCGCACCTACAGCGAAACCTTCAGCTACGTAGTGGTCGCCAGCGGCCACTTTTCCACGCCCAACGTACCCGACTTCCCCGGTTTCGAGCGCTTCGCCGGGCGCGTGCTGCACGCCCACGATTTTCGCGATGCCCTGGAATTCAAGGGCAAGGACGTGCTCATCGTCGGCGCCAGCTATTCAGCCGAAGACATCGGTTCGCAGTGCTACAAGTACGGCGCCCGCTCCATCACCAGTTGCTACCGCAGTGCGCCGATGGGCTACAAATGGCCGGCCAACTGGGAGGAACGACCATTGCTCAGCCACGTGCAGGGCAGCACGGCGTTCTTCGTCGACGGTAGCAGCAAGCACATCGACGCCATCATCCTGTGCACCGGCTACAAGCATCACTTCCCCTTCCTGCCGGAAGCGCTGCGCCTGAAAACCGGCAACCGCCTATGGCCGCTTAACCTCTACAAGGGAATTTTCTGGGAGCAGAACCCACGGCTGATCTACCTCGGCATGCAGGATCAGTGGTACAGCTTCAACATGTTCGACGCCCAGGCCTGGTACGCCCGCGACGTGATTCTCGGGCGCATCGCCCTGCCCGACCCCGAGCGCATGCACGCCGAAGACCTGGCCTGGCGCCAGGAAGAGGAAACGCTGGAAACCGCCCAGCAGATGTTCGAGTTCCAGGGCGAATACATCCGCCAGCTGATCGCCGCAACCGACTACCCGAGCTTCGATATCGCCGAGGTCAACGCCACCTTCCTGCAATGGAAGAAGGACAAGTACGACAACATCATGGGCTACCGCGACAAGTGCTATCGCTCGCTGATCACCGGCACGCTGGCCACGCCGCACCACACGCCCTGGCTGGAAGCGCTGGATGACTCGCTGAGTGCCTACCTGGCCGACGCGCCCGCCGACCGTTTGAAGTCCGCCAGCTGAGGCTGCCGCCATGAATCTGCCTGTGACAAGCCGCCCGCTGGAGCCGGCGCTGTTCGCCCGCGCAGCGGATCGGGAACGCCACCGCGTGGCCCCCGGCGGCCTGACGGTGCTCGCGCTGGAGGCGGGTGATCGTCTGGAGGTGATCGACCTCGAGGGCGACCAGCCTGCCGAGCTGCTGGCCTTCGCCGAGGACGGGCGCGAAGCGCTGGCCGCACTGGGGCTGGCAGCCGTCAGCGGTGCCGACGCCATCGCCCGCCTGCTGCACGACGGCAGCCGCGAATCGATCCACGTCACCATGGGGCTCGCCCGGCGTGGCGTGGATTGCCGCCACCTGCCGGCCGCCGCCCGACTCTGGCCCGCGGCCACACCGGCGGGCTTCAGCCGCGAGCTGGTCGCCAGCGCTGCGCTGTGCGTGATCGTCGCCGCCCCCGGCGGGCGTACGGCGGTGGACAGCCAGCAACGCGCCAGCGAACTGCGAGTGCTGATCCACCGCGCCAATCCGTGCAGGCTCTGGCTGCCGCCGCTGCCCGCGCCGCTGGGCGAGGTGATCGACGAATTCACCATCCATCCCGGCAGCGCACGCGACTATCTGGTCGGCGCCGGGCAGTTCATCCAGGTGATCGACGTCGCCGGGCGCCAGTGTTCGGATTTCGTCGCCTTCGACCGGGCCGGCCTGGATGCCGGGCGCGAGACCGATCTCGACCCCACCGTGACCCGCACCCTGAATGGCAGCGCCTATCCGGGGCCGGGCCTGTTCAGCCGCTTCTACGACCGCAACATGCAGCCGATGCTGGAGGTGGTGCGCGACACCGTCGGCCGCCACGACACCTTTGCCCTGGCCTGCGCCGCGCGCTACTACGAGGCGCATGGCTATTTCGGCCACGCCAACTGCAGCGACAACATCAGCCGCGCCATGGCCACTCACGGCGTGCGTCCGCGCGCCGGCTGGCCAGCGATCAATTTCTTCTACAACACCGCTATCGACGCGCACCAGCACCTGACCCTGGACGAGCCCTGGTCGCGCCCCGGCGACTACGTGCTGCTCAAGGCGATGACCGATCTGGTCTGCGCCAGCAGTTCCTGCCCGGACGACATCGACCCGGCCAACGGCTGGCAGCCCACCGATATCCACATCCGCGTGTATTCCGAGAAGGAGCGTTTCAGTCTCGCCATGGCCACTCGAAAAACAGCTGATGCCGACCCGGTGCTGACCCGCGAGAGCGGCTTTCACGCCGGTACCTCGGCCCTCACCCGCCAGTTCGTCGACTACCGCGGCTTCTGGACGCCGACCCGCTTCGACGGCTACGGCGCCACCGAGGAATACCACGGCTGCCGCGAACGCGTGGCGGTGATGGATCTCTCCGCGCTGCGCAAATTCGAGGTGCTCGGCCCCGACGCCGAAGCGCTGCTCGACTACTGCCTGACCCGCGACGTGCGCAAGCTTGCCATCGGCCAGGTGGTCTATTCGGCGATGTGCTTCGAGCACGGCGGCATGCTCGACGATGGCACCCTGCTGCGTCTCGGCGCCGATGCGTTCCGCTGGATCGGCGGCGAGGATTACGCCGGTATCTGGCTGCGCGAGCAGGCCGAAAAGCTGGGCATGAAGGTGTGGATAAAGAGCGCCTCCGAGCAGATCCACAACGTCGCCGTGCAGGGTCCCCTGAGCCGCCAACTGCTCGCGCAGATGATCTGGACGCCGGGCACCCAGCCGAAGCTGGAGGAACTGGGTTGGTTCCGTTTTCTGGTCGGCCGCCTGGATGACTACAACGGCCCACCACTGATGGTTTCGCGCACCGGCTACACCGGCGAGCTGGGCTATGAAGTCTGGTGCCACCCGGACGATGCGCTGCAGGTCTGGCAGCGCCTTTGGCAGCTCGGCGAGCCGCTGGGCCTGGTGCCACTGGGCCTCGATGCGCTGGACATGCTGCGTATCGAAGCCGGGCTGATATTCGCCGGCTACGAATTCGACGACCAGACGGATCCGTTCGAGGCCGGCATCGGCTTCTGTGTACCACTCAAGAGCAAGGCCGCGGACTTCATCGGCCGCGATGCCCTGTCAAGGCGCAGCGCAGCACCCCGTCACAAGCTGGTCGGCCTGCAGTTGGAGGGCAACGAAACCGCTGCCCATGGCGACTGCGTACGCAGCGGCCGTGCCCAGATCGGGGTGATCACCAGTGCCACCCGCTCGCCGGTACTGGGCCACAACATCGCCCTGTGTCGGCTGGACGTGGGCTACTGCGCGCCCGGCACCGAGGTCGAGATCGGCAAGCTCGACGGCCAGCAGAAGCGCATCCGTGCGCGGGTCGGCGCCGGCACCGTCGCCTACGACCCGGACAAGAGCAGGGTGCGGGCGTAACCAGCCCGTGTTGTGGAAAGAGAATTGCTTGGTGATGGCCATTCGATCTCAAGGAGGATGAACCAATGTGGTTCAGCAATGCGTCGCGAAACCTGACCGATGAACTCAGCCAGTGGCTCAACCGCCTGTTCGACGGCCAGCCCAGCGCTGGCTCCGTACAACCTCATCTGCAGCGTGACGCCCGGTTGTTCAGCAGCCTGCAGCGGCTGCAGCGCGACTGGGACGAGTTGCAGCGCATCCGCCAGCAGGCCGAATGCCAGGCGCCGCCGCCATGCAGTGCCGAGGAGTACGCCGCGCTCAAGGGAGACCTCGCCGAGGCCCAAGCGCAGATCGGTGGGCTCATCCACGAACGCGACGACAGCCAGCGACGCCTGCACGACCTGGAGGCCGAACGCGCCCAGTGGGACGAGGAGCGCCAGGTCTGGGAACTGACCAGGCGCACCCTCACCGAAGGCAGCTGGGCGATGAACGTAGTGGGCGGTGACCCCGATCACCCGCAGAACCTGATTCGCTGGTCCGAGCAATTCCGCGAGCTGATCGGCTACAACGCCGAGGAATTTCCCGATGGCTGGGACAGCTACTTCAAGGTGGTCAACGCCGACGACCTGAAACAGGTCATGCAGACCTTCAATGCCTCGATGGTCGACACCGGCGGCGACGGTTTCTATGCCGTCGAATACCGCATGCGCCACAAGACCCGTGGCGAGGTGTGGTTCCGCGAACGCGGCCGCTGCCTGCGTGACGGCCAGGGCCGCCTGCTCTACGTCACCGGCGCCGTACGCGAGATCAGCGACGAAAAGACCGCCGCCACGCTGCACCAGCGCGAGCAGGCCAACATCCAGGCCACCTACGCACAGATCGCCCAGGTCGCCGGGGGGATTCGCAGCATCGCCGAACAAACCAACCTGCTGGCGCTCAACGCCGCCATCGAAGCCGCCCGTGCCGGCGATCAGGGCCGTGGCTTCGCCGTGGTCGCCGATGAGGTGCGCAATCTGGCGCGGCGCACCCAGGACTCGGTGCAGCAGATCCAGGGCATGTTGCAGAAGGAACGCTCGGGCGAACCAACTTCAGGCGCTGGCCACTGAAGGTGAACAAAAAAAGGGCACTGCAAACCCGTCAACGCCATAGACAGCAAGGGCTAGAGCCCTTTAGCCCTGGCACATTCATTGCTTTCCCAATAAGAAACTTTGTTTATCAGAAATAAAAATGGCTGGAAGCCTTTTTAACGTCGCTTGCGACGGCCCTAAGGGGGCCGCCAGGGATGGCAGGCCATAAAACATGCTTCGACTCGACCTGCCTGCGCACCACTTAATTCCAATAAACCGCTTTCGAGGATTCAGTGATGGAAGAACAGAAAACGCCTACGCTCGAAGAGCTGCAGGCCCTGATCGAAATGACCAATACCCTGAACATGGAAATGTTCTATTGGTGGTGTACCGCACTGATGATCTGCATCCACGCAGGTTTTCTGTCTTATGAAATTGGCGCCTCGCGCCTGAAGAACGCCCTGGCCGCGGGCGTGAAGAACATCCTCGCGTTCGGCTTCATCGTACCCAGCGTGTTCCTGCTCGGCTGGGCGGTCTACAACGCCTTCCCCGATGGCCTGGTACCGCGCATGGACGCCCTGATGGATGGCATGCCGTGGAGCCAGGCCATGGGCCCGAACATCCAGGACAACGCCACCGGCATCTTCTGGGGCGCGTTCGCGCTGTTCGCCGCCACCACCGGATCGATTCTCTCGGGCGCGATCATCGAGCGTGCACGGATGAGCGCATTCATCATCATGACCATCGTGCTCGGCGGCTTTCTCTGGCTGCTGGCCGCCGCCTGGGGCTGGCATCCGGAAGGCTGGCTGACCGTCAAATGGGGCTACCATGACGTCGGCGCGGCAGGCGTGGTGCACATGATCGCCGGCTTCTTCGCCCTTGGCGTGCTGATCAATCTCGGTGCACGCATCGGCCGCTTCAACCCGGACGGCAGCGCCAACGCCATCGTCGGCCACAGCATGCCGATGAGCGTGGTCGGCCTGATGCTGATCATCGTCGGCTTCTTCGGCTTCCTCGGCGGCTGCATCATCTACAACTCCGGCGCCCAATGGATCAACATCTACGGTCAGCCAACCAACCTCTCCGCCTTCTCCTTCAACACCCTGATGGGCTTCGCCGGCGGCCTGATCGGCGCCTACCTGACCACTCGCGAACCCTACTGGATGATGTCCGGCGGCCTGGTCGGCATCATTTCGGTCGCGCCCGGCCTGGATCTCTACCACCCCGGGCTGGCCTACCTGATCGGCATGGGCGTATCGGCCATGGCGCCGCTGGTCAACAACATGCTGCTCAAATTCAGGCTGGACGACGCCGTCGGTGCCTTCGCGGTGCACGGCTTCGGTGGCTTCGCCGGTCTGGTGATCAGCGGCATCTTCCTCGCCGGTTATCCGAACGTGAACGGCATGCCGGAAATCAGCTTCTTCGGCCAACTGGGCGGCGCCCTGGTGATGGCGGCGCTGGGCTTCATCCCCGGCTATGGCATTTCCTACGCACTCAAGAAAGCCGGCATCCTGCGCGTCCCGGCCCATGCCGAAGAACGCGGTCTCGACCTGACCGAAGTACCGGCCCAGGCCTATCCGGAGTGGAACAGCATGTACGGGCCAAGCACCACCGTTGGCGGTGGCTCTGACGCCGCACAACCGCCACTGACCACCGCTACGGCCAAATGACCCCCAGCCGGCCGCGAGGGCGGCCGGCTCATCCCAAGGAGTATCGCCATGAGCATCACCACCTATGAAGGTGCCAGCGCCGTATTCACCTTCGCCGACAAGCCCGCCATCCTGGTTTTCATCAGCCTTCTGGTCGCTGCCGTCAGCCTCTATGCCCTGATCGCGACCATCATTCACGAGAAGCACAGCTACGCGCTGCCGGACGAAGAACTCGACAAACTGAAGTGACCCTTCGACCGGCAGCAACCGCCGCCGGTCATCCCTCTCTCGCCCCCGCCCTTCGTGAACCACCAGCCCTCGCCACGTTACCCACGCATCGTACGCACCGACACAGGCGCAGGCACACCTGCGAGCCATAACAGTAACGACCGGCGGCGCTCACGATCTGTTGCACCAGCGTGAACATGCAGCTGGGGGCGCGACGCTTCATCCGTCCACCATCTCACGATGGCCTATGGTGGACAAAAGAGCGTTGTCCATCCTACACGCTGCTATGGCAGCAAGGTGGCGAAAGAGGCCGTTCGAAATTTGTATCGGATGTGCCGGCCAAATGTCGGATTACGCTTCGCTAGGCTACGCGCCCCGATCCAACCTACGAGGCCATGGCACGAATGTAGCCTGGATTAGCCGCAGGCGTAATCCGGGGCCGAAGGCCGTGATCCATGGTTCAACGCGGGTCACCGACCGGCTGCTTTTGCCTTCTTTTGCCCTTTAGAGGACGTAGGATGGGTCGGGCCGCGTAGGTGCAACCCATCGGCAATTGATGGGTTTCACCCATCCTACGGCTGTGGTGGGTTTCAGCCCACCGGGCTGAACAACTTCAGGCCGGCCACCCCGCAGATGATCAGCACCAGGCAAACGAGCCGCGCCAGGGTGGCCGGTTCATTGAGATAGACAATGCCGTAGATCGCCGTACCGACCGCACCGATACCGACCCACACGGCGTAGGCGGTTCCCATGGGCAGGTAGCGGGCCGCAAGCACCAGCAGGTACATGCTGAGCGCGATGAAGAAAATGCAGTAAAGGCTCGGCCAAAGCCGCGTGAAGCCTTGGGTACGGGGAATGGCGGAGGCGTACATCACTTCGCAGATGCCGGCGGCGAGCAGTGTCATCCAGGCCCAGGATGCAGTCATTCGAATTCCCTTCCAATGCGCCGAAAGCCGGCCTGTCCCACAGGGAGAAGCCGGCTGACGGGTGGCTATCAGTACCCCTGCCCTGGCACCCAGTTGGTGCCGGCCAGCGGTACCCGGGCCATGGCCGCGGATTCGACGGTCAGGGCCACCAGATCCTCGGGATCGAGGTTGTGCAGGTGCGACTTGCCGCAGGCGCGGGCCATGGTCTGCGCTTCCAGTACCAGCACGCGCAGGTAGTTGGCCAGACGACGGCCAGCGGCGACCGGTTCGAGGCGCTTGGCCAGCTCCGGATCCTGGGTGGTGATGCCCGCCGGGTCGCGGCCGTTCTGCCAGTCGTCGTAGAAGCCGGCAGCGGAACCGATCTGCTTCAGCTCCTCGTCCAGGCGTGGGTGGTTGTCGCCCAGGGCGATCAGCGCGGCGGTACCGATGGCCACGGCATCGGCGCCCAGCGCCATGGCCTTGGCCACGTCGGCACCGTTGCGGATGCCGCCGGAGACGATCAGCTGAACCTTGCGGTGCATGCCCATTTCCTGCAGCGCCTGCACGGCCTGCGGAATGGCCGGCAGAATCGGGATACCGACGTGCTCGATGAACACTTCCTGGGTCGCTGCAGTGCCGCCCTGCATGCCGTCAAGGACGATCACGTCGGCACCGGCCTTCACCGCCAGCTTGACGTCGTAATAGGGGCGGCTGGCGCCGATCTTCACGTAGATGGGTTTTTCCCAGTCGGTGATTTCGCGCAGTTCGGCAATCTTGATCGCCAGATCGTCCGGCCCCGTCCAGTCCGGGTGGCGGCAGGCGCTGCGCTGATCCACGCCGATCGGCAGGGTACGCATGCCGGCGACGCGCTCGGTGACCTTCATGCCCAGCAGCATGCCACCGCCGCCCGGCTTGGCGCCCTGGCCAAGGACGATCTCGATGGCATCCGCCTTGCGCAGGTCGTCGGGGTTCATGCCGTAGCGCGACGGCAGGTACTGATAGACCAGATGCTGGGACTGGCCGCGCTCTTCCGGCGTCATGCCGCCATCGCCAGTGGTGGTGCTGGTGCCGGCGATGCTGGCGCCACGACCGAGGGCCTCCTTGGCATTGGCCGACAGCGCGCCGAAGCTCATGCCGGCGATGGTCACCGGGATCTTCAGGTGCAGCGGCTTCTTGGCGAAACGGTTGCCGAGGACGACATCGGTACCGCATTTCTCGCGGTAGCCTTCCAGCGGGTAGCGCGACACGCTGGCACCGAGCAGCAGCAGGTCGTCGAAGTGCGGCAGCTTGCGCTTGGTACCGCCACCGCGGATGTCATAGATACCGGTCTCGGCGGCGCGCTGGATTTCCTGGATGGTCAGGCGATCGAAGGTGGCCGACTCGCGCAGTACTGGAGGCACTGCTTTTGAGGTAGAAAGGTCACTCATGATGATGCTCCTGATCAGTACGCGGAGGCGTTATCGACTTTGAAGTTGTACAGCTGGCGGGCCGAGCCGTAGCGTTTGAAATCGGCGGCGTTCTCTTTGAAGCCGGCGCGATTGAGCAGCGCCTGCAGCTCTTCGATATGTTCGGCGCGCATCTCTTTCTCGATGCAGTCGGAACCCAGCGACTCGACGCTGCCTTTGACGAAGATCCTGGTTTCATACAGCGAGTCGCCCAGCGCATCGCCAGCGTCCCCACAGACCACCAACCTGCCCGCCTGACCCATGAAGCAGCTCATGTGGCCGATGCTGCCGCCGACCACGATGTCGATGCCCTTCATGGAGATGCCGCAACGCGCGCCGGCGTCGCCTTCGATCACCAGCAGGCCGCCATGAGCCGTGGCGCCGGCCGCCTGGGAGGCGCTGCCTTTGACGCGCACATAGCCGCTCATCATGTTCTCGGCGCAGCCCACGCCGACGTTGCCGTGCACGGTGACCGAGGCTTTCTGGTTCATGCCTGCGCAGTAGTAGCCGGCATGTCCCTGGATATCGATGGAAATGGCTTCGTTGACGCCGACCGCCAGGTTGTGGGCGCCGTTGGGATGGGTCACCAGCCATTCGCGATCGATGACGGCCTTGGCCTGGTCATGCAGAGCCTGGTTGAGGTCACGCACGCTGGCGCTGGAAAGATCGATGGTTTTCATGCTGCGTGCTCCTTCTTGCGTTCCCAGATGTACAGGGTGGCGGGAACGGGCTCCCAGACCTTGGCCTTGTCGATACCCGGCAGGCTGGACAGCGCCTGGTATTCCGACGCCATGGCGACGTAGTCATCGGTCTCGGCGAGGATCGCCGGCTTGCAGGCGATCGGATCGCGGATCACCGCGAAGCCGTTGCGGGTGCCGATGGCGAAGGTGAAGAAGCCGTCGAGGGCCTCCAGTGAATGATCCAGGGCCTGTTTCAGGGAATCGCCCTGCTGCAGACGCCAGGCCAGGTAACCGGCGGCGACTTCGGTGTCGTTCTCGGTTTCGAAATGGATGCCTTCGCGGCGCAGTTCCTGACGCAGGCGAAAGTGGTTGGACAGCGAGCCGTTATGCACCAGGCACAGGTCGGCACCGGTGGAGAACGGGTGGCTGCCTTCCATGGTCACCGCACTTTCGGTGGCCATGCGGGTGTGGCCGATGATGTGGCTGCCCTTCATCGAGGCCAGGCCGAAACGCTCGGAAATTTCCCTGGGCAAGCCCATGCCCTTGAGGATCTCGATGCTCTGCCCGGCGCTCATGATGCGCACGCTGGGCGCCAGTTCGGTCAGCGCGGCGCGAACCACAGGCTCTTCGGCCTTGATCTTCAACACCATGGCGCTGGCGTTCTGGAACCAGTCCAGTTCGGCGTCGAGCTTGTCCTGCAAGGCGGCAACCAGTGCCTTGAAGTCATAGCCTTCGCTGGTCGCCTGCAGGGTCAGCTTGACCCAGCCATCGACCACTTCATCGCCATAGATGGCGAAGCCGGCGCTGTCCGGGCCGCGGTCGGTCATGGCTTCGAGCATCGGTTCGAACAGCTTGCCGAGCTGCGATTCCAGCTGCGGATTTTTCAGGTAAAGCCCCACGATTCCACACATAAAGGCAGCCTCACTTCGTTCGGAAAGCCGCAAGCTGCAAGCTGACCGGGTTGATACAAATGAATGTGAAAGACCACGAAGCGTTCTTGCTTGCAGCTTGAAGCTTGTGGCTTGCAGCTCTAGAAGAATTCGGTGTAGCGCTTGACCTCCCAGTCGGAGACGTGGCGGCTGTACTCCACCCACTCCATGCGCTTGAGCTTGATGAACTCACCGACGATTTGCGGGCCCAGCACCTCGGCGAACAGCGAGTCGGCTTCGAGGGCATCGCAGGCTTCCTTGAGCGACTGCGGCAGGGTCTTGATGCCACGTGCAGCGATCTCCTCCAGGCTCAGCGTGTAGAGGTTCTCGTTGCACACGTTGTCGACTTCCAGCTTGCGGTCGATGCCGTCCAGGCCGGCGGCGATGATCGCGGCGCTGACCAGATAGGGGTTGCAACCGGCATCCGGCAGGCGGAACTCCAGGCGGCCATAGGGCACGCGCACCATGGCCGAGCGGTTGTTGGCACCGAAAGCGATGAAAGCTGGCGCCCAGGTGGCACCCGACAGGGAATTGCCTACCACCAGACGCTTGTAGGAGTTCACCGTCGGCGCGGCGAAGGCGCACAGCGCCGGGCCATGGGCCAGCAGGCCGGCGGCGAAGTGGTAGGCAAGCTTGGACAGGCCCATACCGCTCGGGTCGCTGGCGTCATGGAACAGGTTCTTGTTCTCTGCGCTGGCGATGGACAGGTGGAAATGCATGCCGTTGCCGGCGCGCTTCGGATCAGGCTTGGGCATGAACGAGCAGACCATGCCCATGTCGCTGGCGATCTCGCCGGCGGCCATGCGGAAGAAGGTGAAGCGATCCGCCGACTCCATGGCGTCGCTGTAGGTGTAGTTGATCTCGAACTGGCCGTTGGCGTCCTCGTGATCGATCTGATAGATATCGAACCCGACCGGCTGCAGCGCCTCGGTGAGGCGCTCGAGAAACTCGCGGGAGCGCGACAGGCCCTTGTAGTCGTAGCAAGGCTTGTCGAGGTTGTCGCTGACGTCGACCAGTTGCAGTGCACCGTTCTCGCCACGCTTGAACAGGCTGAATTCCGGCTCCAGCCCGGTGTTCAGCGTCCAGCCGCGATCAGCCAGGCGCTGCACCTGTTGTTGCAGTACATAGCGGCTGTCGTAGGGCCAGGGTTTGCCATCCACATGACCGATGCACACCACGCGGCCATAGCCCGGCTGCCAGGGTACCGGCGTCAGTGACGACAGGTCGCCACGGGCCATGAAATCCGGGCCGTGTGGCTCCATGCCCATGCCGCAGATGGCGAAGCCAGCGAACCCAGCCCCAGCTTCCGCCACTGCTTCGAGGCCCGACACAGGCACCGACTTGGTCTTGGCCGAACCATGGATATCCACGAACTGAGCGAGCACGTACTTGATCGCGTGTTTCTCGATGACCCGCTGGGTTTCACTTGGCAACATCATGCGCCTCCTGTCGACTCGATGATTATTCCAACTGGGAAATTAACTTTCCCAACAAGAATGCAATCAACTTGCCAATCTTGAGCACAACGGGCGCAAGCCTGCTGCCGTGCGGGTTTTCTTCTATCCGTAGAGGAAAAATGCTTTCATAGCAGGAAATTCACACCCCCGGCGTGCACCATTGCAAAGCAGCCTGATCATTCCCGGTGCGAATTTATTATTCACGAATAGAAAATGGCCGTGCATGAGCAAAACCACAGAGATCCCGCCCCGCCTGAAACTCGAGCAATACCTGGGTATGCAGATTCGCCGCCAGCGCCAGGCTCAGGAACTGAAGATCGCCGAAGTCGCGCGCATCGCTGGCATCAGCCAGGGCATGCTCAGCAAGATCGAAAACGCCCAGGTATCCACCAGCCTCGATACCCTGAGCCGACTGTGCGATGTACTGGGCATGCCGATGTCCAAGCTGTTCAGCCAATACGATCAGCAAGGCAGCGGCGCGCTGCTGGTGAAGTCCGATGAAGGCCTGGAAGTGGTGCGCCGTGGCACCGAGAAAGGCCATACCTATCACCTGCTGAACCATACTCGCGGGCCGAAGAAGAGCTTCGAGGCCTATATGGTCAGCATGGACGACGCCAGCGAAGAGTTTCCCACCTTCTCCCATCCGGGCACCGAATTCCTGCACCTGCTCGAAGGCGAACTGGTCTATCGCCATGGCAACCAGCTCTATGCCATGCAGGCCGGCGACAGCCTGACCTTCGACGCCGAAGTCCCTCACGGCCCGGAACAGCTGATCCAGGTACCGATCCGCCTGCTGTCGATCATGAACTACGGCAAAGAGTGAGCGCCGGGTTCATTTGGCGGCTATAAGGCGTAAGCGGACGTAGGGTGGATGACGCTCTTTTCATCCACCATTGCGATCGCTAGGTTGGTGGACGGATCGGGCCGCGTAGGCAAGCGTCAGCTGCGCGCCCCGATTCACCCTACGAATGGCCGTTTGCGCCTTTAAGACCGTAGAACGTAGCCTGGATTAGCCGCAGGCGTAATCCGGGGCCGAAGGCCATGATCCATGGTTCAACGCGGGTCACCGACAGGCCGCTTACGCCTTTAAACAGTCCACCTCGCACTCAACGCCCCTTCTTCCAGCTTGCGCGCGGCCCCTCCAGATCGAACAGAGCTGGGTTGGCTGGTCGCGCCATGTCTTCTTCCGTCGTCTCGCCTTTGAGACGAACCCGCAACCTGGCTGCGGGCAGGCGACGACGTCCTCGCCATCATGTTCGCAGCCATACCCGAAAAATTCCTGTAGAGATAAATAAATTCCTAGCAGGCATGGACACGCACAACCTGTTCGCTTATAAAAATCACCATCAAGAAAATTAGATTCGCCACAAGAAAATATATTCATAGGCGAGCCCTGCATTTATCCATGAAGAATTTCCTGCCGCCGACCTTTCAGAGGATCCGACATGCAGCACGCCCAGAACCAATACGTGATCAAGATCAGTTGCCCGGCCACGTCGGGCATCGTCGCCGCGGTGGCGTCCTTTCTTGCCGAGCATCAGTGCTATATCAGCGAGATGTCGCAGTTCGACGACGAGGTCAGCAGCACTTTCTTCATGCGTGCGGTGTTCCGCTTCAACACCGGCGTGACGGATGACCTGGCGAAGATCGAGGAAGGCTTTGCCGCGGTGGCCAGCGCCTTCGACATGACCTGGGGCCTCTACAGCACCAGCAAACCCATGCGCGTACTGCTGATGGTCAGCAAGTTCGATCATTGCCTGGCCGACCTGCTCTATCGCCACCAGAAGGGCGAGTTGAACATGGAGATCACCGCCATCGTCTCCAACCACCTCGACCTGCGCCCCATGGCCGAGCGCGAGGGCATCCGCTTCATCTACCTGCCGGTGACCAAGGACACCAAGACCGGGCAGGAAGCCGAGCTGATGAAGATCGTCGATGAAACCGGCACCGACCTGGTGGTGCTGGCGCGCTACATGCAAATTCTTTCCAACAACCTGTGCAAGCAGCTGGCTGGCCGGGCGATCAACATCCATCACTCCTTCCTGCCCGGTTTCAAGGGTGCCAAGCCCTACCACCAGGCGTTCGAGCGCGGCGTGAAGCTGATCGGCGCCACCGCCCACTACGTCACCTCGGATCTCGACGAAGGCCCGATCATCGAGCAGGAAGTGCAGCGCGTGGATCACGCCCTGAGGCCTGACGATCTGGTCGCCATTGGCCGCGATACCGAAACGGTCGCGCTGTCGCGGGCGGTGAAGTACCACACCGAGCACCGCGTTTTCCTCAACGGCGACCGCACGGTGATCTTCCGATGAGCACATTGATCGACGGCAAGGCCACGTCCGCGCGGGTGCTTGCCGAAGTCGCGGCGGATGTCGGCGCGCTCAAGGCCCGGGGCATCGAGCCGGCGCTGGCCGTGGTGCTGGTCGGCGACGACCCGGCCAGCCACGTCTACGTGCGCAACAAGGTGCTGCGCGCCGGCGAGGTCGGTATTCGCTCCCTGGAATACCGCCTGCCGGCCGCAGCCAGTGCCGACGAGGTGCTGGAAGTGGTGGCCGGGCTGAATGCCGATGCGGCGGTGCACGGCATCCTGGTGCAACTGCCACTGCCGAAATACATCGACGAAGTGCGCGTACTGCAGGCCATCGACCCGGCCAAGGACGTCGATGGCTTCCACAGCGAGAACGTCGGCGGCCTCAGCCAGGGCCGGCCGGTGTTGACGCCCTGCACCCCGGCGGGCTGCATGCGTCTGCTGCACGACACCCTGGGCGACCTGTCCGGCAAGCACGCCGTGGTGGTCGGCCGCTCGAACATCGTCGGCAAACCGATGGCGGCGCTGCTGCTGGCCGCCGACTGCAGCGTCAGCGTGCTGCATTCGCGTAGCGTCGAGCCGGAGAAACTCTGCGCCCAGGCCGACATCGTCGTCGCCGCCGTCGGCCGGCCGAGAATGATCGATGCCAGCTGGATCAAGCCCGGCGCTGTGGTGATCGACGTCGGCATCAACCGCATCGAGGAAAATGGCAGGAGCCGTCTGGTCGGCGACGTCGATTTCGACGCCGCGCTGCCGCTGGTCTCGGCCATCACCCCGGTGCCCGGCGGGGTCGGCCCCATGACCATCGCCATGCTCATGCACAACACCGTCCTCGCCGCCCGTCAGCAGACCGGGCAGGCCAGCCAGGAGGCGCACTGATGCCTTTCTCCCTGCTCAAGTACGGCCTGTCCTCGGAATATCCCGTCGAGGTCGACCTGCCCGCGCCGAAGGAGCTGAAAGCCGCCTACGACGTGGTCATCATCGGCGCCGGCGGCCATGGCCTGGCCACCGCCTACTACCTGGCCAAGTACCACGGCATCAGCAATATCGCGGTGCTGGAGAAGGGCTACCTGGGCGGCGGCAACACCGCGCGCAATACCGCGGTGATCCGCTCCAACTACCTGACCAGCGAAGGCGTGAAGTTCTACATCGAGTCGGTGCGGCTGTTCGAGAACCTGTCCAACGAGTTCGACTTCAACATCATGTACTCGCACCGTGGCCAGCTGACCCTGGCCCACACCGACGCCACCGTGCGCGCCTTCCGCCAGCGCGCCGAAGTGAACAAGCACTTCGGCGGGCGCACCGAGATGATCGATCGCCAGCAGATCCGCGAGCTGGTGCCGAGCCTCAACCTCGACCCCGGCCATATCCCGGTGCTCGCCGGCCTCTGGCACATCGACGGCGGCACCGCCCGCCACGACGCCGTGGCCTGGGGCTATGCCAAGGGCGCGGCCAAGCGCGGGGTGGAAATCCACCAGCTCACCGAAGTGCAGGACTTCGTCGTGGAGAACGGGCGCATCCGCGCGGTGCAGACCAACCGCGGCACCATCGCCTGCGGTTGCGTGGTGCAGGCAGTGGCCGGCACCAGCTCGCTGCTGCTGAACAAGCTGGGCATCCGCGCGCCGATCCACACCTACCCGCTGCAGGCCATGGTCACCCAGCCGTTCAAGCCGTTCCTCGACCCGCTGGTGAGCTCCTCGGCCCTGCACTGCTACGTGCAGCAGACCAGCCGTGGCGAACTGGTGTTCGGCGGCGGCTCCGACCCCTACCCGCTGTACAACACGCGCTCGACCCTCGACCTCAAGGAAAGCCTGCTGGCCCACGCCATCGAGATGTTCCCGTTCATGGCCAACGCCAAGCTGATGCGCCAGTGGGCCGGGATCACCGACATGACCCCGGACTACAGCCCGATCATGGGCCTGTCGCCCATCGAGGGTTACTACCTCGACGCCGGCTGGGGCACCTGGGGCTTCAAGGCCACGCCGATCTGCGGCAAGACCATGGCCGAGCTGGTGGCCAGCGGCGGCAAGGTGCCGGAGCTGATCGCGCCGTTCGGCCTGGATCGTTTCAGCCGCTTCCAGCAGGTCAACGAAATGGGCGCCACGGCGGCCAGCCACTAAGACCGTAGGAGCCGGCTTGCCGGCGATCAATCCAATAGGCACTGCGCTCTTCAGACCTGATCGCCGGCAAGCCGGCTCCTACAGACAACGATCAGCTTCACCTTGCTCGCCAAGGAGTCCAGTTAAATGAAAATCATGACGTGCCCGCTCAACGGGCCACGCAACATCAGCGAATTCACCTACGGCGGCGAACTCAAGCACATGCCCGACCCGGCCAGTTGCAGCGTCGCCGAATGGGCCGACTACGTGTTCAACAGCGAGAACCGCCTCGGTGTGGTCACCGAATGGTGGCTGCACACGCCGTCGAGCTACTGGTTCCTGGCCGAGCGTCACACCGGCAGCGACGAGATCCTGCGTACCTTCGACCCTCGCGAACTGTTCGACCAGCGGGTCGATTTCGCCGCACCGGAGGCCGACCAATGAAGCGCCTGCCCGCCCCCATGGGGCTGTTGATCGACCGCAACCAGCCGCTGACCTTCCGCTTCGACGGCAGCGCCTGCCAGGGTTTCGCCGGCGACACCGTCGCCAGCGCCCTGGCCGCCGATGGCCGCTGGCTGCTGTCGCGCTCGTTCAAGTACCACCGCCCGCGCGGCCCGCTGACCATGGCCGGCCAGGACGCCAACACCCTGGTGCAGTTGCCGGACGAGCCCAACGTGCTGGCCGACGAATGCCCGCTCGAAGCCGGTCTCGAGGTCACCCCGCAGAACGTCAACGGCAGCCTGGAGAAGGATCGCGACGCCCTGCTCGGCAGGTTCTCCAGATTCATGCCGGTAGGCTTCTACTACCGCGCCTTCTACAAGCCCAAGGGCATGTGGAAGCGCTGGGAACCGCTGATCCGCAGGAAGGCCGGCCTCGGCGTGCTCGACCTGACGTTCGAGCCGACCTACCACGACAAGGCCTACCTGTTCTGCGACCTGGCGGTGATCGGCTCCGGCCCCGCCGGGCTGTCCGCCGCCCTGCATGCGGCCAACGGCGGTGCCAAGGTGCTGCTGATCGAACAGAACCCGCTGCTCGGCGGCTCGCTGACCTATGCCCGCTTCGGCGTGGACGGCAATGCCGCCCAGGGCCTGCGCGAAGAACTGGTCGCGGCGGTGAACGGCCACGGCAATATCCGCGTGCTCAATGAAGCGCTGTGCAACGCCTGGTTCGCCGACAACTACCTGCCGGTGATCCAGGGCAACCGCCTGTACAAGGTGCGCGCGAAACAGTGCATCGTCGCCAGCGGCTCCTTCGACCAGCCGGTGATCTTCCGCAACAACGACCTGCCGGGGGTGATGCTGACCAGCGCCGCCCAGCGCCTGATGCGCCTGTACGCGGTCAAACCGGGCCAGCGCGCGGTGGTGCTGACCGGCAACGACGACGGCTACCTGGCCGCCCTCGACCTGTTTGACGCGGGCGTTGAAGTCGCTGCCGTGGTCGACATGCGCGAGCACGTCGATACCCCCGGCCTGGCCACCACCCTGCTGGCGCGCGGTATCGCCTGCCATGCCGGGCACACCGTCTACGAAGCGCTGCCCGACAAGAGTGGGCGCCACCTGGCCCGGGTCGATGTGCGGCGCATCGCCAGCCGGGGCAAGGTCGCCGACGGCAGTATCCACATCGACTGCGACCTGCTGTGCATGTCCGCCGGCTACATGCCGGTCTACCAGTTGCTCTGCCAGGCTGGTGGCAGCCTGCGCTACGCCGACGAACACGCGGCGTTCTCGATCCACGACCTGCCGAAGATCCTCCGCGTCGCCGGCTCGGTGAACGGTCGCCACGACCTGCAGCGGGTGCTCGCCGATGGCCGGCGTGCCGCCGCCGAAGCCCTGGCCGACCTCGGCCTGGACAGCGCCCCGGTGGAAGGCGCGGACAAGGACGACAGCCGGGTCAACTTCCCCTGGCCGATCTTCCCCCATCCCCAGGGCAAGGAATTCGTCGACTTCGACGAAGACCTGCAGATCCGGGACATCGTCAACGCCACCCGCCATGGCTACCGCGACGTGCAACTGGTCAAGCGCTTCTCCACCGTCGGCATGGGCCCGTCCCAGGGCCGCCACTCGGCGCTGCCGACCGCGCGCCTGGTGGCCGATGCCACCGGGCGCAGCGTCAGCGAAACCGGGGTGACCACCGCGCGCCCGCCGTTCGCCGCGGAGAAGCTGGCCCATGTCGCCGGGCGCGCCTTCGACCCCTATCGGCAGACCGCCATGCATCGCCGCCATGTCGAGCTGGGCGCCAGGCTGATGCCCGCCGGCGCCTGGCAGCGTCCGGCCTTCTATGGCAAGGCCGAGGAGCGCGAAGCCTGCATGCAGGCCGAAGCCCGCCAGGTGCGCGAGAAGGTCGGCCTGATCGACGTCTCCACCCTCGGCGGCCTCGACGTGCGCGGGCCGGATGCCGCCGAGCTGCTGGAGCGCATGTACACCTTCGGCTTCGGCAAGCTCGCCGTCGGCCGCACCCGCTATGCGCTGATGACCGCCGAGGATGGCGTGGTGATCGACGATGGCGTGGCCTGCCGCCTCGGCGAGCAGCACTTCTACATCTCGGCCACCACCAGCGGCGTGGACCGCGTCTACCGCAGCCTGCTCAAGTGGAACGCGCAGTGGCGCCTGAACGTCGACATCGCCAACGTCAGCGCCGCCTTCGCCGCGGTCAACCTGGCCGGGCCGCTGTCGCGCCAGGTGCTGGAAAAGGTCTGCACGGACGTCGACCTGTCCGCCGCAGGTTTCCCCTACCTCGGCGTACGCGAGGGCACGGTCGCCGGTGTGCCGGCACGCCTGCTGCGGGTCGGTTTCGTCGGCGAGCTGGGCTACGAGATCCACGTGCCGGCGCGCTTCGGCGAACACCTGTGGGATGCGCTGATGGACGCCGGCGCAGCCTTCGGCATCCGCCCGTTCGGCGTGGAGACCCAACGCCTGCTGCGCCTGGAAAAAGGCCACGTGATCATCGGCCAGGACACCGACGGCATGACCCACCCTGCGGAGATCGACATGGGCTGGGCCATCGGCCGCAAGAAGCCGTTCTTCGTCGGCAAACGCAGCATCGAGATCCTCGAAGCGCAGCCGCTCAAACGCAAACTGGTCGGCTTCACCCTGCCCAAGGGCAGCCGCCAGCCGCTGGAAGGCCACCTGGTGCTCAAGGGGCCGGATATCAGCGGCAACGTGACCTCCTGCGAGTATTCCGCAACCCTCGGCTGCATCATCGGCCTGGCCTATGCCGGCGCCGACCAGGCCGAACCGGGGATGCGGATTCCGATTCGGGTCGAGGGTGGCGAAATCGTCCAGGCCAGCGTGGTGAAGTTGCCCTTCTATGACCCCGACAGCCAGCGCCAGGAGCTGTGACCATGAACCTGAACATTCGCGACCATGCCGAACGCAGCCCGATCCACGACCTCTACGGCAACGCCGCGCTGACCCGGATCGGCGAGCGTGTGTTCGTCGCCCGTCATGCGGCCGGTGATGAAACCGGGCAACTGCAACGCTGCGCCCTGATCGACCTGAGCAACCTGCCCCGCGTGGGTTTTCGCGGGACGGACAGTGCCGGCTACCTGCAAGGCAAGGGCTACCAGTTGCCGGACGCGCCCAACCAGGCACGCGTGCAGGACAGCGGCGAGTCGGTATTGCGCCTGTCGCAGAGCGAATATTTCCTGCTCGGCGGCCTGGCCGATGGCGGCGCGCGCATCGCCGCCGAGGAAACCGCCTGGCAAGCGAGCGACCAGGCCTGCTACCTGCTGCCGCGCCAGGACAGCCACGCCTGGCTGGCCCTGACCGGCGCGCACCTGCCGGCACTGCTGGCCAAGGTCTGCGGCGTCGACCTGCGCGCCGAGGCCTTCCCGCCCGGCGCCGTGGCGCAGACCTCGGTGGCGCGCCTGAATGCCATCCTGGTCAACGCCGGCACGGACGCCCTGCCGATCTTCCACATCCTCTGCGACCGCGCCTCGGCCCACTACCTGTGGGGCGCGCTGCTGGATGCCATGGACGAGTTCGGCGGCAGGCCGGCAGGGGTCGAGGCGCTGGCCTGAATCATCGACAGCGATGGGTTATGGCGCGCCACATGCGCAGCCCTCCGCAAGGCCGGTGTCAGCGCCTTCACCCATCCTGCGAATTCAACTGGTGTGGGTGCTCTTGTAGGGTGGGTCACGCTTCATCGACCCACGCTGGAGCCTGGGAGCTATCGGCGACGGCCCCGGGTATCGCTGCGCTCGACCCGGGCTACCCACGAACCACCAATACGGAAACGATCACCATGGCTGCCGACAAAGAAGAGCTGGAGCGCGAGAGCGACTACCGTGTACCGGCGCTGCAGCGCGGCCTGAGCATCGTGCAGATGTTCAATGCCAGCGAACGCAGCCTGAGCAGCAACGTCATCGCCGAGCGCCTCGACGTCAGCGTCTCGGCCATCTACCGCATCCTGGTGACCCTCACCGAGATGGGCTACCTGAACAAGCTCGGCACCAATAGTTACGAGCTCGGCCCCCAGGTGCTCTGCGACGGCTTCGCCTACCTGGCCAGCCGCGACCTGGTGGACATCGCCATGCCCCACCTCAACGCCCTGCGCGACCGCACCTCGATGTCCTGCCACCTGGGCATCCGCGAGCACACCGAAGTGGTCTATCTGTATCGCGCCTTCGCCGCCCAACGGCTGTCGGTCAATGTGCCGATCGGCACCCGCCTGCCTTGCCACGTCACCGCTCTGGGCCGCGTGCTGCTCAGCGAGCTGGATGAAAACGCCCTGGCCGGTCTCTACGGACATGTACGCCTGGATGGCTACCCGGCCCCTGCACCGAAGACGCTTCCGGAGCTGCTGCGCATGAGCGACGAAGACCGCGCCCGAGGTTTCGTCCTGCATCGCTCGGACTACTCCACCGCCATCGCCGCGCCTGTTCGCGACCACAGCGGACGTATCGTCGCCGCCATCAACCTGTCCGGCCCGGATGCGGTGATGGATGATGAAACCAATCGCCAGGCCCTGCGTGAAACCCTGCTCACCAGCGCCACCCAGATATCCCGAAGCGCTGGCTACCGCACAGGCTGACTCACTTCGTGTCACATGCAATGCTGCTATCTATCGGTGACGTCCAGCCAACAGCGTGGTCTATGCTGGCACAGCAGCCATTAAGCGAACGGTAATGGAATTCGGCATACAGCATTTCTTCGGCTATCTGATCGCGGCGATTCACGGCCTTGGGGCGATCGCTGCCGTGCACGCGATCCTGACCGTACGCACTGCCCAGGGCGCGATTGCCTGGGCGCTGTCGCTGTTCTTCATGCCCTATCTGACGCTGCTTCCCTATGTGGTTTTCGGACGCAGCCGTTTTTACGCCTACATCGAAGCGCGTCGCCAGGTGGACAAGCAGATGCACAAGGCCATGGCCACCCTCGACTGGCGACCGTGGGTCGAGGAAGCCATCGCCGCCGGTGAATCGGAAGCCTACGGCCAACTACGCGCCCTACCGCGCTTGGGTCGCATGCCCTGCCTGGCGAACAATCAGGTGAGCCTGCTGATCGATGGCCAGGCGACCTTCGACGCGATTTTCCAGGCCCTGGCCAAGGCACGTCAGGTGATCCTCATCCAGTTCTTCATCGTCCACGACGACAAACTCGGCCGCCGCCTGCAGGAGATCCTGCTCGAACGTGCAGCCGCTGGGGTGCAAGTACACTTTCTGTTCGACGCGGTCGGCAGCCACGCCCTGCCGCGCCGCTACATCAAACGGCTGCGCGACGGCGGCGTACACATGTACGCCTTTCCCACTGGCGGCAGTCTGTTCAATCGCTTCCAGCTGAATTTTCGCAACCATCGCAAAATCGTGGTGGTGGATGGCGAGCTGGGATTTCTCGGCGGGCACAACGTCGGCGACGAGTACCTGGGCGAGAAGCCGCGGCTATCGCCGTGGCGCGACACCCATGTGGAAGTACACGGCCCGGCCGTGGCCTGCCTGCAGGAATCCTTCGCCGAGGACTGGTTCTGGGCCACCCGCAAGCTGCCACCGCTGCTACTGCCGGAGCGCTATCCGGACGAAGGTATGCTCTGCCAGGTGATTATCAGTGGCCCGGCGGATGCCCAGGAAACCTGTTCGCTGCTGTTCGTGGAAATGCTCAACGCGGCCCGTGAACGCATCTGGCTGACCAGCCCTTACTTCATCCCCGACGAAGCCCTGTTCTCAGCCCTGCGCCTGGCGGTACTGCGCGGCGTGGACGTGCGCATCCTGCTGCCGTCGCGACCGGATCACCGCATCGTCTACGCCGCGTCCAACCTGTTCGCACTGGAAGCGCTGCGCGCCGGGGTGCGGATCTTCCGCTACCTGCCGGGCTTTCTGCACCAGAAGGTCGCGCTGATCGATCAGGATATCGGCGTGGTAGGCAGCGCCAACCTGGACAACCGTTCCTTCCGTCTCAACTTCGAGATCACTCTGGTGACGGTCGACACGGAGTTCGCCCGCCAGGTCGAGGCCATGCTCGAAACCGATTTCAGCCAGTCCCGCGAACTGGTCGGCGCCGACCGCCGCGAAGTCCACCGCCTACAGCAGCTGGGCATGCGCGTGGCGCGGCTGATCTCGCCGATACTGTAGCGCTACGGTTGCCTCAGCGCTGGCTCGGTTTCAGGCCACCGCAATCGGCTGACACCCAGCGGGCGTCGGACTCCATGCTGCCCTGCTGGCGGCCGACGCCGCTGTCGAATTCGCCGCTGACCTGAGTGGTGAAGGACTTGTCGTCGAGAAAACGCGCCTCGCCCTGCCCCTGACCCTGCGGGCAGGTGAAGTTGAACACCCAGCGATCATCGCTGCGTGAGGTGATCTGCTGGCGGCAGTTGGGATCCTGCAGAGGGATGTTCTGGGCATCGATCTGCGCCTGGCTGATGCAGTACTGCACGCCTTTGTCGCCCAACTGGATACCCTGCTGGGCCATCGCCCTTTCCATCATCTCGCGCTGCTCGCGCGGCAGGTTCTTGAACTGCTGCAGCATCACGTCGCTGCTTGGCAGCGCCTTGCCGCCCAGTTGCATGTTCTTCGAGGTGATTTCCCAGAGGCCAGGCTGAATCTGCTGCTGGGCCGTAGCCATGAACGGCAGCACCAGCAGGCAGAGGGGCAGGAACTTCAAACTAGGCATCGGCATGTAAGACTCCGTTCAGTGACCGCGACTTGGCTCGCTCCAACTAGGACAGCAGCCCAGGCGAGATGTCGCCGCTGATTGTCACATCACGCCTGGGCTTCAGCGCCCCGCCCGCAAAAAGTCGCTCCACCGCCGTACCAGATAATTGTGCTCGTCCATGACCGCATTCCATACACCGATATGGCCCATGCGCTGAGCATAGGTGCCGCCTTCGCGCACTTCGCCTGGCTCGATCAATGGCAACCCATCGCTACCCAGCAACTGCTCTGCGGCAGGCTTGCCGTCGTACCAGTAGTCCCATTCGGCAGCGGACATATGGTCACGGGCGCGCGGCGGATTGGAGATGTAGAACCCCTGCCTGGCCATCAGCGCACCGGGCCAGCCGGCCAGCCACCAGTTGAGGTAAGCGTAGGCAGCATCCTTGACCTTGCCCTCGACGCAACGCGACAACGAGAGGCCGCCGAACCAGGCACGATAGCCCTCCTTGGGCGCAGCCAGACGGTACTGCACGCCAGCGCGATGCAATTGCATCAGGGTCGGAGACCACAGACTCTGCACATGCACGTTGGGGCCGAGCATCAGTTCGCTGGCCTCACGATCATCCGACCAGAACGCTGCGAAATGGCCGTGGCGCTGCTTTTCGATCAACCGCTCGGCGAGGCGGTCGATTTCGCCCAGACGCAGGTTGCCGATATTGTCGAAGTGCGCCAGGCCTGCGGCCTGAAGCGCCAGTGCCGCATCGAGGGCACCGATGGCGGCATCGTTCTGCAGTGCGATATGCCCGCACCAGCCTTCGTCGACCAGCCAGGCCCAGCTCTCCTCGTTGCCAGCCAGTGCCTTCGGCAGATGCGCGGGCAGGTAGGCGAAACTGTCGGCGTTGTGGGTCAGCGGCAACATGCTGATGTGGTCACTCGGCGCACTGCCCAGGTTGCCGTCGGGCTGCACGAAAAGTCGGTCGCACGGCAGGCTGCCGCTGGCCAGTCGATCGTCCGGGTGCAGGCGGCCTTTCTTCGGCAGGTCGTTGATCTCTTCCCAGAGCGCCACCCGCCGCGTGTCGATCGGCTGGATTGCCCGCGCAGGCCAGACGAAATCGACGTTATGAAACCACTGGTCATAGAGGTCGTAGCTCTCCGGCTGCATTACCGCGATGCGTTGCACGGTCTGGGTGTCGTGCAACTGATATTCCAGGCGGATGCCAAGCTCCTGCTCGGCGCGCTGCCGGATCGGTTCGAGCAAGGTGACGGAGGTGCCGAGTACGCGCAGGGTGATCATGCGGCGCGTCCAAGCCGGGCGAGGAAGGCATTGAACGAACGGCGCAGCGTCAGGGTGTCCAGCTCGCGGACGATGAACACCAGGCGCGAGCGGCGCACACCGCCCGGCCAAGCGTTGAGATGAACCGGCGCATGCAGACAATGCTGCACGCCATGGATGACGATGGGCTGGGGAGAATCGATCACGTCGAGGATGCCTTTGACTCGGAGTATGCGTTCGCCGTGGCATCTTAGCAGCATGGACAGCCAGACCCCGAAGGCGATCCAGTCCAGCGCACCATCGAACTCCAGGCAGCACACCTCGGCGCTACCGTGGCGGCTATTGCCGAGCGGCGCGAACAGTTGCCAGCGCGCCACTTCGGCATCCGGATCGGAACCCTTGAGCCCCTCGCCGAGCAGCAGTTCGTCGCCACTGGCGATGTCAGCGGTCAGGGCCAGGGATGCCGACGGATTGAGCGCCAACAGCCTGGAGCGCAGCGGGTCGACCACCTCTGCTGCAACCAGGTCGGTCTTGCTCAGCAGCAGGCGGTCGGCAGCAGTGACCTGGCCGAGCCATTCCGGGTGCAGGCGCTCCTGCAGTTCGGCATGTTGCGCATCGACCACCGTCACCAGCAGACCGAGATGGAAGCGGCCACGCAGTTGCGGATCACGTTGCAGGGTGGCCAGGATCGGCGCCGGGTCGGCCAACCCGGTGGTTTCCAGCAGCACCCGGCGAAAGGCCGGAACCTCGCCACGGCTGCGTTTGCCGTGCAGATCCAGTAGCGCCTGCTTGAGATCGCCACGTACCGAACAGCAGACGCAGCCGCTGGGTAGCAACACCGTTCCCGGCGCGACCTCCTCGACCAGCAGATTATCGATACCGACCTCGCCGAACTCGTTGATCAGCAGCGCCGTGTCACCGAGCTCCTCGTCGGCCAGCAGGCGTTTGAGCAACGTGGTCTTGCCGCTGCCGAGAAAGCCGGTGACGACGTTGATTGGCAGGCTCATGGCTGTGCCTCCAGATGGTCGAGCACCCGTGGATCGAGCGGATCCAGCGGTCGGCCGAGGATCGCCTCGGCCTGCAGCCAAAGCTGGTCGAGGCCGCTGGCCAGCTCCTGGCGGCCGGTCGCCCCCTGCACCAGATAGGACGCGCCCTGTACATCACTGACAGTGAGGCGAAATGGCGCCAGCACCTGATTGATAGCAGCGATCCGGCGCAGACGCTCACGACGTCGAGGCAGCGTGTCGCCGAGTGGGTCGCTCCAGTGCAGATCTTCGCCGAGCAGGCCGCAGAGTCCGCACATGTCAGGGCATCACATCGCCGGAGTTCGGCCCGAGGGTCTGGCCGACGAACAGGTTGCCACCCGGCTCCGAGGCCAACAGCACGGCGACAGGCGCAACCTCACTGGCTTTGCCGAAACGACCGAGGGGCAATTCCCTGGCCTTGGCCGTCTTCCAGTCCTGACTGATGCCATCGACCAGTGGCGTCTCGATGGGGCCGGGGGCGATGGCATTGACCAGCACGTTGTCCTTGCTGACCTCGAGGGCCAGGGACTTGGTGAAGCCGATCACACCGGCCTTGGCCGCGGCGTAGTGGGTCAACTCGGCGCCACCCTTGATGCCCAGTTGCGAGGCGACGTTGATGATCCGCCCCCACTGCTGGGCAAGCATGTGTGGCAAAGCGCGCTGGCTGGCAATGAACACGCTGGTGAGGTCGACGCGCAGCATGTCGTCCCACATTTCCTGGGTCAGCTCGACGCACGGCGCCTGGGTCAGCATGCCGGCGTTGTTGACCAGAATATCGATACCGCCGAAGGCCTTCACGCAGGCATCGACACCGGCCTGGGCACCTTCGCGGCTGCCGACGTCGGCTACGCTTTGCACCACCTCGGCACCGCGCTCGCGGCACTCACTGGCGGTGACCGCCAGGCGGGCAGCATCGCGGTCGCAGAGCACCAGGCGGGCGCCTGCATCGGCATAGGCATGGGCAATGGCCGCGCCGATGCCACTGGCGGCGCCGGTAACCACGGCGCGACGGTCTTGTAGTTGTTTCATGGTCTGTCCTTATCGGAGTTCGTTGCCGTCTCGGTGGAATGGGTTGGAGTAAGGCGGAAGCGGCCGTTCGTAGGGTGGACGACGCTTCATCCGTCCACCGCTCTGCGATCGCGATGGTGGATGAAAAGAGCGTCATCCACCCTACGTCTGCTATCGCCTTATAGCCATCAATCCGGCCAACGCACCGTCAGACCACCGTCGACGATGATGCTCTGCCCGGTGATATAGCTGGCCTGGGCACTGGTCAGGTAACGCACCAAATCGGCCACTTCACTGGCGCGCCCCACCCGACCCAGCGGGATGGCCTTGGCCGCCTGGGCCAGCCCCTCCGGGCCGAGGGAGTTTTTCGCGTCGAGCGATTGCGGCGTTTCGATCAGGCCGGGAATCACCGCGTTGCAGCGGATACCCTGCGGCGCCAGTTCCACCGCCAGCGAGCGGCACAAACCGGGCACGCCGGCCTTGGCGGCGGCGTAATGGGAATGTTCCTGCCAGCCGTAGACGCCGCCGGCGATGGAGGAAATAGCCACCAGTGCACCACCTTCACCGATGTAGCGTGCAGCGCTGCGGAAGGTGCGCATGACCCCGGTCAGGTCGACGTCGAGCATCTCGTTCCAGCGCTCGTCGGTCATTTCCAGCAGCGGTGCGCGGCGCAGCAGGCCGGCATTGGCCACCGCATAGTCGAGACGGCCGAACCGCTCGACAGCGGCAGCGGCCAGCGCGTCCAGCGAGGCGCTGTCGGTGACGTCGGCAGCGAGCATGATGCACTCGCCACCTGCGGCCTCGACCAGACGCCGAGTCTCGGCGGGGTCATGGGGATCGCCGGCGAAATAGCCACCGGCTACACGCACGCCGCTTCTGGCATACGCCACGGCCAGGGCCTGGCCGATACCGCTGGCGGCACCGGTAATCATGGCAACGGGTAGAGTCATGGGAAGAGCCTCCTCGATCATTTGACGCTGTTCGGTTCGACGTGACGTGCAGCCAGCATCACCACACCAGACAGGAAACACGGCAGGGCACCGAACCACAGAGCTGCGCTGTGCCATTCGCCGCCGCTGGTCAGCACGCCGGTGATGCCGAGGCCGGCGAGGATCGCGCCGATCGGGCCCATGGCATGAACGATGGCGCCGCCGGTAGCGCGAATGCTGGTGGGGAAGCTTTCCCCCATGAAGAACAACATCGCCGAGTACGGGCCGGTCAGGAAGAACAGGCCGAGGCTGTACAACGCGATGACGGTCGCCAGGTCGCTGGGCGCCTGAACCATTGCGAAGAATGCGACACCACCGCACATCCAGCCGAGTGCCACGGTGTTGCGGCGACCGAAGCGATCACCCAGCCAGCCGTGAAACAGATAGCCGATGAAGCCGACCAGGTTGGACAGCACCAGAATCACCAGCGAGTTCTCGAACGACAGCTTGTGCACGCTGACGATCACCGAGGTACCGAGTACGCTGAATACCTGAATCGCCGACCAGTTGAGCAGGATTGCCAGGCTCAACACCAGGGTCGGTCGCAGAGCCGCCCCCCGGAAAGCAGCCGCAACACCTGCCTTGGCATGCTCCTCGTAATCCACGCCATATTCACGGGCCAGAGTACGGGCGTCGGCATCCTGGCCAGCCTTGCGAAGTTGGGAGATGCGCTGGTGCACCTGGAACTGCGGGCTTTCCTTGAGTTTGTACGCCAGCACGGCGATGACGAATGCCGGTATCGCGGCAAACACGAAACAACCCTGCCAGCCGATATGCGGCAGCAGCAGGGCGGTGAGACCGGCCGCGATCAGCGCACCGACCGGCCAGCCGCTTTGCACCAGGCTGTAGATGAAGCCACGGCGCTTGATCAGCTTCGGATCGGTGGACGCGGCATAGACCTCGGTCAGGTAGGTAGCGTTGACACCCTCCTCGGCATAGCCAAGCCCGGCCACCGAGCGCACCAGGATCAGCGGGACTTTACCCATGCCGGCACAGACAGCGGTCAGTGCCGAGCAAATGGCGGTGCCGCCAATAGTGACCATGATGCCGCCACGGCGACCGATACGGTCGACGACCGGGCCGATACCAAAGGCGACGATAGCGCCGCCCAGGGCGACCCAGGTCGCTATCTTGGCCTGCTCGGCCTCGCTCCAGTTGAAGTGCCCGCCCATGACCGGCAACAAAGTGCCGAACAGGATGAAGTCATAGACTGCGAAAACCCAGGCGAAGAAAGCGATCCAGGTCGAGTAAGTGACATCTCTGGACGAGAGCTGCACCGGTTTCCAGGTGCCGGATTCTTTGACTTGCGTCGGTGTTGCGGCATGCGTTGTTGTCATGTCGACATACTCATCAGGGACTAGGGTCAGCGCGTGCGCGGCTGGCGACGCAGGAAGTCATCGGCGATTTCATCCATGGTCACGAAGCGCACACCTTCATGGCCTTTGATGTGCTCGATAAGGCGCTCGAGCATCAACAGCACCTGCGGACGACCGGACACGTCGGGGTGGATGGTGATCGGGAATACCGCGTAGTCATGCTCGCGATAGACCCAGTCGAACTGGTCGCGCCACATCTCTTCGAGATGACGCGGGTTGACGAAACCGTGGCTGTTCGGCGACTTCTTGATGAACATCATTGGTGGCAGGTCATCGAGGTACCAGTTGGCCGGAATCTCCACCAGGCTGGTTTCCTCGCCACGAACCAGCGGCTTCATCCAGGTATCCGGATGCTGGCTGTAGTCGATCCTGGTCCAGCGATCACCTACCCGCACGTAGTAGGGATGGAAGTCGTTGTGCATCAGGCTATGGTCATACTTGATGCCTTTCTTCAGCAGCAGCTCGTTGGTCACGTTGCTGAATTCCCACCAAGGCGCGACATAACCGGTAGGGCGCTTGCCGGCCAGGGCAGTGATCAGCTCGATGGATTTGTCGAGAACGATCTCCTCCTGCTCCGGAGTCATGGCGATCGGGTTTTCGTGGCTGTAACCGTGGATACCGATCTCGTGGCCAGCATCGGCCACCGCCTTCATCTGCTCGGGAAAAGTCTCGACCGAGTGGCCGGGGATGAACCAGGTGGTGCGCAAGCCGTATTTCTCGAACAGTTTGAGCAGGCGCGGTGCCCCCACTTCACCCGCGAACAAGCCACGCGAGATGTCGTCCGGGGAGTCCTCTCCGCCGTAGGAGCCGAGCCAGCCGGCGACCGCATCCACGTCCACGCCGATGGAGACCAATATTTCTTTTGCCATCGTTGAATCCTCTTCGCCCGGATCGGTGAACGACGTGCAGGCGGGCCGGGCCCCGCTGCTCGCCTAAGCGAATTCAGGGCCGCAAAGCAGCCTCGACAGCCAGCGCCGCGCGTAACAACAGGTCGTCCGCGGCGCTGGGCGCAGCAAGCAACAGGCTGGTGGGTAAGCCGTGTTCATCAAAACCGCTAGGCAAGGCAACACCAGGCATATCAAGCAGGCTGCCGGGCATGGTCAGGCGCAGAGTGGCCAGGTTGGTGGCCACGAACAGCGCCTCGTCGGCTTCCAGGGGCGCCAGTAGCGGGGCCACATGAGCGACGGTCGGAGTGACCACGAAGGCTCCATCCAGCTCATCGGCGAGTTGCCTGCGCAGGCTTTCACCCTGTTGGTAAAGGCGTATCTGGTGGCTGGCCGACATTGAACGTGCACCTTCGAGCCGCTTGCGCACGCGCGGGTCGAGACGCGTGGCGTCGGCGCTGTCGAGCAGGTTTTCATGCAGGGCAAATGCCTCTGCGGAGCCGACCCAGTCGCCGCGCTCGATCATCGCCAGTGCCTCGCGCATGGCCATGATTGGTTTGCGTTCGATCAC
Organism: Phytopseudomonas daroniae; assembly: GCF_004327275.1. Taxonomy (NCBI): domain Bacteria; kingdom Pseudomonadati; phylum Pseudomonadota; class Gammaproteobacteria; order Pseudomonadales; family Pseudomonadaceae; genus Phytopseudomonas; species Phytopseudomonas daroniae. Next base: position 250,475 of record NZ_QJUJ01000004.1, read on the forward strand.
GGCACCGGCGCAGGCCAGGCGCTCCAATGCCCACTCCAGGTTCCGCCTGACCGCTGGCTGTACACGCGAATCGTCGATCCAGGCCGGGTCGACATACAGGCGTACGCCGAACAATGAACACGCCGTTGTGCAATTCGACGCCAGGCCACCACGCAGCAGACGATCCACTGCCAGCACGTCCTCGACATTGCGCGCCAGTGGACCAAGGGCATCCAGAGAGCGAGCCAGGGGAAATACACCGTCGAAGGCGTAACGGCGACGGCTGCTGCGGTAACCGACCAGACCGTTGAAAGCCACCGGAATACGAATCGACCCTGCCGTGTCGGTGCCCATCGCCAGCGGCACCACACCAGCGGCCACGGCAACCGCAGAGCCACTCGACGAGCCGCCGGGAACGCGGGGCTCACGCCCGCTGAATGGGTTGATCGGCGTACCGAAATGCGGATTCAGACCAAGTCCGGAATAGGCGAACTCGCTGAGGTTGGTCTTGCCCAGATTGACCAGGCCGGCCCTGGTCAGCGCGCCGACCAGGGCGGCGTCGGTGCTGGCCGGCGCCAGCTCGCGGCGGGTTGCCGAGCCGGCGGTGCTCACGCTGCCGGCCACATCGAACAAATCCTTCCAGGCGAACGGCACACCGTCCAAAGCCGAAAGCGCTTGCCCAGCCTGCCATCGTGCCCGTGAAGCCAGGGCTTCGCGGCGGCCACGCTCGGCGGTCAATGAGATGAATGCCGACGGCACCTCGGCAACTTTCGCCAACGCGGCCTCGAACACCTCGACTGGGTCGGTCAAGCCCGCGGCATAGGCTCGGGTGAGTTCGAGAGCGCTGGATGAGCAGTGCATGAATACCTCAAACGTACATATACAAAAAAGTACGTTTGTAAAAGCAGCCTTCATGCCAACCTTTCAAGAACTCCCGGCGAACCCGTCAAGCACGGAACCAAGATTGCCGGCATAAATAATGGACATAAATTAAAAAGATCCATTTTTGTGCAAAAAAGTAACGCCCACTTTTGAGATGCTTCCTTTTGAAGCACCTCCACCAACCTAATCGGGAGGGCTGAACCTGTGAGAGAATCGCCGCCTCGTACTCGTTCCCGGAAGCCCGGTATGCCCGCAGCCAGCGCCCCTCAGGAAGAATCCCTTGCGGTCTCGCGCTATGAAATGATCCGCGACACCTTGCGTGCCTCCATCAATCAGGGACGTGCCGCCCCTGGCCTGGTTCTGGTCGAGGCTCCGCTGGCGCAGCTGTTCGGCACCAGCCGCGTACCGGTACGCCAGGCGCTGAACCTGCTGCATGACGAAGGCCTGATCTGTCGTTTCGAAGGGCGCGGCTATCTGGTCAACCCGCACGACACAGCCGTCGAACCGCTGCGCACACCGCTGACACGCCAGCTATTGGGCCTGGAAACGGAAGATGAACTGATCGACGTGCGGCCGCTGGGTGAACGTGCTTATGAAGACCTCGCCGCCAGCGTTGGCACCTTCATGGTCTTCGGTCACTACCGGCTGGACGAACAACTGGCCGCCGAGCACTTGAACGTCAGTCGCAGCGTGGTTCGCGAAGCGCTGATGCGCCTGCGTGACCGTGGCCTGGTGGAAAAGGAGCCGTACTCGCAATGGCTGGCCGGCCCACTCACGGCGCAATCGGTGATCGACGACTACGAACTGCGCTGCCTGCTCGAGCCCCAGGCGCTGAAGCAAAGCGCACCGGGTCTGACACATGAAGTACTGCACGGCATGCTCGAGCGCATCGAACTCGCCCGCCAGACCGGGAACAGCCCCGAGCGCGCCACCATCGAACGCATCGAGCACGACCTGCATGTCGCATGCCTGGCCGGCCTGCGTAATCAGAAGATGGCTTCGCTGATTCGCCAATGCCAGAGCCAGATGAATATCGGCCGCATCCTCCACGGCGCCTTGCGCAGAAGTCTGGACGAAGCAATGCTCGACGAGCACTACCAAGTGATCGAAGCGCTGTTGGCTAACGATATCGACCGCGCCGCCAATGCCCTGCGCCATCACCTGTCCTGCGCCCGCGAACGTACCCTGCAACGCCTCAAGGTACTGTCGGTACTACCGGAACCGGCACTACCGAGTTACCTGATCCGCTTGAGCTGAAAGAACACTTCAGCCTTCGAGCTCCTGACGATACAGCTGCAGCCCACGCGCCTGATAGTTGGCCAGGGCGCTGGGGTGATCGAGGCTGCAGGTGTGCACCCAGACCCGCCGGGTACCCGGCCAGGCCCAGGCGGCTTGCAGCGCATGGCTCAGCAGCGGGCCGCCGAAACCTTGACCGAAGAACGCCTCGGCCAGGCCGAAATAGAGGATTTCCACCGAGCCCTCGGCGTCACGCTGCAGCTCGTAGTAACCAGCGATGGCGCCCTGGTGGTAGGCAATCCAGGTGCGGTGTTCGTCGCTCTCGATCAGCTCGCGCCACTGCGCATCCGACCAGGACAATTTGTCCGTCCAGCCCCAGGGCCCACCCACCAGTTGGTAGAGAAAACGGTTGAGCGGGAACTGCTTGATCCGGCATTCGACGATCTGCAGGTCGTCCGGCAACGCCTTGCCACGTACCTGCTCGGGGCTGTGCATTTCCAGGTAGTAGGTGATATTGCTGCCTTGCTCGCTCATGCCGTCATCCGTCGCTCTGTTAAGGCCATCCGGCCCATGGCAAAGGGCGCAGGCTAATGATCCGCTTCGGGTTCGGCAATCCCGACAGGAACCCGCCGACACATTGAGCCGACTCGATATCAGCCCGTCGCGCATCAAGCGCGAACAGCTCTGTAGGCTATTTATCGGAGAAATCGGCTACTCCGACGCTCCAGTTGCGCACAGACCCGAGATGGCGTGAAGGTTGCAAGAATCGCGCGTCGAGGTGCACGAACCACTGGCCGATGGCCGTAAAGTGGCCACTCCAGCGACTCGACGCCGATATGATCGAAAAGGAAGAAATCGTCCATGGCTCAGCAGACTCAACACTACCCTCGCGACCTGCGCGGATACGCCGGCAACCCGCCTAACCCGAAGTGGCCGGGCAACGCGCGCATCGCTGTCCAGTTCGTGCTCAACATCGAGGAAGGCAGCGAGAACTGCGTGTTGCATGGTGATCGCCAGAGCGAGACATTCCTCTCCGAAATCGTCGGCGCCCAGAGCTTTCCCGATCGCCACATGAGCATGGAGTCGATGTACGAATACGGATCCCGCGCAGGTGTGTGGCGCATCCTCGATGAGTTCCAGCGCCGCGACCTGCCGCTCACCGCCTTCGCCGTCGCCATGGCCCTGGAACGCTGCCCGGAGATCACCCAGGCGCTGGTCGCACGCAACCACGAGATCGCCAGTCACGGCTGGCGTTGGCTGCACTACCAGGATGCATCCGCCGACCTCGAACGGGAACATCTGCAGCGCGCAATCGAAGTGATCACCCGGCTCACCGGGGCGCCACCACTCGGCTGGTACACCGGCAGGGACAGCCCCAACACTCGGCGCCTGGTGGTCGAGCATGGCGGCTTCCTCTACGACAGCGATTACTACGGCGACGACCTGCCGTTATGGAGCAATGTGCAGATCAGCGACGGTACCCGCCAGCCGCACCTGATCGTGCCCTATACCCTCGACGCCAATGACATGCGCTTCTCGAGCCCTGGCGGATTCAATAGTGGTGATCAGTTCTTCGCCTACCTGCGAGACACCTTCGACGTACTCTATGCCGAGGGCGAAACCGCGCCGAAAATGATGTCGGTCGGCCTGCACGCCAGGCTGGTCGGTCGCCCTGGACGCTTCCGAGCACTGCAACGCTTTCTCGATCATATCGAGGCTCATGATCGCGTCTGGGTGGCGCGCCGAGTCGATATTGCCCGCCACTGGATCGAACACCATCCTTACCAGCCTTAGTGCAGCAAAAACTCGGCGAGGCAGTCAGCGAACGACAAGAACAAGCGAGAAAGCGGGAGTTTACCGCTGTAAATGGGCGGTTTGATGGGGGCGCCTAGCCTGGACTCGCATCCGAGGCTGTTTTCAATGCGGCGATGACAACGCACGACTGCATGGATGCAGGAGGTAGAGCGACGCAGGAAGCCAAAGCCGAGGTAGTTTTAGGAGCCGGCATCATCGCCAGGGCCGCTGGCTCTCAGGACGAACAGTGTGAGTCAGTAGCGCACGCCTGCTAAACAGCCTTACTGCGCGGCCAGGCATAGCTCAGGCTCTTGCTGCTGCCCAGCCCCAGCTGCACCAGCGACTCCACCCATTTCAGCGCCACCTGCACCCCATCGACCACCGGCACGCCGAGATCCTCCTGCAGGCGCTGCGCCCACTGGCTCATGCCAGCGCAGCCCATCACCAGGCATTCGCTGCGGTCATCGCGCAGGATCTGCTGACCCAGGGCGCGCAGGCGCAGGTAATGGGCGGGGTCGCGCTCCAACTCCAGCACCGGAATATCCGCCGCATGGATATTGGCGCAGCGCCGCTGCAGGCCATAGCTGTGCATGTTGCGCTCGATGATATGGATCGAGCGCGGCAGGCTGGTAAGGATCGAGTAGCGCACGCTCAGCATGCTCGCCGCGTGCATGGCCGCTTCGCCAATGCCCAGCACCGGGCCACTGGCCAACTCGCGTGCGGCGTCCAGGCCGGTGTCGTCGAAACAGGCGATCACGAAGCCTTGCACGCCCTCTTCCTGGCCCTGGCGCATCGCTCCCAGCAGGTGATAAGCCGCACACACGCCATCGGCAGCGCCCTCGATACTCGCCACCGAGCCCGGTAGATGGATCACGCTCAACTGCGTATCCGCGGCCTTGATGCCCTGGCAGGTTGCCTCCAGCAACTGGGCCATACCCGCCGAGCCATTGGGGTTGATCACGCGAATCTTCATGCTGGCTTTCTCATGCGCTGGCTCAGGCTCATCAACAGCAGCACCAGACCAATCAGCGCCAGGGAAAACAGCGTGGTCAGTGTGCCCAGCGCATAGAGCACCGGTGTGGTGACGTTGGTGGTCATGCCGAAGATTTCCAGGGGCAGGCTATTGAAGCTGCCGGAGACCATCAGGGTGCGGGCGAACTCGTCGTAGGACAGGGTGAAGCCGAACAGCGCCACTCCGAACAGGCTCGGTGCAATCAGCGGCAGAACGATCAGGCGCACCGTTTGCCAGGAGCTCGCGCCGAGGTCGCGCGCAGCCATTTCGTAGGCGCGGTTGAAGCGGTTGAACACGGCGAACATGATCAGCAGGCCGAACGGCAAGGTCCATGTCAGGTGCGCGCCAAAGGCCGAGCTGTACCAGATCGGCTCCCAGCCGAGGCGGTCGAACATCAGGCCAATGCCCAGGCTGACCAGAATCGACGGAATGATCAGGCTCGCCAACGTCAGGTAGAACAGTGCCTGGCTGCCAGCGAATGGACGTCGGTAAGCGAACCCGGCGAGCACCGAAAACACCAGGGTGCAAGCCATCACCGCGATGCCCAAGAGAATCGAGCGGCTAAAGGCGCCGGCGAAATCGCCCACCTGCTGGGCCTGGAACAGGTTGTGAAACCAGTGCAGGGAGATGCCGTTCATGGGAAAGGTCAGCCCGCCGCCCGGCCCCTGGAACGAGAGAATGCCGATGGTCAGCGTCGGCCCGTAGAGAAACAGCACGAACAGGGCGAAGAACAGGCTCAGGCAATAAAAGCTCAACGGCCGTGCCTTGGATTTCATGGTCATAGCTCCTTACGGATATCCACCAGGCGGAACATCACCACCAGCATCAGCAACACCGTGGCCAGCAGCACCACGGCACTGGCCGCAGCCGCCGGGTATTGCAGCAAACTGATCTCGTTGTGGATCAGCACGCCGACCGAAGCATGCAGGCCGCCGCCCATGATGCGCACGGTGACGAAGTCGCCCATCACCAGGGTCAGTACGAAAATGCTGCCGATGAGGATGCCCGACTTGCACAGCGGCACGATAACCAGCAGGAGGATCTGCCAGGTCTGCGCCCCGGCGTCCCGCGCAGCCTCGATCAGGCGGCGGTCGATGCGCATCATGGTGTTGAAGATCGGCACCACCATGAACAGGGTGTACAGGTGCACATAGGCCAGAACGATGGAGAAATCGCTGTACAGCAGAAACTCCAGCGGCTGGTCGATCAGCCCGGCGCCGATCAGGCTGCTGTTGACCAGACCATTGCGCCCCAACAGCGGTATCCAGGAAATCATGCGGATGATGTTGGAGGTGAAGAACGGGATGGTGCACAGCAGAAACAGCAAGGTTTGCACCTTGTTGCTACGAATGTGGAAGGCCAGGTAGTAGGCCACGGTAAAGCCCAGCGTCAGGGTGATCAGCCAGGTCAGCAGGGCGTACTTGAAGGTATTCAGGTACGCCTGCAAGGTCGTCGGCGAGGACAGCAGGTACTGGTAGTTGCCGAAGATGAAGTCCGGGATCAACTGGTAGGAGTCGTAGTCCCAGAAGCTCACCACCACGATCACCGTGATGGGGAAGACCAGGAACAGTAACAGGGTCAGCGCCAGCGGCATGGCTTGCAGGTGGCTGATGTTGGCGAGTCCGGTGCGCATATCGAATCCAGTACGCGGAAAAGTGGGGTGTCGCAGGCATAGCGGTGGATGAAACAGCGTCATCCACCGCTAAGGCCGGGTCAGGAAACGATGAACTCGTTCCACTTGCGAACCATGTGGCGGTTCTCGTCCATCACCGAGTTCCAGCAGGCCACGCTGCCCATGCGCTGATCAAAGGAGCCGCCATCACGCACCGCGCCGGCCTTTTCCATGACCTTGCCGTCCGGGCTGAGAATGTCACTCTGGGCGACCTTGCCCTCCATCCAGAAGCCCCACTCATCGGCACTCATGTACTGCTTGGAGGTCTCTGGTGCGGCACTGTAGTAGCCCTGGCGGTTGAGGTAGGCACCGACCCAGCCCGATAGGTACCAGTCGATGTACTCATAGGCCGCATCCAACTCCAGACCGCTGAGGTGCTTGGCCAGGCCAATACCGCCGCCCCAGGCGCGATAGCCCTCTTCCAGCGGCTGGTAGGTGCAGGCCACACCGCGGCTGCGCACGGCGGCCACGGCCGGCGACCACATGGACTGGATCACCACCTCACCGGAGGCCATCAGGTTCACCGACTCATCGAAGCTCTTCCAGAAGGCGCGGAACTGGCCGTCTTTCTTCGCCTGCATGAGGATAGCGATGGTCTTGTCGATCTCGGCCTGGGTCATGTTGCCCTTGTCGCCGTAGGTGATCTCACCCATGGATTCACAGATCATCGCCGCGTCCATGATGCCGATGGACGGGATATTGAGGATCGAGGTCTTGCCCTTGAAGGCCGGATCCATGATGTCGCGCCAGTTCTTGATCGGACGCCCGACCAGATCCGGGCGAATGCCCAGGGTGTCGGCGTTGTAGATGGTCGGCACCAGAGTCATCCAGCGGGTCGGCTCACTGGCGAACTTCAGCGAATCGGCGCTTTCGACGAAGCCAACGGTGTGCGGCGCCGTGCCTTGGGCGATCACCGAATCGGCATTCAGTTTGCCGTTGATGAACAGCGGCGAGATCTTGTCGAAATTCTTCAGGCGCTGGGTGTCCATGGCCTGCATGGTGCCGGACGGGTACACCTTCTTGCCGATCCAGTACTCGATGTCGGCAATGTCGAAGGAACGTGGCTGAGTCACCGCCCGCTGCGCCACCGCATCGGAGTCCAGCGCGGTGAGTTGCAGAGTGATGCCCAGATCTTCCTTGGCCTTCATGGCGATGTCGTTGAGGTTGGACACCCCGGTGCCGAACTGACGCAAGGTGATGTTCTTGATGTTCTGCGCCCAGATCATCGGAAAACCGGTGATCGCGCCGGAACCCACGGCCACCGCCGAGGCAACCCCCAGGCCCTTGATCAGGCTGCGCCTGGACAGTCCCTTGGCGGATTCCACCTGCGGGGTTTCGGCGGGGAGTTGCGGGGTGCTGTCGTCGTGCTCGCTCATCAGTGAACCTCCTTGGTCGGGTTGGCGTGTTGCGGGGAGAACAGGTTGAGGTGCGCGGCGTCCCAGGCCAGGGTGACCTCGGCGCCCACCTCGGGTACCTGGCACTGGCGGTCGGCCAGGTAAACCATCAGCGGTGTAGCGCTGGCGGTCTGGCATTCGACATAGATGAAGGCGCCCTGGAACTCGACATCGCAGACCCGCGCCGGCAAGCCAAACTGCCCGGCTGGCGGAACGCTGCCAGGTGGCAGGATGTCCAGGTGATCGCAGCGCACCGAGAACGCCAGCGGCGTGCCCACGACGGCCTCGGCATAGTCGTCGCCCAGTTGCGCCAGACTCAGGCTGCCCTGCCCTGCGCCTTCGACGCTGAGTACCACGCGATCCGCCTCACGCTTGCTCAGCTCGCCACGCATCAGGCTGTGGCCACCGATGAATTGCGCGACAAAGGGGGTGGCCGGCCGCTCGAACAATTCCCGCGGCGGCGCTACCTGCTGGATCTTGCCACCGTCCATCACCACAGCCAGGTCGGCCAGGGCAAAGGCTTCTTCCTGGGAGTGGGTGACGTGAATGAAGGTCAGCCCCAATTGCTTCTGGATCGCCTTGAGCTCCTTGCGCATGCGAATCCGCAAGAACGGGTCGAGGGCGGACAGCGGCTCGTCGAGCAGCACCACATCCGGCTGGGTAATCAGTGCCCGGGCCAGTGCCACGCGCTGTTGCTGACCTCCGGAAAGTTGCTCGGGGTAACTCTCGGCGTAGTCCTGCATGTTCACCAGCGTCAGCAGCTCGCGGGCCTTGGCGTGGCGCTCGGCCTTGGCCATGCCGGCGATGCGCAGGCCGAAGGCGACGTTGTCCAGGCAGCTCATGTGCGGGAACAGCGCGTAGTTCTGAAACATCATCGCCGTGCCGCGCTGGGTCGGCGAAAATTCGGTGACGTTGCGGTCATCCATGAGGATGTCGCCCTCGCTCACCGCTTCGTGCCCGGCCAGCATGCGCAAGGTGGTGCTCTTGCCGCAGCCGCTGGGGCCGAGCAGGCAGCAATAGCTGCCACTGGGAATCTTCAGGTGGATATCAGTGACCGCCACCCGCGCACCGTAGGCCTTGTGTACCGCCACCAGCTCGACCTGACCTTTCCCAGACATGCTTGCCGCCTAAATTGCTAACAATTATAAAATAAGTGTTAGCAACCGTTGTGCCAGGCATTCACTTCGGTACATATAAAGCGTGCTGGAATTTTGCCGCCCCGGCGTATCTGGCTGAAAACCGGATAGTTTTTCTGTCACCCTGAATACGACTATGCACACCTGACTTGCCAGGTGAAACCCTGAAAAATCGCGCTTTAATGCACAACAATAGGGCAATGCGACAAAGGTGTGCACCGACCCGCGTAGCTCTCCCCCTTTGCCACTTCATTGTTAACAATTACACTGTAACCAAGCTTCAGCCGCCCTGGCTTCCCCGCAAACGAGCATCGCCCATGGCCAGTCACGTCATTCGTGAAGTGCAACGCATCTATAACGCGATCTACGATGCCATCGTCGAGCAGCGTCTACCGCCCGGTACACGCCTGACCGAACTCAATCTGGTAGAGGTATTCCAGGCCAACCGTAACCACATCCGCAGTGCCCTGCGCGACCTGGCTCACCTCAAGCTGGTGCGCCTGGAGATGAACCGTGGCGCCTTTGTCGAAGAACCCACGCCGCAACAGGCCCGCGAAGTGTTCGCCGCCCGCCGGGTGATCGAAAAGGCACTGATCGAGGAAGCCTGCAAGCGCATGCAAGCGCTCGACCGCCGCGCCATCGAAGCACACCTGAAGTCCGAGTTGGCACTTGGGCACGAACCGGACAAACCTGAGTTCATCCGCCTGTCAGGCGACTTCCATCGCCTGCTGGCCCGTATCGCCGGCAACAGCACCCTGGGCGAGATGCTCGAAGGCCTGATCGCCCGTAGCTCGCTGATCATCGCCCTTTATGAGAACCACAGCGGCATCCAGTGCTCGCACAACGAGCACGAGGCTCTGGCTACGGCCCTGCTCGACGGCAATGTTCAACAGGCGACGCGGTGCATGGAGGAACACCTGCTGAATATCGAACAGCGTTTGCGCCTGGCTCCCCCGGAAAGCGAAGAGGTTGATCTGTTCAAGGTGTTTGCCCAACCATCATCCGGGTAAATCGGATAGCGGTTCGAATCAAAGTCGCTGCATGTACGCGAACACCTCACGCTCCCCAATAGGCAGAGCACCACCTCTCGTTGCACCCACGCGGATTACACGACGGCCGCAAGCTCCGATGATCATCGGTTTTCAAGGCCTGGGCCCGGCTAATGGGCTTCACCATGGCTTTCGGATATTGGCGTGACGACAAGACGAGCGTCGGTGGCAGTGCCCTGAGATCGGGCTGCTGAAACAATGGGTAACCCGAAATCCCAGCTGAGCCCCCTCTTGTGCCTGATCACTGTCAACCTGAGACCTTAGAATCGTCAGCCTCCTACCCAAACCGGATATCGACTGACGTTTGCCCATGAATACCCCTTTACCGACCCTGAACACTGCCTGGCGCCTGAAACTGGCCGAGGTGATGGACGGCACCCTGGTGCAACGCCTGATCACCACGCTGATCCTGATCAACGCCGCCATCCTCGGCATGCTTACCTCGGCGAAGATCGTCAGCGAGTGGGGCTGGCTGCTGTTGCCTGTGGATATGTTCATTCTCGCGGTGTTCGTGATCGAACTGGCGCTACGCTTCATCGCCCGTGGCATCGGCCTGCTGCGTGACCCGTGGGCGGTGTTCGACTGCCTGGTGGTGGGCATCGCCCTGGTGCCGGCCAGCGGGCCGTTCAGCGTGCTGCGGGCGTTGCGCGTATTACGGGTGCTGCGCCTGGTGTCGGTCAACCCGAGCATGCGCAAGGTGGTGCAGGCGCTGCTCGCTTCGCTACCGGGCATGGGCAGCATCATCATGCTGATGGGGCTGATCTTCTACGTCTCGGCGGTAATGGCCACGCAGCTGTTCGGCGAGCGCTTTCCCGAATGGTTCGGCACGCTGACCGCCAGCCTGTATTCGCTGTTCCAGATGATGACCCTGGACAGCTGGTCGAGCGGCACGGTGCGGCCGATCATGGAGGTCTACCCACTGGCGTGGCTGTTCTTCATCCCTTACGTATTGATCGCCACCTTCATGATGCTCAACCTGTTTATCGCGGTGATCGTCAACGCCATGCAGGACGCCCAGGATCCGGATCCCGAAGAAGAGGCACGAGTGCAGCGCGAGCAGATGATTCTCGAAGAGCTCAGGGCCTTGAGGACAGAATTGGCAGAGATGCGCTGCAGGTCTTGACCACGTTAATGCTGGGTAAGCGATAGCTTCAGGCGTAAGCAGACGTAGGGTGGATGACGCTCTTTTCATCCACCATTGCGATCGCAAGGTTGGTGGACGGATCGGGCCGCGCAGGTGAAGCGTCGTCCACCGTCATGAAACCCACCAAATCGAATGTCCGCCCCTTGCTGCGGTCGCTCATGGAATCCTTCTGGCGAGGCGCAGCAGATCATCGACAAGCGCCAAGCCGCAACCTTGGATGCTATGCTGATTTCGTCATCGCGCCAGTGCAAATCCTTCAAGCCGGGCGGCCCGGCGTCGCGGCACTCTGTAGCCATCCAAACGGCATATAGGCGCAGCCCCATGAAACGCATCGAGGTTATCGACTCCCACACTGGCGGTGAGCCGACCCGACTGGTCGTCAGTGGTTTTCCTGAGCTGGGCAACGGCAGTATGGCCGAGCGCCGACAGCGTCTGGCAAGCGAGCATGATGACTGGCGCAGCGCCTGCATCCTCGAACCGCGTGGCAGCGACGTACTGGTCGGTGCCCTGCTCTGCGAGCCCGTCGACCCCAGCGCCTGTGCCGGTGTGATCTTCTTCAACAACACCGGTTACCTCGGCATGTGCGGGCACGGCACCATCGGCCTGGTGGTGTCATTGGCACACATGGGTCGCATCGGCGCTGGCGTACACAAGATCGAAACGCCGGTGGGCACGGTCGAGGCGACCCTGCACGAGGATCGCTCGGTCAGCGTGCGCAACGTGCCGTCCTACCGTTACCGCCAGGCCGTCGAACTGCAGGTGCCGGGACATGGCTCGGTAGTAGGCGACATCGCCTGGGGCGGTAACTGGTTCTTTCTGATCGCCGAGCATGGCCAGCGCATCGCAGGCGACAATGTCGAAACCCTTACCGCCTATACCTACGCCGTGCAGAAGGCGCTGGAAGATCAGGGCATTCGTGGCGAGGACGGCGGCCTGATCGACCATATCGAGCTGTTCGCAGACGACGATGAAGCGGACAGTCGAAATTTCGTGCTGTGCCCTGGCAAGGCCTACGACCGCTCCCCGTGCGGTACCGGCACCAGCGCCAAGCTGGCCTGCCTGGCTGCCGACGGCAAGCTGCAGCCCGGCGAGATCTGGCGACAGGCCAGCGTGATCGGCAGCGTTTTCGACGGCTCGTTCGAATGGCAGGGTGACAAGGTGATTCCGACCATCCGCGGGCGCGCCAATATCAGCGCCGAAGCCACCTTGCTGCTGGAGCAGGACGACCCGTTCGCCTGGGGCATCCGCCCGTGACCCCAACGCGGGTGGCGGATGTGATCGTTATCGGCGCCGGCATCATCGGCGCCGCCTGCGCCCGCGAACTGGCCGGGCGCGGCCAGCAGGTGCTGGTGATCGACGCCGGCCTGCACGGTGCCACGGCAGCCGGCATGGGTCACCTGCTGGTACTCGACGATAACCAGGCCGAGCTCGATATCAGCCGCTACTCGGTACGCCGCTGGCGTGAGCTTGGCCCACAGTTGCCGGACGACTGCGCCTACCGCAACAACGGCACGCTGTGGCTGGCCGCCAACGAACAGGAGCTGGCAGCGGCGGAAGCCAAGAGCGTCAACCTGCGTGCCGAAGGTATCCGCTGTGAGATGGTGCCCGGCCACGGGCTGCAGCGGATGGAACCGATTCTGCGTGATGGGCTGCACGGCGCTCTGCGCCTGCCGGATGACGGCATCCTCTACGCACCGAACACTGCCCGCTGGCTGCTCGACGACTCGCGTATCACGCAGCGCCGCGCACGGGTCACGGAGCTGGAGGGCAACCGCGTGCGCCTCGACGACGGCCAGTGGCTGAACGCCGATGCGGTGGTGCTCGCCAACGGCATCCAGGCGGTGGAATTGTGCCCGGAGCTGCCCATCGCGCCGAAGAAAGGCCACCTGCTGATCACCGACCGCTATCCGCATCCGGTCAGCCACACCATCACCGAGCTGAGTTACCTGACCAGCGTGCACAACACCAGCGGCGCCTCGGTGGCCTGCAACATCCAGCCACGGCCAACCGGCCAGTTGTTCATCGGCACCTCAAGACAGTTCGATACCCTGGATCCCGAGGTCGACGGCTGGTTGCTGGCACGCATGCTCAAGCATGCCATGAGCTATGCCCCGGGTCTGGCGCAACTCAACGGCATCCGCGCCTGGGCCGGTTTTCGCGCCGCCACACCGGACGGCATGCCGCTGATTGGCGAGCACCCCGCGCAACCTGGCCTGTGGCTCGCAGTCGGCCACGAAGGTCTGGGTGTGACCGCCGCACCGGGTACGGCCGACCTGCTCGGCGCGCTGCTGTTCAACGAGGCCGAACCGATCCCCGCGGCAGCTTATTCACCCCGGCGTTACCTCGGAGAACCCGTGCATGCCTGATCTGCATCTCGACGGTCGCCCGCTCAGCGTGGCACCAGGTACCACGGTCGCCGCCGCGCTGGCTCTGGGCAGTGACGGCAGCGCCCGCACCTCGGTCAGCGGCCAGCGTCGTGCGCCGCTGTGCGGCATGGGCATCTGCCAGGAATGCCGGGTGACCATCGACGGCCTGCGTCGCCTGGCCTGCCAGACCCTGTGCCAAGATGGCATGCAGGTGGAAACTCATCCATGAGCGAACAGACCGAGGTACTGATCATCGGCGCTGGCCCCGCCGGCCTGTCGGCAGCATTGGCTGCTGCCAAGGATGGCGCAAAAGTCGTACTGCTCGACGACAACCCACTGCCCGGCGGGCAGATCTGGCGCGATGGCGTCCAGGCCAAAATCCCTGCACAAGCCCGCCGCCTGCGCGACGCCGTGGAAGCGCACGACAATATTCAGCGCTATGCCGCCACCCGCGTGGTAGCGAGATCCGGCAGCAACGCATTGCTGGTGGAAGATCCCGAGCGTGGCCGGACAATCGCTTACAGCAAGCTGATTCTATGTACCGGCGCACGTGAGTTGTTGCTGCCGTTTCCCGGCTGGACGTTGCCCGGCGTTACCGGTGCCGGCGGCCTGCAGGCGCTGATCAAGGGTGGTTTGCCGGTAACGGGCGAACGCATCGTTATCGCCGGCAGTGGCCCGCTGTTGCTGGCCAGCGCGGACACGGCGAAACACAATGGTGCCCAGGTGTTACGCATCGCTGAACAGGCATCGCTGGGCGCAGTCGTATCCTTCGCCATGCGGTTGCCGCGCTGGCCGCACAAGCTGCTGCAGTCTTTCAGCCTGTTCGACCGCGGTTACCGCACCGCCACCCGGATAGTCGCCGCCTTGGGTCAGGATCGCCTGGAAGGCGTACGTCTGCAGCGAGGTGGCAAGGTCGAAGAGCTGCAATGCGAGCGCCTGGCCTGCGGCTTCGGCCTGATCCCCAATGTGCAGTTGGGGCAAGCCCTGGGCTGCACGTTGAGTAACAACGCCATCAAGGTGGATGCCTGGCAGGCGACCGATGTGGCGGGTATCTACGCCGCTGGAGAATGCACCGGTTTCGGTGGCAGTGAGCTGGCCCTGGTCGAAGGCAGCATCGCCGGGCATGTCGCAGCGGGTAACCGCGAGGCTGCGCAACGCCTGTGGGCCGAGCGCAAGCGCTGGCAGCACTTTGCCGATGCGCTGAACAGGCAATTTGCCCTCGATCCTTCCCTCAAGCACCTGCCCGAGCCGGACACCCTGCTGTGTCGTTGCGAGGACGTGTCCTACGCCGCCGTGGCCACTCACGCCAACTGGCGCGAAGCGAAGCTGGCGACCCGCTGCGGCATGGGAGCCTGCCAGGGTCGGATATGCGGTGGGGCCACGCAGTATCTGTTCGACTGGCAGCCCGCGGCCCCCCGCCCACCCTTCGTGCCGGCCCGTATCGACACCCTGGTGCAGCTGGAAAGCGCTTCCCAGAGCACTCCATGACGGTAATGCCTCTCATTTATGACAAAGTGTTCCAATCACAATCAAACGGTAACAAAACCGGGTAGTGCGGTAACGCTTTCCACGGTCAAAACGGACACCACAAAATCATTAAAATACTAAGTTATTGAAAAATATAGATATTCTAAAATTGGCACAGGATATGCTCTATGTTCCGCACAACAAAAATAACAAGACACATCTGATAACAAGAACAAGACAACGGCTCTAGCATAAGAAAGACAAAATCGCAGAGACGCAGCTAACTGATTTCTTTGGAGAGGACCGCCCTCGGACTTGTACCGCAACCGGGTCGAGAACAATAAAACTGCTTTGTAAGGCAGCGACAGACGGGTTGGATCTTAGGATCACGGCAACATCAGCGTCCAAACAAATCCGTTCGCTCTTGGCCTCCTTTGGAGGCCGCGGCTAAAACAAGAACAAAAGGCCGGTAGCACTAATAAGAACGACGATTCAAACAAGATTTGGGGGAGCTTCGGCTCCCCTTTCTGCTTTCTGGCATTCAGCCTCATCTCGCTCCCCTCGCTCCCATGGCAACAGCCAACGCTGCAGCGTGCCCATAGATCCTGGCCTCCCCAGCCAAATATGCGCTGGCTGTGGCTCATCGTGAAACCGCATCGCCCTCTACTACAGACGCGGAGGTTTAACTTGATCCCGCAGGAGCCGGCTTGCCGGCGATTGCAGCCATATCGCAAATTTGCAGAACGACCACCGGCGAATCGCTCGCAAGGCTAGGCGCCCCCGCAGCTCCGACAGGTTTCGACGGGCTCATGCGATCCCCTAGGAATCGCAGATTGGTGGCCACACAGCGGCTCCCGCTGAATCACCACAACCGAATCGCAGACACGAAAAAGGCCGCATCCCCTTTCGGGCGATGCGGCCTCGGCCACGGCGCAGGTGAATTTACGGCAGCGCGTAGGCAATCACGTAATCACCACGATCCGGCGACTGGCGGGCGCCACCCGCGGTCACCACGATGAACTGCTTGCCGGTCTTCGGTGACACGTAGGTCATCGGTGTGCCCTGGCTACCTACAGGCAGGCGCTGTTTCCAGACCTCCTTGCCGGTACCGCTGTCAAAGGCGCGCAGGTAGTAGTCCTGGGTGCCGGCGAAAAACACCAGGCCGGACTGAGTAGCCAGGGAACCGCCCAGTGTCGGCATGCCAACTGGCATCGGCAGGCGCATCTTGATGCCCAGCGGGCCGGTGTCTTCAACCGTGCCGACTGGCACCTGCCAGGCGATTTTCTGGGTTTTCATGTCGATGGCGGTCAGCGTGCCGAACGGCGGCGCCTGGCAGGGAATGCCCGCCAGCGACAGGAAGCGGTTCTTGTTGACCGCGTAAGGGGTGCCCTTGAGCGGTACTGCGCCCATGCCGGTGTTGACGGCTTCGCCACCCGAGGAGGCCGCGCCCTGGTTGGTCGCCGGGATCATCTGCACCCACAGGCCCAGACGCATGTCGTTGACGAAGATATAGTCGTTGACCGGATCGGTGGACAGGCCGCCCCAGTTCATCCCGCCCAGGGAGCCTGGGAAGCTCAGCGACACATCGGTGCCTGGCGCGGTGTACAAGCCTTCGTAGCGCATCTGCTTGAAGGCGATACGGCAGAGCATCTGGTCGAAGGGCGTGGCACCCCACATATCCGACTCGGTCAGCTGCTGGGCACCGATCTGCGGCATGCCCACCGACAGCGGCTGTTTGAGCGAATACTGCTCACCCTTGATGTCAGCGGCCTTGACCGGTACGTCTTTGACCTCGGTCAGCGGCTGGCCGGTAGCGCGGTCGAGCACGAAGATCTGCCCGGCCTTGGTGCCGATCACCACGGCAGGCACCTTGCTGCCGTCCGCCTTGGGGAAGTCGATCAGGCTTGGCTGCATCGGCAGATCGAAATCCCAGAGGTCGTTGTGCACCGTCTGGTAGACCCATTTCTCCGCGCCGGTGGTGGCGTCCAGCGCCAGAATGGAGGCGCCGTACTTGTGGTTCAGCGCGGTACGTTCAGCACCATAGAGATCGGTGGACGAACTGCCCATGGGCAGGAATACGGTGTTCATCGCCGGGTCGTAAGACATCGGCGCCCACGAGTTCGGCGTGCTGCGCACGTAGGCCTGGCCATCGGCCGGGGCCCGACGCTCTTCGGGGTTACCCGGGTCGAACGCCCAGCGCATGGCACCGGTGGCAACATCGAAACCACGGATCACACCACCCGGCATGTCGGTCTGCACGTTATCGGCCACGCGCCCACCGACCACCACGGTGGTGCCGGCCAGCAGCGGCGGCGAGGTGAGCTGGTAGAAGGGATCGGGCGCGTCGCCCAGGCCGGCCTTGAGGTCGACCTGGCCGTTGTCGCCGAAGCCCTGGCACAGCTCGCCGGTATCGGCGTCGACCGCGATCAGGCGGGCATCGATGGTGTTGGTCAGCAGACGGCGGCGGCAGTTGGCGCCTTCGGCGATCGCCACGCCCGGAACTGCAGCAGCACCTGCGACATCGGGTTGCTGCAGCGGTGCGTCAGCATCGAAGTAGGCCAGGCCACGGCAACGCTGCCACACCGAAGACTGGGCGTTGATATCGTTGCGCCACAGCTCGCTGCCGGTATCGGCATCGAGGGCGATGATGTTGTTGTGCGGCGTGCACAGGAAAACCTTGTCACCCACCTGCAATGGGGTGAGCTGATCCTCGGCACCGTTACCGTCGCTCTCCGCCACGTCGCCCGTGTGGTACGTCCAGGCGACCTGCAGATCCTTCACGTTGGCGCGGGTGACCTGATCCAGCGCGGCGAAGCGGCTACCGCCCGCGGTATTGCCGTAGTGCTCCCAGTTCTTCTGAGCCTGGGCCGGGTCGACTGGCGTCACAGCCGGACCATCGCCCGTTGCCGCCACCGTGGAATGCGCCACGAAAGTGCCGCTGAAGCCGGCTATCAGCGCCACGCCCAGAATGCCCGCCAGCGCGTAGGCGCCCCGCCCACCGTGGCCACCTGCGGCCTTCTTGAGGGTTGGATAGATCAGCGCGACGACCAGGGCGATTGCGCCAAAGGTGAACAGGCGCGAGAACAGCGGCCAGAACACCAGGCCGACATCGGCCAGCGCCCACGCCAGGGTGCCGAGCAGGGCCACGGCGAACAGCCAGGCGCCCGCGGGCTTGCGTGCGGCGATCAGTACGCCGCTGACGACTACGGCCAGCCCCATGATCAGGAAGTACCAACTGCCGCCAAGGCTGGCCAGATAACCACCGCCACCCAGCAAGGCAAGACCGACCAGGGCGATCAAAACGCCGACGATCAGCAATAGTGCACGTGTGCCGCGTGAGGCACCTTTACCATTCTTCATCGTTCAATCCCATTTTTCAGAAGCACGAAAACGCAGCATCGGCGCCGTTATCTGAGGATAGTCGACGGTGCTGTTTGTAATAATTGGTATGACTTGCAAGTGTGCACCGAAAAGATTCACGTCGCACGCAGAAATTAACCATACGGTACATTTTCCTGGCTGCGGTCGACACGCTAGGCTCAGCGGTTCCTGACCAGCTCGCAGACATCATGCAAAGCCTGTTGCCCATCGCGCCCCACCACGACCTGCCGACCTTGATCAGCAGCCTCCGGCAGATCGAGCCGCTGCTCGATGCCATGCCCGAGGTGGTGTTTTTCATCAAGGACACGCAGACCCGATACGCCCTGGTCAACCAGACCCTGGCACAGCGACTGGGCTTCAAGAGCAAGGGCAAACTGCTTGGGATGACCGCCGAACAGGTGTTTCCGGCCAGCTTCGGCCCCTCCTATACGGCGCAGGATCGTCGGGTACTCAAGGACGGCAGCCAACTCGCCGACCAACTGGAACTGCACCTCTATTACGGCAACCAGCCCGTCTGGTGCCTGACCCACAAACTGGCGCTGCGCAATCAGGCGGGCGAGATCATCGGTTTGGCCGGCATTTCCCGCGATGTGCAGTTGCCACAATCCAGCCACCCTGCCTATCCGAAACTGGCGGCGGTGGATGCGCATATCCGCGAGCACTTCGCCCGGCCGATCAGCCTGGCCGAACTCACCGAACTGGCAGGCTTGTCGGTGGCTCAACTGGAACGCTACTGCAAACGCATCTTCCAGCTCACCCCGCGGCAGATGATTCACAAGGCGCGCCTTGGCGAAGCCAGCCGCCTGCTGCTGCAAACCCTGCCGATCACCGAGATCGCTCTGCGCTGCGGTTACACCGACCACAGTGCCTTCAGCCGACAGTTTCGGGCGCTTACCGGGCTGACGCCCAGCCAGTTTCGCGACTCGCACAAGGGTTGATACCCAGCGGTGTTCCCAAATGGGGCGCCATGGGAGATGCATCGCTCCCATATGTAACACCGCGCCGCCGGTAACGTCGGCCAGCTTTTCCCTCTCCCCCGCTCGACCCATGGCTCATGGGGCCTGCAGCGGCAGGTCGTAGAACAGGCACAGCCGTTGCATATGAAATATCGTATACGAAATTTCCTATAACTACCGTCTGCACACTTTCGAGGCCCCTATGAAAAACCCCGCTTTTGCCGTAGCCCTCAGCGCAGTACTCAGCACGACTCTGATCGGCACCGCACACGCCGACAAACTCGACTCGATCATCGAATCCGGCAAGCTGCGCTGCGCCGTGACCCTGGACTTCCCGCCGATGGGCTCGCGTGACGACAAGAACCAGCCAATCGGCTTCGACGTCGACTATTGCAACGACCTGGCGAAAGTCCTCGGCGTCGATGCCGAAGTGGTCGAGACGCCCTTCCCCGATCGTATCCCGGCCCTGGTATCCGGTCGCGCCGACGTGATCGTCGCCTCCACCTCGGACACCCTGGAGCGGGCCAAGACCGTGGGCATGACCGTGCCCTACTTCGCCTTCCAGATGGTCGTGCTGACCCGCGAAGACACCGGCATCAACGGTTACGAAGACCTCAAGGGCAAGCCGGTGGGCAACACCAGCGGAACCTACGAGGCCATCGCCCTGGAGAAGGACGTGAAGGCCTGGGGTGGCGGCAGCTTCCGCGCCTACCAGTCGCAGAACGACACCATCCTCGCCGTCGCCCAGGGTCATATCGCCGCCACCGTGGTGACCAACACGGTCGCCGCCGCCACCCTCCAGTCCGGCAAGTACAAGGGCCTGAAAGTGGTCGGTGACGCACCCTATGTCGTCGACTACGTGTCCCTGGCGGCCAAGCGCGACGAGTATGGCCTGATCAATTATCTCAACCTGTTCGTCAACCAGCAGGTACGCAGCGGCCGCTACGAAGAGCTGTGGAAGAAGTGGGTCGGCGACGACATCAAACCGGCCAACCTGACCGTACCGGGCGTGTATTACTGATTTGACCGCCATGTAGGGTGGGTTAGGCGCCTGTTTCAGGCCGCATACCGAGTGCGATTTCCCGCGGCGCCGTAACCCACCATGGTCGCAACGCCGACTATCGCTTGGTGGGTTACGCGACGCGCCGAGGGAACGGCGTCTGAGATTGCGAGGCATAGCGCCGCTAACCCACCCTACGTCGGCAACATATAACTGGAACAACGCTCGACCTTATTCCTATCTGGAGCCCATCGATGCCAACAGCCGTGGAACCCACCTCGCTCAGCCCCGACGCCTGCGCCCTCCAGGGCCGCAGCCTGGTCGCCGGCTGCACCGAGGGTGAGTTGCTGTTCGCCGAGATGGGCCTGAGCTTCTGGGGCGGCGTCGATCCATTCACCGGCGAGGTGATCGACCGTCACCACCCACTCAGCGGACAGAACCTCGCCGGCCGCGTGCTGGCGATTCCCAGCGGCCGCGGCTCCTGCACCGGCAGCAGCGTGATGATGGAGCTGCTCAGCGGCGAGCACGCACCGACCGCTCTGGTGCTGGCCGAGGCCGATGAGATTCTGACCCTTGGCGTGCTGGTGGCCGAGCTGCTGTTCCAGCGCTCTATCGCCGTATTGAGCATCGGCCACGACGCCTTCTCCCGCCTGCGTGGCCAGGCCTATGCGCGCCTGGAGGGCGAGCGCCTGACACTTTATCCACAACGTCCTGCCGATGCCCGACCGACTACGGTGGCGTCGCTACGCGAACAACGACCGTTCAGTACCGCGTTGCACCTCAATGAAGGTGACCGAGCCCTGCTCGATGGCGCTCATGGCAAGGCCGCGCAGATCGCCATGCAACTGGTGCTGCGCATGGCCGAGCTGCAGGGTGCCCGCGAGTTGCTGGATGTCAGCCAGGCGCATATCGACGGCTGCATCTACACCGGCCCGGCCAGCCTGCGCTTCGCCGAACAGTTGGTGGCCTGGGGCGCCAAGGTACGGGTACCGACTACCCTCAACTCGATTTCCGTGGACCAGCGCCGCTGGCGCGCCCTGGGCATTGATGCCGCATTCGGCGAACCGGCCAGCGCGCTCGGCGATGCCTATATGGCCATGGGTGCGCAGCTCAGTTTCACCTGCGCGCCCTACCTGCTGGACAGCGCGCCAGTCGAGGGCGAGCAGATCGTCTGGGCCGAATCCAATGCGGTGGTCTACGCCAACAGCGTGCTCGGCGCGCGCACCCTGAAATACCCGGACTACCTGGATATCTGCATCGCCCTCACCGGCCGCGCGCCCAGGGTCGGCTGTCACCTCGACGAACAGCGTCTGGCCAGCCTGCAGGTCGAGCTGCCGGCGCTCGCCGGGCTGGACGATGCCTTCTACCCGCTGCTCGGCTACCACGTCGGCCTGCTCTGCGGCAGTCATATTCCACTGGTGCGCGGGCTGGAACAGGCCGAGCCGAGCCTGGACGATCTCAAGGCCTTTGGCGCCGCATTCGCCACCAGCTCGGCAGCACCGCTGTTCCATATCGCCGGGGTGACCCCGGAAGCCAAGCACCCGGAGAAAGTTATCCACAGCGCCGAATCGGCGCCCACCGAGTGGGTCACCCTCGCCGATCTGCGTCGCAGCTGGGACGAACTCAACAGCGCTGATGAAGCCGAGGTAGGGCTGATCGCGCTTGGTAATCCGCATTTCTCGCTCAGCGAATTCGCCCGCCTCGCGCACCTGTGCGCGGGCCGCAGCAAGCATGCTCAGGTAAGCCTGGTGATCACCTGCGGCCGGGCGATTCTCGAGCAGGCTCGCGCCGCCGGGCACCTGACCGTGCTGGAAGCCTTCGGCGCGACCCTGGTGACCGATACCTGCTGGTGCATGCTCGGCGAGCCGGTGGTACCAACCGGCTGCCGCACGCTGATGACCAATTCGGGCAAATACGCCCATTACGCGCCGGGGCTGGTCGGCCGTGCGGTGCACTTCGCCAGCCTGGCCGAGTGCGTCGACACCGCCTGCTCGGGCCAGGCCAGCGGCCGCCTGCCGGACTGGCTGCAACCCGCTTCCCCTGTGGAGATCGCCACGCATGTTTGATTACACCTTCCATTGGCGCCAGGCGTTCAGGGCCCTGCCGGACATGCTCGCCGGGGCCTGGGTGACCTTCGAGACGGCCGCCCTGTCGATGATCTTCGGCGTGCTCATCGCCCTGGCCCTGACGGTGCTGCGCGAAGTGAAGAATCCACTGGCCCGCGGCTTCGCCAACGGCTGGGTGTCCATCGCCCGCAACACGCCGTCGCTGTTCCAGATCTACATCCTCTATTTCGGCCTGGGCTCCCTGGGCCTGCACGTCAGCTCCTGGGTCGCCCTGCTGGCCGGCATCACCTTCAACAACGCCGGCTACCTGGCGGAGAACTTCCGCGGCGGCCTCAAGGCGGTGCCCGACACCCAGGTGCGGGCGGCCCGCTCGCTGGGCATGAGCGCCTTCCAGGCCTACCGCCTGATCGTCGTGCCGCAGTTGCTGCGCATCGTCTTCTACCCGCTGACCAACCAGATGGTCTGGGCCGTGCTGATGACCTCCCTGGGGGTGATCGTCGGCCTCAACAACGACCTCACCGGGGTGACCCAGGACTACAACGTCAAGACCTTCCGCACCTTCGAGTTCTTCGCCATCGCGGCGGTGCTGTATTACCTGATCGCCAAGGCGATCGTAGCGGTAGCCCGGCTGCTGGCCTGGCGCCTGTTCCGTTACTGAGGAAGCGCTCACCATGTTCGATACCGGCTTCACCTGGAACGATTTCCTCTTTCTGCTCGAGGGCGCCTGGGTCACCCTGCAGCTGACCTTCTGGGCCATCCTGCTGGGCTCCTTCGCCGGCCTGCTGTTCGGTCTGCTGCGCGCCCTGCTGCCGCGCACCAGCCTGCCGCTGGCCTGGGTGCTGGATGTGTTTCGCAGCGTGCCGCTGCTGATCCAGTTCGTGCTGTTCAACTCGTTCAAGAGCATCGCCGGCATCGATATCAGCGCCTTCGCCGTGGGCTGCATCGTGCTCGGCATCTACGCCGCCGCCTACTTCACCGAGATAGTGCGCAGCGGCGTGCTCTCGGTGCCGTTCACCCTGCGTCGCGCCAGCCGTTCCCTGGGCCTGAGCTATATGCAGGATCTGCGCTACATCGTCCTGCCGATGGCCACGCGGGTGGCCTTCCCCGGCTGGCTGAACCTGGTGCTGAGCGTGATGAAGGACACCGCGCTGGTGATGTGGATCGGCATCGTCGAGCTGCTGCGCGCCTCGCAGACCATCGTCACGCGCATTCAAGAGCCGCTGCTGGTGCTGTGCATCGCCGGCCTCATCTACTACGTCATGAGCCTGGTGGTCGCCCGCCTGGGCGCCCGTCTGGAAAGAAGGTGGCAGGAAAATGATTGAGATCGACAACGTACACAAATCCTTCGGCGCCCTCGAAGTGATCAAGGGCGTCAGCCTGACCGTGAACAAGGGTGAAGTGGTGTCGATCATCGGTGGCTCCGGCTCCGGCAAATCGACCCTGCTGATGTGCATCAACGGCCTGGAGTCGATCAAGAGCGGCAGCATCCGCGTCGACGGCACCGAAGTGCACGCGCCGGGTACCGACATCAACAAGCTGCGGCAGAAGATCGGCATCGTCTTCCAGCAGTGGAACGCCTTTCCGCACCTGACCGTGCTGGAGAACGTCATGCTGGCGCCGCGCAAGGTGCTCGGCCTGAGCAAGCAGGAAGCCGAGGCCATCGCCGTGCAGCAGCTGACCCATGTCGGCCTGGCCGACAAGCTCAAGGTATTCCCCGGCAAGCTCTCCGGTGGCCAGCAGCAGCGCATGGCCATCGCCCGCGCCCTGGCCATGAGCCCCGACTACATGCTGTTCGACGAGGCCACCAGCGCCCTCGACCCGCAACTGGTCGGCGAGGTGCTGGACACCATGCGCATGCTCGCCGAAGACGGCATGACCATGGTGCTGGTGACCCACGAGATCCGTTTCGCCCGTGACGTGTCCGACCGCGTGGCGTTCTTCCGCAACGGCCTGGTGCACGAGATCGGCACCCCGGATCAGGTGATCGGCAACCCGCAGAAGCCGGAAACCGCCGACTTTCTCAAATCGGTTCATTAAGCGCTGCGCCGCAAACGAACCGTAGGATGGGTCGGGCCGCGCAGGTGTAACCCATCAACAGCCGATGGGTTACACCCATCCTACGGATTTATAAGATTTTTAGAGAGGGGCCGGGTAATGCGCTCGAGCAAAGTCATCCATGTGGTCAGCTGCCATGCCGAAGGTGAAGTCGGCGACGTCATCGTCGGCGGTGTCGCGCCACCACCCGGGGAGACCCTGTGGCAGCAGTCGCGCTGGATCGCGCAGGATGATTTCCTGCGCCACTTCGTGCTCAACGAACCGCGCGGCGGCGTGTTCCGTCACGTCAACCTGCTGGTGCCGGCGAAGAACCCCAGGGCGCAGATGGGCTGGATCATCATGGAACCAGCGGATGTGCCGCCGATGTCCGGCTCCAACTCGCTGTGTGTGGCCACCGTGCTGCTCGACAGCGGCATCCTGCCGATGACCGAGCCGCAGACCCGGCTGACCCTGGAAGCACCCGGCGGCCTGGTGGAAGTGGTCGCCGATTGTCGCGACGGTAAGGCCGAACGGGTCGAAGTGAAGAATGTACCCTCCTTCGCCGACAAGCTCGACACCTGGATCGAGGTCGAAGGCCTGGGTTCGCTGCAGGTCGATACCGCCTACGGTGGCGACAGCTTCGTCATCGCCGATGCACACAAGCTGGGTTTCTCCATCGCCCCGGACGAAGCGGCGGATCTGGTCGCCACTGGCCTGAAGATCACCCAGGCCGCCAACCAGCAGTTGGGTTTCACTCACCCACTGAATCCGGACTGGAGCCATATCTCCTTCTGCCAGATCGCCGCCCCGGTAGTACACGAAAACGGCATCGCCACGGGTGCCAACGCCGTGGTCATCCGCCCCGGCAAGATCGACCGTTCGCCCTGCGGCACCGGTTGTTCGGCGCGCATGGCGGTGCTGCATGCCAAGGGCCAGTTGGCGGTGGGCGAGCGCTTCATCGGCCGTTCGATCATCGGCTCCGAGTTCCATTGCCGCATCGACTCGCTGACCGAAGTCGCCGGCCGTCAGGCGATCTACCCCTGCCTGTCCGGCCGCGCGTGGATCACCGGCACTCACCAGCACCTGCTCGACCCGAGCGACCCCTGGCCGACGGGCTACCGCCTTTCGGACACCTGGCCGGTGGAACTGAAACTTTGATAGCTCGCATATGTAGGGTGGATGACGCTTTTTTCATCCACCGTAACGATTGCAGAGCGGTGGATGGGTGAAGCGTCATCCACCCTACTGCCTGAAAGTTTGAAACCCGCCGGTTCGCCGGCGCAGTGAACCGGGCTCAGGCCCAAATCGCGGAAATGAATGGCGCAATCCGGCCGCTTATTTTCGTATACGAAATACTTTAATTCTGCCCAGGAGGCAACACCATGAGCAGCAACATCTTCACCGGCACCATCCCCGCCCTGATGACTCCCTGCACCGCCGAGCGCAAGCCGGACTTCGACGCCCTGGTGCGCAAGGGCCGCGAGCTGATCCAGGCCGGCATGAGCGCCGTGGTCTACTGCGGTTCCATGGGCGACTGGCCGTTGCTCACCGAGGCCCAACGCCAGGAAGGGGTGGCGCGCCTGGTCGCTGCCGGCATCCCGACCATCGTCGGCACCGGTGCGGTGAACAGTCGCGAAGCGGTGTCCCACGCCGCCCACGCCGCCAAGGTCGGCGCCCATGGCCTGATGGTCATCCCACGCGTCTTGTCCCGTGGCGCTTCGCCAGCCGCCCAGGAAGCGCACTTCGCCGCCATTCTCGAAGCGGCGCCGAAGCTGCCGGCGGTGATCTACAACAGCCCCTACTACGGCTTCGCCACCCGCGCCGAGCTGTTCTTCAAGCTGCGTCGCAAATACGCCAACCTGATCGGCTTCAAGGAATTCGGCGGCGCCGCCGACATGCGCTATGCCGCCGAGCACATCACCTCGCAGGATGACGAGGTGATTCTCATGGCCGGCGTCGATACCCAGGTGGTGCACGGCTTCGTCAATTGCGGTGCCACCGGCGCCATCACCGGTATCGGCAACGCCCTGCCGCGCGAAGTGCTGCAACTGGTCGAACTGAGCAAGCAGGCCGCCAAGGGCGACGCCGTTGCCCGCCGCCGCGCCCTGGAGCTGTCCGAGGCGCTGAACGTGCTGTCGTCCTTCGACGAAGGCACCGACCTGGTTCTCTACTACAAGCACCTGATGGTGCTGGGCGGCGACCAGGAATACACCCTGCACTTCAACGAAACCGATGTGCTCAGCGACGCCCAGCGCAACTACGCCGAGACCCAGTACCAGCTGTTCCGCCAGTGGTACGCCAACTGGTCGGTCGACGCCTGATCGCTGTACTTCGGCCGGGTGCTTCCAGCGCATCCGGCCGACCTGGTGCAGTGCATCAAGCTGTGCGATGCCATCGCCGGTCGCGGCGGCGAAGACCGCACCTGCCGGATGCCTGCCTGTAACAACCGCTACAGCTGCATGGATGCGGGAGGCCACCCTCCCGCTCTTTGGCTTCACCTGCCTTGCCTGACAAATGCGCAAGCCGCGCACCTGGCAAACACATAAAGACCAAGGGGAACAGGATGATCAACAAGACCACTCAGCTTTTCGCCGCCCTCGGCCTGGCGCTTTGCTGCGCCACCACCCAGGCGGCCAGCTACAGCTACTCGGTACCGACTTCAGTGCCGGAAGGCAGCTTCTTCTTCGACAACTTCCTCAAGCGTTTCGCCAGCAATGCCGCCCTGCTCACCGATGGCGAGGTGAAGATTCGTCCGGTCGGCGCCGGCGTGATCGTGCCGCCGTTCCAGGTCTATGAGTCGGTGCAGAACGGCGTGCTCAAGGCCGGCCATTCCACGCCCACCTACCTGGTCAACCAGGATCCGCTGAACAACGTGTTCGCCGGCTACCCGGGCGGCATGTCCGGCGAAGAGACCCTGACCTGGCTGTATGAGGGCAACGGCCTGAAATACCTGCAGGAATTCCGCCGCAAGAACATGGGCCTGCACAGCCTGGTAGTCGGCGTCGGCAGCACCGAGGTGCTCGCCCATGCCAACAAGAAGATCGAGAAACTCGAAGACTTCAAGGGCCTGAAATTCCGCACCGCCGGTGCCTGGGCCGAGGTGATACAGCAGGTCGGCGCATCGCCGACCGTGGTGCCGCCAGGCGAGATCTACACCCTGCTGCAGCGCAAGGGCGTGGACGCCGTGGAATGGGCCACCCCGGGGGCCAACCTGACCGAGGGCTTCCATGAAGTGGCGCCTTACCTGCTCACCCCCGGGGTGCATCAGCCATCGTTCGTCTGGGAATTCTTCATGACCGAAGAGAACTGGAACGCCATCGACGAGAAGACCCGCGCCAAGCTCGAAGCAGCGGCCAAGCTGACCACCCTGCAGAGCTACTTCCACTTCCTCGATAGCGACATGAAGGCCATGGATACCTACCGCAAGGCGGGTATCGAGATCATCGAGCTGGACAAGAGCATCACCGATGACCTGGCCCAGCGCGGCAATACGCTGATCGCCGAGAAACTCGAAGCGCGCAAGGCCGACGACATCGACGCCAAGGCCATCTTCAAGGACTACAGCGACTACCTGCAGCGCTGGTCGAACAATTCCTCCTATCTCTACAGACACTGATCGGTTGAGCCGACCGCCTGCGTGCGGTCGGCTCCAGGAGGCGTTATGAAAAACAGATGGTACAACTGGCCGGCGCAGTCACTGCTCGCCGTGGCCTCGAGCATGGCGTTGATCATGGTGCTGGTGATGATCTACGAAGTGTTCGCGCGCTATGCCCTCAACAGCCCGACACTCTGGGCCTTCGACATTTCCTACATGCTCAACGGCTGCATCTTCCTGCTCGGCTGCGCCTATGCGCTGAAGGAAGAAACCCATGTGCGTGTCGACTTCCTTTCCTCGCGGCTCAAGCCGGCCGTACAGCGCGGGCTCAACGCGGCCTTCTACCTGCTGGTGCTGGTGCCGACCATCGGCGGCCTGACCTTCATCGCCAGTCGCCGTGCCTGGCACGCCTTCGTCACTGGCGAGGTCGAGCACGTCAGCCCCTGGGCACCGGTCATGTGGCCGTTCTACCTGGCGTTGGCAGTTGGCCTGGCGGGCCTGACCTACCAGCTCATCGTCGATGCCGTGCTGTTCATCGGCAACCGCAAGCAGCCCGGCACCAAGGAACACTGACCGATGATGGAATACATACCCCTGCTGATGTTCGTCCTGCTGTTCCTGTTCATCTTCCTCGGCATTCCGGTGTCCTTCTCGCTGATCAGCGTGTCGTTCCTGTTCGGCCTGCTGCTGTTCGGCGACAACATCCTGCAGCAGATGTACGGCTCGCTGCTGCAGGCCTCGACCAACTTCGCCCTCTCGGCCATTCCGCTGTTCGTGCTGATGGGCGCGATCCTCGAACGCACCGGCCTGGCGCAGCGCCTGTTCAGCGCCCTGCAGCTATGGCTCGGCGGTTTTTCCGGCGGCTTGGCGATTTCCTCGATGCTGATGTGCGGCATCTTCGCCGCCAGCTCCGGCGTGGTCGGCGCAGTGGAAATCGTGGTCGGCATGATGGCCATTCCGGCCATGTCCAAATACAACTACGATCGCGCGCTGATCTCCGGCACCATCTGCGGCGGCGGTTCGCTGGGGGCGATCATTCCGCCGTCGGTGATCGTCGTCGTGTATGCCTCGATGGCCCAGCTGTCGATCGGCCAGCTGTTCGCCGCCACCCTGTTCCCGGGGCTGCTGATGCTGGGCATGTTCCTGCTCTACATCATCATCGTCTGCTGGCTGAAACCCTCGCTGGCGCCGGCCGTGCCGGAAATGAAGGCCACGCCGCTGGGCGAGAAGCTGAAGATCACCATCAGCGCACTGATCCCGCCGCTGCTGCTGATCTTCGCCGTGCTCGGCTCCATGCTGGCCGGCATTGCTTCTCCGACCGAGTCGGCGGCCGTGGGCGCCTTCGGCGCAGGGCTGCTGGCCGTGTGGTTCAGGGAGCTGAGCATCACCCGGCTGATCGAAGCCCTGGTGGCGACCATCAAGATCACCTCGATGATCATGCTGATCGTCGCTGGCGGCATCATGTTCACCGCCATCTTCGCGGCCAGCGGCGGCGGCTGGATGATCGGCGAATTCATGGAAGAGATGAACTTCAGCCCTTATATGCTGATCCTCATCCTCATGGTGATGGTGTTCTTCGCCGGCATGGTGCTGGACTGGATTTCCCTGGTGCTGATCTTCGTACCGATCTTCACGCCACTGATAAAGGCCGCCGGCATCGACCCGGTGTGGTTCGCGGTGATGTTCATGGTGGTGGTGCAGACCTGCTACCTGACGCCGCCCCTGGCGCCCTCGGTGTTCTACCTCAAGTCCATCGCCCCGCCCGGTTACGGCTACGGCGTGATGTACCGCGGCGTACTGCCCTTCATCGCCATTCAGCTGCTGCTGTTCCTGCTGATCCTGGCCATGCCCGGCATCGCCACCTGGCTGCCGAGGCAGCTGTTCTAGGAACCTGGCCTGCAGATGTTTCATGCACGACCGAAAAAAGGCGCAAGCAGCCGCTCACTCCGTAGGGTGGATGACGCTCTTTTCATCCACCATTGCGATCGCAATGGTTGGTGGACGGATGAAGCGTCGTCCACCCTACGAAAGGCCGCCATCGCTTTTAGCTTGCAGCTTATGGCTGCTTTTTCCTCGTCGCGTGTCATGTTCGCTAGAACGATTCAAAGCGCAGTCAGCCCGCTCACCTGCAGGGCTGGCTGACTGCAGACTTGCGCAACTGATCAGACATCGTACAATCAAAGACTTTCCGTACGTGTTCATACGCCCCCAACAGGAGCTAACAATGCCCGCTACCATCGGCCACAACATCATCGGCGGCGCGTTCAGCGCAGCCGGCTCCGTCGTTCACCAGAGCCATGACGCCAGCACCGGCGAAGCCCTGCCCTACGACTTCGTCCAGGCCACCCCTGAAGAAGTCGACGCTGCCGCCAAAGCCGCCGCAGCCGCTTACCCCGCTTACCGCAGCCTGCCGGCCGCCAGGCGCGCCGATTTCCTCGACGCCATCGCCGACCAGCTCGATGCCCTGGGTGATGAGTTCGTCGCCACCGTCTGCCGCGAAACCGCTCTGCCCACCGCCCGTATCCAGGGCGAGCGGGGCCGCACCAGCGGGCAGATGCGCCTGTTCGCCAAGGTGTTGCGCCGCGGCGACTTCTTCGGCGCGCGCATCGACCGCGCCCTGCCGGATCGCCAGCCACTGCCGCGCCCGGATCTGCGTCAGTACCGCATCGGCCTCGGCCCGGTCGCCGTGTTCGGCGCCAGCAACTTCCCCCTGGCCTTCTCCACCGCCGGTGGCGACACCGCCGCGGCCCTGGCCGCTGGCTGCCCGGTGGTGTTCAAGGCCCACAGCGGCCATATGGCCACCGCCGCCTTCGTTGCCGAAGCCCTGCTGCGCGCCGCCGACAAGACCGGCATGCCCAAGGGCGTGTTCAACATGATCTACGGCAGTGGCGTCGGTGAGGCGCTGGTCAAGCATCCGTCCATCCAGGCCGTCGGCTTCACCGGTTCGCTGAAAGGTGGTCGCGCCCTGTGCGACATGGCCGCCGCGCGCCCGCAGCCGATCCCGGTGTTCGCCGAGATGAGCAGCATCAACCCGGTCATCCTGTTGCCCGAAGCCATCAAGGCCCGTGGCGAGAAAATCGCCGGCGAACTGGCTGGTTCGGTGGTCATGGGTTGTGGCCAGTTCTGCACCAACCCGGGCCTGGTGATCGGTATCCGTTCGCCGGAGTTCAGCGCCTTCCTCGAGGCCTTCACCGCCAAGATGGCCGAGCAGCCGCCGCAGACCATGCTCAACACCGGCACCCTGAAGAGCTACGTCAAAGGCCTGGAAGCGCTCGACGCCCATGCCGGCATCACTCACCTGACCGGCGCCAGGCAGGAAGGCAACCAGGCCCGCCCGCAACTGTTCAAGGCCGACGTCAGCCTGTTGCTGAACGGCGACGAGCTGCTGCAGGAAGAAGTCTTCGGCCCGACCACCATCGTCGTCGAAGTGGCCGACAAGGCCGAGCTACTGGCCGCCATCGATGGTCTGCACGGTCAGCTGACCGCCACCCTGCTCACCGAGCCGGGCGACCTGGCTGGCGCCGGCGAGTTGTTCGCCCTGCTCGAGCAGAAGGTCGGCCGCGTGCTGTTCAACGGCTACCCGACCGGTGTGGAAGTCTGCGACGCCATGGTGCATGGCGGCCCGTACCCGGCGACCTCCGATGCCCGTGGCACCTCGGTGGGCACCCTGGCCATCGACCGCTTCCTGCGCCCGGTGTGCTACCAGAACTGCCCGGACGCGCTGCTGCCCGACGCGCTGAAGAACGCCAACCCGCTGGGCATCGCCCGTCTGGTTGATGGCGCCAGCAGCCGCGACGCGCTGTAAGAGACGGCTCGGCGCTACGGCGCCAGCCAACTCTGCGCTGTATAGAGAAAGCCGACCTCCGGGTCGGCTTTTTCATGTGCCCGGATTGGTAACGTTGTAGAGCAACGCCTTTCCCGGGTATCGCTTCGCTCGACCCAGGCTACGGTTTACGCTTCAGGTGCAAGCCGTAGGGTGGATAACGCGAAGCTTATCCACCATTGATCGCGTCTCAAGACTCACGCAAAACCCTTGTCGCTCATGGCTACCCCCAGGTCGCACTCGAATCCCGCCACAGCTGGAGAGCCACGTAAGTTATCCACAGATGGACGCAAAGGCCCGGGCCAGGCGCGTCCGCACGTTGGAACAACTGCGCGGAGGCAGCCATGAGCGTCACCACTTATCCACTACAGGCTACACACGTCGATCTCGGCACCTTGCGCAAGGTCATCGCCGCGTCGGCTATCGGCAACTTCGTCGAGTGGTTCGATTTCGCCGTCTACGGCTTTCTCGCCGTGACCATCGCCGCGCTGTTCTTTCCACAAGGCGATCCGGCCCTGGCGTTACTGCAGACCTTCGCGGTATTCGCCGTGTCCTTCGCACTCCGCCCGCTGGGCGGCATCGTATTCGGCATCCTGGGTGACCGCATTGGTCGCAAGCGCGTGCTGTCGATCACCGTGCTGCTGATGGCCGGCGCCACCACCCTGATAGGCCTGCTACCGACCTACGCCAGCATCGGCCTGATCGCGCCGCTGTTGCTGGCCCTGGCGCGCTGTCTGCAAGGCTTCTCGGCAGGCGGTGAATACGCCGGCGCATGCGCCTTCGTCATGGAGCACGCGCCAACCGAACAGAAAGCCCGTTATGGCAGCTTCGTACCCGTCTCCACCTTCGCTGCCTTCGCCTGTGCGGCAGGCCTCGTCTTTGGCCTGGGCCTGTGGCTGGATGAAACACAGATGCAGGCCTGGGGTTGGCGCGTGCCCTTTTTGATCGCCGCACCGCTGGGCCTGATCGGTTTGTACATGCGCCTGCGCCTGGACGAATCCCCGGCCTTTCAGGCCCTGGCCGCGCAAGCTCACCCGGAACACTCGCCGCTGCGCGAAACCCTGCGTGAGCATGGCGCGACCGTGCTTTGCCTGTCGGCCTTCATCTCTGCCACGGCGCTGTCGTTCTACATGTTCACCACCTACCTGACCACTTACATGCAGGTGGTCGGTGGCGCAACACGACCCACAGCGCTGCTCGCCAGCCTGATGGCGCTGCTGTTCGCCGCTCTGCTGTGCCCATTCGTAGGCCGCTATTCGGATCACGTTGGCCGCCGTCGCACCATTCTCACCGCTGGTGTGGCGCTGATCGTCGCGGTGTATCCGGCCTTCACCCTGGCCGCCTCGGGTACGCTGCTGGCATCGGCCATCGGCGCCATGCTGCTCGCCATCGGTGCGGTGATCTGCGGCGTGGTGACCGCCGTGCTGCTCTCGGAGCAATTCCCCACCCGCGTGCGTTACACCGCGTCGGCCTTCACCTACAACCTGGCCTATACGCTGTTCGGCGGCACCGCGCCGCTGGTCGCCACCTGGCTGATCGAAGCGACCGGCAACCGCATGTCGCCGGCCTTCTACCTGATCGCCATCGCCCTGCTGGCTCTGGCCGGCGGTCTGGCGCTGCCCGAGTCGTCGAAACGTTCGCTGGAGGATCCGATAACCTGAGCATCGCCTTGGCAGCATCGAAAACCGGCCACTACTGACGCGGCGCTACACCGAGTGACGAAGTGACTGAGTCAATGCCTCGAGTTCTTCGATATGCCGATACTCGGCACCCAGCTCGCCGGCCAGCTGAACGGCACGGCCGAGGCGGATCGGCGCGCACTCGATATCCACCAATGTGGCGGGGCAGGGGCTGGGCGGCAGCGCTGGCCATTCGCGCAATCGCCCGTCGGTAATGACCAGCAAGCGCTGCTCCTCACCCGGCTTGAGGCGCTGGCGGCGCTGCAGCCAGCCGTGGGCCTGCTGCAACGCCGGAATCAGCGGGCTGCCACCACCGGCACCGAGCTCCGCCAACCACTGCTGCAGGGCAGCAGACGCTTTCTGGCCCTGCCAGTGCCACTGCGGCTGTGCTCCGTGGGCGTCGAGTACAGCGATGCGCGCACGCTCCCGGTAGGCCCGCTCGAACAGCTCGGCGAGCAGCCCTTTGGCCTTGCCCAGAGCGCCGTGGCGGCGGGTCGAAGCCGAGGCATCGACGACGATCAGCCATAGCTGCGTCGGTGCGTTGCTACGTGGGCTGCGCTGCAGATCTTCGCGCCGCCGTGGCCGACCTTGCAGCAGGGTGGCGAGCCAGTCGATGGCACCATTCTCGCCCCGGCGTTTGGCGCCACCGCGGCCGCCTGCCTGTTTGCCCGGAGTGGGCTTCGCATCCGTCCCCGCTCTGGCACGCGGGGGGATGCTCAGGGCTTTTTTGCCCAGCGTGGCGGTTCACGGCGCTCGCCGGTGGCCTGCACGTGCGGCGGCAGTTCGCCCCACTGACCTTCGCCTGCCGCAGGCTGCTCGCTTGATGCCTGAGCAGGAGGGCTGGCCGGCGGCTGAGCCTGCTGCCGGGGTGGCGTATGCCGACGACGATGGCGCAGCACGAAGTCGGCCACTGCTTCGATATCGTCCTCGCTGATGCCTTCAGCACCACGCCAGGCCGCGTGGGCACGGGCGGCTCGCAGCCACACCAGGTCGGCACGCAAACCATCGACGCCCGCCTCGAAACAGCGTTGGGTGATCGCCTCCAGCGCCTGGTCATCGAGAGGAATGCGCATCACCTGATCCCGCGCCTGCTGGCAGCGCTCGGCCAGTGCCGCCTGCTGCTCGGCCCACTGGGCAATGAACGCCTGCGAGTCGGCATCGAAAGCCAGGCGACGGCGGACGATTTCGGCGCGCGCGCCCGGCTGCGGCTGACCGTCCAGTACCAGGTTGAGGCCGAAGCGGTCGAGCAGTTGCGGGCGCAGCTCACCCTCTTCGGCGTTCATGGTGCCGATCAGAATGAAACGCGCACTGTGGCGGTGAGAGATGCCGTCGCGCTCGACATGGTTGACGCCGCTGGCCGCCGCATCGAGCAACAGGTCGACCAGATGGTCGGGCAGCAGGTTGACCTCGTCGACGTAGAGCACGCCGCCATCGGCCTTGCTCAGCAACCCCGGGGAAAAGCTCGCCCGGCCTTGGCCCAGGGCGGCATCCAGATCCAGGGTGCCGACGATACGTTCCTCGCTGGCGCCCAGCGGCAGGGTGACGAACTGGCCAGTGTGCAACAGCTCGGCCAAGCCACGGGCCAGGGTCGACTTGGCCATGCCTCGCGGCCCCTCGATCAGCACGCCGCCAATCGCCGGATCGACCGCCACCAGGCACAGCGCCAACTTCAGCGAGTCGGCACCGACCACGGCGGCGAGAGGGAAATGGACGGTATCGGTCATGGCGCAATCCAGCTGGGCAAAGCCGGCATTGTAGCAGCGGGCGGTCGAATCCCACTGCGCTGTTCTGTTATGGTCGGCGGCTTCGCAACGCTGACGTGTGCGTCATCAACCAGGGAGAGTCTCCGTGCGTCTGTGCATTTTCTGTGGTTCCAACGCGGGCCGTGACCCGATCTATATCGAGGCCGCTACCCGCCTCGGCCAGACCCTCGCCAAAGCCGGCATCGGCCTGGTGTACGGCGGCGCGTCCGTCGGCCTGATGGGCGCCGTGGCCAATGCGGCGCTCGAAGCAGGTGGCGAAGTGATCGGCGTGATCCCGCGTTCGCTGTGGGAAAAGGAAGTGGCCCACACCGGCCTCGAAGACCTGCGCATCGTCGACTCCATGCATCAGCGCAAGGCGCTGATGGCCGAGCTGTCCGACGGCTTCATCGCCCTCCCCGGTGGCGTCGGCACCCTGGAGGAACTGTTCGAGGTATGGACCTGGGCGCAACTGGGCCACCACCAGAAGCCCTGCGCGCTGCTCAATATCAATGGCTACTACGACCGCCTCGCCGCCTTCCTCGATCACATGGTGGACGCAGCCTTCGTCAAGGCGCCGCACCGCGAGATGCTGATCGTCGAGCAGGATATCAATGCGCTGTTGGCGGCCATCGACCGCTACGAGGCGCCTCAGGTGGGCAAGTGGATCGGCAGGCAGGAAACCTGAGCACCTGGCGGGCCAGAGCCAGGCCTTGGCCGATGCAAGGCGCAAGCGGACGTAGGGTGGATCGGGGCGCGTAGCTGACGCTCTTTTCATCCACCAGCCCGTAGGATGGGTGAAACCCATCAATTTCCGATGGGTTTCACCCATCCTACGACAGGCCGCTAACGCCACTTTGCAGCCGTACATGAAACGGCTACAAGCGACACGCAGCAGATCGCGAATCGGTTCCAGGGCTTGCAATCGACCACCGCGATGAATTAACGTCGAGCCCATTCAACGGAGCCTTGCATGTCGCCATCCCTGATCCTGAACAGCACCCGCCTCGATGCAGCCTGCATCGTGATCGCGCGTGCCCAGGCATCCGTGGTTGCGGCGGCCTCGTATTTTTATGGGTATTGGTTTAGCCACAGGCGCGCCTGATACCCCACAGGCGCCCTAGCAACTCAGGGTCGCCACCAGACAGTTTCTCGAAACCCCCGGTCGGCAACCCGATCGGGGGTTTCTTTTTTTCCGGCACAGCCATCTGTACAGAGGATTTCACCATGAACGCATACGCCACCTATCAAACCCGTTACCGCTACGACTGGCGATTTACCGGCAGCCGCTCTGCTCATCCACTCAATCGAACATCCCATCGAGCCAGATAGTGCGCCGCGCGCGGTAACATCCGCGCCGGCCGAGGAAACCACCATGTCCGTAGCCGTCAATTCCCGCTCCACCGCCAAATCCGCTGATCTGCATCTGGTCGCCACCCCAACTCGCCGACAGACTTCGCCACTGCCCAGCGCCAGCCAGTTGCGCGAAGAACTGCCCCTCTCTGCCGCCCTCGCCCGTCAGGTGCAGCAACAACGCCACTCGATCCGCGCCATTCTCGATGGTCACGACCCGCGATTGCTGGTGGTGGTCGGCCCCTGCTCCCTGCACGACGACGCTGCCGTACTCGAATACGCCGAGCGCCTGGCAGCCCTGAGCCAACGGGTGGGTGATCGCCTGCTGCTGGTGATGCGCGCCTACGTCGAAAAACCGCGTACCACGGTGGGCTGGAAGGGCCTGGTCTACGACCCGGCGCTGGATGGCAGCGGCGACATGGCCGAGGGCCTGCGCCGTTCGCGGCAACTGATGCTGCGCATGCTGGAGCTCGGCCTGCCGCTGGCCAGCGAGATTCTGCAGCCGCTGGTGGCCGGCTACTTCGACGACCTGCTCGGCTGGGCCGCCATTGGCGCACGAACCAGCGAATCCCAGGTGCACCGCGAACTGGTCAGCGGTCTGGAGATGCCGGTGGGCTTCAAGAACGGCACCGATGGCAGCCTCGGCATCGCCTGCGACGCCATGCGCTCGGCGACTCATGCCCACCAGCACTTCGGTGTCGATGGCCACGGTCGCCCGGCCCTGGTACAGACCCACGGCAACCCGGACACCCACCTGGTTCTGCGCGGCGGCCATGGTGCGCCGAACTACGACGCCGCCAGCGTCGCCACTGCGCGCGCCGAGCTGGAGCGCCAGGGCATCGCCCCGCGGATCATGGTCGACTGCAGCCACGCCAACAGCGGCAAGAACCCGCTGCGCCAGCCCGAGGTGCTGCGCAGCGTGCTCGACCAGCGCCTGGCCGGCGACGGCGCCCTGCGCGCAGTGATGATCGAAAGCCACCTGTTCGATGGCGCCCAGAGCCTCGGTGGCGAGCTGCGCTACGGCGTGTCGATCACCGACGGCTGCCTGGGCTGGACGGGCACCGAGCGCATGCTGATCGACGCGGCCGTACGGATGCGGCATCTGGTCTAACGCCACCCGTAGCCTGGCGTTGAGCGCAGCGATACCCAGTGTCGCTGCGCTCAAGCCGTTGGATGCACCCTCGCAAACGTGCGGATCACACCCGCTCGTACTGCCAACCCTGCGTCGTCCACTGCAGGCGGTCGGTGATCGCCAATGCCTCGATGAACGCGGTGTCGTGAGACACCACGACCAGCGCCCCACGGTACTGACGCAGCATGCCTTCGACGGCCAGCAGCGAGTCGAGATCGATATGGTTATCGGGCTCGTCGAGCAGCAGCAAGGGTGCTGCCGGTTCGCCATCGATCACCCCGGAAAGCGCCAGTTTCAGGCGCTCGCCGCCACTGAGCCGTGCGCAGGGGAGCAGTGCCCGATCGGCATCCAGCCCCAGGTGCATCAGGCGGGTACGGGCAAGCGCCTCGGGCAACCCGGGATTGCAGTGTCGCAGATGATCCAGGGCCGTTTGCGCCGCCTGCAGGCAGGACAATCGCTGATCAAGATAAGCCAGCGGGACATCGACTCGACACTCGCCAGCGGCGACTGAAAGCTGGCCCGCGAGCACCGCCAGCAAGGTCGACTTGCCACAACCATTGGGCCCGGTAATCGCCAGCCGACGGGGGCCGAACAGTTCGATATCCGGCAGGCAGGCGCCCGAAAATGGTGCGCACACGCCGCGTAGACTCAATACCCGCTTACCCTCGGGCAGGCTTGTAGCACTGCCATGCAGCTCGATCTCCAGGTTTTCGTCCACCTGGGCGGCGGCCTCGCGTACCGCGCTATCGAGCCCGCTACGCGCCTCCTGCAGCCGTTGTTGCAGGCGGCCGGCGCTCGTTTCGCTGCGGTTCTTCTGACGATCCAGGAGGATCTGCGCCTGATTGCTGTCCCGCGCCCCACGCGCTCCGCTGGCGGTACGGCGCTGCTGGCGTTGCTGCTGCGTCTGCAACTCCCGCTCGCCACGTTTGCGCTCGGTGCGGGCATGCTCCAGCGTGTGCTGCGCGGCCTGTCGCTCGCGCAATCGACACTCCCGATAAACGCTGTAATTGCCGCCGTAGGCGCGCAGCCCGGCCGGCGATAGCTCGACGATGCGCTGCATGCCCTCCAGCAGTTCACGATCATGGCTGATCACCACCAGCCCGCCCGGCCACTGCTGCAAGCGTCGATAGAGCCGCTGGCGGCTGACCCGATCCAGGTGATTGCTTGGCTCATCGAGAATCAGCAGATCGGCACCGCAGAGAAAAACACCGAGCAAAGCCACCCTTGTACGCTCACCACCGCTGAGTATGGCGGCAGGGGTTTGCAGTGACAGATGGCCAAGACCTTCGTCGCGCAGGGCGAGGTTCAGGCGCTCGGCGATATTCCAGTGGCCTTCGAGCAACTCGATATCGTCCTCGTCCATGCAGCCGTCAGTCACCCGACACAGCGCATCGTAAGGCGCAGCGAAACCGGTCAGATCGATAACTCGAACGCCGTCAGACACCACGACCTCTTGAGGCAGGTAAGCGACCTGAGCCTGCCGAGCGATACGCCCGCCAGTGGGCTGCAACAACCCTGCGAGCAGGCGGCCGAGCACGCTCTTGCCGGCACCGTTGCGCCCCACCAGGCCGGTATGGCGGGCATCGAAGGTTTCGCTCAGCTCATCGAACAGCGGCTGACCATTGGAAAAATGAAAGGACACGCGCTCAAGCGCGATAACAGGCGAGTTCGTCATGAATGACTCCAGGCAATGCCGTGAAAACGCGAGGCACGAGGCCGCGGCGGAAAATCACAGGTCGTGCGGACACGACGGCATTACTGGCGCATTGGACGAAACTCCTCTGGAAATGAACAGGTAGGCTAAACCCAAGGTCAGGCCAGGGCAACCGAGGGGACTTGTAAAAGCCGAAAAAGCGCTGAAGGCAGCTTCAAGGCGAGAGCGGACGGCCGTAGGATGGGTGCAACCCATCGGCAATTGATGGGTTTCACCCATCCTACGGGCTAGGCTGCGCGCCCCGATCCAACCTACGGGGAACCATGGCACGAACGTAGCCTGGATTAGCCGCAGGCGTAATCCGGGGCCGAAGGCCTGATCCTTCGTTTAACGCGAATCATCGACCGGCTGCTTACGCCTCCCTCCGGCCAACGCGCTAATAGACCTTAGCTTTCCTCGCCCTCGATCAGCAGGTTCTCCAGGGCCTCGCGGTACTCGCCCGGCTCCTGCCAGAGGCCGCGCTGCTGGGCTTCGAGCAGGCGCTCGATGATGTCCTGCAGAGCGCCGGGGTTGTGCTGCTGGATAAAGTCGCGGGTATCCCGATCCAGCAGGTAGGCGTCGGTAAGCAGGGCGTACTGGTGGTCGTCGACCAGTTCGCTGGTGGCATCGAAGGCGAACAGGTAGTCGATTGTCGCGGCCAGCTCGAAGGCGCCTTTGTAGCCGTGGCGCTTCATGCCCTCGATCCACTTCGGATTGGCCGCGCGGGCGCGTACCACCCGGGCCAGCTCCTGCTTGAGGGTACGGATGCGCGGGGTATCGGGCTGGCTGTTGTCACCAAAGTAGCTGGCCACCCTGGTGCCCCGCAGGGTTTCCACCGCCGCCAACATGCCACCCTGGAACTGGTAGTAGTCGTTCGAGTCGAGGATGTCGTGCTCGCGGTTGTCCTGGTTGTGCAACACCGCCTGCAGACGCTCCAGGCGCTCGGCGAACTGGCCGCGCGCCGGCGTACCTTCGCTGCCTTTGCCGTAGGCGTAGCCGCCCCAGTTCAGGTACACCTCGGCGAGATCCGCGCGGCTTTCCCAGAGGCGTTCCTCGATGGCGTTCTGCACGCCGGCACCATAGGCGCCGGGCTTGGAACCGAAGATCCGCCAGCCAGCCTGACGCCGCGCCTCGAGTTCGTCCAGCCCGCCATCCTGCAGCGCCAGGGCTTCCTGCCAGACCCGTGCCGACAGCGGGTTCATGTCCGGCGATTCGTCCAGATCGGCGACCGCCTGCACGGCGTCGTCGAACAGACGGATCAGGTTGGCGAAGGCATCACGGAAGAACCCGGACACCCTTAGGGTCACGTCGACACGCGGGCGACCGAGTTGCTCCAGCGGCAGTACCTCGAAACGCTCGACCCGCTGGCTGCCGGCCTGCCACACCGGGCGTACGCCCATCAGGGCCATGGCCTGGGCGATATCGTCACCACCGGTGCGCATGGTCGCGGTGCCCCACACCGACAGGCCGAGCTGGCGAAGGTGGTCACCTTCATCCTGCAGATGGCGTTCAAGCAGGCGGTCGGCGGCCTGTACGCCAAGGCGCCAGGCAGTGGGTGTGGGCAGGTTGCGCACGTCCACGGAATAGAAATTGCGCCCGGTGGGCAGCACGTCGAGCCGCCCACGACTCGGCGCGCCGCTGGGGCCGGATGGCACGAAGCGACCATCTAGCGCATCGAGCAGGCCGTGCATCTCGGCATCGCCACAGGCATCCAGCAGCGGCGCGATGCGCTCAGCCAGACTGCGCAGCACGGCAGCGCTGGCCGATCCGGCGAATGGCAAGTCCGCTCCTTCGATCAGCCGTAATCCGAGCAGCTCAAGACGCTCACGGGTGTCGCCGAAACTGCGCCAGGGCTCATCGCTTAGGCCAGTCAGAATGTCAGGGCGTGGGCCCGTCCACGGCGCGGCCATGTCGCAATCGAGCGGATCGAAGTCGAGCTGCAGGTCATGGGCCAGCGCACGCAGCAGGCTGGCGTTGCCACCCTGGCCGTCACCGCGGGGAATGCGCAGCAGCGCCAGCAGGGTGTCGCGACGCAGCGTACCGGCCGGTGATTCGCCGAACACATGCAGGCCGTCGCGGATCTGCGATTCCTTGAGGTCGCACAGGTAGGCGTCGAGTTGTGGCAACCAGCTGGCCGGATCGTCGTTGAGCTGCAGGCCCAGTTCGCGATCCAGGCTGGCTTCACGCACCTTGACCAAGATCTCACCGCGCAGCTCGGCGGCGCGGCGCAGGTCGAGCTGGCTAGCGTCGTAATACTCATCGGCCAGCCGCTCCAGATCACGCAGGGGGCCATAGCTCTCGGCGCGGGTCAGCGGCGGCATCAGGTGGTCGATGATCACCGCCTGGGTACGGCGTTTGGCCTGGGCGCCCTCGCCGGGATCGTTGACGATGAAGGGATAGATATTCGGCAGCGCACCGAGGATCAAAGTCGGCCAGCAGCTTTCGGAAAGACCAACACTCTTGCCCGGCAGCCATTCCAGGTTGCCGTGCTTGCCAACGTGGATCACCGCCTGGGCGGCGAACACCTGGCGCATCCAGAAATAGAACGCCAGGTAACCGTGAGGCGGCACCAGATCCGGGTCGTGGTAGACCGCTGCCGCATCGACCTGATAACCCCGTGCCGGCTGGATGCCGACGAAGGTCAGGCCGAAGCGCAGACCGGCAATCATCAGCCGGCCACTGCGGTACATCGGATCATTCTCGGGAGCGCCCCAGCGCTCCAGCACGGCCTGGCGGTTGGCCTCGGGCAGCACCGCGAAGAAGCGCCGATAGTCGTCCAGCGCCAGACTCTGGGCGCAAGGCCGCAGGTCGAGGTTGTCGAGATCGTTGGTCACGCCACCGAGCAGTTGGTGAATCAGCGCGGTGCCGCTGTCCGGCAACGCATCGACCGGATAACCCTGCTGTTGCAGAGCCTGGAGGATATTCAGCGCGGCCGCCGGGGTGTCCAGGCCGACGCCGTTGCCGATGCGACCGTCGCGGGTCGGGTAGTTGGCCAGCACCAGGGCGACACGTTTGTCCGCTGCGGGCGTGCGTTGCAGCTCGCACCAGCGCCGCGCCAGTTCGGCGACGAAATCCATGCCGGGCAGGTGCGCACGGTAGCAGACCACGTCGCTCTGGCTGCGTTCGCTGCGCCAGGCCAGGCCCTTGAAGCTGATGGGTCGGGTGATCAGCCGGCCGTCCAGCTCCGGCAGGGCGATATGCATGGCCAGGTCACGCGGGCCGAGGCCCTGGGCGTTACCTTGCCATTGTTCTTCGCTGTCCAAGGCGCAGAGCGCCTGCAACACCGGCACATCGCGGCGGAACGGCCGCGCCTGCGGTGCTTCCGGGTTGGACTGGGCGAAGCCGGTGGTGTTGAGGATAACGGCGGCGCCGGCCTCGTCCAGCCAGTCCTCCACCTGTGCCAGGCAGGCGGCTTCCTTGAGGCTGGCCACGGCGATGGGCAGCGGGTTGAGGCCTTGGGCCCGCAGGCGCTGGCAAAAGCTGTCGACGAAGGCGGTGTTGGCCGCCTGCACATGGGTGCGGTAGAACAGCAGCGCCGCCACCGGCGCATCGGGCTGCCACTCGGAACGCCAATCATCCAGGCGCACATCACTCTTGTGCGGGTGATAGAGGCCGACCCGGGGCAGTGCGCGCGGCGCCTCCCAGGGGTAGTCGCACCCCAGGTAGCGACTGGCGATGCAGTGGAAAAATTGCCGCGCATTGTCCACGCCGCCCTGGCGCAAATACTGCCAGAGCCGCTCGGCATCCTCGGCGGCGACGTTACCCAGGCCGCTCAGCTCGGGATCGGGGCTGTCGTCGCCCGGCACCAGGATCAGCGTCTTGCCGCGCCCGGCCAACTCCACCAGACGCTCGATGCCGTAGCGCCAGTAGCTGACACCGCCATGCACGGAGATCAGGATCACCTTGGCGTGCTGCAGCACCTGCTCGACGTAGAAATCCACCGAGGCGTTGTTGCCCAGTTGCGCCGGGCTGGCCAGGCGCAGACTGGGGTAGTCCTCGGGCAGATGGCAGGCGACCTCGGCCAGCAGCGACAAGTGCGAATCACCGGTGCACAACACCACCAGCTCGGAAGGCGTCTGGCCGAGGTCGGCGATGCTGTCGGCCGGTAACGACTGTCCGGGCTGAGTACGCAGAAGATGCATCTAAGCGAGCTACAAGCTACAAGCTACAAGCTGCAAGCAGGAACAGCCCGCAGCCAAGCTTCTGGCTTTCACTTGTGGCTTGAGGCTTGCAGCTTGAAGCTTCATTTGAGCGCCGCTTTCAGCTCGGCAGCGATGGCTGTGTGATCGAGCTCCTGGCCAATCACGATAAGGCGGGTAACCCGCGCCTCATCAGCCTGCCAGGCACGGTCGAAGTGCTTGTCGAAACGCAGGCCGACACCTTGCAGCAGCAGGCGCATTGGCTTGTTCGGAACGGCGACGAAGCCTTTGATACGCAGGATGCCGTGCCTGGCCACTACGTCCTTCAGCGCGGCGAGCAGGCGGGCTTCATCGATTTGCGGTAGTTCCACGTGGAACGAGTCGAACTCGTCGTGATCGTGGTCTTCCTCCTCATTGTCGTGATGGGTCTTGCGGCCTTCGATGTGCAGTTCGGTCTCGCTGTTCAGGCCCAGCAGCACATTGAGCGGTAGGGAACCGCCATGGGCTTCGACCACCTTGACCGCCGGCGGCAGCTCTTCGCCAACTTCGGTGCGCACCGCCGCCAGGGCGTCGGCATCGAGCAGGTCGGCCTTGTTGAGGATCACCAGATCAGCGCTCGCCAGTTGGT
This sequence comes from Phytopseudomonas daroniae, assembly GCF_004327275.1. NCBI lineage: Bacteria > Pseudomonadati > Pseudomonadota > Gammaproteobacteria > Pseudomonadales > Pseudomonadaceae > Phytopseudomonas > Phytopseudomonas daroniae. The sequence goes on from NZ_QJUJ01000004.1 coordinate 294,824, forward strand.
CGGCGAAAAGCTCGTGCAGGGGCGATTCGTGATCGAGATTGGGGTCGAGCTTGCGCTGGGCATCGACCTGATCGGGGAACGCGGCGAAGGTGCCGGCGGCCACCGCCGGGCTGTCGACCACGGTAATCACCGCATCGACGGTGCAGGCGTTGCGGATTTCCGGCCAGTTGAAGGCCTGTACCAGCGGCTTGGGCAGGGCCAGGCCGCTGGTTTCGATGAGGATATGGTCGAGGTCGCCGCGGCGTTCCACCAGCTCGCGCATCACCGGGAAGAACTCTTCCTGTACGGTGCAGCACAGGCAGCCGTTGGCCAGTTCGAAAACGCGGCCATTAGCCTCTTCCTCGGTGCAGCCGATGGAACACTGCTTGAGGATTTCACCATCGATACCCAGTTCGCCGAACTCGTTGACGATCACCGCGATACGGCGGCCCTCGGCGTTTTCCAACATGTGCCGCAGCAAGGTGGTCTTACCGGCACCGAGGAAACCGGTGACGATGGTGACGGGAAGTTTGGCGAGCGTTTTCATGGAGGCCCCTGGCGTCTGGAGAAACGGCGAGCGGGCAATAGATGGCAGGCACAAGCCGAAGCTGGCACGAAGGCATCACCGGATCACCCCGCCCGGTTGTCGAAAGCGTTATCGAGGCAGGTCTCCTGGCTCACAGGTCATGGCGCGTAGCCGGCCTTCCCGGTTTCCCAGTGGCGGTTGGCGATGCGCTCGCTGCTACAGTTGCGGGGGCAGCCACGGCTTGCCGTGTTCCCTCTTAGAACCTGTTCAAAGGCTCGCGAGCTAGAGTCCTGCAAGGCAAAAACAGGCGAGGAAGCGGAGTGTACTTTTGTACATGAGCATTCCGAGCCTGTTTTTAACGCAGCAGGGCCGACGCGCAGCAGACTTTTAACAGGTTCTAGCTCCATGGCGATGCATGAAGAACCTCGAAGACGGCAAGGCTACGCAGTGCCTGGCGGGCGGTCAATCTCGACAGGGGTCACCAGGCCTTGCAACATATTGACGCAAACACCGCTTCATGGTGTTCTTGTGCAGCTGTTTCAGGTGTCTCGCGCCGCCGAGCGCGAGGTGAAACGGGAAGCCGGTGCAAGTCCGGCGCTGCCCCCGCAACGGTATGTGTACGAAGGGTTATCGAAGCCACTGTGCCTCAGGCATGGGAAGGCTGACCCAATACTGTCCCATGACAGTCGTCACGAGCCCGGAGACCGGCCTGAAGTAATCGTTTGGCAACCCGCGGTGGGCGGGCACACGCCGGATATCAGGCCGCCTTGCCTGCTCTCTCGCTGTGTCTTTCTGCCTCGACTTCCTCGTCCTGCAGAAGGCCACGCCCATGTCCACCAGCACTCTGTCCACCTCCGTTTCACTTCCCCTGTCACAGCGTCTGATCCTGGCCGTGGGCAGTTGCCTGCTCGGCGCCGCGCTGATCTTTTTCGCCGGGTTCTCCCACGTCGAAGCCCTGCACAATGCCGCCCACGATACCCGGCATAGCGCCGCGTTTCCGTGCCACTGAGGACGCCAGAATGATCAAGCGTATTGCCCAGACCGCGGGCTTCGCCGGCCTGCTCGCCGCCATCGTACTGACCCTGCTGCAAAGCCTGTGGGTCACTCCGCTGATTCTGCATGCGGAGACGTTCGAAGTCGCAGAGCCCGCTGCCGTTATCGAGCACAGCCACGACACTGCCAGCGCCACTCACGAGCATGACGCCGCTGGCGGCCACAGCCACGAGGGTGAAGCCTGGGCACCGGAAGATGGCTGGCAGCGCCTGTTGTCCACCGGCCTGAGCAACCTGGTGGTCGCCGTCGGCTTCGCATTGATGCTCGCCGGCCTGTTCACCCTGTGCGCGCCACAGAAAACCTGGCAGGGCCTGCTCTGGGGCCTGGCCGGTTTCACCACCTTCGTGCTCGCACCCTCAGCCGGTCTGCCGCCGGAACTGCCGGGTACCGCCGCCGCAGAGCTGGTGCTGCGCCAGTACTGGTGGATCGGCACGGCCGCCTCGACCGCCGCTGGTCTGGCGCTGCTGGCGTTTGGCAGCAACTGGATCCTGCGCATCCTCGGCGTGGTCATCCTCGCCCTGCCCCACCTGATCGGCGCCCCTCACCCGGAGGTTCACGAAAGCCTGGCGCCCGAAGCCCTGGAGCATGAGTTCATCCTCGCTTCGCTGCTGACCAATGCCGCGTTCTGGGCGGTACTGGGCCTAGTCGCCGCCTGGTTCCATGGCCGCGAGCAGAAGCAGGCGTGAGCGAGCGCCCTACCCTCGTCGCCGGCCTGGGTTGCCGGCGCGATTGCCCGCTGAGCGAGCTGCTGGCCTTGCTCGACAGCACGCTGGCCGAGCATGGCTCGAGCACTGCCGAACTGACGGCCCTGGCCAGCAGCGAACACAAGGCCGACGAGCCTGGGCTGCTGCAGCTGGCCGAGTACCTGTGCCTGCCCATCACCTTCCTGCCCGCCGAGGTGCTGACGGGTTACCATGACCGCCTGAGCCAGACCTCCGATATTGCCCTGCGTGTCACCGGCAGCCCAAGCGTTGCAGAGGCCAGCGCTTTGGCCCTGGCCGAACGGTTGAGCAGTCGAACCGCTCGCCTGTGGATAACCAAGCGCAAAAGCGCCAACGCCACGCTGGCCGTTGCCCGCAGCGATTCGTAGGGTGGATCACGCTTTATCGATCCACCGGGTGGCGATCCACCGGCTGGTGCTCCCCCGCCGAGCGATCGGACAAGCCGAACAACACGCAGGAAGAGCAAAGCGCCTTCTCCCCTACACTCAGGACTCCCATGACCGTCTACTTCATCGGCGCCGGCCCCGGCGACCCCGAGCTGATTACCGTGAAGGGTCAGCGCCTGATCCGTTCGTGCCCGGTGATCCTCTATGCCGGTTCCCTGGTGCCCGAAGCACTGCTCGAAGGCCATCAAGCCAGTCTGGTGGTGAATACCGCCGAGCTGCATCTGGATGAAATCGTCGCCCTGCTGCGCGCCGCCCACACGCGCGGCGAGAACGTAGCGCGGGTGCATTCGGGTGACCCGTCGCTGTACGGCGCCATCGGTGAGCAGATTCGTCACCTGCGCGCGCTTGGCATCCCTTTCGAGATCATTCCTGGCGTTACCGCTACGGCGGCCTGTGCCGCGCTGCTGGAAAGCGAGCTGACGCTGCCCGATGTCTCGCAAACGGTGATCCTCACCCGCTATGGCAGCCAATCACCGATGCCCGAGGGCGAACAGTTGCATGACCTGGCTCGTCACGGCGCGACGATGGCCATCCACCTGGGCGTGCAGCACCTGCCGAAGATCGTCACCGACCTGCTGCCGCACTATGGCGCTAGCTGCCCGATCGCGGTGGTGCACCGCGCCAGTTGGCCGGATCAGGATTGGGTACTCGGCACCCTGGCCGATATCGAGGAAAAGGTCAGCGCCAAGGGCTTTCGTCGTACCGCGCTGATTCTGGTTGGGCATGTGCTGGGCGCGGAACACTTCGCCGATTCGGCGCTGTACCACACGAGCCATCACCACCTGTTCAGAGCAGGCGCTGCAGACGATACAGACTCTCGCTGACCTTGCCGCGATTGTCGGCGATGGCAATCTGCGCGCCCTGTTGCGCCAGCCGCTGGTTGATATCGCTGGCGTAGAGCTGCTTGAGAAAGCTCGAATAACCAGGATCGGCCGGCACCACGAGCTGACTCGACAGCAAGGCATGCAGCGCTGGCAGGGAGAACTCCCAGTAACCCTCGGCGCAGCTGAAGCCGTTATCACGCAGTTGCCCCAGTACCTCTGGATCGCCACGCAGTACGCCTTCGCAGTAAGCCAGCACGGCCATTACCATTGCCGTCATGATATTTCCCGAACGTCATGGACAAGGCGGCCATGATGCCACGTCCACGGCAGGGCTCAGCTAGGCAGCAGGTAGCTCGATACGGAAGCAGGCGCCATGCTCCCGATTGCTCACACTCAGCTTGCCACCCATCTGACTGACCAGCCCGTAGCTGACCGAAAGCCCCAACCCCGTTCCCTTGCCCACCGGCTTGGTGGTGAAGAAAGGGTCGAACACGCGGTCGAGCAGCAGCGGATCGATGCCACCGGCATTATCCTGTATCTGCACGATCACCAGGCTCGCGTCCCGTTCACTCTGCACCAGGATATGCGGCTCCAGTCCCGGATTCTTCTCCCGGGCACTGAGCAACGCATCCCTGGCATTGACCAGCAGGTTGATGATGACCTGCTCGAGCTGATCGGCATGGCCCTTCACCTGCGGCGAGCCGCACAGCTTGACGGTCAGTTCGATGTCCTTGCTCAGTTCACCCTCGCGAATCAGGGTCAGCGCGCCCTCGATGGCCGCGTCAGGGCTGAACAGGTCTCCCTCGACCTCCGAGCGGCGACCGAAGATGCGCATGTGATTGACTATCTTCGCCGCCCGGGCGACCTGCTGCTCGATGCGCTCTAGCTTGTTCTTCAGATAATCAGGCGTCGCCGAACCGTTCTCCACGCCATTGAGGGTATTGGTCAAGGCAATGCGCATGACATTGAGCGGCTGATTGATCTCATGGGCCAGGCCAGTGGCCATCTCTCCCAACACCGCCATCTTGGCGCTCTGGTTGAGCATCTGCCGAGCTTTCTGCAGCTCGGTATCGTCGCGCCCCACAGCCTGTACCTCGAGCAATTTTCCACTATCGCTGAAGACACCGCGCTCGGACAGCTCCCACCAGACATGCTCGCGCCCCGGCAGATCCATACGCACCAACGCAGTACCCACCGGTTGCTGAGGCGTCAGTTGGCGATGGCGCTCCTGGAATTGCGCAAGCTCCTGCTGCGACAAATAGGCAGCCAGGCTGATGCCCTGCAACTTCTCCTGGCTGATGCCCAGATACTGGGCGAGCGGCCGGTTGGCAAACGTCAGGGTCAGATCCGGCTGGTAACGACAGATGATTGCCGGGGAGTCCTCGACCAGAATCCGGTAACGCTCCTCGCTCTCCCGCACCCGCTCGGCAGCCAACGCAGCGTCGGTAACGTCCAGGCATAACCCTACCGCTTCGACCGGAATGCCACGCTCGTCACGCAGCAGTTTCACTTCATCCTGCAACCAGTGGTACTCACCATCGCTGTCGATGAATCGATAGCTGCAGCTGGCAGCGCCCTGAGCGAGCAGGGTACGGGTACGCGTGAAGTAGGTGTCGCGGTCGTCGGGATGAATGAAGTCGGCGAGGGGCCGGCGAATGAGGTCGTCCAGCGTATAACCCAGGAGTGCGCGGGTACTGTCGCTGCAGAAGGTCAGGGCGAAGGCTCCCTCCTCATAGCGCTGCACATAGATCAGGGCCGGAGCACTGGCGACCAGATTCTTCAATCTGGCCGTCGCCGCGTCGGCCTCCAACTCCTTGCCCTTCATGTCATCGATATCCAACACCGCTCCGACGATACGGTGCTGGCCATTGACGGTGAGAATGCGGGTATGGATGCGGAACCAGCAAAGCCCCTTTTCGTCGTCACGCAGGCGGACGATCTGCTCGAAGGGTTTGCCCGCGGTTTCGGCATCGGCCAGGCGCACCTGAAACTCATCACGATCAGCCGGACTGAGCAGCTCCAGCCAATCGGCGAGGGTCACCGATGCTTGCGGGTCGAGAGCGAAGCGTTGCACCAGATTGGGCGCCAGCAGGAAAGCGCCGCTACGTGGCAGGTATTCCCACCAGCCGGTTCCCAGCAGATCCTGAAGGATATCGAGGCGTTCGCCATGGGCCTTGCGAGCCTGCTCATCGAGCCGCTGCAGCAGAGGTGCCGCGACGTGAGCGAACAGATCCAGCCAATCGCGGGTATTGAGCTCCGGCATGCGCTGGTGGGCAATATACGGTGAACACAGCAACCAGGCGCGCGCGCCCTGATAATCACTGTAAGGCATCAGCCAGACGGAGTCGCCGGCATGCCATTCGGGGCCATCCCGCTCGCCGCGTAGCCACTGCACGGGCTGCTGCGCATCGTAATGGCACAGATCCAGGGGCAGCTGCTGGCCATCCTCCCAGAAAGCCGGCGCCATCGCGTCACTATGCTGGCCAGCGATCTGCCAGCCACCGCGTAGCGTATCCGGCACTGCCAGCGCCACACAGGTTACCTGTAGCGTCTGGGCCAGTGTCGCCAGCCAGCCTGGCAACTGCCGGGAAAGCTCCACCCGCTCGGTACCGCGTATGACCTGCGCCAGTGAACTGACCTGCGCGAACACCTGCAGCCGCTGTTCACAGGCCTGCAACCGAGCCACGAAGTCGCCAACCTCGAAGGCCTGCAGCGACCAGCCATCCGGCACCGCCTGTATCCAGCCGCGGGTGTGCAGGATGCCGCCGTCCCGAGTGGTGAAGGACAAATCGAGCATCTGCTGGGCGAAAGCGCCCAGATCCGACACCAGGTATCGACTCTGCCCGTAGAGCAGATCTTCCAGTGCGGTCGTCTGCTGCGCTGAAATGCGCAATCGGCTGGACAGGTTGCCGGAAACCTCGAGCACCTGCCCCTGCAGATCGATGCTCAGGTTCAGGCAGGGGCTGCTATTGGCGGAAATGCCCGGTGCTTCCCGCACCACGGGCGAGTCGGACTCGCGCTTGAACCAATCCTTGAAGACATGCATCGTCCGGCTCACCTAACATGATCCAACAGCGCTCTCGGCCACCCGGGTGGCAGCCGTTTGATTCGGATGGCGTACCGCCCTCAACCAGAAAACAACCCATGAATTACATCGTCTTACTGTGCTGGCTAGCAGCCTGCGCGTTTCAGGATGCGCAACAACGCCGGATCGCCAACCAGCTGACCCTCGGTGGGCTGGCCATCGCAATCCTGTATCTGCTCTGGTCGGGTAACACCCTCACCGGAGCCACTCCAGCTGCTGCCGTTCTCGCTGCCGTAGTGGCCTGCGCGCTTTCCCTGCCCGGCTACCTGACCCGCCAGATGGGCGCAGCTGACGTCAAGTTGCTGGTTGCATTGGGTGTCGCCAGTGATGCCATGCACGTGCTGATTAGCGTCATCGGCGCAGCGCTCGCACTGTGCTGCTGGACACTCCTGACCCGCTTTCAACCTGAGCTACTGCTTTTAATTCCGAAAAAATTTAAGTACCTGGCAATGCCAAAGCTGAAAAATCATCCTTACGCGCCCTTCCTCTTTCTCGGATTCGCAATTAGCAGCCTTTGGTTAATAGCCAGGCAGTGACCTTTCAATTTTTTCGGGGCGCCACCCAACATAATGGAAATAAGCCTTCGTCACCATACATGACTAAAGCGATATAACTTTATATTAATATTCTTTTGGCGTAGTCCCTTTGACTATAACTTAGGTCATAGCTATCCTTTCGCCACATGGTCAACCCTCTCCAGACTCTAGGAAGTAGTACGCATGGACAGCCCCCATCCCGTACGGATATTAGTCGTCGACAACGAGCCGCTCATCGCTGAGGAGCTTAAAGAGTTTCTTGAGCATGCCGGTTATAGTGTAACGAGTTGTCACACTGCACAGGATGCCCTGCAAGTATTCCAACAGGATCGCCGCATTGGCATCATACTCAGCGATATTCATATGCCCGGCCTCACCGGCCTGCAACTGGTCGGCGAACTGGCGAACCAGGCAGCTCCAGGGCGCCTTTACGAAATAGCCCTGTTCACCGGTAGCGCAGACAAACAGGATGTCATTCAGGCCCTGCGCGCCGGGGTATCCGACTACTATCAGAAACCGGTCGACCTGGACGAACTTAGGGTTGGCGTGAGTCGTCTGTACGAGCGGCTGGAGCAACAGACCAAGGATCAGCAGATCAAACTGCGCATTCAGGATCTGGCCGTGTCCCTGCACGACATGCGCACAGATGCAGCCTCCACGCCACCTTCCACTACGGCGAGAAGCGTTGCTTACCTGCCTTCTCCTGCTGGTTTCGATATCCCCGAACCCTTCGACAAACTATCGAAAAGGCAGCTGGCCGTCACACAACTGATCGCCAAAGGCATGACCAACTACCAAATATCCTGTGAACTGGGGATCACAGAGAATACTGTAAAACTTTATGTTTCACAGATACTCAGGTTAACGCGCGTTCACAACCGCACTCAGCTGGCACTTTCCTATCCGACTCATGCTAGCTATATGAACTAAAGCACCGCGCGCCATTCAAGGGCATTTCTGATTTTCGTACAAGTTTATCTATACGCTCAATCATTCCGTACAACTTTACCGAATGACCTACACCCTTACCTGCCATGAACATTGAGCAACTACTCAACGCTCACGACATACATTGCTGAATGTATTTACTTGCTCAGCTCTCCACCCGCTTCCTGATCAAAAAACTCTGGTATGGGGTGTTTATGGCTTTCCAGCCAGCGCTGCATGGCGAGTTCACGTTCAGCAGGTGTCGATACCTGAGCGTGACGGGATGCTTGCAGCCCGTCACGCTGAACGCGTAACCAATACTCTGTCTGGGTTTCAGCATTACTGCCGATCAAGCCATGCCTTCTGTCTTCACTTGCGGCCAGCGTCACCAGCGGCAGGCACGCCAACAGCAGACAACCTAGGGTCTGTTGACGTTTCAGCGCAAGCCGCGTTGCCGCGAGAAATCTCGCCAGGCTAGGCGGAGGACGCCGGTAATGGTTGTTCCCTTGCCAAGTCCTCCAACAACGCATGGCGAGATTTCCCGCGCAACCCGAAGGGCCGGGCTCGTTTTGCCGCGATGCTGCGTTTCTCGCCGGCTCATTTGGCCCGCCAAACTTCGCGGCTCGTGCCTTGCCTCGCGGCAAAACGGGCTCCGGCGCGGCCGTGCGTGAAACGTCAACAGACCCTGGCATTTTCCTGTTCATAACGCTCTCCCGATCGCTGTTGCGCAGTGTTTTGCTCAATGGGTGGTGGCTTCTACCCTGACGTCGCCACCGTCGGCAGGAACGATCAACCGACCCTCTCGCATCTCGATTGCAACGGGTGCCGAGGAAACGGTCGGGGCTCTGGTAACGCCAGGCACCACTGGTGCTACAGGTGCAGCAGGCGTAACAGGTGTTGTTGGAACCGACGATGCCCTGGTCACCGCACCTGCCGCAGTTGGCTGTGCTACGGCGACAGGTGCTGGGCGAGCCTGCGCGGGCAGCGCCAAGGGCGCAGAGACTTGCGGCACCTGGATCACCCCCGCCGGGGCGACGGGAGCGGGCGCCGAGGCGGCAGGCCTGGCGGGTACCGGCCTCTCGCCAGCGGAAGTCGCAACGGCAGCTGTTTGACCGAGCTGACGACGCAATGCCTGAGCGCGCTCACCGGCAGCACGGTACTGGCTGGGGCTGAAAGACATGCGTTTCACCAAGGCACTGGCCTGGGTGAGGTTCTGCTGGTAAATCAACAGGGTCAGCAGGTTCAATCCCGACTGCCTTTCTGCTTCATTCAGCTCTATGGCAGTCAGCAGCTCGAAGCGAGCCTCTTCCATACGCCCCAGGTTCATATACACCACACCCAGGTCATTACGAATGGCGGCGCTGGTCGGATCCAGGCTGGCGGCCCGCCGCATGCGCACAAGCGCTTCGTCATAATGTTTGTCAGTGCTGGCGAGCTGGCCCAGGCCGTGCTCGCCCTGGGCCCTCAGGCAGGTATCGACCAGGCTGGCATACAGTCCCTTGGCCTCCGGTCGATTCAGCGTGCGCAGGATACGAGCCTTGTGCAAACGCGCTTCGGGCAAACTGCTGGGCAAACGCTCCAGGTTGGCCAGGGCGGCGTGCAGGCGCCCCTCTTCAGTGGTTTGCTGTGCCAGGTTGAGCGCCAACTCCTGATCCTGGGAAAGCGGTGCACAGGCCTTCGGCGCCGTCTTGGCACGATCGACCAGCCAGGATGAATCGGGAGCGTTTCCGGCGCAGCCCCCCAACAACCCAATCAACCCTACCGCAATCACTACACGCTTCATCTCATATCCCCTAGTGCCCCGATGATTGCGATGAACCCAGGGCCTGCCAATACGATCAACAAGGCCGGGAACAGAAACACCATCATCACGACGGACATCTTCCCGGACAGTTTGGAAACTCTTTCTTCAAGAGCCGTGTGACGCCGATCATCGATCAGCTCCTTGAGCGCCAGAAGTGACGCCATGGCGCCGCCTCCCTGGACGATCAGTTGTTCGAGGATCACGACACAATCAGTGACCTCATCCACGTCCAACAGGAGCGCCATGTCATGCAGTTCCCGGCTCAGTTCCAGCCCTGCATCCACACGCACCAGAACCAGGCGCATCTCTTCACTCACGTGCGGCAGAATCTTCTGCGACTCCTTGCTGAGCACCCGCAGGGACTGTTCCACCGTCATACCGACATCGAACAGCATGCGCAGCAACGGAATGAAGGTCGTCACCTCAATGGCCAGGGCCTCCTGTCGATTCCTGGCGGCCCAGGCCAGTACGCGCTTGGGAATCAGGTAGCCAATACCGAGAGCGAATACCGGTGCCAGCCAGACGGGCTTGGGCGCCTCGTCCAGCAACAACTGAATGATCACCACCAGTACGAACAAGGCGAGCGGAGTTGCCAGCTGAATGGCCGAGAATAACGATTGCTGGCTGCGCTTGCGCCAGCCCAGGCGATTGAGCAATTGCCGGGTTTCGCCGTCCATGCTCAAGGTGCGCCGCCCCAGCGAGCTGGTGCCTATGCCACGTAATACTCCGACCCCGGACATACGCGCATCCGTCCCCATGCGTTGGCTGAACTGACGACGAGCCCGCAGATCGTCCACCGCCAGATAGAAGAACACCAGGGCGGTAAGCAGCTGCAACAACGAGCTGAGCAGAAGCAAGGCACCCATCAAAGGCTCCTCAACATGCGCCAGAGGGCAATGCTGCCAAGCGCCTGCAAGACGAACGCCAGCAACAGAACCATTCGCCCGGTGGGTTCCTGCCACATGCCCAGCATGAAATCCGGATTGGTGAGGAAAATATAGCTGGCCAGCGCCAGCGGCAGCCCACCCATGACATAGGCACTGATTCGCGTCTCGCCAGTCAGCGCCCGCAGCTTGCGTGCACTCTGTTCACGCTCGCGGATCAGGCGGATCAGGTTCTGCAGCAATTCGCTGCTGTTGCCGCCATAACGCTGATTGACCCGCACCCCGAGTGCCAATACCTGAAACTCTTCCCGCTCGTACAAATCGGCAAAGTCCTGCAGCGCATCACCCAAGCCCATGCCGCGTTGCACATTGCGTCGTGTACGGCCCATGGCTCCGCGCAACGGGTCGGGGGCGTTTTCCATCGCCAGCAACAAGGCATCTCCCAGGGTGCGCCCGGATTTCAGGCTACGAATGACGTGATCGAGAAAGGTCGGCAGTTGCTCGATCATCCGCAGCACCCGGCGCCGATAGCGCAGGGCGATGAACAGCCGCCCGATGATCAATGGCAGCAGCAACATCACCAGCAGACCAAGCCAATGGCCGATCAGCATTCCCAGCACCGCGCCGCCCAACCAGATCGCCAGCCACAGGCCCATCCCCCGCCGTGGTCGACTGACGCCGGCACGCAGGAACAATTTGTCCAGATGGCTTAGGCTTTTGGCTCGCCGGGACTCCGGCTGGTTCACCAGCAGCCGCTGCATGACCTGCTCCGAGGCCGCCAATACACGGCTCTTGCGCAACAGAATCAGGCCCAGCGCCAACAGCGTCAGACAGATCAGCCCCAACAGCAAAGATGCGCTCATTACCTTCTCCTTGGCCCTGGCAGACCAGGTTGCTATAGCGCGCGGTACAACTTGTGCCCTGCCGGATTCGCCGCTTCGCGGCAGAAGGTGCCGGTTCCGTTGCGATCAAGGCGAAACAGGGTGTTGGTCACGTATTGATCTTCACGCAAGCCAACGACTTCGACCACCTCACTGACGCAACGCCGACCATCCGGCAGACGGGTCAACTGAATCACCACGTCCAGCGCGGCACAGATCATCTGCCGCAAGGTGCGCTCTGCCACCTGCACACCGGATAGCCCGACCAGGGTTTCCAGACGCAGCAGGGCATCCTGGGCGCTATTGGCGTGAACGGTGCTCATGGAACCGTCATGGCCGGTGTTCATCGCCGTCAGCACATCGAGCACTTCCACGCCGCGAATCTCGCCGAGCACGATACGATCCGGACGCATGCGCAAAGCGTTGCGCACCAGATCCCGTGCAGCCACCTCGCCGTGCCCCTCGGCATTGGGAGGGCGGGTTTCCAGGCGCACCACATGCTCGTGATTGAGACAAAGCTCAGCTGTATCCTCGATGGTGACGATACGCTCGTGGTGGTCGATCATCTGGCTGAGCATATTCAGCATGGTGGTCTTGCCGGTGCCGGTGCCGCCGCTGATCATGATGTTGCAACGACGACCAACCATCAGCTCGACACAACTGAGAATGGCCTGATCCAGCGAATTGCTGGCCAGCAGGTCGGCGCTGCGCAGCATATCCTTGCGGAACTTGCGCACCGACAGACAGGGCCCATCCAGCGCCACGGGCGGAATCACCGCGTTGATCCGGCTGCCATCGGGCATGCGCGCATCGACCATCGGCGACGACTCATCGAGACGTCGTCCCACCGGCGCCAGAATGCGCTGGATCACCCGCAGAACATGCTGATCATCGATGAAACGCAGATCGCTCAGCTGCAGAACACCACCGCGCTCGATGAACACCCGATGCGGGCCGTTGACCAGTATTTCAGTCACCCCTTCGTCCTTGAGCAGGATTTCCAGGGGTCCGAAACCGGTGAGCTCATCGACCAGCTCTTCGGCCAGGCGATCCACTTCATAGCGGGAGATGGCGATATGCCGGCGGCTGACGTACTCGCCGACTTGCTCGGTGACGAAGTGCGCCAAGGTAGTACGAGCACCTTCCAGCAGGTTCTCGCCCTTTTCTTCCAGTGCATCGATCAGGTAGCGATGCAGTACGTGCTTCAACTCCTGAACGCTGACCCGCCCACCCTCGCCACCGAATAGCCCGATCGTCATGAGCCGACCCTCAGCACACGCTTCCACCAGGAACCTGGCGAACGCCGCCGGTGCTGCAGAATCTGGTCGGCCAGATGCAACAAGCCCTGGGTAAGGGTATCGCGAGGGGCTGTCTGATACAGCGAACGCGCCTGGTTCTTACCCTTGAGGCGAGTCACCGGACTCAGGGGCAAGCCGATCCCGAGTGGTAGCTCCAGGGTACGTGCCAGCTCCTGCAGACTGGGTGCAACGGAGGACTGATAGCGATCGACCAGCAACCGGGCATGATCGAGTTTCACCCCCTTGTTGCGCCACGACGCCAGCCGTTCCATGTTACGCCGGCAGTTAGGCACGCTCTGATCCACACACCACAGCAGGCACTGGCCCTGGGCGATGAAAGAGCGCAGAGCGTCGCTGTCTGGCTGCCCGCACAGGTTGACGACCACGTGCTCGAAGTTCTGCCGCAGGCTTCCCATCAGCAGAAATAGCTCGCCCAGGCTGAACAGTGCGAGCGCGTCGTCTTCCGACCCCTGGGCCAATATACGCAAACCGTCGGGATGGCTGGTGAAGGCGCTCTCGATCAGGTTCGAATCGAGTCGCCTGATGTTGCGCAACGCATCACCGAAAAAGAATGAGGCCTCCAGAGCGAAAAGCTCTAGGCTTTCACCCTGCGGCACACCCAGGTCGATCAGCAGTGTGCGCTGACCACGAGCCTGGAATTGCAGAGCCAGATGCCCGGCCAGCAGAGCGGCATCCGCATCGGGCTGCGTTCCATAGAACAGAGTCAGATCTCCCTGTTCACGCGAGGGCGGCAGTTGCGGCAAGCGCTGGGTCAGGCGCCGCACCAGGCCCAGCACTTCGCTACTGCGCGAACCGTAGGCGATGAAGTCGCGGGCTCCGGCACGCATGGCGTTGAGCACCAGCTGGTTATCCATGCCATCGCCGAGAGCGACCACCACCACCATCGGCCGCACGTCGAGCAGCGCTTCGATCAATGCGCTCTGGTTACCCTGGCTCTCGCGGCAGAGGCCGACGAACACCAGGGAACTGCCGGTCATATCCATCAACCCCAGCACGTCGTCCAGGGTCTCGCCCACGTTGAGCACCTGGCCCTGACCGGCCAATGCGGCCTGCAGCCAATCGAGATCCTGCTTGCGGCGAGTCTGCGCCAGAAAAATCTGTTCCATGCCCACTCCCTAGCGCGACAGTCCGTCTAATCGATCGAAATTGCCGTTTTCCATGAATAGCTGCCTGAAAACGCCGGGATCATAGTTGCGGAACCCCTCACCCGGCAGCGGCGGCAGGTCGGCATTGGCCGCCATTGGCTGAACCAGACGCGGAGTGACCACCATCAGCAGCTCACGCTCTTCACTGTTGATGCTTGAGTTGCGGAAAAATGCGCCGATGACCGGAAGGTTGCCAAGGAAGGGCAACTTATCCACAGAAGAATTATTGCTGGACGACATCAACCCACTGATGACGAAACTCTCGCCATCGGCCAGTGACACGCTGGTATCGGTACGCCGCACATTGAGCGCCGGCACCTGGGTGCCGGCGATGGTGATGCCCGCGCTGAAGTCCAGCTCGCTGACCTCCGGCGCGACCTTGAGGTTGATGCGGTTGCGCCCCACCACGGTCGGTGTCAGGGTCAGGCGTACACCGAACTCCTTGTACTCGATGGAAATCGAGTCGCTACCACTGCTGGGCACCGGTACCGGGAATTCGCCGCCCGCCAGGAAGGTTGCGCTCTGTCCGTTCAACGCCACCAGGCTGGGCTTGGCAAGGGTATAGGCAAAGCCGCTGCCCTCCAGTGCATCCAGACCCAGCAGGAACTTGCTGCTGCCACCGCCCCAGAGGATATTGAAGCCCGTATCGGACGTAGGAAAGGCAGCGCCCGGCCCAACCCCACTGACACCACCGACTGGAACAGTGCCAGGCGCGGTGCCGGGAGCACCGAACAGAAAGTTGTTCGAGGCCGTGCCGAAGATTCTTACCCCCATTTCCCGAAGCTTGCTGCGCCTGATCTCGACGAAACGAATATCGGTCTGCACCTGGCTTGGCAGCACTTCCTGATCGTAGGGCACCACTGGCGCGGCCACCGCTGCAGTCGCCGCGCCCTCTACGAACACCATGCTCTGCCGCGGTTCGCGGTCGCAGCGCGTCCACACCATCAGGCTGGTGGCACCACCCTTCTTGCCCATCAGCAGAAAGCTGTCTTTGGTATTGAGGGTGACATCGGCCACCGTCGGATCGCCCACCGCCAGGCGCACGATGGGCACCGGGTAGCGCAACTCGCGCTGCATGCCCTGGGTCACCTCCATCACGGCCGGTACCGGTTCCAGGCCGGCGCACGAAGCGAATACCGCTGAGGGCATCAGCAACGCGGTCGCCATCAGGCAAATTGCCAGGCGCGATGGACGCGGACTACGTTTGGCATTGTTCATGGTTGTGCATCCTTGCCGGTCAGGGGTTTTGCCGAGTGACGTCATTACCGCGATACACCTGAATACCGGCCGGCGCGCGCTGAACCAAGCCAGGCTGCGGCCGTGGAGGCGTACCCCGCAGCGCCAGCTTCTCGAACTGGAACAGCTGCCGCTGGGCTTCTTCGATATCCACCTTCAGCGCATTCCCGGCGTAATAACCCGCCAGCAGTTTTTCATCGACACTGCGTACCGCCAGACGCAGGCTGCCGACCTGGGCCGCCAGCATGAAACGAGTGAGTAGTGCTTCGGGCACTGCCAGAACGGCGGTGCTGGCAACGCTGCGTCGACGGCGCTTGTCGTCATCCGGTTCACCCGCTGGCCGTGCGGCTTCGCCCTGATTGGTCGCCCCCAGCTCATCGCCAACGCTGAGCAGGCGCAAGGCCGGGATCAGCACCTGGGCGGTCTGGTCGCGGTTCTTTTCGTCCTGGCGCAGATACAACAGCACATCCACATAATCGCCGGGGCTCAGATGGCCACCGCCGCCGATTACCTCATCCACCGCCACGGCAATGGCGCGCTCCTGTGGACGAATCATCCGCGCCAGCGGGCCGCCCATCTCGAAAGTCGCCTGATTCAGAACGCTACCCGCTGGCGTCTCCCGCCACAGGGTGCGACCGACCAGTTCATCGGGCTTGGAGAAGCTACCAGGGGGGCCGATGAGCAAGCGCTCGACGGCAAGGTCTTCACGGCTGATGGGCACCAGCGGCTGAACCGAGCGCGCCAGCACCACGACATCGGTGCGCCGCTGCTCGTCGACTTCGCTGATCACCTGTTCCCTGACCGTAGCGGGCGCGGCAACAGTGTCGGGAGTGACAGAATCCACCGGTACCGGGGAGCGGGCAACCGGCTCTCGACTCAGGCTCAGCCCCCAGTAACCCGTGACTACCGCACCGACCAGAAGAACCCCGGCCAGCACCAACGTCAATCGGCTATTCATGACAACACACTCCCTGTAGCCATATAACTGCAAACGCCGGTAATGGATATTTACTTTATTTACTTATAGATACCCGCGACAAAAACACAAAACACTTCATCGACGGATTATTTCAGGCTAGCCATCTTTAGCCGGGAACCAAAATGAATAGGCCGCGTCATCGCTAAGCGACCTAACCATTCGTCGCGCATGGTAAACAAAGCACTCTGCCGCAACAATACTCTTTATCGGCTAATACCCTGCACTTTATAGGTAGTCGGGCACCTATAATTGTGAATAATACTTTCTATGTAATACCAAGGTAAGTTTGCGAACCGGCTCACACCCTTCCTACACTTCCCACTGAAAGCCACACCTACAGGCGCCCTGCCTGCACGGATACAGAGGAAGTATCATCATGATCAAACTTATTATGCTCCGCGAAAAAGCTCGCGATTTCTTTGCCCGTGAAGAGGGCGCGTCGGCTATTGAATATTCGATTATTGCGGCACTGATTGCTGTTGTTCTCGTTGTCGCGGTCGGAACCCTTGGAGATAGTATTGGTGAAGCATTTACTGCTATAGCCGGAATATTGGACGACGCGAGAACACCAGCACCTTGATAATTAATCACAAACAGCGTGATTAGTTGAATGCGCCAACATATATTATTGGTAGACGATGAAACCGAAGCCATCGAGGAACTCGGCGAGTTGCTCGAAGGTGCAGGATTTCAGTGTCATTGCGCCAATAGCGTCAGCGCAGCCATGCTGTGCCTGCAGACGTGCCCAGCCATCGCCCTGGTGATCACCGACCTGCGCATGCCGGACGAGAGTGGCCTGCGCCTGATCCAGGATCTGCGGGCCAATCCGCTGCATGCCTCGCTGCCGGTTATCGTCATGTCCGGCCATGCCGACATGAATGATGTGATCAGCCTGCTGCCTTTGCAGGTCATCGATTTTCTGCCCAAGCCCATCTATCACGAGCGCCTGCTCGAAGTGCTCAACCAGCGCTTTCCTATCGCGCCAGCGACTGCCAAGGCCTGAGCCGATCGCTGCACCGCCGCCATGTACGACGCATAAAAAGGCGGGCAGCCGGTCATAGGGTGGATCGGGGCGCGTAGCCGACGCTTGCCTACGCGGCCCGATCCGTCCACCACTCTGCAATCGCAATGGTGGATGAAAAAAGCGTCATCCACCCTACGGCTGCTTCAGCCCCGTAGGTTGGATTAGCGAAGCGTAATCCGACATTTGGCCGGCGCATCCGATACAACATTTCGAACGACCGCTAACGCCTTGTCCCGGTGATCACGATCGGAATGGAAAAAGCCTGGCTCGCGCAATCATGAGCCCGCGCCAAGAGCGGGAACACCGGGTTGCGGGCCGACCGAGCTCCCCCTGAAACCTCAATCCGCCACGCGTGGCGCCAGCCCCAGGGTGCGGTAGATCTCGACCCAGCGCAGGGCCACGTCGGTGGCGGCGCGTTGCTGTTCGAGCTGGGTGTCGAATTCGGTGCGCTGGGCATCCAGCACTTCGATCAGTGATACGGTGCCTGCATCGTATTGGCGCTGCGCCAGTGTGGTGGCATTGGTCGCAGAACGGCTGGCGCCATCGAGCAGGCGCTGGCGCTCCAGGCCCTGGGCATACAGGGCAATGGCGCTGCGGGTTTCGCGCAGGGCCTGGATCAGGGCCGTCTGATAGGCCAGCCAGGCTTGCTCGCGACGCGCATCGCCGGCCTCGATGACACTGCGGATGCGGCCGAAGTCGAACAGCGGTTGCAGCGCCTGGGCGCTGAGCGTCCAGGCCGGCACCCCAACACCCTGCTCGAAACCCACCAGTGCGCCCAGCGTCAGCTGTGGATAACGCAATGCCCTGGCGGCATCCAGTTCATGGCCGGCAGCGAGCAGGCGCAGCTCGGCGGCACGCACATCGGCACGGGCGCGCAGGCTGCTGGCGGGCAGCTCCAGCAAAGGCAGCAACTGCTCGTCGCGCGGTACGCTGAACACCGCCTCAGGGTCGAGAATCGCGTCGATACTTGCCTGTTCGCCGTTGAGCAGATAGGCCAGCTCGTAGCGTGCGGCAGCGGCACGTTCGCGGGCCTGAGGCACGGCAGCGCGGGTGATGGCGAGCTGGGTATCGAGGCGCTCCACATCGAAACCGCTGGCAGTGCCCTGGTCGAAACGAACCCGAGTGATCCGGGCAATCTGCGCCTGGCTGTCGGCAGCCTGCCGGGCGATCACTTCTTCGCGCTGGGCCAGGCGGTACTGCAGGTAGGTACCAGCGACCTCGCCGATCAGGCTGACGCGCAGCGCCTGATAATCCGCGGCAGACGCCCGCAGGCTGGCCTCCGCGGCCCCTTCGATGGCGCTCAGGCGACCGAACAGGTCGAGCTCCCAGGCCAGGTCGAGACCGTAGAAATAGTCCTCGTCGTGGCCATCACTGGCGCTACGCCCTTTCTCGTGGCGGCCAGTGGCATACACGCTGGGAAGCCGGTCGCCCCATGCCTGGCGGCGCAACGCGCGTTGTTCACGAATGCGCTGGGTCGCCGCGGCCAGGTCAAGGTTGTCGCGCAGAGCCAGTTCGACCAGCTGGTTCAGCGCCGGATCTTCCAGGCTCTGCCACCAGGCCAGCGGCAGCCCGGCCAGCGCTTCCGGCGGCAGCTCGGGCTCGGGTGGCGGCGTGCGCCCGGCACAGGCCGACAACAGCAGCGCCAGGGCGAGCAGCAGGTACGGCCTTCTCATGGCGCCTCCTGCACGGTGGCAGACGAGTGCCGATGACGCTTGGCCAGGTAGCGATCCAGGGTCAGGTACACCACCGGGGTGGTGAGCAGGGTCAGCAACTGACTGAACAGCAGGCCACCGACCACCGCCACCCCGAGGGGCTCGCGCAGTTCGGCGCCGGTGCCGAAGGCGAGCATCAGCGGCACGGCACCGAACATGGCGGCCAACGTGGTCATCAGGATCGGCCGG
This sequence comes from Phytopseudomonas daroniae, assembly GCF_004327275.1. Classification (NCBI taxonomy): domain Bacteria; kingdom Pseudomonadati; phylum Pseudomonadota; class Gammaproteobacteria; order Pseudomonadales; family Pseudomonadaceae; genus Phytopseudomonas; species Phytopseudomonas daroniae. Next base: position 314,095 of record NZ_QJUJ01000004.1, read on the forward strand.
AAGCGGGTCATGCAGGCCTGGTGGATCGCCTCGCGCGGAGTCAGGCCCTGACGCTGGGCCTGCAGGGCGAAGTCGACCAGCAGGATGCCGTTCTTCTTGACGATACCGATCAGCAGGATCAGCCCGATCAGCGCCATGATGGAAAAATCCAGGCCCCACAGCCAGAGCAGCAGCAGCGCACCAATACCCGCCGAGGGAATGGTCGAGAGAATGGTCAGCGGGTGCACGAAACTTTCGTAGAGCACGCCAAGGATGATGTACACCGCCACCAGCGCGGCGAGGATCAACAATGGCTGCGAGGCCAGGGTCTGCTGGAAGGCCTGGGCGGCGCCACTGAAACGGCCGCTGATGCTGGTGGGCATGCCGATGTCCTGCTCTATCTGGCGCAGCACCGCCACCGCGTCACCGAGGGCCACGCCGGCAGCCAGGTTGAACGACAGATTGGCCGACGGCAGCATGCCGCTGTGATTGATGCTGACCGGCGCCGGCTGCTGCGCCTGAACGCTGACGAAGGTGCTCAGGGGTACCAGTTGTCCGCTGCTCGGCGAGCGTAGCTGGAACAGCTCCAGGCTCTGTATTCGCTGACGCTGACTGCTGCTCAACTCGAGCACCACCTGGTACTGGTTGGCGGCGGTCTGGATCTCGTTGATGCGGCGCTGGCCGAAGGCGTCGTAGAGGGCATCGTCGACATCACTGGCGGAAAACCCGTGCCGTGCCGCGGCCTCGCGATCGATACGCACCGGGGTCAGCGAAGCATCGAACTGCAAGTCGTTGTTGACGTCGCGGAACAGCGGGTGCGACTGCAGGCGCTCGGTCAGTTGTGGCGTCCAGGTGGCCAGCTCCTCCAGCGAGCGGCTGCGCAGCACGTACTGGTACTGGGCACGGGAGGCGCGCGAGCCGAGGTTGATGTCCTGGGCCGCACGCAGGGTCACACGCAGGTCGGGAATGGCGGCGAACTGCGGGCGCAGGCGGTCGATGATCTGCTCCACCGTGTCGTCGCGGTCGTCCGGATCGCGGAGCACCACGGCCAGGCCACCGACGCTGTAGCTGCCGTCGTTGCCGATATCGGTGTTGAAGGCGATGACGTCCGGGTCATTGCGCAGGATATCCACCAGTTGGCGATTCTTGGCGCGCATGGCCTCATAGGAAATGTCCGCCGAAGCCTGCACCGTACCGTTCATGAAGCCGGTGTCCTGCAGCGGGAAGAAGCCCTTGGGCATCAGCGCGAAGCCGCCCACGCTGATGACGATGCAGGCGAAGAACGCGCTCAGCGTGGCGCGTGGGTGATCCAGTGCCCATACCAGCGCTCGCTCGTAGCCGCGCAGCACCCTGCCCATCACCGGGCCGGGCCCCGCGTGGGCCGGCAGCGGGCGCATGAACAGCGCGGCCAGGGCTGGCGCCAGGGTCAGGCAGACCACCACGGAAATCAGGATGGCCGAAGTCGCGGCCAGGGCGAATTCGCGAAACAGTCGGCCGACGTAACCGCTCATGAAGAACAGCGGAATGAACACCGCCACCAGCGACAGGCTGATGGAGACCACGGTGAAGCCGATTTCACGGACGCCGTCGAGCGCCGCCTGCACCCGTCCCACCCCGCGCTCCAGATGGCGGTGAATGTTCTCTACGACAACGATGGCATCGTCGACGATGAAGCCCACCGCAACGATGATCGCCACCAGGGTGAGGTTGTTCAGCGACAGGCCGAACAGCAGCATGGCCGCGCAGGCGCCAATCACCGAGGTGGCCAGCACCGAGAACACCACCAGGATCGCCGACCACTGGCGCAGGAACAGCGCCATGATGCCGATCACCAGCACCACGGCGATCAGCAGGGTCAGCTCCGCTTCGTGCAAGGAGGCACGGATGGTACGGGTGCGGTCATTGAGCACCGAGACCTCGAGATCCGCAGGCAAGCCTGCGGTGAGTTCGGGCAACGCCGCGATCACGGCCTCGGCCGTGGCCACGATATTGGCACCTGGCTGGCGACGAACCACCACCGCGACTCCCGGCTGGCCGTTGGGCGTGGCCTGGGTATAGGCATTCTCCGCACCGGGCACGACACGCGCCACATCGCCCAGGCGCACCGGTGCACCGCCGCGATAAGCGACGATCAGGTCAGCGTAGTCGCCGGGCTCGAACAACTGGCCATTGCTGTCCAGGGTCGACAGACGATGCTCACCGACCAGGGCGCCGGTGGGCCGGTTGCCGCTGGAGCGCTGCACTGCCGCGCGCACGTCCGCCAGGGTGACGCCGGCCGCCACCAGCGCTTCCGGCCGCGCCTGAATGCGGATCGCCGGGCGCTGCAGGCCGTTGAGACGGATCATGCCGACGCCTTCGATCTGACTGAGCTGGCGGGCGATGGCGGACTCGGCGAGGTCGCTGACTTCGAAGGGCGAGAGTGTCGGCGACGTCACTGCCAGGATCAGGATAGGCGTGTCCGCCGGGTTGATCTTGCGCCACACCGGCAACTCTGGCAGATCCGCCGGCAGACGCGACGATGCCGCATTGATCGCCGCCTGGACTTCCTGGGCGGCGGCATCGATGTTCTTGTCCAGGTTGAATTGCAGCACCAGCTCGACGCGGCCCAGGGAACTGGTCGAAGTCATGTCGTCGACGCCGGGGATGGCGCTGAGCTGCACTTCCAGTGGCGTGGCCACTGACGAGGCCATGGTTTCGGCGCTGGCACCGGGCATCTGCGCGGTAATCTCGATGGTCGGCGCGTCCACCTCCGGCAGCGGCGCCAGCGGCAGGCGGACGAAGGCGATCACCCCACACAGCACCAGCGCCAGGGCCAGCAGCACGATGCCAATGGGATGGCCGATGCACAGTGCGTAGAAACCACGCGACTGCATCAGCTATCGTCCCTGGCCACGGCGGGCTGGGCGTCGGCGCGCCTGACCTCGACCCCGGCACGCAGCCGCGACTGGCCATCGGTAACCACCTGATCGCCCACCTCGAGCCCTTCGATCACGGCCAGTACATCGGTTTCGTGCAGCACCTTGACCGCCACCGGCTGCGCCTTGTCCTGCTCGACGCGCCAGACGAAAGTGCCTTCGGCGCGCTGCCGAATTGCCTCCAGGGGCACCGACAAGGCATCACGCAGGACATTCGCCTGCAGAGTGACCACTACCGATTGATCCGGCCACAGACGCTCGTCGCCATTGTCGAACAGCGCCTTGGCGCGAATGGTGCCGGTGTCCAGGGCGACGCGGTTGTCGATCAGCACCAGCTTGCCGTCGGCGATCACTTCGCCGCCGTCTTCACGAAACGCGCGCACCACGGCCTGCTCGGGCGCCGCGAGCATCGTCTGCAGCTCGGGCAAACGACGTTGCGGCAGAGTCGCCTCGATATCGATGGGGTTGGTCTGTACCACGGAAAACAAACTGCTGGCATCGCTCGCTCGTACCAGGCTACCGGCATCCACATTGCGAATGCCCAGGCGCCCATCGATAGGCGAGTGGATGCTGGTGTAGGACAGTTGTACCTGAGCCGAAACCACCGCCGCCTCCCGGGTCGCCAGCGTTGCCTGCAGACGCGCCACCAGGGCCTTCTGCTGATCGAGGGTCTGCGCCGGTGCCGCACGTTCGCGCACCAGGTTCTGGTAGCGCTGCAGATCCAGTCGGGCGATATCCAGTTCGGCACGGGTGACGCCGCGCTCCGCGATGGCCTGGTTCAAACTGGCGCGCAGGCTGCGGTCGTCGATGCGTGCCAGCAGTTGCCCCTTGCGCACCTGCTGGCCCTCGGCCACGGGCAGTTCGACCAGGGTACCGTCGACCTGGGCACGGATCTCGATGCTGCGCTGGGCGCGTACCCGCCCAAGTGTACGCAGCAGTATCGGCACGTCGCTGCGGGCGACTTCATGCACCACCACGGGTACCGCGCCAGGCGTGTTATCGATGATGAGCGCAGGCGTACGCAGCAGCCAGTAGGCCAGGGCGCCGAATAACAGAATCGAGATGACCAGCAGCGATGTTCGGGACAGGGGCATGCCGTTTCTTCAAGTCAGTGAGCGGGCCATACGTTGCTGGCAGTCATGAAAGACCGCCTGAAAACGCACCAGGGGTCGAGTGTTGTAACGGATTTTGCCGCTACTTTCTCTAATTACTTTGCCAAATTTACATGACTAGCGTTACGAATCCGTGCCACGCCCGGCGTCGCTCGGTGGCACCTGCCGCTGCCAGCGCGTAGAGTCGCGGGCTGGAATCCTGGTATGACACGGGCAGACGATGCAAGAACGGGACGCGGAAGACGTACGGATCGGGCAGCTACTCGCCTTCTACCGCAGCGCCTACCTGGCCGACAGCCGCGATCTGAATCTCGACAATCTCGGCAAACTGCCAAGCGAGCGCTGGGCCTGGCTCGACGGGCGCGAGGAGCTGGCCTGCGGCGCCCTGCCACTGCTGGCCCTGGCACCGAGCATCGGCGCCGAACTGGAGCGTCAGCAGCGCCTTTACCAACGTGAACTGCAACTGGTCTATGGCGTACTGCCGGTGTGCGGTCGCCTGGTCACCGACGATGGTTCCTCCACCCCATTCTGCGCCCCCCTGGTTTACTACGAGGCGAATCTGAGCAGCGGCAGCGAAGGCGATGCCCATCTGCTGTCCATCGACACCGTGCAGCCGCAGGCCAACTGGCGGCTGTTGCGGCAATTGCTGCGCGAGGACGGTGACACCGCGCTCGATGACCTGCCCCTGGCGGATACACCCATCGACGCCGTGGCCTTGGGCGATCTGCTCGCCTGGATCGGACGCCATACCCGGGTCGCCGAGGTGCTGCCGGCCGCCGGCTTTCCGGCCCTGGAAAGTGCCGAAGCGCTGGACAAGGCGCTGCGCCGGCGCAGCCTGTCGCTGCGCGCCGCCGCCATGGTCGCCCTGGTACCACGTGGTAGCGGCAGCCGCGGCATCACCCATGAATTGCAGCAGTTGCAGGACGCCGGTCAATGGTCGCCGCCGCTGCGCCAGTTGCTCGGCGCGTCGGCCGCCGTCGCACCCCAGGGTGGCAGCACGCCCCACGCCCTGCCCGCGCAACTCAGTGCCGCGCAGTGCCGGGCCCTGGCCAACGCCGCCCGCTACCCGCTGAGCCAGATATCCGGCCCGCCGGGCACGGGCAAGAGCTACACCCTGGCGGCGCTGGCACTGGATCGTTATCTGCATGGCGAAAGCGTTCTGCTGGTCAGCCGCAGCGAACAAGCGGTGCGGGTCATCGCGCAGAAACTCAGCGACGATTTCGGTCTGCGCGACGCGGTGCTGGAAGGCTCCGGTCGCAGCCTGCAACAGAACCTGCGCGAGCGCCTGGGCAACCTGCTGCAGGGTGAGCTGGAGAGCGTCGAGGCAGACGCCGAAGAGCGGCAGAAGACCGCCCTGCGCGGCCTGATGCAGGAGGAACGACGCCTGGCCGCGGCCCTGGGCGTGCGCAGTGAGCAGGCACTGCGCTGGAGTCGGCTGATCCTGCGCGCCGAGCGCGGCACCCTGGGTTTCTGGCGCCGCCACCTGTTGCTGCCCTGGGTACGCCGGCGCATCCGTGGCAGCGCGAAACCCTGGGCGCTGCTCGACGAACTGCGCGAGTGCCAGCAACGCCGCGAACGCCTCAGCCGCGATTACCTAAACACGCGCCGCGGCAGTCGGCTGCAACAGTTGCTGAGCAAGGATCGGCAACTGTTCGTGCAGTACAACCAGGCCATCCGTGCACGCCAGTCACAACGACAGCTGGCCTTGTTCGAAGACATCGACCCGGCACGTCTGCTCGCCGCCTTCCCCATCTGGGTGGTGACGCTGGATGAGCTGCATCGCCTGCTGCCGCTGCGTGCCGGGCTGTTCGACGTGATGGTGATGGATGAAGCCACCCAGTGCGATATCGCCTCGGCACTACCGGCCTTCCAGCGCTGTCGCCGTGCGGTGATCACCGGCGACGCGAAGCAGTTGCGTCACCTGTCGTTCCTTTCGCGCAACCGTGAGGAGCAGTTGCTACAGCGCAGTGGCCTGGATAGGCGCCAACGCGAGCAATGGAGCTACCGCGACAACAGCGTGCTCGACCTGATCGGCCTGCACCTGCCCAGCCAGGCCGCGCTGACCTTTCTCGACGAACACTTTCGCAGCCGCCCTGCGCTGATCCGCTTCAGTAACGAACAGTTCTACGAGCGTCGTCTGCGGGTGATGAAGGAACGCCCGGATCAGGTTCGCTGTGACAGCCTGCAACTGGAGCGACTGCAGGGCGAACGGGGTGCCGGCGGCGTCAACCAGGCCGAAGTGCAGCGCGTGCTGCAACTGATCGACGAGCACCTGAGCCGCTATGCCGACAGCCCGGTAAAACCCGCCATCGGCGTGCTGTCACCGTTTCGCGACCAGGTCGAAGCGATCCGCCAGCGCGTGGCCCGGCTCGACCTGCAGAAGCTGCGCGAATTCCGTTTGCTGGTGGATACGCCCTACGGTTTTCAGGGCGAGGAGCGCGACCTGATGATCATCAGCTTCGCCCTCGATGCCCGCGCCTCCCAGGCCGCCGTGTACCTGAACCGCCAGGACATGTTCAACGTCGCCATCACCCGTGCCCGCGAACGCCAGGTGCTGCTGTTCAGCGGCGACGAACATCAGCTCCCCGCCGGGCACCTGCTGCGCCGCTACCTGGAAAGCATCGACCGCGACGCCCCGGCGCACCCACCCGCCGTCGAGCAGGACGCCTTCGAGCGCTCACTGTGCAGCGCCCTGCAGGCCGAAGGCGTGAACACCTGGACGCGTTATCCACTGGCCGGCCTGCTGCTGGACGTGTTCTGCCAGCGGGGCGACAAATGCCTGGCCATCGACCTGATCGGCTTCCCCGGTGAGGGCGAAGGCTTTCTCGAACTGGAGCGCTACCGCGTGCTGGCCCGCGCCGGCCTGGAAACCGTGCCGCTGAGCTATGGCCTGTGGATACAGGAACCGGAGCTGGCCCTGCAGGCGCTGTTGCAGCGGCTATGACGCGGCTGTGTAGCTCGTAGATGGGGCTGGCCGCGTAGGTCGAGGAGCGCCGCGACGATACCCATTGCGATATTTGGCGATTATTGCGATTTGGCCGTTACCGCCCGATGGGTATCGCTTCGCTCAACCCATCCTACGAACTGTGCAGCGACGATAGCCATCGCTGCTGCATGCCTCAGAAGCTGCGCCCCAGGTTCAGGTACAGGGCCTTTTCATCCTCGTCGTTGAAGCCATAGCTGAAGTTCAGCGGGCCCAGGGGCGTTTCATAACCGAGGAAGATGCTCGCCGCATTGACGTAACCGCTGTCGAAGGCGTTGTCGTTGTTCCAGACCCGTCCGCGTTCCAGGGAGGCGCCAAGGTACAAGGGGAAATCCAGGGGCAGGAACGACCGCGGCGTCATGCGCCGGTAGTAGACCAGACGGCCAAGGCTGACATTCTGCCCGGCCAGGGCATCCTGGCGGAAACCGGACAGCTGCCGCGCGCCGCCGAGCAGGAAACTCGAGGTGACCACTTCGGCATCGTCCAGGGTGCGCCCGTAACGACCGCCGAGCACCCAGGTGTCGGGGCCATGGCTGAAGGCCTTGTCCAGCGTCAGCTCCCACTGCCGATAACGGTCGTCGGCGCCCAGGCTGGCGTCGTACTGGCGCAGGTGCAGGCCGATCTCTTCACCCTCGTTGGGAAAGTCGACGTTGTCCAGGGTGTCGAAGGAGTACTTCAGTTCATAGAAGCCCTCGGTGAAGCTGAAACTCGGCAGGTCGCGCTCGCCGATACGTACTTCGGCATCGCCCCAGGCCTGGCCGATGCCAAAGCGCAGTTCGCCGTTGTTGGCGATCTGCCGGCCGAGGTTGAAGCCGTAGCCATAGCGACGCAGGCGGTATTCGGCGATCGGATCGTTGTCCAGCACCGCCTCGACGTTCTGTGCCTCGCCATACAGGTTGGGTGCGACGAACCAGCGCGAGCCAACGTCCAATGGCTGGTAGAACTCGCTGTAGAGCTCCTGGCGGTCACCCAGTTGCAGGCGCGTCAGCCACTCGGCACCGAGGCGGTTGATGCCATTCTTGCGATAGCTGGCACCGAGGTTGAAGACGCTGTCGCCGTTGAAGTCATCGGACAGATTCAGACCCAGACGCAGGTAGTCGGTGCCGGTACGTTTTTCCCGTGCATCGATGACCAGGGTGTTCTCGTCTTCGCTGCTGACCACCCGATACTCGACGCGCTCGAAGTAGTCGAGGCCGTAGAGCGTGCCCATGTCCCGCTGCAGGCGGGTCATGTCCAGCGGCTCGCCGAGGGGCTGGCGGATGTAGTTGCGAATCACCTCGTCGCCGACCTTGGAGTCGTTCTCGACACGGATCGCGCTGATCACCGGTTCGCGCTGCTTGGCACTACGGGCCAGACTCAGGGCCGGGTTACCGCCACTGCTGCGACGCAGCTCTGCCAGGCGCGGTTGCAGCGCCTGGGCGGCACGATAACCGGCGTCGATCATGGCTTCGCCGCGGCCGAAATCGGTGACACCGAACTGCGCCATGGGTGGCTGCACCAGTATGTCGACGTCAGTCAGGGTGGCCAGTTGTTCCTCGGAGTTGCGCCGGGTCATCATGGTGATCGACTGGTTCAGCACATCGACCACGGTAAGCAGCTCCTTGCGCGGTTTCAGCGGGGTACCGATGTCGACCACGATCACCCGGTCGACGCCCATGCTGCGTGCCACGTCCACCGGGATGTTGTCGACCATGCCGCCATCGACCAGCAAGCGGCCGTCCAGCTCGACCGGCGCGAACACCGCCGGGATCGACATGCTGGCGCGGATCACCTGGGGCAGGTGGCCGCTGCTGAAGATCACCTTTTCGTCGTTGGCGATATCGGTAGCCACGGCGCGAAAGGGAATCGGCAGGCGGTCGAAATCACGGATATCGCTGCTGCGCACCAGCAACCGCTCCAGCAGCAGTGCCAGGTTCTGGCCCTGGATTACGCCCAGGGGCAAACCCAGGCTGCCATCGTCACGAAAGCTCAGGCGCTGCTTGATGAGAAAGTCGCGGTCGTCCTGCTTGCGCCGGAACGGCACATCGGGGCGCGGCGGAGCATCTGAAAGCACCTGCTGCCAGTCCATGGTCAGGGCCACTTCTTCGAGCTCGGCGATGCTGTAGCCGGAGGCATAAAGGCTGCCGATCACGGCGCCCATGCTGGTGCCGGCGATGGCATCGACCTGCACGCCCTGCTCTTCCAGAGCCTTGAGTACGCCGATATGAGCCAGGCCACGCGCCGCGCCACCGGATAACACCAGGCCGACCTTGGGCGGCACCGACTGGGCGACAGCGAGCAGCGGACAAAGCAGAAGCAGCAGAACGAGCAGACGACGCATGGCACATCCCTGGCGGTGGCAAGCTGGACAAGGCCATCATTATACGAGCCCGCCACCAGGATATGCCCGGTCAGTGCATCATCGGCCGCAACGACTCTCTGCCCACCTCGCTGGCGAAGGGGTCGTAGTAACTGGCAATTTCACTCTGCAGCCGACGATTCTCACCGTACAGCTCGATAGCCCGCCGGTACCGCATGCGCTGCTCATCGAGCAACTTGCGCCGGGCTTTGACCACACTGTTTTCCGATGCATCCACGTGGCGAGCCATGTGAGGTCTCCAGGTTGAATAACGGGAAACCAGATTCGGATAACGGCATGACAGTTTGAGGGCGCCAGGATGAAGCTGGCGTGAATGCTTCGGAGCATGCTCACGATTTCGCGAAACAGAGGCGAGAGCAGACGTAGGGTGGATCGGGGCGCGTAGCTGACGCTCTTTTCATCCACCATTGCGATTGCAGAGCGGTGGACGGATCGGGCCGCGTAGGCAAGCGTCGTCCACCCTACGACTGGAGTAGATTTGTGGGGATTCCTCAGGCTCGGAGCGCTCTATTGCTCTTGCTTCTGTCTTGCAGCTTGAAGCTTGCGGCTTGCAGCTCAATGGCTTCTCAGAGTGCCTCGTCGCTCACCCTGACCGACTTCGGCGAAAGCCGCAGGCTGCGCAAGCTGCGCTTCACGCTCTTGAGGTGGTTGACCAGGCTTGGCCCGCGCGCCATGGCCACGCCCATGGCCAGCACGTCGATCACCACCAGGTGAGCGATGCGCGAGGCCAGCGGGGTGTAGATCTCGGTGTCTTCCTGTACGTCGATGGCGATGTTGACCGTGGACAGCTCTGCCAATGATGTCTGTCCTGGACACAGGGTAATCAGCGAGGCGCCGGTCTCACGCACCAGATTGGCGGTGATCAGCAGATCCTTGGAACGGCCGGACTGGGAAATGCACACCGCCACGTCCGTCGACTTGAGGGTCACCGCGGACATCGCCTGCATGTGTGGATCGGAATAGGCAGCGGCGTTGAGCAACAGGCGGAAGAACTTGTGCTGGGCGTCGGCAGCCACCGCACCGGAAGCACCGAAACCGTAGAATTCGATGCGCTGCGCCTGGGCGCAAAGCGCGATAGCGCGCTGCAGGGCATCGGGATCGAGCTTCTCGCGCACCTCGATCAGGGTATGCAATGTCGTGTCGAAGATCTTCATGCTGAAGTCGGCGACCGAATCGTCCTCATGGATGGCGAACTGGCCGAAGCTCGCCCCCGCCGCCAGGCTCTGTGCCAGCCTGAGCTTGAGATCCTGAAAACCGCTGCAACCGATGGCTCGGCAGAAACGTACGATGGTCGGCTCGCTGATACCCACCGAATGTGCCAGCTCGGCCATGGAGCTGTGCATCACCGCAGCAGGATCGAGTAGCACATGATCGGCCACTTTCAGTTCCGATTTGCGCAGAAGGTGGCGTGACTGGGCAATGTGCTGCAACAGGTTCACAGGCATGGACTCGACAGGGAAAAGTAACGAATGCACCGGGTAACCTACTTGAAGCCGTTACTCGGCTATGATCGGTTACGCCGGGTTGTAGTGTTTTTGTAGTTATACTACAAGAATGTCGCCCTCGCACGGACAAACCGAGTCGGAGTATCCAAGTTGAGTAATTCCTGTGACATGCTGATCTTTGGTGGTACGGGCGATCTGGCCTTGCACAAGCTGCTGCCGGCGCTCTACTACCTGCACCGTGAAGCACGCCTGCACCGCGATACCCGCATTCTTGCCCTGGCCCGCAGCAACCATAGCCGCGAGGCCTACCAGGGCCTTGCCGAACGCCGCTGCCGGGCCCAGGTGGCCCGGGCCGATTTCGATGAGGAAACCTGGCGCAGCTTCGCCGAGCGCCTCGACTATTTCTCCATGGATGCTTCGCAAAGCGCCGATTTCGGTCGTTTGGCCAAGCGTCTGGGCAACGATCCGGATCGGGTACGCGTGTATTACCTGGCCACCGCACCGAGCCTGTTCGAAGACATTGCCTCGCACCTGCAGGTCGCCAGCCTGGCCAGCGCCAATGCGCGCATCGTGCTGGAAAAACCCATCGGTCACTCCCTGGAATCGGCTCAGGCGATCAATGCCCGAATTGGCGCGGTATTCGATGAATCCCGGGTGTTCCGTATCGACCATTACCTGGGCAAGGAAACCGTGCAGAACCTGATGGCGCTGCGCTTCGCCAATGCCCTGTTCGAGCCGGTGTGGCGGGCCGGACATATCGATCACGTGCAGATCAGCGTGTGCGAAACCCTCGGCGTGGAAAACCGCGGCGCCTACTACGATCAGGCCGGTGCCATGCGCGACATGATCCAGAATCACCTGCTGCAGTTGCTCTGCCTGGTGGCGATGGAAGCACCAGTGCGCTTCGACGCCGAGTCGGTGCGCAATGAAAAGGTGAAGATTCTCGAAGCGCTCAAACCCATCTGCGGCCAGGATGTACGTGACAAGACCGTGCGCGGTCAGTACACCGCCGGAAAGATCGGCGGCCAGGAAGTGTCCGCCTACTATTTCGAGAAGAACGTCGACAACGATAGCGATACCGAAACCTTCGTCGCCGTACAGGCCGAAATCGATAACTGGCGCTGGGCCGGCGTGCCCTTCTACCTGCGTACCGGCAAGCGCCTGGCACGCAAAACCTCGGAAATTCTCATTCAGTTCAAACCGGTACCTCACCACCTGTTCGGTGGCGGTGAGGCCAACCACCTACTGATTCGCCTGCAGCCTGAGGAGCGCATCAGCCTGCAGCTAATGGCCAAGAATCCGGGCAAGGGCATGCGCCTGCAACCGGTAGAGCTGGATCTGAATCTGGCTGACGCCTTCCACAAACAGCGGCGCTGGGATGCCTATGAGCGGCTGCTACTGGATGTCATCGAGGGTGATTCGACACTGTTCATGCGCCGTGATGAGGTCGAGGCAGCGTGGCAGTGGACGGATCCGATCATCAAGGGCTGGAACCAGCATTATCAGCGGCCACGACCCTACCCAGCCGGCAGCAACGGCCCGGAACAGCTGCAGAGCCTGCTGGAGCGCCACGGCCGGGAATGGGTCGAGTGATAGGCCTCGAATTCCCAAGGGTGGATGACGCTCTTTTGGTCGTAGGATGGGTGAAACCCATCGGAAATTGATGGGTTTCACCCATCCTACGGGCTGGTGGATGAAAAGAGCCCCGATCCACCCTACGTCCGCTTGCACCTTAAAACGTGGCAAGGCGCAAGCAGACACCCGCACGTCGACGGCCCTATGGCCCTATAGCTGGTAACTGAAGCTCATGCCGAATCGCGGGTCACGATCCCGACTGTCCAGGGCACGATCACCCAGTGGCCGCGCCAGTTCCAGCGACAAGCTGTAGAAACGCCGATCACCAAAGCGCACACCCAATGCCGCCGATGCCAGGTTGGATGATGCACCGGCTCCGTTGAACCTGGCGCGCGCGGCATCCACCGCAGCATAAGGCTGGATCATGCGCAGCCATTGCCCATCACGGGCGAAGCTGCGATTGAGCTCGTAGGCCAACCCCCAACCCTTATCACCATAAGCCTGATCACTGGGATATCCACGACCGAAATTGCGATCACCGAAGATCACCTGTTCGCTTTCCGGCAGCGAATCGTCGCTCCAGTACAGCGCGCCTGATATCACGCTTTGCCAGGTACCCGCGAAGGTATCGCTCTGTACGCCGGACAAGCGCAAACGAGTGAAATCCAGATCGTGCAGCTGAATGTCGGCTTTCTGATCCAGCACCCGCACCTCGCTCTTCGCGCCCAGATCGTCGATACCCTGATACAGGCCTCCGCTGAGAATACGCAGGCGATTGGCCTGCGCCATCTTCCACTCACCTTCCAGGGCCACGGCCCGTACCTTGCTGTCGATCACCAGCGCCCGCTTGCGTTCGGGCAGGGGCGACAGACGAGTGAACTCCCGCTCGTCATCCACCGAGTAGATTCGCGCCACGCCGGTCACCATCTCTGTCGGCGAGGCGACGAAGGGATGACTCACCCCCAGCGACAGACGCTGGTTGTCCCGATGCGACTCCGTGGTGGCACCGCCGATCACGAGCTGATCCTTGGGGTCGCTGCGATAGCGCGATGCAGAGGCTTGCAGACGCGTGCCCTCATCACTGACGAACTGGCTGTAATCGACCCGCACATAGCGCTCGCGATCTTCGCCTGGCGGCACCAGGGCACTGACCACCACCTGTTCACCTACCGACGTGTGTGAATTACTGGCGACCGAGACCACGGCCTGTAGATCATCCCGGCTGTCGTAGTCCATCGCCATCGAGACGCTCACCGGTTTACGGCTGACGTCGGTAACCAGGGTCACCGCACCATCGGTGGTGGTCGGTGGCGGTACGCTGGCACGCACCGTCACGCCGGGAATCTGTGCCATCAGCGTGGTGTAGCGTTGGAAGGAGCGAGTGGTCAGCGGGCGCTCCTGCAGCAGTTTGGCGGCGAGCTTGTCGACGTAGCCCCTGGCACTGCCGATCTCGCCGCGCAGTTCATGGCCGCTGATATGCCCCTCGACCAGGATCACCCGCACATTACCCTGGCTCAGATCCTGGGCCGGCACAAAGGCGTAGGACAGCGCATAACCATCAGCCTTGTAGCGCTTGGTGATGCTTTCTGCGGCAACCAGCAACTCACGGAGGCTGACCTCGCGACCGACCATGGGGTTGAACAGCGCCGCAACTTCCTCGAAGGGATACACGGTGCCGCCCTCGATCAGCACATGGTTGACCTGTACGCGGGTATCGATCGGCAGTTGCTGCTGGGTGGGAGCGGAGAGCTGGGTCTCCGGCACCTTGGGCCTGTAGCTTTCCGGCGGCAGGTTGGGGGTTGGCAGGTTGTTTTCGATATCGTTGGTGTTGAGAAACTGCGGGCTATCAGCCATGGCACAAGACCAGGGCAGACAAATCAGCCCTGGCAACAGCAGGTCACGAAAGCGCATGAGTACCCTCCCTGAGATCCTCAAAACGCGGTGCAGAGCGCACCGAAAAGTCCTTTATAACAAGAAGGCGTCGCCCAACCGGGCGACGCCTCATATGCACGAACTGAAGTGTAGTCAGCTTTTCCAGAACACTGGAATCTGTTGACTCACTGGTTCGAGGAGCGGGAGCCGCCGAGCAGGCCGCCCAGACCACCACCCAGCAGGCCACCTTCACCGCCAACCAGGCCTCCGGTCAAACCGCCGACCAGACCATTCACCGTGCCGACTACAGGCGCCAGGACACCGTTTTCGCCAGCCAGGCCGTTGACCAGCCCGCCAACCGGAGCCAGCGCACCAGACGGCGAGGTCAGGTTTTCGACCTGGCCAGTGATCGGGGCCAATGCACCATTCACCGGATCGACCAGACCGCCGACCAGACCGCCAACAGGTGCCAACGCCGTGCCGTCAACCAGGCTGCCGACCGTGCCCTGTACATCGGTGATGGCACCAGTGCCGCCAGCAGAACCACCAGTCAGACCACCGAGCAGGCCACCGCTGGCGGAACCACCGGTCAGGCCACCGCCCAGCAAGCCACCTTCACCGCTAGTCAGGCCACCGGTCAAACCGCCGAGCAGACCATTCACCGTACCGACTACAGGCGTCAGCGCACCATTCTCGCCAGCCAGACCGTTGACCAGTCCACCTACTGGAGCCAGCGCGCCAGATGGCGAAGTCAGGCCTTCAACCTGGCCAGTGATCGGGGCCAGTGCACCATTCACCGGATCGACCAGGCCGCCGACCAGACCACCAACAGGTGCCAGCGCAGTGCCGTCAACCAGAGTGCCAACCGTGCCCTGCACATCGGTGATGGCGCCAGTGCCGTCAGCAGATCCACCGGTCAGGCCACCAGTCAGACCACCCGTGAGGCCACCGAGCAGACCACCATTTTCCGAACCAGCACCGCCTATATCGCTCAGCCCACCGAGCAGGCCGTTGACCGTACCCACGACAGGCGTCAGCGCACCATTCTCGCCCACCAGACCATTGACCAGACCACCTACCGGAGACAGCGCACCGCCCTCACCCGTCACACCTTCGACCAACGAGGTAATCGGGGTCAGCGCACCAGTCGCAGGATCGACCAGGCCATTGGTCAAGTCGCTGATCGGCGCCAGAGCGGTGCCGCTGACCAGGCCCCCCACCAGTCCCTGAGCGTCGGTTACCGTGCCGGTGCCATTGGTGCCGGAAGCCAGGGTATTGGTCAGGCCGTCGACGGCGCCGTTGACACCGCCCACCAGGCCGCCGACAGCATCGGTCACCGGCGACAGGCCCAGACCATCCACCGTCGAATTGAGGGTGCCGATCACAGGGCTCAGGGCACCACTTTCACCGAGCAGGGTACCGGTAAGGTCACCCACCGGCTGCAGCGTGCCACCCGTTCCAGTCAGCCCATCGACCAGACCAGTCACGGGCGACAGCAGGCCGGTGCTCGGGTTGATCAGGGTATTGGCCAGATCACTGACCGGGGCCAGGCCACCTTCGCTGCCCGTCACCTGGCCCGCGGTTGCCAACACATCGGATACGCTGCCCGTTCCCACTTCACCGCCGACCAGGGTGTTGTTGACGATACCGATAACCGGGCTCAACGCACCATCGGAACCCACAAGCGACCCAACCAGGCCACCCACCGGGGCCAGCGCACCACCATCACCGGTGAGGTTGTCGACGATGGAGGTTACCGGGGACAGTAGGCCGGTCTCCGGGTTGACCAGGTTATCCACAAGGTCGCCGACAGGAGCGAGCACCGAGTTATCAACAGTGTTGTCGACCACGTTCTGCACATTGTCTATGACACCATTATTCGCACCAGGGCCGCCTGGAGTGCCCGGTTCGCCTGGAGTACCTGGCCCGCCTGGGGTGCCCGGTTCACCCGGAGTGCCTGGCCCACCTGGGGTTCCCGGTTCACCTGGAGTGCCTGGTTCGCCTGGAGTACCTGGTTCACCCGGAGTACCTGGTTCACCCGGAGTACCTGGTTCGCCTGGAGTACCTGGTTCACCCGGAGTGCCTGGTTCGCCTGGAGTGCCTGGTTCACCCGGAGCACTGCTGCTGTTCTCGGTAACGTAATACTTCTTGGTAGTACCGCTGCAACCCGCAACAGCGGTCAGGGAGAGTATCAGCGCCAGTGCTGTGCAGGTGTGCAAAACCGAATGCGTTTTCATGATGACCGTCCTAGCCGATGAGGCCCAGTTGAAACAAGGTTCACGAAGTGGAACCACGACTGTGACGGTCATTAAAGGTGCACAACTTAAGGGCGGCAATTCTCGAATTATTACTACTACCAGAGGTATAGGGTTTTATATACCGGATGGATTAATACTATCTACGTAAATAAAAACCCATGCTCCATATGACCTCCTGAATGCGAAAACAACATGTCGCGACGCGGTCATCAACTGGCTCCGGAATTTGTTGTACAATCACCAAGACATAGTAAACAACTATTTTCAGAAACGCTCACACGTAGCATGAACGTAGTATTTTCAATTCTCATCAATAAATAAAGCGCCCTAGAAAGCACTTCATAACAGATGTGTTAATTACAAAGTATTATGGAGCCTCTACTGGCTCCATGCTATTAGATAAGCGTTGGCGCACCGACTTTTCATTTATGGCCTGGAATCTCGATACCCGGCTTCATGAAATGATCCTTTCTCTACTCCAGCCAACATGTGGAGAGCTGCATCGTTATCCAGCAGACGGCTAGCGACAGAGCGAGTGGCGTACTCGCGCAGGATCCAACAACGGCGCCACAACATGGATTTGGCAATCATGGGGATCAGGGAAGTGCCTCAACGGCTACAAATGCGCTCGGCACACAAGCAGCGCGGTGCCGTGGCTGTCGAGTTTTCGATCGCCTTCATTGTTTTCTTTCTGATTTTCTACGGGCTGGTGGGCTACAGCGTCCCGTTTCTGCTCAGCGCCACCTATCAGGAGCTCGCTACCGAAGCCCTGCGTGACGCCATTCGGACACCCAATACTCGTGCCCCCACGGCCGAACAACTGGCTCGCCACCAGCAGCGTGTCCAGCAAACCCTGCACAACTCCTGGTTACCGGAAGCCTGGGCGCAGACCTGCAGCGGCTACGACGGTTACCTGAAAACCGGGGCGGTGTGGAGCGTTTGCGTTCGCCACGCCAATCCAGAAGCCATCATGCCGCCCTTTTCGATACTCGGCTGGAAAGTACCTCAACTGCCCAGCGAAATACGCGGCGAGGCGAAGATCCGCCTCTACAACGAATCAGGATCGTGAACATGAGCATGCCACTTCATCGGCGAAACCAGCGTGGCGCCTTCAGCATCCTCAGCGCCGCAACCCTGGTCATGGCCATCCTGTTCCTCGCCCTGGTGGTAGACGCCGGCCGCCTGTATCTGGAACAACGCAACCTGCAGCGAATCGCCGACACCGCCGCACTGGAATCCATTTCCCGGCTCGAATCGGGCAACTGCTCCCAGGAGCCAGCCAACGCCCAACGCTATGCCCGGGAAAACGCAAACTCCTATGGTTTTGCCATGAATGACCTGCAGTCTCTCAGTACCTCCTGCGTCAGTATCAATAGCGTCGACAGCCTGCTCGTCACATCACCTGATGCCGCAACCGGCCGCGCCGTAGAAGTGGTCGCCAACAATGAGGTGCCGGCCAGCATCATCATCCGTACCGGTAGCCTGTTCGGTTTCCCTGGCAATGCCACGGTACGGCTGCAGGCTATAGCGGTTGCCGAGAAGGACAGTGATCCGATGGCGGTGTTCAGCGTGGGGGCGCAGTTGCTCGCACTTAACGCGAACGGCCTCGTACCAAAGCTGCTGGAGGTCGTAGGGGTGGATGTCAACATGCTGACCGTCCTTGACTCGGCGGGTCTGGCCAACGCTCAGGTCACGCCATCAGGGTTGCTACAGGCACTGGGCGTGGATCTGACCATCAACCAGCTCAAGGCGCTGACACCGGAAGGGCTAGTGGACTTGGAGGAAACCAAGATCAATCTGATTAGCCTACCCGACTTGATTAATGCCTCAGCCAAGTTGATCACCCACAACGAAACGCTGGCTGCTGAAGTTGCCGCTCTAGGCGCAAGCCTAGTCGGCACCGAACTGAAAAATGCCAAGGTAAACCTGCTGGGCACTGAAGATCAGCCCGGAATACTTCAGATCGTTACAGGCCCGGGACAAGCGCTGGGCTCGGCACTGGATGCCAAACTCAATCTTGGCGATGTGTTATCCACAAGTTTGATGACTGCGGTACAGGGGCGTGGGTTGCTGGTCGATCAGTTGAGCCTTCTCAACAGTACCCTGGCCGTGAAGATGGGCATAGTCGAGCCACCAGCGATTGGTATCGGCCCCGTCGGCACAACGGCCTATAATGCCCAGATACGCATTCAGGTCGATGCCAATACCAACAATCTTCCCATACTGGGTAATCTACTGAATTTCCTTGGTACCTCACTGAAACTACCAATCATCCTCGATCTGGTCAGTGCCAAAGGCACACTTACCGATATCGACTGCAGTATTCCCGAGCCCGAAGCGACTATCGATGTTGTATCCACAGTAGGTAATATCTGCATCGGTGAAATGCCTGGGAATACACTTTGGTCTACCCGTACCAGTTGCACTGAATCGAACCTAGAAGACACCACAGTGCTGAAGCTGCTGAATATCGACTTGATCAAGGGAAAAGCAGCTGTGCCGCTGCTTAGTAGTGGCCACCGTAATGATCAAGTTATCCTGGCTGCTGGGAGTTCTGATGAGACAGCCTCCAACGACCTTAGACTGGGAAGCACAGTTATTGATGAGCTTCTGCGAAAAGTGCTCAATATGATCAAAGTAGGCCTACCTAAGGCCGCAGACGGCTCTCCCGGATTCAACCAAGAGCAGGCTACCCAGATAGCAGACAAATACCTTTCAGCCAACGACAACAAGACCAAAGTGAGAGACAGCCTGATCAGTGATGGTCTGGATTGGGTGCGCCCCAACGGCTTGCTCGATACCACCATGGCGAAGAAATGGCACACCGAGTGCGTATCTGGCGCTTGCCGAAACGCTCTGATCACAGCGTTGCAAACCAAGGCTCAAGGCGGAGTGCTCAGTAGTGTGGTGGGCGGCGTATTCAAGCTGGTAGGAGACATCCTAAATGCGGTAACTCTCGGAGTACTTGGCCTCGGCGGCGAAAGCCAGCCGCTGCTGCTGAAGATTCTTGACCCGATCCTATCACTGCTTGAGCCGATACTTGATTCCGTGGGCATCACCGTCAGTAATCTACTTACTAGTCTGGGCCTTGACCTCGGCAAAAGCGAAATCAAAGTACACAGCATCAGCTGTGGTATCCCTCGGCTGGTGCAGTGAGGCCCGCCATGCGACGTTCTCTGGCAAACAGGCAACAAGGCGCGGTGGCCATCGAGTTCGCCATGCTGTTCGGGGTGTTCTTCGTGGTGGTCTACGGGATCATCGCCTACAGCATTCCCATGTTGCTGATGCTGACCTTCAAGCAGGTCAGCGCCGATGCAGCACGGGCGACCCTGCAGGTGGATCCGGCCAGCAGCAGTTATGTACAGGTGCTTAGCCGCGAAATCACTCGTACCGTCGAGCAGAGTTGGTTGCCGGAGAGCTGGCGTGGAGGCGACTGTCCCGCGCCGGAGCAGAATGAAGCGGGCTATGCCTGGAGCAAACTACCCGGCAGCCCGTCCTACGGCCATATCGCCCTCGACGCCCGTGATCCGAACGCGTCCTACCATGTGTTGCATGTCTGCCTGCAACGCTTCTACAACCGTGAAGGCGCTACCGAACAGCGGGCCATAGTGCCGACCCTGCGTCTGTTCAATATCGACATCCCCAGCCTGCCCGAGCGTGACGGCAACGTGGTGATTCGGGGCGAGACGACCGTGACGCTGTGAGTGAGCACACAGGACGGAAGCACCGAGAGCGTTTCCGCCCTTACCGCGAAACAGGCTGACACGGGGTCGACCCACAACAGCAGCATTGTCCCAACGTTCGGCGGATTACGCCTTTTACGCCCTACGGGTCTCGGCGGAGAGGCCAATACGATTAGCCTCACGAATGTTCTGTCCATGAGGCGTAAACGCAGACCATCAGGCGCCAATGACACCCCCATCGTCACGGCTGATCACCATCACCGAAGAGCGTGGATGCACACCCGGCCGATGATCCGGGAAAGACGAGCCACCCTCTTCGCCCGGGTGCTGAATACCGACGAACATCGTGGTGTAGTCCGGCGAGAAGGCCAGGCCGGTGACTTCGCAGCCGACCGGGCCAACCATGAAGCGGCGGATTTCGCCGCTGCGCGGATCGGCGCAGAGCATCTGGTTGTTGCCCATGCCGGCATAATCGCCGCTGTTGCTGTACTTGCCATCGGTCTGGATCCACAGACGGCCGCCGCCATCAAAACCGACACCGTCCGGGCTGTTGAACATGTTGTCGGCATCGATCGCATGGCTGCCGGCCTGTGCGGTTCCGGGATGAACCACCGGGTTACCGGCGACCACGAACAGATCCCATTCGAAATCCTGCGCCGCGGCATCATCGCCCTCCTCACGCCAACGCAGGATCTGCCCGTACAGGTTGTTGGCCCGCGGGTTCGGGCCGCCGACCGGCTGCCCCTCCTCGCCACGCTTGCTGTTATTGGTGAGGGTGCAATAGACCTGCCCATCCTGCGGGCTGACGGTGATCCATTCGGGGCGATCCATACGCGTCGCCCCCACTTGAGTTCCGGCCTGGCGGGCGCGGATCACCACGTCGGCCTGGTTGGCGAAACCATGCTCGGCGGTCAGACCGTTCTTACCCGCGCTCAGCTCGATCCAGCGACCACGGCCTTTCGGATGATCGGCATCACCGTCACCTCCGTCGAAACGCGCCACGTACAAGGTGCCGTGGTCGAGGATATGCCGATTGGCCTTGGCATCCGCGCGGTTCAGGCGGTCACGGGTGATGAATTTGTAGATGAACTCACCGCGCTCATCGTCGCCCATATACACCACCACGCGACCATCGCGCGTGGTGTTCAGCGCCGCGTTCTCGTGCTTGAAGCGGCCCAGGGCGGTACGCTTGATCGGTTTGGACTGTGGATCGAAAGGGTCGATTTCGACAATCCAGCCATGCCGATGCAATTCGTTGGGATTCCTGGCCAGATCGAAGCGAGGGTCGAAACGGTGCCACTCGTTGTCGACGCTGTCGTGAACCACACTGAAACGCTTCTGATCCGGGGTGAAGGCCAGTTGCGCATCCGTGCTGCCGAAGCAATCGCTAAAGTTCTCTTCGCAGGTCAGGTAGGTTCCCCACGGCGTCTGTCCACTCGAGCAGTTCTGGAAAGTGCCGAGCACTTCGGTACCGAGCGGATCACTCTGGGTTTTGAGCAGGTCGTGGCCACGGGCCGGGCCACTCACTTCGATCGGCAGGTTGGCATGCACACGGCGGTTATACGGCGAGCCCTGAACGAACGCCCAGCCATCCTTGCCACGACGTACTTCGATCACCGTCACACCCTCGGCATTCTGCGCCTTGCGCACATCCTCGGCGGACTTCGGCAATTCACCGTGAGGCAGTAGATAACGGTAGTTCACGTATTCGTTGTTGATGGCCATCAGCGCGCGATCCGCGTCACCGGGCCAGGGAAAGAAGCTCATGCCATCGGTGTTGTCACCAAACTGCAGCAGCTGCTCGGCGGTACTGTTGCTGCCATCACCTTTGAACGCCGGGCCACCGTCGTGCAGTGGCTGGCCCCAGCTGATCAATGTGCGGAAGGAATAGCCGGGCGGCAGGGTAATGGTGTCGGCGCTGGACGCAGCGATATTGTCGAATCCCATCAACGGACTGCCAACCGCAGTACCGATCGCATCGGCCAGGGCGCTACGGCCCAGCAATCCGCCCCCGAGAAACAGCGCCGCACCGGTCAGGGCACCAGCCCCGATGAAACGGCGACGGGAAAGGGTCAGGCGTTCGAGGTCAGTCGGTTGCTCGTCATGCATCACGGTATTCCTGCTTTCTTCTGATGCGCAGGAACGCTAGGGCATGAACATGACGGTTGGATGACGACTGATCGCAAAAGCGAGTCAGAATACAGCGTCATTATCGACAGGCTGAGCGATATACACAATTACCGTGGCTTAACCTGTGGATAACCTGGGAGCTCTCTGCCATAGCCCTCAGAAGACGAGCACTACAGATGATTGTGCAGAATCTGACCAGTAGTAATATTTTATACACAGGCGCTCTGGATAAGATCCTTAAGTATCTGTGGATAAAACAACAGAGGCCATATGTTACGTATGCTTGGAGACTCTGGATACTTTTTGACCATACGAGGGGAGGTGCACAGGATCAAAAGCGGCGCGTGCTGAGCAGTTCGTCCAGCACTCGGTTAACCACTCGAAACGGCACCGACATGTGATCCTCGCCCGCTTCGATCTGAAAGTCACTGCGCAGGCCGTACTGCGACAGGTTTTCCAGGCGAATTTGCAGGGAACGTACATCCTGGATTTCCTGAGGCATCTCACGATCGCCGACCCACATCGTCAGGCTACGATGGGTCAGATCGAGTTGCCCGGCATGAGCCTGTTTGGTGAACGCACGCTCGTGCTCCAGCAGGTAGCGGTCACGCCACCACAGGCTCGGGCTGATCGCGACCACATGCTGGAACAGCGCCGGCCGGGTGAATAACGCGTAGATACCGAACATGCCGCCGAATGAGTGCCCGACCAGACTGCGCTGATCCTGATCGACCTTGAAACGTTCGGCGACCCTGGGCATCAGGCGCTTCTCGATGAAATCCAGGAACGGATCCTGACCACCCTGCGGCGGCGTGTTGCGCTCCTTGGGCTGCGGCGGCGACAGGTCGAACGCACGCCGCTCGAAGTCCAGCGGCGTGTCGCTCGGGTAACCGATGGCCACGATGATCGCCCCCCGCAGGCGCTTCTGCGCGCGCTTGGCGGCGTGGAAGGCCGGAAAGTAGGCGTTGCCGTCGAGCAGGTAGATCACCGGATAGCCGCCGGTATAGGGCACATCGCCCTCCGGCAGGCTGACCATGATGCGGTACTCGCGCCCTTCGGCGCTGTTCATCGTCCACTGCTCGGTGCCGTCCAGTGTTACCGGAGTGGCCTGGGCGAGCGATAGGCTCCCTAGCAACACACTCATCAGTAACGCGCTCCAGCAGTTCACCGCGATCACCAGCGGTAGCTAAGGCTGGTGACCACGCTGCGCGCTTCGCCGCGATAGCAGAACGTGTCTTGGCAGGTGATGTAGCGTTTGTCGGTCAGGTTGCGGGCGTTTAGTGCCACGCGCACGCCGTCCATGCCGCCACCGAAGTCGTAATGCACGCCCGCATCGAACAGGGTGTAGTCGTCGTTCTTTTGCGTGTTGGCGCCATCGCGATAGGTGCTGCCAGTATAACGCGCGCCGGCGGATACCCCGAGGCCGAACGACAGGCTGTAATTCAGCCAGAGCGAGGCCAGGTGACGCGGCGTGTCTTTCGGCGCCTTGCCTTTGAAGTCGCTGTCCTTGGTCACTTCGGCGTCATTGAAGCTGTAGCTGGCGTTCATGCGCAAACTGTCGGTCAGATCGGACACGGCTTCCAGTTCCAGGCCACGAGAAACCTGCTCACCTGTCTGCACCTGGAAGTTGGCATTGTTCGGGTCACGAGTTGTCACGTTGCTCTGGGTCAGGTGGTAGAGCGAAGCCGTGAGCATCGTGCTGCTGCCTGGCGGCTGATACTTGAGGCCGACTTCGTATTGCTCGCCTTCGCTCGGTTCAAACAACTTGCCACCGAATTCGGCGCCACTCTGCGGCAGGAACGAAGTCGCATAGCTGGCATAGGGTGCCAGGCCGTTGTCGAACAGATAGAGCGCGCCGACCGAACCGGTGGTGGCGGAATTGCTGATTTTGGTGTTGACGTCCTCGCCCCACACGTAACCATTGGTACGCGCATGCACCCAGTCGCGGCGCAAGCCTGCGGATAGGCGCCAACGGTCGATTTCGATTTGATCTTGCAGGTACATGCCTGCGCGGTCGACTTGAACATTGTCGGGGCGGCTAATGTGCTGGTGATAGTCAGGTGCGCTGAGATCCAGCGATGGAGCTGCGCCCGTGGCATACAACAAGGACGTATCGAGCCAGGCGTAATCCACGCCACTGATCAGGGTGTGCTGCAGATTGCCGGTGGCAAAACGGCTGATCAGGCGGGTGTCTGTGGATAACGTGGTCATGTCCTCATAGCTGCCTGCCGTACCACGATTGAGGATGTGGCCATCGGTGACACCAAGTATGTCCAGATACTGGTTGGTAGTATCCAGCTGCCCGTAACGCAGGTTCTGCTGCAGGCTGAAAGTGTCGTTGAAGGCATGCTCGAACTCGTAGCCGACCGTCCACTTGCGTTGTTCGAGCTTGTCGAAATATTCGTCGCCCTGCCAAATATTGGTCAGGTGATCGCCGTCCTTGTAGAACATCGGCGACGCGGCTGTCTGGCGCTCCTGATACTGCGCCAGCAGAGTCAGGCTGGTGTCCGGGTCGATCTGCCAGCTCAGCGACGGAGCCAGCAGGCGCGTGTCGTTATCCATCTGCTCGATGGAGTATTCGGCATCCCGATAAATGCCGACGGTGCGCCACAACACGTCACCGGACTCATCCAGCTTGCCACCCACATCGAACTGGCCCTGACGATGGTTGTAGTTGCCGGCCTGGATCTCCACTTCATTCTTCGCCAACATGCTCGGTCGCTTGCTAACCCGGTTGACCATACCGCCAGGACTGATCTGTCCGTACAGCACTGAAGCCGGGCCCTTGAGCACCTCGACACGCTCCAGGCTGTAGGCCTCCAACGCAGGCAAGGCCAACCAACCGCTGCCCGTCTGGCGCAAACCGTCGAGGAAGTCGGCAGATTGGGTGGTCTCGAAACCCCGCATACTGATGGTGTCGAAGCGCGGATCCAGGCCCGAGCCGCCGACCCGTACACCGGCGGTGTAGGCGACGGCATCCTCGACCCTGTTCACCTTACGATCGGCCATCTGCTCGGCAGTCACCACGCTGATGCTCTGCGCGGTTTCCAGGATTGGCTTGTCGCTTTTCGTGGCGCTGCTGGCGTTGCTGGCGAAGTAGCCCGGCACCGGCGCAAAGGCACTCTGCACCGCCGTGGCTTCGATGCTGGTGGCGTCGAGCTGAACGCTGGAGTCGGTCTTGCCCGGCAGCACCACATAGCCTGATGACGTCTTGCGGGCGACCAGACCACTGTCGGCAAGCAATTTCGCCAACCCTTCCTCCAGCGAACCGCCGCCGGCCAGGCCAGGGCTGTTCAAACCACGCACCACGTCTGGAGAGTAGGACAAGGTGATGCCGGCCCGCTCGGCGAAGGTGCTCAGCGCCTGTTCCAGCGATCCGGCCGGAACGCTCGGGGCGGCAGCAGCGGAAACCGATGAGGCCGCCTGAGCCGACAGGCTTGCCGTACCACCAATCAGGGCCAGCGCCAGGCAGATGGCGCCCGGCAACGTACGAGGCTGAAGCTGAAACGGCAAGGGTCTGGCAGAACGCATGACGGTATCCATTGAGGGAGTGATCACCCCTAACCGGATGAGCCGAAAAAATCCGACAGATTATTTTCAAAAGGAGATCGCACCATCGGCGCCTAGAAGGCGGAAGCAGCCGCTCACCCCGTAGGGTGGATGACGCCCTTTTCATCCACCATTGCGATCGCAGAGCGGTGGACGGATGAAGCGTCGTCCACCCTACGAATGGCCGTTTGCGCCTTCAAACGTCCACTGATTTCGTTCGGACTTACGCCACCGGCATGATTCGTACCCACCAGCGCGTTCGCTCGACGATCTTCACCGGCAATAGATGGGTGATGTTGCTCAGCATCGCGTCGGGCTCGTCCAGGCGGAAAACCCCGGAAAGATGCAGATCGGCCACTGCCGAATCGCAGCCCAGCCAGCCCTTCCGGTAGCGCCCGGCTTCAGCCAGGAAGTCATCCAGGCGAATATCGCTGACCACCAGCAGACCGCGCGCCCAGGCGAAGGGATCGAGCGGACCTTTGCCGAGTACGGTCATGCCGGTCGCTGACACGCCAACTCCCTCGCCAGCCTGTAACCGCAACTGACCGGTAGCGGTGGAAACCAGCGCTTCGCCACGCTGGACTCGAATCTCACTGTAATCGTCACGCTCACGCAGCAGCACGCTGGCGTTATGGCCCTGACACGCGGCGAAACGACAGCGCGCTCGCCAATCGGCCCCCTCCACCAGCGCCTCGCCTGCGCGCAGAATCAGTTCTTGCCCCTGCACATCCAGCGCACTACCGGTGTTGAGCACCACCTCGGCAGCGGCGCCCAGGCTGACTCGACGGCGCTCCCCGGTGGCGGTCGCAAAGTCGGCCTGCCAGGCAGGTGGCGCCTGCGTTGCCAATAACGTCGCGCTGCCCACCGCCAAGCCGAGGCCGAGTAACTTCAGGGTGCGTCGACGGTTCAAGTCGGCTTCAGCGCGGCGCAGCAAAGGAATGGTTTGTGCGGCATCTGGCAACTGACTGGCCTGGAACAGCCCGCCCATCTGCTGCAGGCGTTGCCAGGCCAGTTGATGACGCACATCGCGCCCTAACCAGTCCTGCAACTGCCCGTGCAGCTCGGCACTACCGGTATTGGCGCGCAAACGCATCTGCCACTCGATGGCCGTGCGGACGATGGACTCCGGCAGACGCTCGGCGGCCGCGCTCACAGCGGCGCCTCGAAACAGCCGCGGTAACAGTGCAACAAAGCGCTCGCCACATGCCGCTCGACGGTGCGGCTGGAAATACCCAACTGCTGGCCAATCTGCTGATGAGTCAGGCCGCCGAGCTGATACAGCAGAAAGGCCTCGCGTACGGTTGGCTTGAGGCCGTCGAGCAACCCAGCGATTCGCTCCAGGCACTCCATCGTCTCGTGGCGCACTTCCGGCGAGGGATGGCTGGCTTCAGGCAACAGTGCCAATGCATCGAGGTAAGCACGTTCCAGCGCATCACGTCTCCAATGGTCGATTACCAGGCCGCGGGCAACACGAACCAGCAAGGCGCGCGGCGCCCGATCACTGATCGGCTTGCCACGCATCAACAGACGCACGAAGGTGTCCTGGGCCAGATCCGCCGCCTGCTGCGAACAGCCGAGCGAACGCCGCAGCCAGCCATTCAGCCAGCCGTGGTGCGTGCCGTAAAGCACATCGAGCGGAACGATCGAATCCGTTTCAGGTAGCGACATGGACGCCCTCCGAGGCCGACAAGCGCAATAAACACCATGGACGTGATGGCGACCGCGCACATTATTCGCGAATCGTTCTTATTACAACTATTAGCGCGTTCAAATCGACGAGCAGGGGTGACGGATACCCTTGCCAAATTGATCGCGATTTCAGGATTCGCTGCTCATGCCATAGGAAACAGCATCTTTATTGATATATGATTCGTATACGATTCATATATCTGGAGGGCGTATGGGCATAGTCAATATCGAGGATGAGCTGCACGATCAGATTCGCAGGGCAAGCAGCGTATCGTGCCGCTCGATCAACGCTCAGGCCGGCTTCTGGATTCGCATCGGCATGTTGTGCGAAATGAACCCGACGCTGAGCTTCAACGAGGTGGTCGCGGCAGAACTGCGCGCCGCCGGTGTGGTGGCTCCACGTCGTGTGGTGGAAGCGGTATGACCAAAAATCCGCAAGAAATCGCCCTGATGGCGGAATCCGGCAGGCTGCTGGCATCGGTATTCGGCTACCTGGATCGCCTCGACCTGCTTGGCATGTCCACCCTGCAGGTCAATGACCTTGTGGATAACTTCATCGTAAAGGAGCTCGAGGCCCGCCCCGCGAGCAAAGGGCAATACGGTTACGCCTATGCTCTGAACGCTTCACGCAACGAGGTGGTGTGTCACGGAGTGCCCAGCACCAGCGAGATTCTGCAAAGCGGTGATCTGGTGAATTTCGATATCACCCTGGAGAAGAACGGCTATATCGCCGACTCCAGCAAAACCTACCTGATCGGCGAAGTTTCCCCACAGGCCCGGCAGCTCGCCACGATCACCTATGAGGCGATGTGGAAAGGCATCGAGGCCGTGCGTCCTGGTGGGCGCCTGGGCGATATCGGTCACGCCATCGAAAGGCACGCCCGCGCCCATGGCTATTCGGTGGTTCGCGAGTATTGCGGTCACGGGATCGGTCGAGAAATGCACGAGCCACCGGAGGTGTTGCACTGGGGTAAGGCAAAGACCGGCCTGACGCTTCGCGAAGGCATGGTCTTCACCATCGAGCCAATGATCAATCAGGGCCAGCCTGGCGTGCGCACACTGCGTGACGGTTGGACGGTAGTGACCCGTGACGGCACGCTGTCCGCGCAGTTCGAACACACCGTGGCGGTGACGAAAGATGGCGTACAGGTACTGACCTTGCGGCCCGATGAGCGCTCGATCGTTTGAAGGGAAGTTTGCCAACATAAGCGAATGCTTGGCGATTGGCTGCGCGGCATTGCCCCATGATCAGGCTGCTACGAAGCGGTAGCGAACGCTCAAAAAACTGTATTGGATGTGCCGGCCAAATGTCGGATTACGCTTCGCTAGGCTGCGCGCCCCGATCCAACCTACGGGGTCATGGCACGGATGTAGCCTGGATTAGCCGCAGGCGTAATCCGGGGCCGAAGGCCTGATCCTTCGTTTAACGCGGATCATCGACCGGTCGCTTCCAGCACTCTGCTGCCATTGTTTTTGAAATGCCTGAGGCCAGGATGCAACTCTGGCCTACGCCTGCGTCTCGAGCCTGACCAGCACCCATGGCAGCATCACCTGGGTCAGCGGCCCGATGCTCAGTGCGAACAACAGGGTACCTATCCCCAGAACAGCCGGGCCCGCGAGCAGAAGGCCGACCAACAGCACGCTCAGTTCGAGCGCGGTGCGTACAGCGCGCAGCGAGTAACCGGTGACCCGATGCAGCCCGGTCATCAGCCCGTCCCGCGGCCCGCGTCCAAGCTGGGCACCGATGTACAGCGCCGAGCCCAGCCCACACAGCGACACGCCACCGATGGTGAACAGCAGGCGCCAGAGGAATGTCTCCGGTGCAGCCAGCACCTGCAGGGTAAAATCAACCACAATGCCAATAATCACGGCATTGGCGATGGTGCCGAGGCCGGGCATTTCGCTCAGCGGAATCCACAGCACCAGCACCAGAAAGGAAACGCCGACCACCACCCAGCCAAAACTGACAGGCAGCAGTTTGGCCACCCCGACATGCAGCGCATCCCACGGCGCCAGGCCAAGGTTTCCGCGAATCATCAGCGCAATGGAAACGCCGAAGAAGACCAGACCGACAACCAGTTGCACGAGGCGGCGCAGCAGTTTGCCGGCGCGCAACTGCGCAAGCGGCCCGAGCTGGACGAGCGTGGCCTTGTTGCCCATCATTCCACCGTCACGCTCTTGGCCAGATTGCGCGGCTGGTCGACATCGGTGCCGCGCAACACGGCCACGTGGTAGGACAGCAACTGCAGCGGCAGGGTGTAGAGGATTGGCGCCAGGGCGTCGTGGATGTGCGGCATGTTCACCACGTGAATGCCTTCGCCATTGCTCATGGCCGCCTGCTCGTCGGCAAACACCAGTAGCTCGCCGCCACGGGCGCGCACCACTTGCAGGTTGGACTTGAGCTTGTCGAGCAGCTCGTTGTTCGGTGCCACGGTGACCACCGGCATGTCGGCATCCACCAGGGCCAACGGGCCGTGTTTCAGCTCCCCGGCCGGATAGGCCTCGGCGTGGATATAGGAGATTTCCTTGAGCTTGAGCGCTCCTTCCATCGCCACCGGGTATTGAGCGCCGCGGCCGAGGAACAGCGTGTGGTGCTTCTCGGCGAACAGTTCGGAAACCTTTTCCACGATCTTGTCCATGGCCAGGGCTTCGTCCAGCCGGGCCGGCAGGCGACGCAGTTCTTCCACCAGTTCGGCGGCCACGCCATCTTGCAGCGTGCCTTTGACCTGGCCGAGAGCCAGGGTCAGCAGCATCAGGCCGACCAGCTGGGTGGTGAAGGCCTTGGTCGACGCCACGCCAATCTCGGGGCCGGCATGGGTCAACAGGGTCAGGTCGGATTCGCGCACCAGCGAGCTGATGCCAACGTTGCAGATCGCCAGGCTGGCCAGGTAACCACCGTCGGCCTTGGCGTTGCGCAGGGCAGCCAGCGTGTCGGCCGTCTCGCCGGACTGGGAAATACTGACGAACAGCGTGTCCGGCTGCACCGCCACTTTGCGATAGCGGAATTCGCTGGCCACTTCGACCTGGCAGGGAATACCCGCCAGACCTTCGAGCCAATAACGGGCGACCATACCGGCGTGGTAGCTGGTACCACAGGCGACGATCTGCACGTTGCGCACCTTGGCGAACAGCTCGGCAGCCTGGGGGCCGAAGGCCTGTACCAGCACATGATCGCTGCCCAGGCGGCCTTCCAGCGTACGCTGCACCACCTTGGGCTGCTCATGGATTTCCTTGAGCATGAAGTGACGGAACACGCCCTTGTCGGCCGCATCGGCGCCTTCGTGGTACTGCACCGCCTCACGCTGCACCACATGGCCATCGGCGTCCCAGATCTGCACGCTGTCGCGGCGAATCTCGGCGATATCGCCCTCTTCCAGATACATGAAGCGGTCAGTGACCTGGCGCAGAGCGAGCTGGTCGGAGGCGAGGAAGTTCTCGCCCAGGCCCAGGCCGACCACCAGCGGACTGCCACTGCGGGCGGCGAGCAGGCGATCCGGTTGAGCCGCGCTGATCACTGCCAGCCCATAGGCACCCTGCAACTGCTTGACCACCGCTTTCAGCGCCTCGACGAGGTCGCTCTGGCTTTTCAGGGTGTGATCGAGCAGGTGCACGATGACTTCGGTATCGGTATCGGAACTGAAGGTATAACCCAGTTCCTGCAAGCGCTCACGCAGGGGGCCATGGTTTTCGATGATGCCGTTGTGCACCACGGCCAGCTGGTCGCCGGAGAAATGCGGGTGGGCATTGTTTTCGGTCGGCACGCCGTGGGTCGCCCAGCGGGTATGGGCGATGCCCAGGCGACCCGGCAACGGCTCGCTGCTCAGGGCGCTTTCCAGTTCGCTGACCTTGCCGACGCGGCGGCGGCGCTGCAGCGAGCCCAGATCATCGACCAGCGCCACACCGGCACTGTCATAACCGCGGTATTCCAGGCGCTTGAGGCCCTCGACCAGCACAGCGGTGATGTTACGTTCGGCAATGGCGCCTACGATGCCACACATAGCATTCTCCTCAGGTAGCGTCGGCAACCGCGCAGATCAACTGGATCCCGCGGGCCAAGAGTTGTTCACGCGCCTCGTCAGTGAGGCGCTCATCAGTGATCAGGGTGTGCACGCTGCTCCAGGGCAGCTCGAGGTTGGGGATACGCCGGCCGATCTTGTCGCTCTCGACCATCACGATCACCTCACGGGCCACCTCGGCCATCACCCGTGAAAGCCCCAGCAGTTCGTTGAAGGTAGTGGTGCCCCGCTGCAGATCGATGCCATCGGCACCGATGAACAGCTGGTCGAAATCATAGGAGCGCAACACCTGCTCGGCGACCTGGCCCTGAAATGAATCCGAATGCGGATCCCAGGTGCCGCCGGTCATCAACAACACCGGCTCATGCTCGATATCGCGCAAGGCGTTGGCCACGTTCAGCGAGTTGGTCATCACCACAAGGCCGGGCTTGTGCCCCAGCTCGGGAATCATCGCCGCCGTGGTGGTGCCGCTGTCGATGATGATCCGCGCATGCTCGCGAATCCGTGCCACCCCGGCCCGGGCGATGGCCTGCTTGTAACGGGAAACCGGCTGAGCACTGTCGACGATCAATTCCTGCGGCAGGGGTACCGCACCGCCATAGCGACGTAGCAGCAGGCCATTGGTCTCCAGGGCCGCGAGATCCTTGCGGATGGTCACTTCGGAGGTGGCGAAACGCTTGGCCAAGGCATCCACACTCACCTCGCCCTGCTCGGCGAGCAAGGCAAGGATGGTATGGCGACGTTGCGGTGTGTTGCGTTTCGACATCTATAAGTTTCGATTCGAAAGATAATTGCGCGAATCAAAACCTACCGAAGCTTTCGAGTCAAGCCCCTGAAACGACAAAAGGCGATCTTTAACCTAATAGGGTTTCCTCTGTGGTTACGGCAGAGAACGCTTTTTATAGGAGTCAGCTCCTGCAATCAGACTCCGGGAGATCTGCTCCATCTTTAAATACAGCATCTCTGACTGACGCCAGCGTTCGTGACACACCCACTGCGTGCGCAATTGAGGAACACGAACTGCACCGGGTTAAACACCTCACCTTGATATCAGTTCCACCAAAGCGGCTAGGCCGTTGATGGATTTGTGCAAGTTTACAGGCTTAGGATAGAGGTAGATCTTCTGCATCAAATAAGAAAAACCGTGATTTTCCTGAAGCCATAAACAAGAAGCCCACTGCAAAGAGTGGGCTTCTTGTTTTTCTAGAATTGATACTTCACTGATAGTATTGCGTTTCTTGGTTCGCCGTAGACGCCGTTTTCAGTTAACGAGGCGTAGTATTTCTTGTCGAACAGGTTATTGACATTCACAGTGGCGGAAAGCTGTTTGCTGATGTCGTAGCGCGTCATCGCGTTAACCAGCACATAGCTGCCTTGCTCGGGGTAGCCATCACCCTCGTAGCCATAGGTGCTCTTCCAGTTGAACCCTGCGCCGACGGTGAATTTTTCCAGGTTGCCGGACAGGCGGTAAGTGCTGAATGCCTTCACATTGTGGCGTGGAATTCGGCTCATGGCGCGATTGCCGTCCGCATCTTCGCTGAGGCTATAGGCATAACCGCCGGCGATATTCCAGCCTTCGCTGATCTCGCCATTGAGCTCGAGTTCCACACCTTCGGTGGTGATGCCTTGCAGTGCACGATAGGCACTGATGGTTGAGTCGTATTCTGCAACGTTATCCTGCTCGACCCTGAATAGCGCCAGGCTGGCATTGAGCTGACCTTCGTAGAAGCCCGCCTTGATACCGACTTCGTAGGTACTGCCTTCCTCCGGATCGAGCGGGCTGTTGTTGATGTCGCGTGCCGTGGCGCTTTGTGGGTTGAATATCTGCGTATAGCTCCCGTAGAGCGACCAGATGTCGTCCAGCGCATAGATCAGACCCGCAAAAGGCACGACCACGCCGCTTTCCTTTTTCTCGCTGGTACTGCGTACACCCGCGCTCGTCGTGGTGTCAGCGGTGCGCTTCCAGTCGATCACCCGAGAGCCGACGATCAGGCTGGTGGCATCCGTCAGGTTGAAACGCGATGTCAGGTAGGCGCTGTATTGGGTTTCTTCCGTGTCCGTTTTGCCTAGCTTGTCGAAGACAGGACGGTTGGCACCACTACCATCCCATTCCCAGATATCGCCAAGCGTACCGTCGTAGTCGCTATTCCATGAATAGAGCCAGTCATAGTTATTGGTCTTGCCATCCGTTCTGGAAAAGGCGATGCCCGTGACCAGTTCGTGTTCGCGCCCTCCGAGTGAAAAGGGGCCGGTTACATAGGCATCCAGGCTGTTCTGCTTATCGGTTTGTTCCCATTTGACCGGTGCGATGCTGCTCCCCAGGCCCGTAGCCGGATCGATGCCGCCGTATTGATAGTAGGAAATGGCATCTTGTTCGTAGCGGGTGTGGCTGACTTCTACCTTGCCGTTCCAGCCATTGCCGAACTGGTGATCCAGTGAAACGAAGAGGTTGCTCTGTTTGGTGTCGTAATACGACCAGTCCGGGGCGTTGTTGTAGGAGCGTGGCAGGTTGATCTTGATCCCGTCGCGGTAGTTATCGCTGTAGTAGAGCGGCACGCCGCTGCGCATTGGGGATTCGTTGTCGTTTGCCTGGTGGCTGAAACCGACACTCAGCAGCGTTTCATCGCTCAGGTCGAACTCGGTGATGCCATAGACCAGCTGGGATCGACTTTCGTAGCGATCCAGCCAGCTATTCTGATCCTTGTAGTCGACGACCAATCGGCTGCGGATGTTTCCCGCCTCGTTGAGCGAACCTGAAAGGTCGGTGCCTAGCCCGTAGCGATCCCAACTACCAGCCTCCGCACTGATACTGGCCTGATTTTCGATTGTCGGACGTTTGCGGATCAGGTTGATGGAGGCTCCCGGATTGCCCATGCCACTCATCAGCCCAGTGGCGCCGCGTACGACCTCTACCCGGTCGAACATGGCCGTTCCGGATTGCAGATTGAAGATTCTGCCAGACGATCTGGGCAGGCCATCGACCAGATAATTGGAAATGATGAAGCCTCGGGAATAGGGTTGATTCAGGTCGGTTCCTATGCCTTGGTTGAATGTGGTGACGCCTACCGTGGCGTCCAGTACATCAGTGACACTGTCGAGCTTCTGATCATCCAGGCGCTGGCGGGTAATGACGCTAACGGACTGGGGTGTCTCTTTTGCGGTAAGAGCCAACTTGGTTACAGCCGTTGTAGAACCGGTGGTGGTGTAGGAGCCACTGCCCTCAGCAACCGGGCCGCGGGCGCCTAGAATAGTGGTGCCCCCCAACTCCAGCGCACTCCCCTGCTGCGGAGCCTTATCCAACACTACCCGGTCAATTGCCGTGAAATGCCCGATAAGGCCAGTGCCTGCCAACAGCAACTGCAGCGCCTCGGTTGGCGAATGCATACCTTGCACAGCAGCCGATCGCAGGCCACGGGTCAGGTTGGCATCGGCAAACAGCTGCAGACCACTGCTTTGCGACCAAGCCACCAGGGCTGCATCGAGCGGCTGCGCGGGGATGTCATAGGTCTGGTTCTGGCTGGTGATAACAGCGGGCTCCTGGGCCTGAGCCCAATTGCTGCCGAGAATGGCGCAGCCAATTGCACTGGCCAGCAGCAGAGGTTTGCAGCGGCTATGGATAACACCCGCCTGGGAGGGGGCTAAGCGATCGATGGGCATGAAGGTTTCGGCTCCGAGTCATTAGCATCGCAAATCATTCTTGTTTGCGCTGCTAACAGGACGGATGGGGTCGAAAGCGCAACGATGTGCGATTGAAAATAATTTTCAGATATCCGTGAGGGGAGCTATACCTCGTTTTCGCAAGCAAGCTCGGCCCTGGACGGTTTGCTGTTGCCTTACATGGATAACCGCGATTCGCGCGCATGGCGCGCTCCTATTTGGTGTCGAATCTATCCTGGCCGGGATGCTTTGCTCGAGTGAACAGCATTACGCTTCCGAGCGGTTTGCAGCCATGCCAACAGGAGCGTTACCGTGACGCGTCCAATGGACTGACCAGGATCAACCAGGATCCGATGCTGGTCAGTTGCAGGGATAGAACCTCGGCAAGGCTGGCCAGGGCCTTCTCCGGTTGGCGGGTATCGATGACCACGGTAACCGGCAGTTGACCAAGCCGGCCGTCAGTGAGCCGGAGGTGAGCGGGGAGGTAGTGTTGCAGCTCGTCCAACACTTCGGCCAGTGGAGTGTCCTGGAATACCAGCCGCTGCTGACGCCAGGCCATTTCACTATTCAGGTTGACGGCGACCGGCTGACTCAAGCCGTTGCGGTCGTAACCCAGCGCCTGTCCCTGTTGCAGGATCTGCCGCTGGTTTGCCAAGCTGACTTGCACGCTATGCTCGCTGACCGCCACCCGCACCCGTTGATCCCGCAGCCGAACGGCGAATGCGGTGCCCAAGGCCTGGGTGTTACCGCCAGCGGCTTGGACGATGAAAGGCCGCTGCGCATCGGCGACGACCTGGAACCAGGCCTGGCCACGGTGCAGGCGAATCCGTCGCTGCTCGCTGCTGTAATCGATGTCCAGGGCGCTGTCGGCGGCCAGCTCTACCCAGGAGCCATCCTCCAGTTGCCAGCGCTGCTGCTGCGCGACAGCGGTACGGTAGTCGGCGCGCCAGGCTGGATCGTAGAGCTGGACGACGAGCGCGGCGAGCAATAGCGAAGCGGCACAGGCCAGAGCCGGACGAAACCGGTGCCGGGGCCGCGCAGGTTGCGCAACAGGAGCGGTAAGCACCTCGACCAGTGGATCCAGGTGCTGCCAGACCTCAATCGCACGCTGCCAGGCCACACGATGGGCATCGCTCTGCTCGCGCCAGGCAATGGCTTGCTGGCGTTGTTCTTCGCTGGCATCGATGTCCTGCAACAGGACGCACCATTCCAGCGCCTGCTCCAGCAGATCGTCCTGGTCGGCGCTCATGGGTGACCTATCGGGAAAACCGTCATGCCATCACCTTCTCGAGCCGAGCCAGGGCCTTGACCATCTGCGACACCACGGTGCTTTTGGAAATGCCCAGACGTTCGGCGATCTCGCCATGGCTGAGCCCTTCTACCCGACACAGAACGAAGATTTCCCGACAGCGTGGCGGCAGATCCTCGACCACCTGCAACAGGCGTCGCAATTCATCATGGTATTGCACCGAGCGGGCGGGGTCGACGCCATAAGCCGGCACCAGCTCGATGACCCTATGATCGGCCTGCACTTCGATCCCCATGCCATGATGACGCTGGTGGTCGGTTCCGATGTTGGTGGCGATGCGGAACAGGTAGGCACGCGGGTTGCCGATGCGTTCGGCGAAATTGCGACTGGCCAGACGCAGCCAAGTTTCCTGGGCAATGTCTTCCGCCAGGCTGGTGCTGCCGAATTTACGGGCCAGATAGCCAAGCAAGGCATCGCGATGCTCGCTGTAGGCCAGCAACAACTGTTCGCGCTCCGTGGCCATGGCTCCGCACCGTTAAAAGACCGGCGCACTCTAAGCCAAGTCGAGAGAAATTCTCAACAATAACAATAAGGGGTCTTCATAGGATGATGCGAACCACGCCTCAATTCAGCGTCAGCTTGACCCCGAAGCCCACCAGGCAAAGCCCTGCAAACCTTTCCAGGCCACGGGCGATCCTCGGATTCGCGCGCATGCGCTCAGCGAGGAAGTGGGTACTCAGTACCACCACCAACCCGTAGAGAAAGGTCAGTACGGCGATGGTCATGGCGAGAAACCCGAAGGTCAGCATGCCCTGGTGCTTCTGCGGGTCGATGAACAGGGGGAAGAAGGCCATGTAAAAGATGATGGCCTTGGGGTTGAACAGGGTGATCAGGCAAGTCTGGCGAAGGTATTGGCGGGGTTTGATCTCCAGCGTAGGCGCCGCCCCGGGTTTGGCCAGCAGCATGCGCAAACCGAGCCAGACCAGGTAAGCGGCACCGAGCCACTGCACCAGGTGGAACGCTGTCGGATACGCCTTGAGCAAGGCGGCAACTCCGGCCACGGCCAGCCACATCAGCACCTGATCGCCAAGAATGATGCCCAGGGTCGAGGCCAGACCACCACGGATACCGCCCTTGCCTGTGGATAAGATCAATGCCAGGTTGCCTGGCCCGGGAATGGCCAGCAGGATGATGAAGGCCACCACGAAGGCGCCGTAATCCGTTACACCGAACATTCATTGACTCCCTGTATGGCGAGATGGTGCGTGTGTCTACCCGTCAGTAGTTATCCACAGGCTCATTCACGTCTGGTATTTCCTGGGTATCGATTCGCTCAACCCAGGCTACGGAAGGCTTGAATCTTACTGCTGCTTTTTAGGGCGCTGCCAGCCTTCGATATTGCGCTGGCGGCCACGGGCGACGGCCAAGTTCTTGGCTGGAACGTCGTTCGTAATAGTCGAGCCGGCAGCCGTGTTGGAACCAGCACCGATATCCACAGGTGCTATCAACGAGTTGTTGGATCCGATAAATACATCCTCACCGATCAAGGTCTGATGCTTGTTGGCGCCATCGTAGTTGACGGTGATGGTGCCGGCACCAATGTTGGTGCGCGCGCCAATGACAGTGTCACCAAGGTACGTCAGGTGACCCGCCTTCACGCCCTCGCCCAATATGGCGTTCTTCAGCTCGACGAAGTTACCCACATGGGCCTTGGCGCCGAGCACGCTGCCCGGACGCAGGCGGGCGAACGGGCCGCAATCGGCGCCCTCACCGACTTCGGCACCTTCCAGGTGGCTGTTGGCCTTGACGATGGCGCCCTTGCGCAGGGTACTGTCCTTGATCACGCAGTTCGGGCCGATCTGCACATCATCCTCGATGACCACACGGCCTTCTAGGATCACGTTGATGTCGATGGTGATATCGCGGCCCACGCTGACTTCCCCACGCACATCGAAACGGTAAGGGTCGATCAGGGTGACGCCTTGCGCCATCAGACGATTGGCGAAGCGTTGCTGGTAATGACCCTCAAGCTGCGAAAGCTGGATGCGGTCATTGGCCCCCAGCACTTCCATTTCGTCGGCCGCCTGCTCAGTGGCCACCACCAGACCATCGGCCACGGCCATGGCGATCACATCGGTCAGGTAGTACTCGCCCTGGGCGTTGCTGTTGGACAGACGCCCCAGCCAGTCGGCCAGATGCTTGCCCGGTACGGCGAGAATGCCGGTATTTCCCTCACGGATGCTGCGCTGGGCTTCACTGGCATCCTTGTGCTCGATGATGGCCTGCACCACGCCGGTATCATCGCGAACGATGCGACCGTAACCGGTCGGGTCGGCCAGCTCGACGGTGAGCAGACCCAGCTGGTTGTCACTCACCAGGGCCAGGAGACGCTGCAGGGTCGCGGCCTCGATCAGCGGCACATCGCCGTAAAGAATCAGCACGGTGTCGGCGCTGAGCTGCGGCAGGGCCTGGGCCACCGCGTGGCCGGTACCGAGCTGCTCGGCCTGAACGACGAAATTCAGGTCATCGGCTACCAGCCGCTCGCGTACCTTCTCGGCACCATGCCCGATCACCACCTGAATGCTTTGCGGCTGCAGGCTGCGGGCGGTGTCGACGACGTGGCCGAGCATGGATTTGCCAGCCACCGGGTGCAGCACCTTGGGCAGAGCGGAACGCATGCGGGTGCCTTGGCCGGCGGCGAGGATGACGATATCGAGGGACATGGAGAGCGGTTCCTTGGCAATCCCAGACGCACGGGTCGTCTGCGAAAATAAAACGGCAGAAAAGCAAAAGGGTAGCCAAGGCTACCCTTTTACCAAGCAACGATGAAGCCCGTTGGTATCAGCTACCGCCGAACTTCTTGCGCATTTGCTGGACGGTGCGCAGCTGGGCTGCGGCCTCGGCCAGACGAGCAGCGGCGGAACCGTAGTCGAACTCGGCTCCCTGCTCGCTCAGCGCTTTCTCGGCAGCCTTGACGGCTTCCTGAGCAGAGGCTTCGTCCAGGTCGGCAGCGCGTTGCACGGTATCGGCAAGCACCTTGACCATGCTCGGCTGCACTTCGAGGAAGCCACCGGAGATGTAGAACACCTCGGTGTCGCCACCCTGCTTGACCAGACGAATCGGGCCCGGCTTGAGGTCGGTGATCAGCGGCGCGTGGCCCGGGGCGATCCCCAGATCACCCAGGTTGCCGTGGGCGATCACCATTTCGACCAGACCGGAGAAGATCTCGCCTTCTGCACTGACGATGTCGCAATGGACTGTCATAGCCATATCTAGCCTCACGTAAGCGCCCGTTGCCGGGCGCACGGGTGATTACAGTTTCTTCGCTTTCTCGATGGCTTCTTCGATGCCGCCGACCATGTAGAACGCCTGCTCCGGCAGGTGATCGTAATCACCTTTGAGGATGCCGCTGAAACCAGCGATGGTGTCCTTCAGGGAAACGTACTTGCCTGGCGAACCGGTGAAGACTTCGGCCACGAAGAACGGCTGGGACAGGAAGCGCTGGATCTTACGAGCACGGGATACCAGCTGCTTGTCTTCTTCCGACAGTTCGTCCATGCCGAGGATCGCGATGATGTCCTTCAGCTCTTTGTAACGCTGCAGCACGTACTGAACGCCGCGAGCGGTGTCGTAGTGCTCCTGGCCGATAACGTTCGGATCCAGCTGGCGCGAAGTCGAGTCGAGTGGATCGACCGCTGGGTAGATACCCAGGGAGGCGATGTCACGGGACAGTACGACGGTAGCGTCCAAGTGGGCGAAGGTGGTCGCCGGGCTCGGGTCGGTCAGGTCGTCCGCAGGTACGTATACGGCCTGGATCGAGGTGATCGAACCGGTCTTGGTCGAAGTGATGCGCTCTTGCAGAACGCCCATTTCTTCGGCCAGGGTCGGCTGATAACCCACTGCAGACGGCATACGGCCGAGCAGTGCGGATACTTCGGTACCGGCCAGGGTGTAGCGGTAGATGTTGTCCACGAAGAACAGAACATCACGGCCTTCGTCACGGAACTTCTCGGCCATGGTCAGGCCGGTCAGTGCTACGCGCAGACGGTTGCCTGGTGGCTCGTTCATCTGACCGTAGACCAGGGCTACCTTGTCGAGAACGTTGGAGTCCTTCATCTCGTGGTAGAAGTCGTTACCCTCACGAGTACGCTCACCCACACCGGCGAACACGGAATAACCGCTGTGCTCGATGGCGATGTTACGGATCAGCTCCATCATGTTCACGGTCTTGCCCACACCGGCACCACCGAACAGACCGACTTTACCGCCCTTGGCGAACGGGCAGACCAGGTCGATGACCTTGATGCCGGTTTCCAGTAGCTCGTTGGAGCCAGCCTGTTCGGCGTAGGTCGGAGCGGGACGGTGGATGCCCCAGCGCTCTTCTTCGCCAATCGGGCCCGCTTCGTCGATCGGGTTGCCCAGTACGTCCATGATACGGCCTAGGGTTTTCACCCCGACCGGTACCTGAATGCCCGCGCCGGTGCTGTCGACGTCCAGGCCACGTTTCAGGCCTTCGGTCGAACCCATCGCAATGGTACGTACCACGCCGTCGCCCAGCTGCTGCTGAACTTCCAGAGTGGTTTCGGCGCCGACTACTTTCAGCGCTTCATAAACACTCGGCACCTTGTCACGCGGGAATTCCACGTCGATGACGGCGCCGATGATTTGAACGATACGTCCGCTACTCATCTTTGGTTCCTCTGAATATTTGAACCGTTAAACCGCGGCAGCGCCGCCGACGATTTCCGAAATTTCCTGGGTGATCGCTGCCTGACGTGCCTTGTTGTAAACCAACTGCAGGTCTTTGATGATGTCGCCAGCGTTGTCGGTGGCATTCTTCATCGCAATCATCCGCGCGGCCTGTTCGGCTGCGTTGTTCTCGACCACCGCCTGGTACACCTGCGACTCCACGTAGCGCACCATCAGCCCGTCAAGCAGTTGCTTGGCGTCGGGTTCGTACAGGTAGTCCCAGTGGTGTTTCAGCTCCTGATCCGAGTCGGCCACCAGTGGAATCAACTGCTCCACGGTAGGACGCTGGGTCATGGTATTGACGAACTTGTTGGAAACCACGGACAAACGGTCGATGCGCCCTTCCAGGTAAGCATCGAGCATCACCTTGACGCTGCCGATCAGATCATTGATCGACGGCTCTTCGCCGAGGTGGCTGATCGCAGCGACGACGTTGCCACCAAAGTTGCGGAAGAATGCCGCACCTTTGCTGCCAACCACGCAGAGATCGATCTCCACGCCGCGCTCGCGGTTTGCCGACATGTCCTTGACCAGGGCCTTGAACAGGTTGGTATTCAAGCCACCGCACAGACCACGGTCCGAACTCACCACCACATAACCGACGCGCTTTACTTCGCGCTCGATCATGAAGGGATGACGGTATTCCGGGTTGGCGTTGGCCAAATGACCAATTACCTGGCGGATACGCTCCGCGTAGGGACGGCTAGCTGCCATGCGCTGTTGTGCCTTGCGCATCTTGCTGACCGCCACCTTTTCCATGGCGCTGGTGATCTTCTGCGTGCTTTTGATGCTCGCAATCTTGCTGCGAATCTCTTTTGCGCCTGCCATTTCACACCTATCGGGTTAGCAGGCGGGCGCCGTTGGGCGCCCGCTGCGGCTTACCAGGTTTGGGTGGCTTTGAACTTCTCGATACCGGCTTTCAGCTGGCCATCGATGTCGTCATTGAAGTCACCCTTCTCGTTGATCTTCGCCATCAGAGCGGCGTGATCACGGTTGAAGAAGGCGATCAGAGCCTGCTCGAAGCTGATGATCTTGGCGACTTCGATGTCGGTCAGGAAACCACGCTCAGCGGCATACAGCGACAGCGCCATGTCCGCGATGGACATCGGAGCGTATTGCTTCTGCTTCATCAGCTCGGTAACACGCTGACCATGCTCGAGCTGCTTGCGGGTGGCTTCGTCCAGGTCAGAAGCGAACTGGGCGAATGCCGCCAGTTCACGGTACTGAGCCAGAGCGGTACGGATACCACCGGAGAGCTTCTTGATGATCTTGGTCTGCGCAGCACCACCCACACGGGATACCGAGATACCGGCGTTGACGGCCGGACGGATACCCGAGTTGAACATGGCCGATTCCAGGAAGATCTGACCGTCGGTGATCGAGATCACGTTGGTCGGAACGAACGCGGAAACGTCGCCAGCCTGGGTTTCGATGATCGGCAGAGCGGTCAGGGAACCGGTCTTGCCAGTCACGGCGCCATTGGTGAACTTCTCTACGTACTCTTCGGAAACGCGCGATGCACGCTCCAGCAGACGGCTGTGGAGATAGAACACGTCGCCCGGGTAGGCTTCACGGCCTGGCGGACGGCGCAGCAGCAGGGAGATCTGACGGTAGGCAACGGCCTGTTTGGACAGGTCGTCGTATACGATCAGTGCATCTTCACCGCGGTCACGGAAGTATTCACCCATGGTGCAGCCGGCGTAAGGTGCCAGGAACTGCAGCGCAGCGGATTCC
This sequence comes from Phytopseudomonas daroniae, assembly GCF_004327275.1. Classification (NCBI taxonomy): domain Bacteria; kingdom Pseudomonadati; phylum Pseudomonadota; class Gammaproteobacteria; order Pseudomonadales; family Pseudomonadaceae; genus Phytopseudomonas; species Phytopseudomonas daroniae. The sequence goes on from NZ_QJUJ01000004.1 coordinate 357,049, forward strand.
GAAGCCGAGGCAGCCACCACGATGGTGTTGGCCAGGGCACCGGCTTCTTCCAGCTTGCGTACCACGTTGGCGATGGTCGATTGCTTCTGACCGATGGCGACGTAGACGCAGCGGATGCCGCTGTTCTTCTGGTTGATGATGGCGTCGACGGCCAGAGCGGTCTTGCCGATCTGACGGTCACCGATGATCAGCTCGCGCTGGCCACGGCCTACCGGGATCATGGCATCGACCGACTTGTAACCGGTCTGCACCGGCTGGTCGACCGACTTACGCCAGATCACGCCCGGTGCCACTTTCTCGACAGCGTCGGTAGCGGCGGCGTTGATCGGGCCTTTGCCATCGATCGGGTTGCCCAGTGCGTCGACCACGCGGCCCAGCAGTTCCGGACCAACCGGGACTTCCAGGATGCGGCCAGTGCACTTGGCGCTCATGCCTTCGGCGAGGGTGGTATAGGCACCCAGCACAACGGCACCGACGGAGTCTTGCTCCAGGTTCAGTGCCATACCGTAGACGCTGCCCGGAAACTCGATCATTTCGCCGTACATGACGTCGGCGAGACCGTGAATGCGCACGATACCGTCAGACACGCTGACGATGGTGCCTTCGTTGCGGGCTTGGGAAGAGACGTCGAGTTTATCGATACGTCCCTTGATGATTTCACTTATTTCGGAAGGATTGAGTTGCTGCATAGCTCTGCTGCCCCTTCAAACTCAAGATTTCAATGCTTCGGCCAGCTTCGCGATTTTGCCGCGAACTGAGCCATCGATAACCAGGTCGCCGGCGCGGATCACGACACCACCGATCAAGGTGGTGTCCTCCGCAGCGTGCAGGCGCACTTCCCGGCCGAGCCGTGCACTGAGAACCTTGGCGAGTTTGTCTTGCTGTTCATCGCTCAATGCGAAGGCACTGGTGACATCCACGTCGATCGATTTTTCCTGTTCGGCCTTGTACAGCTCGAACAGCGAGTAGATTTCCGGCAACAGGGCCAGACGATCGTTCTCTGCGACAACGTGGATGAAATTGCGTACCTGGGCGTCGAACTTGTCACCACACACCTCAACGAAGGTGGTGGCCTTGTCTGTACTCGTCAAACGCGGGGCCTTGAACACGCGCTGCAGCGTGGCGTCCTGAGACACCACTGCTGCCAGGCCGAGCATGGCTGACCAAGAGGCCAGCTGCTGGTGGGCCTGGGCGTATTCGAAAGCCGCCTTGGCGTAAGGTCGGGCCAACGTGGTCAGTTCTGCCATGATCGCGCCCTCGCTTAAATTTCGGCGGCCAGTTTGGAAACCAGCTCCGCATGCGCGTTTTGGTCGATGGATGCGCCCAGGATCTTCTCGGCACCGCCGACGGCCAGAGCACCCACTTGGGCACGCAGGGCGTCTTTGACGCTGTTGATTTCCTGTTCGATCTCGGCCTGAGCCTGAGCCTTCACGCGATCAGCCTCGACACGAGCCTGTTCACGGGCTTCGTCGACGATCTGAGTGCCGCGCTTCTTGGCTTGCTCGATGATCTCAGCAGCCTGGGTTTTGGCTTCGCGCAGTTGCTGACCCGCTTTCTCTTGGGCCAACTCCAGGTCACGAGCCGCACGACTGGCTGCATCCAGACCTTCTGCAATCTTCTTCTGACGTTCCTGCAAAGCCGCAATGACCGGAGGCCACACGAACTTCATGCAGAACAGCACGAAGATGAAGAAGGCAACGGATTGGCCAATCAGGGTTGCATTAATGTTCACGCCAACACCTCGCTCGTTCGTTGTCCATCACACCAATCAACTCGAAAATCCGAGTGATCAGCCTGCGATTTGACCAACGAAGGGGTTCGCGAAGGTGAAGAACAGTGCGATACCAACACCGATCATGGTCACGGCGTCGAGCAGGCCGGCGACGATGAACATTTTCACTTGCAGCATCGGAACCATTTCCGGCTGACGCGCAGCGCCTTCCAGGAATTTGCCGCCCAGCAGGCCGAAGCCGATGGCGGTACCCAGAGCGCCCAGGCCAATCAGCAGAGCAACAGCGATCGCGGTCAGACCAACTACAGTTTCCATCTTTCCTCCCGACTTTTTACGTCGTATTGGTTTAAGGTTTTTCTAAGGGTAAAGCGGTAAAGCAAAACCGTTACTTCCAGTGCCCTTGCGGGCGTCCAGCCGAGGCCGGATCCACCAACAACGCTCTCTCATCCGTTCTGCGGGGAATCAGGTACTAAAAAGCCCCCTCATCCGCCCTTCGGGCACCTTCTCCCGAGGGAGAAGGGCATCGGATGCGCTACGCGCTGTTAATGGCTGTCTTCGTGCGCCATCGACAGGTAAACGATGGTCAGCATCATGAAGATGAATGCCTGCAGCGTGATGATGATCAGGTGGAAGACTGCCCAGGCCCACTGCAGTACGCCTGCCAGTGCTGCCAACAGAATGCCGCCGCCGAACATGACCGCGATGAGGATGAAGATCAGCTCGCCGGCATACAGGTTGCCGAACAGACGCAGGGCGAGGGAAATCGGCTTGGCGATCAGGGTCACGAACTCCAGCAGGAGGTTGACCGGGATCAGCAGGATCTTGACGAAGATGTTCTTGGCGCTGAACGGGTGCAGGGTCAGTTCGCCGAGGAAGCCGCCGATGCCCTTGACCTTGATGCTGTAGAAAATGATCAGCGCGAACACCGACAGGGCCATGCCCAAGGTGGCGTTCGGGTCAGTGGTCGGTACGGCGCGGAAGAACAGATGCTCGTCGCCAGCGATCTTGGCGGCGGCGACCGGGATCCAGTCCACCGGCACCAGATCCATCAGGTTCATCAGGAAGATCCAGACGAAGATGGTCAGGGCCAGCGGTGCGATCAGCGCGTTACGACCGTGGAAGGTGTCCTTGACGCTGCCGTCGACGAACTCGACCAGCACTTCGACGAAGTTCTGCAGACCGCCAGGCTGGCCCGAGGTAGCCCGCGTTGCGGCAGCCTTGAACAGCAGAATGAAGATCAGGCCCAGCACCACGGAGATACCCAGGGTGTCGAGGTGGAAAGCCCAGAAGCCCATTTCTTTGGCTTCTTCAGCGGAGTGGGCGAACCCCCAGCCATTCACCGGATGCTGACCATAGGTCAGGTTCTGCAAGTGATGCTGGATATAACCCGAAGCGGTTTCTGCAGCTGCCATAAATCCCTCAAACGCTCTAAGGCTTTAAAAGTTATCTCTTCATCAGCAAGGGTGCGAACCAGTTGACCAATTGGGTCAGCAGGAATACGCCGAACAACACCAGCGCATCCAAAGGCTTCACACCTGCAAACACCAGCGCAAAAAGCACCGCTGTCAAAACCAGTTTCCCTGCTTCGCCGGCATAGAACGACCGGACGATGGCCTGGGCTGCCCGCGCTCCGGAAAACCGGAATGCCTTGTGGGCGAAGTACAGATTCGGCAGCCAGGCGATCAGGCCGCCACAAAGGCCGGAGTAACCGGCAACAGCACCTCGCCATTGCCAAAGAGCAGCAGCGAGTAAAAGCACCACGATCAACTGAACCACAAGCACCGGGAAAACCGGAATGCGATGGAAGGGCAGGCGTTTTGGCGTGCGGATATCCATCGAATTACCTAGGAGATGGCCCTCATGGTATCGGCGCCAGAATAATCAATGCCTTGGCATAGTTTGTGCGGCCGAAATGCGCGCAGAGTATAGGGGTGGTTCCCACCCCGTTCAACCGCTCGAAAGTCTTTTCGGACTAGTGCTGCGGGAGCAATTGTTTCAGCGGATGTGGGCTAGAACGCCCTGAAGTTCATCGAGGGAATTGTAACGGATGACCAGTTGGCCTTTGCCCTTCTGCCCATGCTTGATCTGCACCGGAGAGCCCAGCCGCTCAGCCAGGCGCTGTTCGAGCCGGCTGATGTCAGGATCGGTCTTGGCGGGGGAGGCAGGTTTGTCCTGGGTATTCAACCATTGCCTCACAAGCGCCTCGGTCTGACGGACGGTCAGGCCTCGTGCGACAACGTGTCGCGCTCCTTCTGTCTGCTGTTCGGCAGGCAGGCCAAGCAGTGCACGGGCATGGCCCATTTCCAGATCACCATGGGAGAGAAGGGTTTTCACTTCTTCGGGCAGGGCGATCAGGCGCAGCAGGTTGGTGATGGTGACCCGCGACTTGCCGACGGCTTCGGCCACCTGTTGCTGGGTGAGCTGAAACTCCTGCTGCAGGCGCTGCAGGGCCATGGCTTCTTCAATCGGATTGAGGTCTTCGCGCTGGATGTTCTCGATCAGCGCCATGGCGATGGCGGCCTCGTCCGGCAGCTCACGCACCAGAGCCGGAATGCGATCCAGGCCTGCTTGCTGGGTGGCTCGCCAGCGGCGTTCACCGGCAACGATCTCGAATCGACCTTCGCCCACCGGACGCACAACGATAGGCTGCATCACACCATGGGATTTGATCGACTGGGCCAGCTCTTCGAGAGCGGTGACGTCCATGTCGCGGCGTGGCTGGTATTTGCCGCGCTGGATCAGATCCAGAGGCAGGTGCTGCAACTCACTGGTATCGGCCTTGACCGCTTCTTCCTCCAGAGTGTCGACGCTGGAGCCCCCCAAAAGGGCGTCCAGGCCTCGTCCCAGCCCTCGTTTCTTGGCGGCCATGCACAGATTCCTTATACGGTTGCGGTGTGGGCGTTCGCACGCTGACGGCGAACCAGTTCGCCAGCCAACGCCAGATAGGCGATCGCACCACGGGATTGCTTGTCGTAGACCAGCGCCGGCATGCCGAAACTCGGCGCTTCGGCCAGACGCACGTTACGCGGGATCACGGTTTGATAGAGCGTGTCGGGAAAATGTTCCTTGAGCTGCGCCGATACGTCGTTGGTCAGGCTGATGCGCGGGTCGTACATGGTACGCAGCAGGCCTTCGATCTTCAGCGACGGATTGAGCAGCTTGCCGATACGCTGGATGCTGTTGACCAGATCGCTCAGCCCCTCGAGTGCGTAGTACTCGCACTGCATCGGAATGATCACCCCATCGGCGGCGACCAGGGCGTTGACGGTCAGCATGGACAATGCCGGCGGGCAGTCGATGAGGATGTAATCGTAATTCTCGCGAATCGGCGCCAGTGCGTAACGCAGGCGGCTCTCCTTCATCTTCATTTCCAGCAGACCGACTTCCGCGGCTGTCAGGTCACGGTTGGCCGGCAGCAGCTGGTAGCCGCCGTGCTCGGAGAACTGCATGGCCTCGACCAGGTTGCACTCACCGACCAGCACGTCGTAGATGGAATGCTCCAGCGCCTGCTTGTCCACACCGCTGCCGGTGGTGGCATTGCCCTGTGGATCGAGGTCGATGAGCAGCACACGGCGTTTGGTCGCAACCAGGGAGGCCGCCAGGTTGATGCAGGTCGTGGTCTTGCCCACGCCGCCTTTCTGGTTGGCGATTGCGAATACTTTAGCCATGTTGCCGTTCCCCCTAGACCGAGCGACGCAGTATCAACAGATGGCGCTGACCTTGGCAACCGGGAACCTTGAGTACGTGGGTGGCAGTGAGACGGAAGTCCGCAGGTAATGCCTGCAACTCGTCATCCGGGTGCACACCCTTCATCGCCAACCACTGGGTCTGGCCATCGCCAAGGTGGCGCGTCCAGTTGGAGAAATCCTCCAGCGAACTGAACGCTCGCGAGCAGATTCCGCTGAACGGCTGCTCCGGCGTGAAGCCTTCGACCCGGCTGTGGATAACGTCCAGGTTGGCCAGTTTCAGCTCGAGCTTCACCTGAGTCAGAAAACGGGTTTTCTTGCCGTTCGAATCGAGCAGGGTGAAATTCCGCTCGGGAAACAGGATGGCCAGGGGAATACCGGGCATACCGCCGCCACTGCCGACGTCCAGCCAGTTATCCCCAGCCTCGGCAACGAACGGCACGACACTGAGGCTGTCGAGCAGATGCCGCGAGACCATCTCGTCAGGGTCGCGCACCGCGGTCAGGTTGTAGGCCTTGTTCCACTTGATCAGCAGCGCCAGGTAGGCGAGCAATTGCTCATGCTGCTGCTCGGACAGCGTGACACCCAGTTCGCGGGCGCCTTGCTGCAATTCTTCGGCGTGACGGGCAGTGACGACGGACATCAGGCGCTCTGCTCCAGCTGGCGACCCGCGCCGCGTTTCTTCAGGTGGATCAGCAACAGCGAGATCGCCGCCGGCGTGACACCGGGGATACGCGATGCCTGACCCAGGGTCTGTGGCCTGGCGTTGCCGAGCTTGTGCTGGATTTCCTTGGACAGGCCGGAAATCGTCGCGTAGTCGATATCCGCTGGCAGCTCGGTTTCCTCACTGGCGCGCAGGCGAGCGATCTCGTCCTGCTGACGCTCGATGTAGCCGGCGTACTTGGTCTTGATCTCGACCTGCTCGGCAACCTGCGGATCTTCGGCACCGCCGCCAGTCACGTCGATCAGACCGGCATAGTCGATCTCCGGGCGCGACAGCAGGTTGAGCAGGTTGTACTCATGGGTCAGCGGCGTACCGAAACGCTCGACGATGGCGTCGCCCTGAGGCGTATTTGGCCGTACCCAAGTGCTTTTCAGGCGCTGCTCTTCCTGGGTGATGCCCTCACGCTTGGCCTCGAAGGCCGCCCAGAGCTCATCGTTCACCAGGCCCAGTTCGCGACCTTTTTCGGTCAGGCGCAGGTCAGCATTGTCCTCGCGCAGGATCAGGCGGTACTCGGCCCGCGAGGTGAACATGCGGTAGGGCTCCTGGGTACCCAGGGTGATCAGGTCGTCGACCAGTACGCCGATGTAGGCCTCGTCGCGGCGCGGGCACCAGCTGTCCTTGCCCTGGGCGCGCAGTGCGGCGTTGGCACCGGCCAGCAGGCCTTGGGCGCCGGCTTCTTCGTAGCCGGTGGTGCCGTTGATCTGGCCAGCGAAGAACAGGCCGCCGATGACCTTGGTCTCCAGGCTGTACTTCAGGTCGCGCGGATCGAAGTAGTCGTACTCGATGGCATAGCCCGGACGCACGATATGCGCGTTCTCCATGCCACGGATGCTCTGCACGATCTGCAGTTGCACGTCGAACGGCAAGGATGTGGATATCCCGTTGGGGTACAGCTCGTGGGTGGTCAGGCCTTCCGGCTCGATGAACACCTGGTGGCTGTCCTTGTCGGCGAAGCGGTGGATCTTGTCTTCGATCGATGGGCAGTAACGCGGCCCCACACCCTCGATGACTCCGGAGTACATCGGCGAACGGTCGAGGTTGGCGGCGATGATCTCGTGGGTACGCACGTTGGTGTGGGTGATCCAGCAGCTCACCTGCTGTGGATGCTGATCCTTGTTGCCCATGAAGGACATCACCGGAATTGGCGTATCGCCTGGCTGCTCAGTCATCGCCGAGAAATCCACCGAGCGACCATCGATGCGGGGTGGCGTACCGGTCTTCAGGCGACCGACGCGCAGCGGCAGTTCACGCAGACGTTTGGCAAGCGCGATCGAAGGCGGATCGCCTGCGCGACCGCCAGAATAATTCTGCAGACCGATGTGGATAAGTCCACCGAGGAAGGTGCCGGTGGTCAGTACCACCGAGTCGGCGAAGAAACGCAGGCCCATCTGGGTGACCACGCCTTTGACTTCATCCTGCTCGACGATCAGGTCGTCCGCGGCCTGCTGAAATATCCACAGGTCGGGCTGGTTTTCCAGAATCTCGCGTACCGCCGCCTTGTACAGGATGCGATCGGCCTGGGCTCGGGTAGCACGTACGGCTGGCCCCTTGCGGCTGTTCAGCACACGGAACTGGATGCCGCCCTTGTCAGTGGCGATGGCCATGGCGCCACCGAGGGCATCGATTTCCTTGACCAGATGGCTCTTGCCGATCCCGCCGATGGCAGGGTTGCAGCTCATCTGCCCGAGGGTTTCCACGTTGTGGGTCAGCAGCAGGGTTTTTACCCCCATGCGCGCCGCTGCAAGCGCGGCTTCGGTACCGGCATGGCCGCCGCCGATGACGATCACCTGAAAACGGGAAGGGAAATCCACCACGCACCTCGTGCCTGTTGAGAAGGGGAGCTTTTAATTTGAAAGCGGGAAAGGGCGGCAAGTATAGGGACTTAGCCAGATTGAAAGAAGCCTTTTGCACAAAAAATAGCCAACTGGTCGTTGGTCATCGAGCACCTTCTTCAAGCGTACTCACCTTGTCCGTTCACCACGCCCGGGAGGTGAGATGGGCGGAAGGTTAATAAAAGAAAAAAGAAAAGATCTTTTTAAAAGGCTTGTTTTTATGTTTATAAATGGTCTTCACGATTTCTGTGGATAGATCGCTACAGGCCTCTAATCATCTGATGTACAGCGATGTATGAAAGCGCGATTATCCTGGGTGGCGGGTGTTAGGTACCGGTGGTCAGCCTGTGTGTAAATGAGGTGCTTATGCACAGGGTGGTTTATCCCTAGCTTTGCTACCTGCTTATGAACGGGGCTTATGGCTAGTTTTCCACAGGGTTCTGAGAGGCAGATTCCCTGGTTTCCTGGTCGGTGATCAATGCCTGGATCAGTGCATCCGAATTCATGTCGTAGCGAAAAAGCTTGGGCTCATCGTCGATCTTTTCGATGTAGAAGGATTCCGTAGCTGCGCCCGAGCTGAATTGAGTGTTGAATACCAGTAGTGTCAGCATGCGGCCATCATCGGCTTTCGTGGGAACCCGGTTGGCCAGTTCGCTGCGCTCGATGGATCCCATGGTTTTGCCGATCAATCGAAGAATCCGAACGAAGTCTGCCTCTGAAGCGCCCTCTCTCAAGCCAGGCGCTGCCTCGTTATAGATGGATGAGAATTCCCCACGTTGAGCCTGGTTGTGGAAATCTTCCACCAGCTTGAGTGACGCGGCCTGATAATCACCATCTTCAAAAGAGCAGGCTGCGAGCATTAAACAGCCCAGCAGGGAAAAGGCTTGGAAAACGGATTTCATGGTGAGTCCCTCACACAATATTGATATTGCTGGCAGGTCATCACGCCCCCTGCCCCACCGCCCCCGAGACCGAACCCTCCAAACCGAATAGGTTTTCCCAGTGGTGGGAGCAGCATTCGAGGCCGTGCCATAGGGTTTGGCAGGTCATGATGTAAAAACGAAAGTTGGGCAGGTTGTCGCTGCCCTTCTTGCCGGCAATGCCGAAAGCATCACACCGGTATCGTCATTTTCCGATACAGAAGCTCGAGAAGATGCGCCCGAGCAGGTCGTCGGAACTGAAGGCACCGGTGATCTCCCCCAGCGCCTGCTGAGCCTGACGCAGGTCTTCGGCGAGCAGCTCGCCGGCGCCGGCCAGCGTCAGCTGGGCGTGGCCATGGTCGAGGTGGCTCTGGGCCTGGTGCAGTGCATCCAGATGGCGGCGGCGAGCGCTGAAGCCGCTCTCCGCCGTTTGCTGGAAGCCCATGCAGGCTTTCAGATGTTCGCGCAGCAGCTCCAGGCCCTCGCTGGACTTGGCCGATAGCACCAGCGTGGCATGACCGTCGTCGCTGGTCTGCAGGCCGACGGATTCGGCCGACAGATCTGCCTTGTTACGGATCAGCGTGACCCGTGCCGGATCCGGACGTTGCTCCAGAAACTCCGGCCACAGGGCGAAGGGATCGTTGGCCTCAGGTGCCGTGGAGTCGACGACCAGGAGCACCCGATCCGCCTCACCGATAGCCTTCAGCGCACGTTCCACGCCGATCCGCTCGACCTGATCCTCGGTGTCGCGCAACCCTGCGGTATCGATCACGTGCAGAGGCATGCCGTCGATGTGGATATGTTCGCGCAGCACGTCACGAGTGGTGCCGGCGACATCGGTGACGATGGCCGCTTCGCGTCCTGCCAGGGCGTTGAGCAGGCTGGATTTGCCGGCATTCGGGCGGCCGGCGATCACCACGTTCATGCCATCGCGCAGCAGTGCGCCCTGGTTGGCCTCGCGCAACACTGTGGATAACTGTGCGCGCACGCCTTCGAGCAGACTCAGTACATGGCCATCGGCAAGAAAGTCGATTTCCTCTTCGGGGAAGTCGATGGCGGCCTCCACATAGATGCGCAGGCTGATCAGGCGCTCGGTGAGCTCGTGCACGCGTCGGGAGAATTCGCCTTGCAACGAGCGCACGGCATTGCGCGCCGCTTGTGCGGAACTGGCCTCGATCAGATCCGCGATGGCTTCCGCCTGGGCCAGGTCGAGCTTGTCGTTGAGAAAGGCCCGCTCGCTGAATTCGCCGGGACGTGCCTGACGTGCGCCCAGCTCCAGGCAGCGTTGCAGGAGCATGTCCAGCACCACCGGGCCACCATGGCCCTGCAACTCGAGCACATCCTCACCAGTGAAGGAATTGGGCCCGGGGAAGAACAGCAGGAGGCCTTCGTCGATCACCTCGCCGACATTGTCATGCCAGGCGCCGTAATGCGCATGCCGGGGCGTCGGCTCGATACCGCTCAGGGTGATGGCGATCATCCGTGCGCGCGGGCCTGAGACCCTCACGATGCCTACGCCACCACGACCCTGGGCGGTAGCGACGGCGGTGATGGTTTCACGAGATGTGGACATGACAAATCTCCAAACGCTGAATAGCAGAACGCCCCACTAGGGGGCGTCTGTCATGTAGCTGCCGAAGGGTGAGCGGTTACGCCTCTGAAGGCTTGCTCGCCGCTTCGATCTTGCGAGTAATGTACCACTGCTGGGCGATGGACAGGACGTTGTTGACCACCCAGTACAGCACCAGACCAGCCGGGAACCACAGGAAGAAGAAGGTGAAAATGATCGGCATCATCTTCATCACGCGGGCCTGCATGGGATCCGGTGGCGTCGGGTTGAGCTGCTGCTGGATGAACATGGTGGCGCCCATGATGATAGGCAGGATGAAGAACGGATCCTTGATCGACAGGTCGGTGATCCACAGGATCCACGGCGCCTGACGCATCTCCACGGATTCCAGCAGGGTCCAGTACAGGGCCAGGAATACTGGCATCTGCACCAGGATCGGCAGGCAGCCGCCCAGCGGGTTGATCTTCTCTTTCTTGTACAGCTCCATCATCGCCTGGGACATCTTCTGGCGATCGTCACCGAACTGTTCCTTCAGCGCCTGCAGGCGTGGCGACACGGCACGCATGCGGGCCATGGAACGGTAGCTGGCAGCCGACAACGGGAAGAATGCCAACTTGATGATCAGCGTCAGCACGATGATCGAGAAGCCCCAGTTGCCGAGCAGGTTGTGGATATGTTCCAGCAACCAGAAGATCGGTTCGGCGAGGAACCACAGGATGCCGTAGTCGACCGTCTTATCCAGACCTGGCGACAGCGCGGCGAGATCCTTCTGGATCTTCGGACCGGCATACAGGGTAGTGCTGGCCTGAGCTTCGGCGCCGGCAGGAACGTTCAGTGCCGGGCCGGTGTAGCCAATGATGTAGTTACCCTGGCTGTCCTTGCGGGTCTGTACCAGGTTGGTGTCGTCTTTCGACGGAATCCAGGCAGTCACGAAGTAGTGCTGCAGCCAGGCGATCCAGCCGCCCTGTACGGATTCCTTGAGGCCCTGCTTGTCGATGTCTTTCATCGACACCTTGGTGTAGGGCTTCTCGGCGGTCCACAGCGCTGCACCGAGATAGGTGGCAGTACCGGTGGCGGTGCTGGAGGATGGGTCACCGCTGTTGTCACGCTTGAGCTGGGCGAACAGGTTACCTGTCCACGGCGCAGCACTCTGGTTGTCGATCAGGTAGGTGACCCCGATCTGGTAACCGTTACCACTGATGCAACCCGCTTTCTTCTGCTCCACTTCCTTGGCCGAGCAACTGGTATCGAGGCCACGGTTGAAGGTGAAACGCTTGATGTAATTGACGCCGGCTTCGCTGAAGCTCAGGTCGACCACCAGTTGATCCTGACCGTCAGCCAACTGATAGACGCGCTGCTCGCTGTTGTACAGCGGGCGGCCGTTGGCACGGGCGTCCGGGCCGTTGGTGCCGGTCAGGCCACTCTGTGCCAGGTACAGGTGCTCGCTACCATTGTCGAACAACTGGAAGGGAACATCGGGACGATCCTGACGACGCGGGTAGTGCGGCAATTGCAGGCTTACCACATCACCACCGCGAGGATCGATGGCCAGATCCAGAACGTCGGTCTTAACCTGGATCAGCTTATCGCTGACAGCGACGGCCTCCACCGGGCTTGGATCGCTGCCGTCGGCGTTTGCCGTCGGGACATCGTCGTTGCTGGCAACGGAGGCGGTTTCCGGCAAGCTCGGCGCGGCTTTGCTGGTGGAAGCTGTCTGATTCGGCAGAGCGGCCTGGCCGTAGTCCTGGTTCCACTGAAGAACCATCAGGTAGGACACGACTGCCAGGGCGACGATCAGGATCGAGCGTTTGATATCCATGATTATTCGGCCATCGAAGAGGATCGGGAGTGTTTCGCGAGGGGCACCGGATCGTAGCCTCCGGGATGCCAGGGGTGACAGCGTCCCAGACGACGAACGGTCAGCCAGCCACCACGCAGGACGCCATGGGTTTCGATGGCTTCAAGCGCGTAGCAGGAACAAGAAGGGTAGAAACGACAATGACTAGCCATCAATGGACTGATGGCGTACTGGTAAAACCGGATTGGAGCTTGAACCAGTTTACGCATGGGGATTGTCGTTCACCCCGGTCTGGGCATCGGCCTGTTGGGCGGGTTTGCTGCGGGCAAGGCGTTTCCACAGCTTGCCGAACTGTTGAACCAGTTCGGCGTTCTGCAGATCACCCAGGCCTTTACGCGCGACCACCACGATGTCCCAGCCGACCAGGTTGTCCTGGTTGAGGCGGAACGATTCGCGGATCTGGCGTTTCAGGCGGTTGCGCTCAACAGCGAGCTTGACGCTCTTCTTCCCGATCACCAGACCTAGGCGTGAATGATCAAGCTCATTGTTGCGCGCAAGCAGCAGGACACTCTTGCCCGGCGCTTTGCCACTGGGAGAGTCGAAGACTGCCTTGAATTGCCGGGGAGTTAGCAGGCGCTTCTCCCGGCCGAAGCCTCGACTCACCACAAGACTGGAAAATCAGACAGCGAGGCGAGCACGGCCCTTGGCGCGACGACGCGACAGGACGGCACGGCCGTTCTTGGTAGCCATGCGAGCACGGAAACCGTGGGTGCGAGCGCGTTTGATGGTGCTGGGTTGGAAAGTGCGTTTCATGATGCGGTTACCTGGTTGTCGACAACGGGCCGGAATGGCCCCCGTTTTAAGAGACCGGCGATTCTAGAGAAAGCTGCAGGCCAGGTCAATTTCCAACCAGCTGTTTTCCATATAGAGAAATATATAAGGAAAGAATCTTTTAAAAAGAGCTTGTTATTGTTTTTATATTTAAGGCACGTTCCTTCTGTGGATAAGTGCCTGAGAGGCTCTGGTAGCAAGCCTTGTACGAATCCGAAACCCTGTCAGAAAGCCGTGCTGCAGGTGTTAGGCAAGCGGGCATAAGCTGGGGGTGAAAGGGCTATTTACCCACAGGGCGATTATCCACCGAGTTTTCCCTGGGCTTTCACACTGACCTCAGGCCCTGTTATCCACAGGGCTTATAGTTGTTCATCCGACGTGTGGCAAATGAGATAACACCTTGATTTGTCATGTGCTGATCGGCTTTAGTATGTGGATAACTCGGGCAGTGGAGGCTACAATAGCTACTGTTTTTGCCTCAGCGCTTTTGATCAGGGGATGTCCGTGTCCGTGGAACTTTGGCAGCAGTGCGTAGAACTTCTACGCGACGAACTGCCTGCCCAGCAATTCAACACCTGGATCCGTCCACTACAGGTAGAAGCCGAAGGCGATGAGCTGCGTGTCTACGCACCTAATCGTTTCGTGCTCGACTGGGTCAATGAAAAATACATGAGCCGTATGCTCGAGCTGCTCGGTGAGCGTGCGGCGGGTCTGGTTCCCGCCATATCCTTATTGATAGGCAGCCGTCGTAGCTCTGCACCGCGGGCTGTACTGACGCCCTCGCCTTCGGTCTCCAACTACAGCAGCCCGTCTGCTCCTGCGCCGCAGATCAGCGTGCCGCCGCCGAAACCTCCGGTGCAGTCCGAGCCTTCCCGAGCCAGCTTCGACTCGATGGCCGGTGCCGCCTCCAGCGTCGCTCCGGCTCGCAGTGAGCGAAACGTGCAGGTAGAAGGTGGCCTCAAGCACACCAGCTATCTCAACCGTACCTTTACCTTCGACAACTTCGTCGAGGGTAAATCGAACCAGCTGGCTCGCGCTGCAGCCTGGCAGGTCGCGGACAACCCCAAGCACGGCTACAACCCGCTCTTCCTTTATGGCGGCGTAGGCCTCGGCAAGACGCACCTGATGCACGCAGTCGGTAACCACCTGCTGGCGAAGAACCCGAATGCCAAGGTGGTGTACCTGCATTCCGAGCGTTTCGTGGCCGATATGGTCAAGGCGCTGCAGCTCAATGCCATCAACGAATTCAAGCGCTTCTACCGCTCGGTGGACGCACTGTTGATCGATGACATCCAGTTCTTCGCCAAGAAGGAACGCTCCCAGGAAGAATTCTTCCACACCTTCAACGCCTTGCTCGAAGGCGGTCAGCAGGTGATTCTCACCAGCGACCGTTATCCGAAAGAGATCGAAGGCCTGGAAGAGCGCCTGAAGTCGCGTTTTGGTTGGGGCCTGACCGTAGCGGTCGAACCGCCCGAGCTGGAAACCCGTGTGGCGATCCTGATGAAGAAGGCCGATCAGGCCAAGGTCGATCTGCCTCACGATGCCGCGTTCTTCATCGCCCAGCGTATCCGTTCCAACGTGCGTGAGCTGGAAGGCGCGTTGAAGCGTGTCATCGCCCACTCGCACTTCATGGGCCGCGATATCACCATCGAGTTGATCCGCGAGTCCCTGAAGGATCTGCTGGCCCTGCAGGACAAGCTGGTCAGCATCGACAATATCCAGCGCACTACGGCCGAATACTACAAGATCAAGATTTCCGACTTGCTGTCCAAGCGTCGCTCGCGCTCCATCGCGCGGCCGCGTCAGGTTGCGATGGCCTTGTCCAAGGAACTGACCAACCACAGCCTGCCGGAAATCGGTGTGGCCTTCGGTGGGCGCGATCACACCACGGTATTGCACGCATGCCGTAAGATTGCTGAACTTAGGGAGTCCGACGCGGATATCCGCGAGGATTACAAGAACCTGCTGCGTACACTGACCACTTGATACGCAACTCCATGCACGAGGCAAGGGACTAGACCATGCACTTCACCATTCAACGCGAAGCCCTGTTGAAACCCCTGCAACTGGTCGCCGGCGTCGTGGAACGCCGCCAGACCTTGCCGGTTCTCTCCAACGTTCTGCTGGTCGTCGAAGGCCAGCAGCTGTCGCTGACCGGTACCGACCTCGAGGTCGAGCTGGTCGGGCGCGTGGCTCTGGAAGATGCTGCCGAACCTGGCGAAATCACCGTGCCGGCACGCAAGCTGATGGATATCTGCAAGAGCTTGCCGAGCGATGCGCTGATCGACATCCGTGTCGACGAGCAGAAGCTGCTGGTCAAGGCCGGGCGCAGCCGTTTCACGCTGTCCACCCTGCCAGCCAACGACTTCCCCACCGTCGAGGAAGGTCCGGGTTCGCTGACCTTCAGCCTGGTGCAGAGCAAGCTGCGTCGCCTGATCGAACGCACCAGCTTCGCCATGGCGCAGCAGGACGTGCGTTACTACCTCAACGGCATGCTGCTGGAAGTGCAGACCGGCGTACTGCGTGCTGTCGCCACCGACGGTCATCGCCTGGCCATGTGTTCCATGGAAGCCAGTATCGAGCAGGTCGAGCGCCATCAGGTGATCGTGCCACGCAAAGGCATCCTGGAACTGGCCCGTCTGCTTACCGAGCAGGATGGCAGCGTCAGTATCGTCCTGGGTCAGCATCACATCCGCGCGACCACTGGCGAGTTCACCTTCACCTCGAAACTGGTCGACGGTAAATTCCCGGATTACGAGCGTGTGCTGCCGCGCGGTGGCGACAAGCTGGTTGTCGCTGACCGTCAGGGCCTGCGTGAAGCCTTCAGCCGTACCGCAATTCTGTCGAACGAAAAGTACCGTGGTATCCGTCTGCAACTGGCGGCCGGCCTTCTGAAAATCCAGGCCAACAACCCGGAGCAGGAAGAAGCGGAAGAAGAGATCGCAGTCGAGTACAACGGCGGTGCTCTGGAGATAGGTTTCAACGTCAGCTATCTGCTCGATGTCCTGGGCGTGATGACCACCGAGCAGGTGCGTCTGATCCTGTCCGACTCCAACAGCAGTGCGCTGGTGCAGGAAGCGGACAACGATGACTCCGCTTATGTCGTCATGCCGATGCGCCTGTAATTTTGTCGCTGCCGCTAACAGGCGACTCAGGCGTTATTGAAATCAGCTTTGGTATGTTCGGATTCGATCCTGATCCGCGACATCCAAAGCTGATTTCGTTTCTGACAGTCCTATTTGTTCGCTCCCCTCTACGGCCCGCTTCATGTCCCTGATCCGCATTAACCTGACCGCGGTGCGTAACCTGCAGCCATCCACGCTGACGCCCTCGCCGCGCATCAACATCCTGTATGGCGCCAACGGTAGCGGCAAAACCAGTGTGCTCGAAGGCATACACCTACTTGGCCTGGCTCGCTCTTTTCGCAGCGCGCGGCTATTGCCGGTGATCCAGTACGAGCAACAGGTGTGCACACTGTTCGGGCAGGTGAACCTGGGCGACGGTCGACAGAGTAATCTGGGAGTTTCGCGAGATCGCCAGGGTGAGTTCCAGATTCGTATCGACGGACAGAATGCGCGCAGCGCTGCACAGCTGGCTGAAACCCTACCCTTGCAGTTGATCAATCCAGACAGCTTCCGGCTGCTGGAAGGCTCGCCGAAGATCCGTCGGCAGTTTCTCGATTGGGGTGTGTTCCACGTGGAACCTCGTTTTCTCCCTGCCTGGCAGCGCTTGCAGAAGGCCCTCAAGCAGCGTAACTCGTGGCTTCGCCGTGGTACACTTGACGCCGTTTCTCAAGCGGCCTGGGATCGCGAGTTGTGCCTGGCCAGCGATGAAATCGACAGTTATCGGCGATCCTACATACAGCAACTGAAGCCCGTCTTCGAGCGCACCTTGAGCGAGTTGGTTGAACTGCAAGGACTGACGCTGAGCTACTACCGGGGATGGGATAAAGAGCGTCCCCTGAATGAAGTGCTGATGTCGTCCCTGTTGCGTGACCAGCAGATTGGGCACACCCAATCCGGACCGCAACGAGCAGACCTCAGGTTGAGGCTTGGTGCGCACAACGCGGCGGACATCTTGTCCCGCGGCCAGCAGAAGCTGGTGGTGTGTGCCTTGCGCATCGCCCAGGGGCATTTGGTTGATCAGGCCAAGCGTGGCCAATGCATCTATCTGGTGGATGACTTGCCGTCAGAACTGGATGAACAGCACCGTCGCGCATTGTGCCGTTTGTTGGAAGATTTGAACTGCCAGGTGTTCATTACCTGTGTAGACCATGAATTGTTGAGCGATGGCTGGCAAACGGATACGCCGGTTTCCATGTTCCACGTGGAACATGGACGTATCACCCAGACCCACGACCACCGGGAGTGAAGCATGAGCGAAAACCAAACGTACGACTCCAACAGTATCAAGGTACTGAAAGGCCTGGATGCCGTACGCAAGCGGCCGGGCATGTACATCGGCGATACCGATGATGGCAGCGGCCTGCACCACATGGTATTCGAGGTGGTCGACAACTCCATCGACGAGGCTCTGGCTGGCCACTGCAGTGAAATTACCATCACCATCCACCCGGATGAGTCGATCAGCGTGCGTGACAACGGCCGTGGTATCCCGGTCGACATGCACAAGGAAGAAGGCGTATCGGCGGCCGAGGTCATCATGACCGTGCTGCACGCCGGCGGTAAGTTCGACGACAACAGCTACAAGGTATCCGGCGGCCTGCACGGAGTGGGTGTCTCGGTGGTGAACGCTCTCTCCAAGGAGCTGATTCTGACCATTCGCCGTAGTGGCAAGATCTGGGAACAGACCTACGTGCATGGCGTGCCTCAAGCTCCGCTGGCAGCAGTGGGTGATACCGATGGCACGGGTACGCAGATTCACTTCAAACCGTCCGAGCAGACCTTCGCCAACATCCACTTCAGCTGGGACATCCTGGCCAAGCGCCTGCGCGAACTGTCGTTCCTGAACTCCGGCGTAGGCATCCTGCTCAAGGATGAACGCAGCGGCAAGGAAGAGCTGTTCAAGTACGAAGGTGGCCTGCGCGCTTTCGTCGAATACCTGAACGTCAACAAGACCACGGTCAACCAGGTGTTTCACTTCAATATCCAGCGTGATGATGGCGTGGGCGTGGAAGTGGCGCTGCAGTGGAACGACAGCTTCAACGAAAACCTGCTGTGCTTCACCAACAACATTCCTCAGCGCGACGGTGGTACTCACCTGGCGGGCTTCCGTTCGGCGCTGACGCGTAACCTGAACAACTACATCGAGCAGGAAGGTCTGGCCAAGAAGCATAAGGTCTCGACCACTGGTGACGATGCTCGTGAAGGCCTGACGGCGATCATTTCCGTGAAGGTGCCGGATCCCAAGTTCAGTTCGCAGACCAAGGACAAGCTGGTTTCCTCCGAGGTGAAAACCGCGGTGGAACAGGAAATGGGCAAGCATTTCGCCGACTTCCTGCTCGAGAACCCGAACGAAGCGAAGGCCGTGGTCGGCAAGATGATCGACGCCGCCCGTGCCCGTGAAGCGGCTCGTAAAGCCCGTGAGATGACCCGCCGTAAAGGCGCGCTGGATATCGCTGGCCTGCCCGGCAAACTGGCTGACTGCCAGGAAAAAGATCCCGCTCTTTCCGAACTGTACATCGTGGAAGGGGACTCCGCGGGTGGCTCTGCCAAGCAGGGCCGTAACCGCAAGACCCAGGCGATCCTGCCGCTCAAGGGCAAGATTCTCAACGTCGAGAAGGCACGCTTCGACAAGATGATTTCCTCCCAGGAGGTCGGCACGCTGATCACCGCCCTGGGCTGTGGCATAGGCCGCGAGGAATACAACATCGCCAAGCTGCGTTACCACAACATCATCATCATGACCGATGCTGACGTCGACGGTTCGCACATCCGTACCCTGCTGCTGACCTTCTTCTTCCGTCAGCTGCCGGAGTTGGTCGAGCGCGGCTACATCTACATCGCCCAGCCGCCGCTGTACAAGGTCAAGAAGGGCAAGCAGGAGCAGTACATCAAGGACGACGAGGCCATGGAAGAATACATGACCCAATCGGCCCTGGAAGATGCCAGCCTGCACGTCAACGAGAGTGCCCCTGGCCTTGCCGGTGAGGCCCTGGAGCGCCTGGTCAACGATTACCGCCTGGTGATGAAGACCCTCAAGCGCCTGTCCCGCTTGTACCCCATGGAGCTCACCGAGCATTTCGTCTATCTGCCGGGCGTGAGCAACGAGCAGATGGCCGATAAGGCTGCGATGGAAAGCTGGCTGGCCCTGTTCGATGCCCGTCTGAAGACCATGGAGAAATCCGGTCTGGCCTACAAGACCAGCCTGCGTGAAGACCAGGAGCGTCACCTGTGGCTGCCCGTGGTAGAACTGATCTCTCACGGCAACTCCAGTTACATCACCTTCAACCGTGATTTCTTCACCAGCAACGATTACAAGACGGTCACCACCCTCGGTGATCAGCTGAACAGTCTGCTGGAAGAAGGTGCCTACGTGCAGCGTGGCGAGCGCAAGAAGCCGGTCACCACCTTCAAGGAAGGCCTGACCTGGCTGATGACCGAAAGCACCAAGCGCCACAGCATTCAGCGATACAAAGGTCTTGGCGAGATGAACCCGGATCAGCTGTGGGAAACCACCATGGATCCCGAAGTTCGTCGCATGCTCAAGGTGCGCATCGAAGACGCCATCGCCGCGGATCAGATCTTCAACACCCTGATGGGTGACGAAGTGGAACCGCGTCGTGACTTCATCGAGACCAACGCCCTGGCGGTCTCCAACCTCGACGTCTGATGTCATTCGGCGATGCATAAAAAAACCGGCTAAAGGCTAATGCCAGTCAGTTAAGGCATTGATTCCGAGGCTGCGGTAATAGAAACAGGCTCCTGGATTTCCATGAGCCTGTTTTTTATGTCCATCCAGCAAGCACTCCGGCAGACCGCCGAACTCAATCCAGCCTCCTTCGAGCGGTTCTCGCAGCTGATTGATCCGTCATGGATCGAGGAGGCCTTGAGGCTGACCGGAACGGTTTCGCTTCGCCGTCGGCGCCTGCCGGCTGAGCGCATTGTGTGGCTGGTCGTGGGGATGGCCTTGTTCAAGAACGAACCCATCTGGCTGATCGTGCAGCAACTGGGTCTATCCGATGGACAGGGGTTGGCTCCTGCGCCCAGTGCAGCGGTGGGCGCAGCATGGCAGAGGTGGTGGAGAAGCTACGGCGTTACCTGCTGGGCTGGAAAGGGTACTTTGGGTTGGCGCAAACCCCACGAGTCTGGCGCAGGCTGGATGAGTGGTTGCGTCGTCCTCTGCGTACCATACAGCTCAAACAGTGGCGACGTGGCAAGACGATTTATCGGGAGCTGATCCAACTGGGAGCCAGCCACCGGGTAGCGCAATCGGTGGCGGCCTTGAGCCGCTGCTGGTGGCATAATAGTCTGTCTGGCATCCATCACGTATTGACGATTGTCTACTTTGATCGGCTGGGTGTGCCACGTCTCTCATGACCTCAATCTCTCGAACCGCCCGGTGCGGATCCGCATGCCGGGTGGTGTGGCAGGGGAGCGGCCTATGAAGGCCGCCTCCTATGCCGATTGCGCCAAGGAAATACAATCAACCTGTATCCAACTCAGTATGGGCAGCTGCTACCTGGTAAGTGGGTTGGCACCGTCGAGATTTTCTTATCAGAATTGTTAATAAAGTCCCGAGCAGCGTGGCGCTGAGCATCACTCACATCCCCGTCAATCGCTGAGCCGGGTGTTGATCAAGTGGTTGCCAAAAAGCCGTAAGACCGGCATTGTAATGACAAATGTCATTACAGGTGTCTGCCACTATGGCTTCCATCAATATCCGCATCGACGACGAGCTTAAAGTCCGGGCTTACCGGGAGCTGGAAAAGCTCGGCGTCACCCCTTCTGAACTGATGCGCCAGGCCTTGCAGTATGTGGCCGAGCGCGGACAGCTGCCATTTCGTCCAGTGCTGATGACCGAGGAAGATGAAGCGTTAATCGGCACGGTTCGTGAGCGCTTGGCCGCTCCCCAGCGCGTGAAGGTTGCGCTGGATGACCTATAGCCTTGAGTTTGATGCACGAGCACTGAAGGAATGGCAAAAGCTGGGCGATACCGTTCGCCAACAGCTCAAGAAAAAGCTCGCTGAGGTGTTGCTCAATCCGCGAATTGAAGCCAATCGGCTCCATTCGCTGCCGGACTGCTACAAGATCAAGCTGCGCAGCAGTGGTTATCGCCTGGTGTACCAGGTGCTTGACCATGAGGTGGTGGTGTTTGTGGTCGCGGTTGACCGCCGTGAACGTGAGCAGGCGTACCGCAAGGCAGCCGAGCGCCTTAAATAGCTAGCTGGGTCAGCTGTTCCCCTCTGACTGAAAAGGTGGTCTAGGTACGATGGATGGTGGTGATCTGCTTGAGCATTTACGGGCCGAAAATGCTCGCTTGATCGCTCTGCTGGAAAGTCATGGTATCGAGTGGCGCTTGCCTGATGAGCCGCCGCAACTTGAGCCGGCTAGTCCACCTCTATTATTAAGGTCGAGTCTCGACACGGATGCCAAGCTGGCGCTGTTCAAGCGACTGTTTCGGGGCAGGGCCGATGTATTCCCCGTGCGTTGGGAAAGCAAGACCGGTAAATCGGGCTACTCGCCCGCGTGCGCCAATGAATGGCGAGCGGGTGTGTGTGAGAAGTCACGGATCAAGTGCGGGGATTGCACGTACCGTCAGCTCCTGCCGCTGACCGATCAGGTGCTCTACAAGCACCTGGCCGGAGAGATTGTTATCGGCGTTTACCCACTGCTTCCAGATGACACCTGCTACTTCCTGGCAGTGGATTTTGACGAGGCTGATTGGCGCGCGGATGTCACGGCGTTCGCTCAGTCTTGCCGTGAGTTAGGTGTGCCGGTGGCACTGGAAATCTCTCGCTCGGGCAACGGGGCGCACGCCTGGATTTTCTTCGAGCGTAATGTCCCCGCCTATGAGGCGCGCCTGCTCGGCTCCGCAATCATCAGCCATACCTGCGAGCGTACCCGACAACTGACGCTGGGCTCGTATGACCGACAAAGGGGGTTGCTACTCGCCTATAACATCATTCGTCGCGAGGCCAGCCAGGCGGCTGTGGCCTTCGGCCGGGCACCTTCGGACATACGGTTCAAGCTCGCATGTCAGTACATCGCAGTGCAATTGATCGTGATGGCTGCAGCCAACCCGGTGTCGGCAACGGGTAGAAGGCTTGCTGAGCTCAGGGGGAATAGGAGGGATGTTTCTGAATCACCGCCCAAGGCCCGGAAGGCCAAGGACGGTGAAGATATCGAAGACCCGGTAAAAGGCTGCTCCGCTTAAGTGAACAGCATTAGGCTAAATGCCGGGTTTTTTATTATTAATCAGTCATTTACTGATTGGCTGGAGAGCTCACCCCCACCAGTACCGCACCATATGAAAGAACACCGGGGCGGCGAAGCACACCGAGTCGAGGCGATCGAGCATGCCGCCGTGGCCTTCGATCATATGCCCCCAATCCTTCACGCCGCGGTCGCGTTTGATCGCCGACATCACCAGGCCGCCGGCGAAGCCGAGCAGGCACACCAGCAAGGCGAACAGGCCGGCCTGCCAGAAGGCGAACGGGGTGATCCAGTACAGCGAGGCGCCGATCAGGGTCGCCAGTGCCACGCCACCGAAGAAGCCTTCCACGGTCTTCGACGGGGACAGGTTGGGGGCGATCTTGCGTTTGCCTGCAAGCTTGCCGCAGACGTACTGCAGCACGTCGGATATCTGCACGACGATCACCAGCCAGGCGATCAGCAGCAGGTTGCGGCCCTCGTAGCCGGCGATGTCCAGGGTCAGCAGAGCCGGTACGGTGGAGATGCAGTACACGGCGATCATCAACCCCCACTGCACCTTGGACGTCCGTTCGAGGAAGCGTGTGGTATCGCCGCCCAGGGAGGACAGGATCGGCAGTAGCAGGAACAGGTAGACCGGGATGAAGATGGCGAACAGGCCGTACCAGCCGATTCCGATCAGCAGGTACTGCATCGGCAGCGCGAAGTAGAATGCGGCGACCAGTGCCGGGTAGTCGCTGCGTCGGGTCGGGGTCAGGGTCATGAACTCGCGCAAGGCATAGAACGACACGAAGTAGAACAGCACCACCACGCCGATATAGCCGAACAGAAAGGCGAAGCCGATCACCAGCACCATCGCCCACCAGGCATTGATGCGCGCGTTGAGGTTGTCGATGACCGGGTGCGGGCCAGGGCCGGCGCGCAGTTTCAGCAACCAGCCGATCAGGCTGGCCAGCAGCAGGATGCCGCCAATGCCGGCGAACAACAGCAAGGTATTGCGATCCATCTCAAACCTCCTCGGGAGCCAGGGCCAGCAGGGCGTCGCGGGCGCGTTCCAGGAAGGCCTCTTTGCCCTCCTCCTCGCCCATGCCCAGCGGCGCGCCGAAATTCAGGGTGCACAGCAACGGTAACGGCAAGGCTCGGCCCTTGGGCATCACCCGGTTGAGGTTGGCGATCCACACCGGGATCACCTCGACGTCCGGCCGCGTCTTGGCCAGGTGGTAAAGGCCGCTCTTGAACGGCAGCAAGCCCTCCTCCAGGTTGCGGGTGCCTTCGGGAAAGACGATCAGCGAGTCGCCCTGTTCCAGGGCATCGAGCATCGCCTGCAGGGGGTTGCTGCTCGGATCGCTGCGTTGGCGGTCGACCAGCACGCCGTTGAATACGCGCTGGATCAGGAAGCTGCGCAGGGTGCCCTTCATCCAGTAATCCGAGCCAGCTACCGGACGGGTGCGTTTGCGCAGTTCGGCGGGGAGCGACGCCCAGAGCAGCACGAAGTCGCCGTGGCTGCTGTGGTTGGCGTAGTAGATGCGCTGCACCGGTTGCGCGGTGCTACCTAGCCATAGGGCACGGGCACCGGTGAGCAAGCGCGCACCGGAGGTAATGAGAAAGGCGACCAGGGAAGCAAGCATGGACAGTTCCTTATCCGAATCGAATGTGTGAAAGCCAGGGCATCAGCACGATAGCCGCCAGGGCGATGAGCAGTTGCAGACCGAGCCACAGGGCCTGCAGACGCAGCAGGCGCAACGCGCCCTGGCTGCGTTGTTCCCAGGAGCGTGAGCCTTGATTGGCCTTATGGCCGATCAGGAGCAATGCCTGGTCGAGTTCGGCTGTGCGCCTGTCGAGCTGTTCAGGTGCCGCGGCCAGGCTGGCGAATAGCTCGGCATCCAGCGCTACGCGCAGGGCGTAGTACTTCTGCAGCAGGCCGCAGACCAGCAGGGCGATGCAAACCGCGCCTCCGGTCGTGAGCGCCATGAAGCCGAGCAAAGGCCCCAGGCCGATGATCAGAGCCAGCAGGCTCAAGCCGCCGGATAAGCGATCGAGGGATTTGCCGCGACGCAACAGGCCGGCGACCAGTTGTAGCTGCATTTCACTGGCCATGCAGAGCGACTCCCTGAGTGGATGCGGGTTGCGCCAGAACGCCCTCCAGCGCCTCTAAATGAGCGTTTCCCAGTACAACCTGGGGGCGAGCCTGGCGAAGCAGCGAAACGGCCTCTGCGACGCTCCTGCAGCGGCCGCTGTGCAGCAGCCAGGCTGCGATGGCGGTGGCACTGCGTGAATAGCCCAGTGCGCAGCAGACCAGTACCGCCCCGTGCTGGCGAAGATCTTCGATAGCCACGGCAGCCTGCAGGCAATGCGCGGTGCTGGGTGCGATCAGATCGAGGCTGGCCAGCTCGCGGTAGACCTTTCCTTCCTCGCGGCAGGGCAACTCGGCACACAGGTCGGCAATTGCCGCGAAGGCCTGCCCTTCTCCACGTGCAGGAATGCGGCCGAGCCAGACGCCGTCGGCTACTTCATCGGGCTGCGGATGATTGCGCGTCCAGGCTCGGGAATTGATCCAGGCGGCTGCCAGGTACGGCGCCAACAGCCAGTTGTTGGCCGCGCTCAGGCGGCCGTCGGCACGTTTCTGAAAGCCCTGGGCATCGAACAGCGCGTAATTCAGCGCCACCAGCAGCAGCGACACGGCCGGCCACAGCAGCCACAACGCCGCCCCGCTGACGTTCACCGCCAAGGCGCCGAACAGCGCCGCGCCGAAGGCGTAACGCAAAGCCAGCCGCCAGCGCTGTGGGTCGCGCGCCAGACGCCAGGCGAACAACGGGCTGCACCCTTCGCTGGGCCATAACCACAGGCACAGGAAGCCTGCGAGCATGCCGGTCGGCACGTCGATGAAATGATGCTGCCAGGTGGTCAGTACCGAGAGTCCGATCAGGAAGAACCAGACGTGCAATACCACCCTCCACAGCCCGGCCGCGTAATGCGCGAAGCAGGCCCACAACACCACCAACAGGGTGATATGCAGTGAAGGAGCCTGGTTGAAGGGTTTGTCGAAGCCCATCAGCACATCGAACATCAGCCCGAACAGACCATCCAGCGCCGGGCGGTCGAAGGTGAACCGCAGTGGCCAGAGCAGGAAGCAGGCGATGCAGATCACTTGTGCCGTGACCAGGCGCAGGCCGTGACGATCCATCTCGCCACGGGTGGCGGGTAACAGGAAGGACAGGCCGTAGAGCAGGTCGATCGACCAGTAGGGAATGATTGTCCAGGGCCACAGCGGAATCTGCTGCTCCCAGGCGAACACCAGGCTACCGACGTCATCGCGCTGGCCGGTGAACCAGTTGGCGAAGCCGTAGGTACCGAAGAACAGCGGCGCGAGCAGCAACAGCCAGAGTACGCCGCGCTTCCATAACCCGGTTTCCCGGATGACCGCGGCGGGCGTCATCAGGACACCCGCTGGGCCAGGGACACGCTGAAAATGCCCCATTCATCGATGCGCTGGGTCAGTTTGCGAAAGCCGGCAGCCTCCACCAACTGATCCATTTCCGCCTGGCTGCGACGACGCATCACCCAGGCCTGACCATCGCGATGGCTGGTCAGCGCACGGGCGATCAGCTCCAGTTGCGGATGCCAGGGCTGGCCGGTGTAAATCAGGTAACCGCCCTCTTCCACGGCAGCCGCCAGACCGGCCAGGGAATCGCCGACCATGGCGTTGCTGCCGAACAGTTCGTAGAGGCCGGAGACCACTGCCAGGGTCGGCTTGGGATCCAGCGCCGCCAGATCAGCCCTGTCGAAGGCATCGCCCTTGACGAAGCGGGCGATGCTGCCCAGGCCCTTCTGTTCGATCAGCGCCGCGCCATCGCGCACATTGATGTCGCTGTAATCGCGTAGCAGGATCGAGTCGGGCTTCTCGCTGCCCTGCTCCAGTGATTCGAGGATGTAGCGGCCGTGACCGGCGGCGATATCGACGATACGCACTTCGCGGTTCTGCTCGCGTAATTTGCTCATGGCCAGGCGCAGCAGTTCTTCGGCGTGCACCTTGCGCTGGCGAATACCACGCCAGCCAATGGAATCGAGGTAGTTGCGGTCGATCAGTCGGCCCAGTGGCGAGGTGCCGGTCGGGGTGTTGCGGTACACGTAATCCAGGGTACTGCCGGAATCGAAGCCGGTATCGCAGCCCAGCTTCACACCTGCGGCCAGTCCGCTGCCGAGCTTCAGTCCGGCGCGGGTGGCGCGCCAGTAGAGATCCCGTGGCGAGTTCTTCGGCAGCGGCGCGGCCAGCTCCTCGGCCTCGGCGCAGCTCCAGCCGAGGCGGTCGGCATCGAGCAGGGACTGGCGCTGCAGTGGCTCTTCGAAGACCTTAAGAACGAAGCGACGAATGCGCGTCAGGGCATGGGCGCGGTCGCGCTCACCCAGGGTGTCGTGGAAGAACCCCGGCAGGATGTGCTGTTCCTTGTGCGGGCTGCTCAGGCGCTCGAAGAATTGCTCCTGGGGTTTGCGGTGCACCACGAAATCGCTGCCGGAGATCAGCAACTGGGTAGGAATCTGGATGGCCTGGGCATCAGCGACGACACGCTCGGCGGCGTCGTACAAACCCAGCAGCATGTTCACCGAGATCGGTCGACTGATCAGCGGATCCTGTTCGAAAGAAGCGATGCGCTGCGGATCGTGGCTGAGATACTTGGCCTTCACGTAGCTGTTGACGAAGAAGTTGCCGCGCCAAGTGCGCATCAGCTTCAGCCCCGAACGGGCGAAGGGTACGTACAGCTTGACCTTGAAGGCTGGCGAGGCGATCACCAGGGCGCGGATCTTCGGAGCGTAGTCGTGGGCCCAGGTGGAGATGATCACGGCACCGACGCTTTGTGCCAACACCACCATGTCTTCGCTGGCGATGCCATGGGTGGCGGCGATGTGATCGATAAAGGTCTGCACGTCACGCACGCTGGTGGCGAAGCTTGGGCTGTCGCCCCGTTCGCCCGGCGATTCACCGTGGCCGCGGGCGTCCCAGGCGAAGAAGTCGAAGCCTTGCAGGCCCAGCTCTTCGACCAGATGGGCCATGCGCCCGCCGTGCTCGTGGCCGCGGTGGAACATGACGATGGCGCGGCGTGGTTCGTTCGGCTGCGCATCGGCAGCGGGCCAGTGACGGTAGAACAGGCTGACGCTGTCGTGGGTCGTGAAGGTGTTCGAGCGGGCTTCTGTCATCGGAGCATCCCTATTCCACGTTGGAGGAAGCCGCTTGCGCCAGACCCTGGCGTACGCGGTTGAACAGCGTATACATCAATAGCGCGGTAATTACCGCGAGAACCGGGTCGATCCAGCTCAGCGGCAGCAAGCCACTGGCCACACCGGCGCCGAGCACGCCAAAGCAGAAGGCGCGGTCGCTTTTGCCCATTGGGCCGTCGTAGCGGCGTGAGGCGCCAACCATCGGCCCCATCACCCCCGCGTATTCGCTGACCAGTGCGCCAATAACCAGCAGCACCACCAATACCGGGGAAACTCCGGGCAGCAGCGCGAAGGGCAGAAACAACGCGGCATCGGCGATCACGTCGCAGAGCTCGTTGAGGTAGGCGCCAAGTGTGGATTGCTGGCCGAATTCCCGGGCGAGCATGCCGTCCACGGCGTTGAGCGCCATGCGCAGCAGCATCCACAGCGGAATCAGTGCGAACAGCCAGAGATGAGCGGGGAAGACCGCGAGCAGCAAGCCGATCAGCACCGACACGATAGCGGCGCCCAGGGTGACCTGATTGGCGGTCACGCCATGATCGAAGAGGCGCTGCACCAACGGGCGCAGCAGGTTCTGGAAGCGGGGTTTGAGTTGGTAAATCGAAAGCATGGTACGAACTCCGTTTCGTCATGGTGCTCTGTCGGTCGTCAGCTTAGCCGGTTGAATACCCACTAAGCGATACGTCGGCGTGAACGCTGTCATGTTGCTGCTCGAAAACTTATTCCCAATTTATCTACATTTTAGGTACCGATAAAAATCCATAATTATCAGTAATTTGAAGCGTAAATTTCACTTTAAAAATAAAATTCTCAACAGGTTATCCACAGATCGCCTTCGCTCAAGCGAGGTCGTTGGCTGTCTCCACCGCGTTGCTCTGTGGATCGAGCGCGCCAATTTCGCATTGCGCCTGGCTGACCCATGCGAAGGCACGGTCGTTGAGGTTGGCGATCGCCCGCGGCCCTTCGCCCTCGGCAAACAACGGTGGACCGAATACCACCTGCACGGTACCAGGTTTCTTGCTCCAGCCTTCCTTCGGCCAGAACTGCCCGGCGTTGTGCGCGACCGGTAGCACCGGCAGTTTGCTGTTCACCGCCAGCGCCGTACCACCGCGGGAAAACTTGCCGATCTGACCGTCGGGAATGCGCGTGCCTTCCGGGAAAACCAGTACCCATGCACCCTGTTCCAGGCGGGTACGACCCTGGCTGGCGAGCTGCTTGAGCGCCGCCTTGGGATTGCTACGGTCGATGGCGATGGGCTTGAGCATGGCCATCGCCCAGCCGAAGAACGGCACGTACAGCAACTCGCGTTTGACCACCTGGCTCAGCGGCTCGAAGTAGGCGCAGAGGAAGAAGGTCTCCCAGGTGCTCTGGTGTTTGGCGAGAATCACGCAGGGCTGGTCGGGGATGTTTTCCTGGCCTTTGATCTCGTAGCGAATACCGGCGACCACCTTGGCCAGCCACACGGCGCAGCGGCACCAGTTCTGCACCACGAAACGGTAACGTGCACGGAATGGCAGGAAAGGGGCGACGAACATACTGATGATGCACCAGATGCACGAGCTGGAAGACAGCAACAGATAGAAGAGGAAGGTTCTGAAGAACTGCACTGTCGACATGTGAGCAATTACCGTGGCAGGCCTGGCCTGCGCTATCAAGTGAGAAGCTGTGCAGCAACCGCTGCCAGATCATCGAATACCAGAGTGCCCGCTGGCAATGCTTTGGCCAGGGTGCGTTCACCCTTGCCGGTTTTCACCAGTACAGGCTGACAATCGACGGCTCGCGCCGTTTCCAGGTCACTGCTGCTGTCGCCGACGAACCAGACTCCGCTCAGAGGAACGCCATAGTGCTCGGCGATCTGTCGCAGCATGCCTGGTTTCGGTTTGCGGCAATCGCAGCCGTCATCCGGGCCATGCGGGCATTGTACGATCAGGCCAACTTCGCCGCCCTGTTCCGCTACCAGCTCGCGCAGGCGCGCGTGCATGGCTTCCAGCACGGCCAGCGAATAGTAACCGCGGGCGATGCCGGACTGGTTGGTGGCCACGGCCACCGTCCAGCCCGCCTCGCTCAGGCGAGCGATGGCCTCGATGGAGCCCGCTATCGGAATCCATTCGTCGAGGCTTTTGATATAGGCGTCGGAGTCGTGATTGATGACGCCGTCGCGGTCGAGGATGATCAGTTTCATAGCTGCAAGCTCCAAGCCTCGAGCGGAAAGCCAAAGCCGCTACTTGCAGCTTGTGGCTTGCCGCGTACGGCTGCTTTAGCCCAGCACCGAAATGTCGGCGACACCCAGGAACAGCCCGCGCAGGCGAGCCAACAGGGCGTAACGGTTGGCACGTACCTTGGGATCTTCAGCGTTGACCAGCACCGCTTCGAAGAAGGCGTCCACCGGCTTGCGCAGCGAGGCCAGTTGGGCCAGCGTTTCGCTGTACTGACGCGCCTGCGCCAAGGGTTGCACCGCATTGTCGGCCTGCTGGATAGCAGCGTTGAGGGTGAACTCGGCCGGGGTATCGAAGTAGTGTGCCTCGATGCTCGTGGCGATCTGGCCGTCGGCCTTGCTCAGCAGGTTGGACACACGCTTGTTGGCGGCGGCCAGGGCTTCGGCTTCCGGCAGCTTGCGGAAGGCCTGCACGGCCTGCACGCGCTGATCGAAGTCCAGCGGCGACAGCGGGTTCACCGCACGTACGGCCTGATACACGGATACATCCACCCCTTCGTCTTCGTAACGCGCACGCAGGCGGTCGAAGATGAAGTCGAGCACCTGCGGTGCCAGGCCAGCGGCCTTGATCTTGCCGCCGAACTGGCGAATGGCGAAGTCGACGGTCGCGCCGAGATCCAGATCCAGCCCCTTCTCGATAAGGATGCGCAGCACGCCCAGTGCCGCACGACGCAGCGCGTAGGGGTCCTTGCTGCCGGTAGGCAGCATGCCGATGCCGAAGATACCGACCAGGGTATCCAGCTTGTCGGCCAGGGCCACGGCGGCACCGGTCAGGGTGGCGGGCAGTTCGGCACCGGCGCCGCGCGGCATGTACTGCTCGTTCAGCGCCAGGGCGACGTCTTCCGGCTCACCGTCGTGCAGGGCGTAGTAGTAACCGGCGATGCCTTGCATTTCCGGGAACTCGCCGACCATTTCGCTGGCCAGGTCGCACTTGCTCAGCAGGCCGGCGCGGGCACCGCGGCGGGCGTCGCCGCCAATGCGCTCGGCAATGAAGCCGGCCAGGGCCGACACACGCTGGGCCTTGTCGTAGAGGGTGCCGAGCTGGGCCTGGAAGACCACGTTGGCGAGGCGCTGGTTGAAGCTTTCCAGCTTCTGCTTCTTGTCCTGCTTGAAGAAGAACTCGGCGTCGGTGAGGCGCGGGCGCACCACCTTCTCGTTACCGGAAACGATCTGCGCCGGATCCTTGCTCTCGACGTTGGCCACGGTGATGAAGCGCGGCAGCAGCTTGCCGTTGGCGTCCAGCAGGCAGAAATATTTCTGGTTGTCCTGCATGGTGGTGATCAGGGCTTCCTGCGGCACTTCCAGGAAGCGCTCCTCGAAGGAGCAGACCAGCGGCACCGGCCACTCGACCAGTGCGCTGACTTCCTCGAGCAGGGCGGGCGGGACGATGGCCGTACCCTGCTGCTCGGCGGCGAGCTGGTCGACGCGCTTGGCGATCAGTTCACGACGCTCGTTGGCATCGGTGATCACATAGGCGGCACGCAGTTCCTGGGCGTACATGGCCGGCGCCGAGATACGCACCTCGTGGTTGGCGTGGAAGCGATGTCCGCGGGAGACGCGGCCAGCCTTCTGGGCGAGGATTTCGCAATCGATCACCTGGTCGCCGAACAGCATCACCAGCCATTGGCTCGGACGGACGAATTCGGTCTTGCGCGCGCCCCAGCGCATGCGCTTGGGAATCGGCAGCTCGTTCAGCGAGTTTTCCACGATGCCCGGCAGCAGGCCGGCGGCGCCCTGCCCCGGGATGTGCTGGCTGAATTTCAGCTTCGGCCCGCTGCGGTCGATCTCGGCGAGCTCGACACCGCATTTCTTGGCGAAGCCCAGAGCGGCCTGGGTCGGGTTGCCGTCGGCGTCGAAGGCGGCCTGCAGGGGCGGGCCGTCGAGGTTGAGAGTGCGATCCGGCTGCTGGGTGGCGAGCTGCTCGACCAGCACCGCCAGGCGGCGCGGCGCGGCATACATGCGTGCGCTGTTGTAGCTCAGGCCAGCGGCCTTGAGGCCCTTTTCAACGCCGGCAAGAAAGGCATCGCCGAGGGTTTTCAGGGCTTTGGGTGGCAGCTCTTCGGTGCCCAGTTCAACGAGAAAATCGAGCGCACTCATTCTGCTGCCTCCAGCTTGGCCAGTACTTCATCACGCAGATCGGGGGCGGCGAGCGGGAAGCCCAGGCGGCGCCGGGCTTGCAGATAGCTCTGCGCCACGGCGCGGGCCAGGGTGCGCACGCGCAGGATGTACTGCTGGCGCGCGGTCACCGAAATGGCGCGGCGGGCGTCGAGCAGGTTGAAGGTGTGGGAAGCCTTGAGCACCATTTCGTAGGTCGGCAGCGGCAGTTCCAGCTCGATCAGGCGATTGGCTTCGCTCTCGTAGAAATCGAACAGCTCGAACAGCTTCTCGACGTTGGCGTGCTCGAAGTTGTAGGTCGACTGTTCCACTTCGTTCTGGTGGAACACGTCGCCGTAGGTCACCTTGCCGAACTGGCCGTCCGTCCATACCAGGTCGTAGACCGAGTCGACGCCCTGCAGGTACATGGCCAGGCGCTCGAGACCGTAGGTGATCTCGCCGGTGACCGGGTAGCACTCGATGCCACCGACCTGCTGGAAGTAGGTGAACTGGGTGACTTCCATGCCGTTGAGCCAGATTTCCCAGCCCAGACCCCAGGCGCCGAGGGTCGGCGATTCCCAGTTGTCTTCGACGAAGCGGATGTCGTGCACCAGCGGATCGATGCCTATGGCCTTCAGAGAGCCCAGGTACAGCTCCTGGAAGTTCTCCGGGTTCGGCTTGAGCACCACCTGGAACTGGTAGTAGTGCTGCAGACGGTTTGGGTTCTCGCCATAGCGGCCGTCGGCCGGACGGCGCGAAGGC
Source organism: Phytopseudomonas daroniae (assembly GCF_004327275.1). Lineage (NCBI taxonomy): Bacteria > Pseudomonadati > Pseudomonadota > Gammaproteobacteria > Pseudomonadales > Pseudomonadaceae > Phytopseudomonas > Phytopseudomonas daroniae. The sequence continues at coordinate 389,759 of NZ_QJUJ01000004.1, forward strand.
TGCACGTAGGCGGCGTTCCAGGTTTCCGGGCCGATGGCGCGCAGGAAGGTGGCGGTGTGGAAGGTACCGGCGCCCACTTCCATATCGTAGGGTTGCAGTACCACACAGCCTTGCTCGGCCCAGTATTGTTGCAGGGCGAGGATCAAGTCCTGGAAGGTGCGCACGGCAGGCGTTGTCTGGCTCACGAAAAATTCACCTGTTGGGGCTGCGACAGAAAGCCGGGGAGTATACCCGAAGCAAGGCTCAGCCCGCATGCTGCGCCGTCTCGCCTGGCGCAGCACGTAGCCCTGGCGATGGCACTCTGCCGGCGGATGATTGCAGGACGCCGTATGCTTCCAGTATTTTGAGAACAATTATCATCCTCTTCGGATTGCCGTTTTTATGCCCCGCGATCACAGCTTCGAACGGGACGTCGAGAATCTGTACCTCGCCCATCAAGGATGGCTCAGGGGCTGGCTGCAGCGGCGCCTCAACGATGGTGCCGATGCCGACGATCTGACCCATGACACCTTTGTGCGCATCCTCAAGACGCGTCGTACGCTGCATGACCTGCGTCAGCCCATGGCCTATCTGGCGACGATTGCCAACAGCCTGTTGATAAACCGCTGGCGCCGCCTGGCCCTCGAGCGCGCCTATACCGAAGCCTTGGCGGCGCTACCGGAGGCGCTGGAGCCTTCGCCCGAGGATCGCCTGCTGCTGATCGAGGCACTGCTGGAAATCGACACAATGCTTCATGAACTGTCGCCGCGTATCCGCCGGATTTTCTTTCTGTCACAGCTCGATGGTCTGACTTATCCACAGATCGCCGAGCAATTGGGGCTGAGCGTGGATCAGGTGCAGAAGGCCATGAGCAAGGCGTTCACCGCCTGCTACGCCGCACGCTTCGAGGCGCTGTGATGATGGCCGATGCTCCCATTTCCACTGCCGTGCGCGACCAGGCCATCGCCTGGTTCACCCTGGCGCAGTCGGGCTGCATGCGTGCTGATGAGCAGCAGCAACTGCAGTGCTGGCGCCAGGCTGACAGCGAACACGAGCGAGCCTGGCAGCGCCTGGTCGGCATCCCGCTTGGTTTGCAGCAATGTGCAGCCCTGCTCGCCGATCCGGCGGCGCGCGCCGCGCTGGAAAATCCGCAGCCGATCAGTGCTGATCGACGACGCGTGCTGAAAGCCCTGGCTGGTCTGGGCCTGGTTGGCGGCGCTGCCTGGCAACTGAGTGACAGCTACTGGTTGCAGGGCCAGCTTGCCGATTTGCATACCGCCACTGGCGAACGCGTGCAGAAGCTTTTGCCCGATGGCACGCGCCTGTGGCTCAACACCCGCACCGCCGTGGATGTACGTTTCGACGCGCAGAGTCGCCTGCTGCTGCTGCGCCATGGCGAAGTGGACATTCTCACCGCCAGCGATACGCAGGGTCGACCGTTCATGGTGCTGACCGAGCAGGCGCGCCTGCGACCCCTGGGCACGCGTTTCAGCGTGCGCCAGGGCGATGGCGAGACTCTGCTCAGCGTCAGCCAGGGACGGGTTGCGGCGACGGCGCGCTCCGTGGCGGGCGAGCGCACCGTCGAGCAAGGCTGGAGCGCGCGGATCGATACGGGTGGTGTTACTCAGCTGGTGCAGGCCAGCGCTGCCAACAATGCCTGGATCGATGGCTTCATCATCGCCGAGCGTATGCGCCTGGCGGATTTCCTCGCCGAGTTGGGGCGTTATCGCCAAGGCATCCTGCGTTGCGATCCTGCGGTGGCTGACCTGCGCCTGAGCGGCTCCTTTCCGCTGGATGACGGCGAGCGCATCCTCGCCATGCTGGAAAACAGTCTGCCTGTGCGCGTGCAGCGGCGTACGCCGTATTGGGTGACGGTGGTGCCTGCCTAGCCGGGTCACCCAGGAGCAAGGTAATTCGCGAACTTGTCCGCGAACGGATGCAAACGAAAAATATTTTCATTTCCTTGGCAGGTTTTTCCGTCTCGCGTGGCCTAGGGAAGAATCCCGCCAATCGTGCGGGCTAAAACCTAGAACGGACTGTCTGCCAAATGCCCTACTCCCTCCACGCACTGGCGCGCGCCACCCGCAGCGCCACAGCTTATCGCCTTGGTTTCGCCCTGCTCGCCGGCTTCGCGCCGCTGACCTACACGCCCGCGCTGCTTGCCTCTGAAACGGCCGCCGTGCAGCGCAGCATCGCTTTCGATGTTGCCGCTGGGCCGCTGGATCAGGTGTTGGGCCAGTTTGGCCGTCAGGCCGGTATTCCCATCGCGGCAAACGCCGGGCTGACCGCCGGCAAGCGTAGCCAGGGTGTGCAGGGCAGCTATGGCGTTGGTCAGGGTTTCGCACGGCTTCTGGCCGGCACCGGCCTGAGCGCCGTGGCACAGGTTGATGGCAGCTATCTGTTGCTGGAGCACAGTGAGGCGGGCAAGGCGTTGGAGCTGGGCGCGACCACAGTCAGTGGCCGCCAGCAGCTTGGTGCGATTACCGAAGGCAGTGGTTCCTACACCACCGGTACCATGAGCGTAGGTACCAAACTGTCGGCCTCTCTGCGCCAGACACCGCAGTCGGTGACGGTAGTGACGCGCCAGCGCATGAACGACCAGAACATGCAGAAGCTCGAGGACATCGCCAACTACACACCGGGTCTGACCTTGCGCAAGACTGGTGGTGAACGCCCGGAGTTCTACGCCCGCGGCGCGGCCATCGACAACATCATGATCGATGGTCTGCCGGTGGCCTACGACAGCGACACCTTGGGCACCTCGACCCTGGCCATGTTCGATCGCGTGGAAGTATTGCGTGGCGCTTCCGGGCTGATGGTTGGCGCCGGCAATCCATCGGGCACGCTGAATCTGGTACGCAAGCGGCCCACGGTAGATCCACGGCTGAGCATTAGTGCCAGCGCCGGGCGCTGGGATGATTACCGTACTGAGCTGGATATCAGTGGCAAGCTGGACGAGTCCGGTCGTTTGCGTGGTCGCTTCGTCGGTGCCTATCAGGATCGCGACACCTTTATCGACGCCTACGAGAACAAGCGCCAGTTGCTCTATGGCATCACCGAGTACGATCTGGGCAGCAACGCCACACTGACCCTGGGCGGCTACTACAACCGCGAAGACAACCCTGGAGCAGACTGGAATGGCTTGCCGGCGCGGGTGGATGGCTCCTTCTTCCCGTTCCCTCGTTCGGCCCGTACTGCGCCGGACTGGACTTACTGGAACAAGAAAACCCGCAGCGTCTTCGCCGAAATCGAGCAGCGTTTCGACAACGACTGGACAATGCGCCTGAACAGCACCTGGCTGCGTGGCAACCTGGAGATGCTTGGTGGCAGCATCTACGTCGATGGCAACGACTACCACCTCAACATCGGCCGCTACTCCTACCAGCACACGCAGAAGAGTGTCGACGGCTATGCCAAGGGGCCGTTCTCGTTGTTCGGTGTCACTCATGAACTGGTGGTGGGCGCCAGCTTCCGTCGCGACGATACCGACGACGGCCCGGGTGGCCCTGGCATCAACTCCGACGTGATCATCGACCCGATCAGCTTCGATCCCAAGGCATACCCGAAACCGGCCATCGACAACAACTGGGCACGAGTCGGCCGCGAGGAGCAGTCGAGCGTCTATGCCACCACACGGCTGAATCTGCGTGACGATCTGCGCCTGATCCTCGGCGCGCGGCTGGATTGGTACGACTACTACCAGACCACGCAGTCCGGCATCTACAGCTTCGGCGACGACTACAAGGCGACGCGTGAATACACTCCGTACGCCGGCCTGGTCTATGACCTTGATGACACCTACTCGGTGTATGTCAGTGGCACGCGCATCTTCCGTCCCCAGGCAGCCCAGGATGCCAGCGGCAGCCTGCTCGACCCGGTTACCGGTACCAACTACGAGGTCGGTATCAAGGGCGAATACTTCGATGGCGCGCTCAATGCCAGCGTCGCGCTGTTCCAGCTGGATCAGGAAAACCTCGCCAAATCCCTGCCGGCTGGCGCGTGCAACCCTGGCGTTCCTGCCTGCTCCGAAGCCAGCGGGGAAGTCCGTACCCGTGGTATCGAGCTGGAACTCAGCGGCGAGCTGGCACCGGGCTGGCAGGCGGTGGCTGGTTACACCTATGCCGCGGCCGAATACACCAATGCCACCAACACGGCGGAAAAAGGCGATCGTTTCGATAGCGACACGCCCTACAACCTGCTCAAGCTGTCGACCACCTACCGGCTGCCGGGCGAACTGGAGAACTGGACGGTGGGCGGCGGCTTCCGTACCCAGAGCAGCGCCTACACCTCACTTGGCGTGAAACAGGGCGGCTACAGCCTGACTGACCTGATGGTCGGCTATCGCTGGAGTGAGCAACTGCAGTTGCAGGCCAACCTGAGCAACGTCTTCGACAAGCGCTACTATCAGAACATCAGCAACTCCTGGGGCGCGAACAGCTTCGGTGAACCACGCAACCTTGTATTCAGCGTGCGCTACAGCCCGGAGTTGTGAGGATCGGCAGACTCTGTTGAAGGTACACACCTTCGGGCAGTAGCATGGTTTTAACTGGTTTTTTATACAGCTTCCCGGTGTATAGTCACCCGGCCTTCTCTGCCAGGTTGAACTGCCATGCCCCGCTGTTTCTGGTGTAACGACGACCCGCTGTATCAGACCTATCACGACGAAGAATGGGGCGTGCCGTCGCGCGACCCGCAGCACCTGTTCGAGATGCTGCTGCTCGAAGGCGCCCAGGCCGGGTTGTCGTGGATCACCGTGCTGAAGAAGCGCGAGCGCTATCGCCAGGTGTTGTTCGGTTTCGATGCCGAGCGTCTGGCAGCGATGAGCGACGCGTACATCGAGAGCCTGATGCAGGATCCCGGCATCATCCGCAATCGTCTCAAGTTGCAGGCTGCGCGCAAGAACGCACAGGCCTGGTTGCGCCTGGACGATCCGGTGGCGCTGCTCTGGTCGTTCGTCGGTGGCAAGCCGAAGATCAATCATTTCGACGGCCGCGGCGATGTGCCGGCGGTCACTCCCGAAGCCGAGGCCATGAGCAAGGCGCTGAAAAAGGCCGGTTTCACCTTCGTCGGTCCGACCATCTGCTACGCCTATATGCAGGCTACCGGCATGGTCATGGATCACACCCGCGATTGTGATCGCTACGCGGCATTGCAAGAGGAGGTACGCCCTTGAGCACGACCATCGACACCCTGGAACAACTGCAGGCGCTGTACGGCCAGGCCCATGAGCGTTCGCTGCGCAAGGAAATTCCCTACCTCAGCGAGCCCTATCAGGCGCTGGTCGCCGCTTCGCCCTTCGTGGTGCTGGGCACCCATGGACCGGATGGGCTGGACTGCTCGCCCCGTGGCGACGCGCCGGGTTTCGTCCGCGTGCTCGACGAACGCACCCTGCTGCTGCCGGATCGCCCGGGTAACAACCGCATCGACAGTCTGCGCAATATCATCCACGACCCGCATGTGGCGCTGCTGTTCCTGATTCCGGGCGTCGGCGAGAGCTTCCGCGTCAACGGTCGCGCCAGCATCTCCCGGGAGCCGGAGTTGCTGGAGCTGTGCATGGCGCAGGGCAAGCTGCCGCGCAGCGTGCTGCGCATCAGTGTGGATACCTGCTACTTCCAGTGCTCCAAGGCGGCGGTGCGCTCCGGCCTGTGGGATGCCGAGCGGCATGTCGAGCGCTCCAGCCTGCCGTCGGCGGGCGACATCATCAAGGCGGTCATGGATCCGCAGTTCGATGTGCAAGCCTATGAGCGCGAGCTGCAGGAACGTCTGAAGACCATGCTCTACTGAACGTTTCCTCGTTTCTGCGCGTGTATGTAACAGTCACGCTGCCCCGAGATGGTTACAATGTGCTCCCTTTTTTGACGGGAGCAGCTTGTGGAAAAGCTCAAAGGCGCGCTGGTGGTCGGTTCCCTGCGTTTGTTCGCCCTGTTGCCATGGCGTGCAGTGCAGTCGCTCGGCGCGATGATCGGCTGGCTGATGTGGAAACTGCCATCGGGCTCGCGCGACGTGGTGCGCATCAACCTGGCCAAATGCTTTCCTGAATTGACGGCCGCCGAGCATGACAAGCTGGTCGGCCGCAGCCTGATGGACATCGGTCGTACGCTGACCGAAAGCGCCTGTGCCTGGGTCTGGCCGGCACACAAGTCGCTGGCCCGCGTGCGTGAGGTCGAGGGTCTGGAAGTGCTCGAAGCGGCTCTCGCCTCCGGCAAGGGCGTGGTCGGCATCACCAGCCACCTGGGCAACTGGGAAGTGCTCAACCACTTCTACTGCTCGCAGTGCAAACCGATCATTTTCTACCGTCCGCCGAAGCTCAAGGCGGTGGACGATCTGCTCCGCGAGCAGCGCGTGCAGTTGGGCAACCGCGTCGCGCCGTCGACCAAGGAAGGCATCCTCAGCGTCATCAAGGAAGTGCGCAAGGGCGGTGCCGTGGGCATTCCGGCCGACCCGGAGCCGAGCCTGTCGGCCGGCCTGTTCGTGCCTTTCTGCGGCACCGTGGCGCTGACCAGCAAGTTCGTGCCGGGCATGCTCGCCGGGCACAAGGCCGTTGGCGTTTTCCTCCACGCGCTGCGTCTGGAAGACGGTTCGGGCTACAAGGTGATCCTCGAAGCGGCGCCGGAAGGCATGTACAGCGAGGACATGCACACCGCGGTGGCAGCCATGAGCGGCGTGGTGGAGAAGTACGTACGCGCCTACCCAAGCCAGTACATGTGGAGCATGAAGCGTTTCAAGAAGCGCCCGGAAGGCGAGGCGCGCTGGTACTGAAAACCGCGGCGCTTCGCAATGAGGTGCCGGTGCGCTGGGCGTAGGCAAGAATTTGGGTTATTAACAGGGCAAATCCTTTCCCACGAGGCTGTTCAGGTCATGTCCGCCAACCAGCGTCAGTATCCACGTACCCCGATGAAGTGCCGCATCAAGATCTGTCATCCGAGCTTCGGTGAACGGGTCGCCCAGACCCGCGATCTCTCCGATGGCGGCGTGTACGTTCGGCATGAGGATCTGGCTGCTCTGGAACTTGGTACCCGGGTGACCGGCCAGGTGCAGGATATGCCCATCGAAGCACCGATCCTGGAGATGGAAGTGATGCGCGTCGACGCTGATGGCGTGGGGCTGCGCTTCGTCCGTGAGTGAGCGGGATGCGCCCGCTTCCTGTCTGGGTGCTTGGTCTCTGACGCTCTGTTTCGCTCGCGTCAGCAAGACCCAGCCGCGTGCTTTTCTGCCTCAATGGCAATTCCCTCGCCGCCCCTGCTCGGCACTCTTTTACGAGCGCAACTCACGGGCCTGAACGAGGTGCTGACGATTTTTACCATTGCGAACTGCGGGTTTTGCCCGAGTTATCCGTCTAGGTAGATGAGGCATCACTTTTCTCGGCGTACGTTCTCCGCAATCGCCGGGTTTTCGTTCAATCTGTGTGAAAAGGAGTTCGTATGACCCCGCTCCATGGCCGCCGCATGGCTTCCCTGGTTCTTCTGTTTGGTGCGACGCTGGCTGTTCCAGCGGCCCAGGCCGAGTACCTGTGGATCGAACGTGGCGCTGCCCCGCAGGCCAAGGCCTACCTGAGTGACTTCCAGCCCAGCGAACGACTGAGTCTGGGCAAGCTGCTGGAACCGAGCATCAAACAGGCTGACGGCAAGACCGCTGCGCTGCGTGCCAGCGGTGATGCTTACCCGATCACCGACAATGGCCAGGGCGATCTGCGTGTCAGCGCCAAGCTGCCTGAAGGCGATAGCCTGGTGATCTACGAAGCCAAGGCCGGGCGCAGCGAGACCAAGGCGGTCAACGACCTGGAACTGGTACCGACCGAACCCGACGGCAATACCTTCAAGTTGCACTGGAAAGGTACCCTGGTGTCGGCGTCCCAGGTCAACGTCTACACCTCTGAGCAGTGGACGCGCACGCTCAAGCCGAATGCCGAAGGCGCCGTGACCCTGGATCCGTCCTTCCCGGCCAGCTACGTGCTGGAGGTGACCGCCCAGGTCAACGGCGCCGCCACCGTCGATGGCAAGCGCTACGACAGCGTGGTGCACGTGGCGACCCTGTCGTTCGAGGTGTCGCGTTAGCAGCGCCTCGCCGCGAAACCCTCGGTGAGGGCTACAAGGCAAAGCGGCCGTAGGGTGGACGACGCTTCACCTACGCGGCCCGACCCGTCCACCGCTCCACAATCGCAATGGTGGATGAAAAGAGCGTCATCCACCCTACGGCTTGAAGCTTGAAGCTTACGGCTGCTTCTACCCTCAATGCGCCTCGTTCACCGCGCTGAGGAAGCTTTGCGTGCGTTCCTGCTGCGGGTTGCCGAACAGTTCGGCCGGGGTACCCTGTTCGTGGATGCAACCCTGGTGGAAGAAGCACACGCGGTCGGCGAACTCACGGGCGAAACCCATCTGGTGCGTAACCATCAGCATGGTCAGGTTGTGCTCGCTGCCCAGGCGGCGGATGACGTTGAGTACCTCGCCGCACAGCTCGGGATCGAGCGCTGAAGTCACCTCGTCGAACAGCATCACCTTGGGGCGCATGGCCAGGGCGCGGGCGATGGCCACGCGCTGCTGCTGCCCACCGGAAAGCTGGGAGGGATAGTGCTCGAGCTTGGCGCCCAGGCCGACCATGTCGAGCAGTTCTCGTGCCCGCTCGCTGGCTTCGCGCTTGTTCATGCCGAGCACCTGCACCGGTGCTTCGATGACGTTCTGCATGGCGTTCATGTGCGGGAACAGATTGAAGCTCTGGAACACCATGCCGATCTTGCCGCGCACCTTGCGCTGGTGACCGGCACTGGCGCGTATCAGGCGCCCGTCGCGGCCGGGCATGTGGGTCAGCGGCTGGTCATCGACCTCGATCACGCCTTCATCGATATCCTCCAGGGTCATCAACGCACGCAGCAGGGTGGATTTTCCCGAGCCGCTGGGGCCGATGATGGCGACCTTCTCGCCGGGAGCGACTTCCAGGTTGAGGTGATTGAGCACGGTCAGGTTGCCGTAGCGCTTGGTCACGTCGGTGAAGCGCACGATGGGCTGTGGCATGGCGGGACTCCCGGCAGCGGTGGGCGAAAGTAACGGGGCGTTCATCGTGGCGCCTCCTCCATACGGTCTTCGAGGCGGCGCACGCACCAGGCGAGGCCGAGGCTGAGCAGCAGAAAGAACAGCCCGACCATGGTGATCGGCTCCAGGTAGCGGAAGCTTTCCGAGCCGATGTTCTTGGCCTGTTGCATGATTTCCACCACGGTGATGGCCGACAGCACCGGGGTGTCCTTGAGCATAGCCACCAGGTAGTTGCCCAGGGCTGGCAGGATCGGCCGCAGCGCCTGGGGCAGGATGATGTTGCGGTAGGCGGTCAGCGGCGACAGGTTGAGCGCGGTGACTGCCTCCCACTGCGCCCGCGGCACCGCATCCAGACCCGCGCGGTACACCTCGGCCGTGTAGCAGGCGTAATGCAGGGCGATACCGAGGATACCCGCCTGCAGGGCGGTGAGATTGATCCCGTAGTTGGGGAACACATAGAACAGAAAGTACACCTGAATCAGCAGCGGCGTGCTGCGGATGAACTCGATCAGCCCGGTGGCTGGCCACGATAACCATACCTGCCGGCTGCGCCGGGCGATGGCCAGGAACAGACCGAGCACGATGGCGATGGCGAAGCCGCCAAAGGTGATCAGCAGGGTATTGAGCGAGGCCTGCAGCAGTTGCGGCAGGATGCTCCAGGCGAATTCCCAGTCGAAGAAGTTCATGACAGGCCTCCGCGCATACGGCCGCGTGCCAAGCGTTTTTCCAGTCGGCGCATGCCCAGGTTGATCGCCTGAGCCATGACGAAGTACATCAGCAGCGCCAGGGCGAAGATCTCCAGAGTCATGAAGGTCGCCTGATCCAGCTGACGGGCGCGGAAGGCCAGATCCGACAGGGTGATCAGCGACACCAGTGAGGTGTTCTTCAGCAGTTCTATCAACAGGTTGGTGCCCGGCGGAATCGCCGCCAGCAGCGCCTGGGGCAGGATGATCCGGTAGAAGCGTTTGGCCGGCGACATATTCAGCGCCTGGCATGCCTCGTATTGACCCTTGGCCACCGAACGGATGGCGCCGCGCATGACTTCCGCGCCATAGGCGCCGATATGCAGGCCAAGGCCGACGATGGCCACGGCATAGGCGCTCATCTCGACATTGAACGGTGGCATCGGCAGCACGAAGTACAGCCAGAACAGCTGCACCAGCAGCGAGGTGCCGCGAAACACCTCGATGTAGACGATGGCCAGCCAACGCAGCGGGCCGATTGGCGAGAGCCGGCCCAGGGCGGCGATCACCGCCGAGACGATGGCCAGCAGCGAGCCCCAGAACGTGACCTGTACGGTCACCCAGGCGCCTTGCAGCAGCAGAGGAAGTAGGTCGCCCATCAATACGATCCTATTTGGCGAAGGAAACGGGAGAAATGCATTGCCCGTCCGCGCAAACCGCTCGCGGGCAAGCCCGCTCCTACTGGCAGAGCTCGGCGGCGGTCTTGTCGGTGATGTTGGACTCATCGAAGCCGAACGGCTTGACCGTGGCCAGGTGCTCTTCGCTGCCGAGCCACTGCTTCAGCTCGGCGTTGACCGCGTCGCGAAAGGCCTTGTCTTCCGGGCGGAAGGCAAGGGCACCGTAGCCGGTGTGGGACGGGTCATCCTTGAACTCGGCGATGGCTTCCACCGAGTCGCCGCCCTTGTCGGCCAGGCCCTTCATGGTCAACTGAGTGCCCACGGCGGCATCGGCGCGGCCAGCGCGTACGGCCTGCAGCTGTGCGGTGGTGTCTGGTACCTGGAGGATCTGCCCGTCGGTGATGCCGGCATCGCGGGCGTAACCGAGGTTCACCGTGCCGGCCATGATCGCTACCTTGGCACCGCTCTTGGCGATGTCCTCGTAGCTGTGCAGGTTCTTCGGGTTACCGGTTTTGGTCAGCAGGGTATCGGGCAACTGATAATGCGGATCGGTGAACAGCACCTGCTTGCAGCGCTCGGGGGTGATGTACATGCCGGCGGCGATCAGATCGAAGCGGCTGGCGCGCAGACCGGGGATCAGCGAACCCCACTCGGTGAGCACCGGGTTGACGGTCTTGACGCCCATCTTCTCGAAGATCTTCTTGACGATTTCCGGCGATTCGCCCGTGACGCTGCCATCCAGCGCGGTATAGGCGAACGGTGTTTCGTTGGCGTAGCCGATACGCACGCTGCTGTTGTCCTTGACCTTGTCCAGGGTATCGGCGGCCTGTGCAACACTGGCGCAGAGGCCGACGAGAAGGCCGCATGCGACCGCGAGGCGACGTGCGGTGAAAGGAATAACGCTGCTCATCATGTGATTCTCCTGTTTCTTGTAATCCGCCCGATGGAGCGGAGCGCTATGTTAGGAGGCAGGTTTTCAAGAGCATCTGGCCGCGTGCGGCCGGAGAGGTGGATTCAATATTTTTCTGTGCGCATCGAGCGCCGGTTCCACCTTGAGCCCGAGCATACAAAAGGGTTTTTGTCTGCGGTATTGCACTAGGACAATTGAATCCAAAGCTGACAGGCGGGATGCTGTGCGGAGCAGCCTTCAACCCGCAGGAGCAGTATGCACAACTGGAAGCAGGCATTGGGCAGCGCTCGCCAGGGCGAGTCCAAGTACAAGACGCTGGTGCAGGCCATTGCCGCCGATATCGAACAGGGTAGCCTTACTGACGGCCAGCGTTTGCCGCCGCAGCGCCAGGTTTCCGAGGCCCTGGGCATCAGCGTGCAGACGGTAACCAACGCTTACAAGGAGCTCGAGCGCCAGGGCCGGGTACGCTGTGAGGTGGGCCGCGGCAGCTTCGTGTCGCGGCGTACCAGCGAGCGGGTGGCCACTTCGATGCTCGATCACAGCGAGCAGGCGCTGCTGGATTTTTCCATCGCCCGCATCGTCCATACCGCCGAGCACGATCGCCTGTGGCAGGCCACCTGCGGCGAGCTGGCGACCGAGTCCGATCAACCGTGGATCCGCGCCTTCCGCCCCATCGCCGGCTTCGAAAGCCACCGCGATGCCGGGGTGCGCTGGCTGTCCCGGCTCGGCCTGGACGTGACCCGTGACGACCTGCTGCTCACCAATGGCGCGGCTCACGGCATCTTCCTGGCCCTGGCCTCGCTGGCCGGGCCGGACGACGTGGTGCTCTGCGAGGGGCTCTCCGATCACGGCGTGATCGGCTCGTCCCAGGTGCTCGGCTTCACCCTCAAGGGCCTGGAGATGGACGCCCACGGCATCGATCCCGAGCACTTCGAAGACATGTGCGGCAACGAGCGCATCACCGCCCTGGTGTGCACGCCCAATCTGAATAACCCCACCAGTTGTCTGATGCCCGATGCGCGGCGCCGGGAGATCGCCGAGATCGCCCGCCGTTATGGCGTGTACGTGATCGAGGACGATGTCTATGGCCCGCTGCTCGCCGGCCAGCAGCGGGCGCGGCCGATCAGCCATTACCTGCCGGAGCTGTCCTTCTACTGCACCAGCATGACCAAGTCGGTACTCGCCGGGTTGCGCATCGGCTACCTGGCGATGCCCAAGCGCCTGGCGTTGCGTACCGAGAGCATTCTGCGGGTCAACAGCTGGATGGCCACGCCATTGCTCGGTGAGATCGCCGCCCGCTGGATCAATGGCGGCCATGCCGAGGAAATGGTGCAGATGCAGCGTCAGTTGCTGGCCAACCGGCAGGCACTGGTCGAGGCTGAGCTGGGCGAATACCTGCTGCGTAACCATGCCTATTCGCTGAATGCCTGGCTCGCCGTGCCGGAGCACTGGGAGGTGGACAGCCTGCTGCGCGAGCTGCGGCGCAAGCACGTGGCCCTCACCCTGCCCGATCCCTTCGTGCCGCCGGGTATGCCACGGCCTCGTGCGGTGCGCCTGTGCGTGGGCGCCGAATGCAGCGAAGCGCAGATGCACAGGGGCCTGAAGACCATTCGCGAAGTATTCGGGCAGTACCCGAAGATCCATGATTTCTGAGTGCCGTCAGGTTGCGCGTGAGCATTGCCAGGGTATCGCTGGCATGCCCCGATGATCCCGACGAGGGGCCTTTTGGCTGGCCAGCGTTCCCATCGGCAGGCATGATGCCCTTGCCTTGGAACGTCGTATAAGAAAGACAATGCCCCGTATCGATCTCCGTCAACTGATCCTTGCCCTGACCATGGTGTCCGTGGCGCTGACGCTCGCCAACGTGCTCCACTCCAGCTATCAGGTGCAGGAGGATCTGCTGATCCGCACCACCCTGGAGGCCAATCGAGTCTATGCCGCCAAACTGGCCGACTCGACCGACAATTTTCTTGCCGCCACCCAGCAGCAACTGGCGTACAGTCATGCCGATATAGTCGAGGCGCTGGAGCGGCCCGCCGAACTGGAAAAACAGGCCCGGCGCCTGCAACTGTCGACCAATACCTTCAACGCAGTGCTGATCGTCGATGCCCGCGGGCGCGTGCTCGCCAACGCCCCGGCAAACCTGAACCTGATCGGCCGGCAACTGCACAGCGAAGGCAACCGCCATAATCTGGAAACCCGCGAACCGCTGATCAGTCAGCCGTTCGTCACTACAGTCACCGGTCGGCTGGTGATCACCATTTCCCACCCCCTGTTCGCTGCCGACGGCAGCTACAAGGGCTACGTTTCCGGCTCGATCTACCTGCAGGAGGACAATATCCTGCGCAGCCTGCTCGGCCAGCATTACTACCTCGACGGCTCCTACCTCTATGTCGTCGATAGCCAGCGGCACCTGATCTACCACATGGACATGAACCGGCTCGGCAGTCTCGTCAACGGCAATCCGGCGATCGAAACGGTCATCGCCGGCGAAGCGGGCAGCATGCGCCTGCGCAACAGCCAGGGCGTGGAAATGCTCGCCGGCTACGCCCCGCTGCAGCGCGCCGGCTGGGGCCTGGTGGCGCAACGACCGCTACAGGCCACACTGGCGGAACTGGAGGCCCTGACCTGGCATACCCTGTTCAATACCTTGCCGTTGCTGCTGTTTTCCCTGCTGGCGATCTGGGGGCTCTCGCGCCTGATCTCGCTGCCGCTCTGGCAACTCGCCCACCAGGCCCGCGAGATGGACGCGCCCGGGGCCCGCGAAGCCTTCGAGAAGGTTCGTTCCTGGTATTTCGAGGCGGCGCAACTGAAACTCTCGCTGCTGGCCGGGCTGCGTCAGGTCAATAGCAAGATCCATCGCCTCAACCACGAGTCCCTGACCGACCAGCTCACCGGCCTGGCCAACCGGCGCGGCATGGACAGCATGCTTGGCGTCTGGCAGGCCGAAGGCCGCAGCTTCGCCCTGATCGTACTGGATGTCGACCATTTCAAGCAGGTCAACGACCTGCACGGCCACGATATCGGCGACAAGGCGTTGCAGGAGCTGGCGGCGCTGATGCGCGAAGGTTCCCGCGCCCAGGATCTGCTGTGCCGCGCCGGCGGCGAAGAGTTCGCCATGTTCCTGCCCGACACCAGCCTGGACAATGCGCTGGAGATCGCCGAGCGGCTGCGCAGCGCCGTCGCCCGGCATATCTTCGCCACCGGCGGGCACCTGACCGTGTCCCTCGGCATCGCCCACTTGCCGGAAACCTCGAGTAGTCTGGGCGATGTGCTGAAATCCGCCGATCTGGCGCTGTACCAGGCCAAGCATCAGGGGCGCAACCAGGCCGTTCGGGGAGTACCGCGCTGAGGGGCGGCGCTTTGCGCGCGGTTGCAACCAACGCCTCGTCATCGTACGGGGCATTGTCCGTTCGGACATTGCGCGGGCGCCGAAATCGGTCGGCGGATTACGCCTTCGGCTAATACGCCCTACACGGGACTCAACAATCAGCGCGCAGAATTTGTAGGAGCCCGTAGGATGGGTGCAACCCATCAATTGCCGATGGGTTGCACCTACGCGGCCCGACCCATCCTACGATCTAAACTTCGCGGCTCGTGCCTTGCCTCGCGGCGAATCGTGGCCATACGCGATTCTTGCAGCATGGCCGCCATCGCCTCGCGCCGCGGCGACGCACTTGCAGGCCCAGGATCAAAACGCTATCTGCGGCACAGCGCCCCTTAAAAATATCGTCCTAGTACATTCAGCCGTGCAATTTCCCGCTCGTACACTCGGTCGCACACACCTTCCGGGGAATGCACGCCATGCCTTCGATCCATCTCGATGATCTGCTCCAGGCACGCCAGCGTATCGCCGGCCTGGTTCGGCAGACGCCGCTGGAAGCGTCGCCTTCGCTGACCCGCCTGCTCGGCGTACCGGTGTGGTTGAAGCTCGAATCGCAACAGGCCACCGGCAGTTTCAAGCTGCGTGGCGCGAGCAATGCCGTGGCGCAATTGAGTGCCGAACAGCAGCGTCTGGGCGTGGTCACCGCCTCCACCGGTAATCATGGCAGAGCGTTGGCGTTCGCGGCGTCGCAGCTTGGGGTAAAGGCCACCGTGTGCCTGTCCGAGCTGGTGCCGGCGAACAAGGTGCGCGCCATCCGCGAACTGGGCGCCGAGGTGGTCGTTACCGGCCGCAGCCAGGACGATGCTCAGCTCGAAGCACTGCGCATCGCTCGCGAACAGGGCGCCACGTTCATTCCGCCGTTCGATCACCCACACGTAATCGCTGGCCAGGGCAGCCTCGGCCTGGAGATTCTCGAGCAGTGCCCGGACGTCTGCGACGTGCTGGTGCCGCTCTCCGGTGGCGGCCTGTTCGCCGGCGTGGCACTGGCGATCAAGGGCACCAGCCCGGCCATCCGTACTCACGGCATCAGCATGCGCCTCGGCGCGGCGATGCACGCCAGCCTGCAGGCCGGGCACCCGATAGAGGTGGAAGAACTGCCGACCCTGGCGGATTCGCTCGGCGGCGGCATCGGCCTGGACAACCGCTACACCTTCGGCCTGACCCGCGAGCTGTGCGACCAGGTGCATCTGCTCGACGAAGCCGCCATCGCCCGTGGCATCCGCCACGCCTACCGTGAGGAGTTGCTGGTGGTGGAAGGTGCCGCCGCGGTGGGCATCGCCGCCCTGCTCGACGGCCTGATCGAGCCACGCGGGCCGGTGGTGGTGGTAGTCAGCGGCCGCAATATCGACATCGACCAGCACCTGCGCGTGCTCAACGGCGCGGACGCCTGAGGAACCCCCCATGGCCAAGACCCTGATTCTCAACCAGGCCGACCTGCGCGACTGCGTCGGCATCGATGCCGACAGCCTGGCCGCGGTGGAAAACGCCTTCCGCCTGCTGGCCACCGCCGCCGTGGCGATGCCGCCGATCCTGCGCCTGGACATCCCCGAGCACAACGGCGAGGTGGACGTGAAGACCGCCTACCTGCCCGGTGTGCCACGCTTCGCCATCAAGGTCAGCCCCGGCTTCTTCGACAACCCCAGGCTCGGCCTGCCCAGCCTCAACGGCCTGATGATGCTGTTCTCGGCGCAGACCGGGCTGGCCGATGCGCTGCTGCTGGACAACGGTTACCTCACCGCCGTGCGCACCGCCGCCGCTGGCGCCGTGGCTGCCAAGTGGCTGGCCCGGGAGGATGCCGGCGTGGTCGCCATTCTCGGCGCTGGCGAGCAGGCGCGCCTGCAACTGCAGGCATTGCGCCTGGTGCGGGAGGTGCGCGAGGTGCGCATCTGGGCACGCGACGCGAGCAAGGCTGTCGCCATGGCTGCCGAGCTGATTGATGCCCGGGCCGTGGACAGCATCGAGGCCGCGCTGGACGGCGCCGATATCGCCATCACCACCACGCCCAGCCGCGAACCGCTGATCCGGCCCGAGCACCTGCGCCCCGGCCTGCATATCACCGCCATGGGCTCGGATGCCGAGCACAAGAACGAGATCGCCGCCGCCGCGCTGGCACGGGTCGATACCTACGTCGCCGACCGCCTGAGCCAGACCCGCGTGCTCGGCGAGCTGCATCACGCCATCGAAGCCGGCCTGGTCGGCGCGCAGGACGACTTCGCCGAACTCGGCCAGGTCATCGCCGGCCAGCGCCCCGGGCGCACCTCGGCCGTGCAGATCACCCTGTGCGACCTGACCGGCACCGGCGCCCAGGACACCGCCATCGCCAGCCTCGCGTTCGAGCGGGCGCGGGCGGCGGGCAAGGGTTTCATCTTCAACGCCTGATCCCCCTGTAATCCTCCTGTAGGAGCCGGCTTGCCGGCGATATGTCGCCAGCAAGCCGGCTCCTACGGAAAACACAATCCACGAGGGCTTTCGCATGTCCGACATCGTCGTCAACCTCCCCTTCAGCCGCGAGGAATATGCCCAGCGCATCGCCAAGGCCCGAGCGGCCATGAGCGCCCAGGGCATCGAGCTGCTGATCGTTTCCGACCCGTCCAACATGGCCTGGCTGACCGGCTATGACGGCTGGTCGTTCTACGTGCACCAGTGCGTGCTGCTGGCCCTGGACGGCGAGCCGGTGTGGTTCGGCCGCGGCCAGGACGCCAACGGCGCCAGGCGCACGGTGTTCATGCAGCCGGGCAACATCGTCGGCTACCCCGACCACTACGTGCAGTCCACCGAGCGCCACCCGATGGACTACCTGGCCAAGGAGGTGATCGCCGCCCGTGGCTGGGACAGGCTCGCCATCGGCGTGGAACTGGACAACTACTACTTCAGCGCCGCCGCCTACCAGTCGTTGCAGCGCCACCTGCCGAACGCGCGCTTCGTCGACGCCACCGCGCTGGTCAACTGGCAGCGGGCGATCAAGTCGCCCACCGAGATCGGCTACATGCGCATCGCCGCCAGGATCGTCGAGAAGATGCACGCGGCGATCTTCGACAAGATCGAGCCGGGCCTGCGCAAGAACGAACTGGTCGCCGAGATCTACCGCACCGGCATCCTCGGCGCCGACGGCCATGGCGGCGACTACCCGGCCATCGTGCCTCTGCTGCCCACCGGCGCCGATGCCAGCGCCCCGCATCTGACCTGGGACGACTCGCCCATGCAGTCCGGCGCCGGCACCTTCTTCGAGGTCGCCGGCTGCTACAAGCGCTATCACTGCCCGCTGTCGCGCACCGTGTACCTGGGCAAGCCGCCGCAGCATTTCCTCGATGGCGAGAAGGCCGTGGTCGAAGGCATCGCCGCCGGCCTGGAAGCGGCCAGGCCGGGCAACACCACCGGCGATATCGCCCGCGCATTCTTCAAGGTGCTGGAGAAATTCGGCATCCACAAGGACAGCCGCTGCGGCTACCCGATCGGTATCAGCTATCCGCCGGACTGGGGCGAGCGCACCATGAGCCTGCGTCCGAGCGACGAGAGCGTGCTGCAGCCGGGCATGACCTTCCACTTCATGCCGGGCCTGTGGCTGGACGACTGGGGACTGGAGATCACCGAATCGATCCTGATCACCGACAGCGGCGTGGAAACCCTGTGCGACGTGCCGCGCAAGCTGTTCGTCAAGGATTGACCAACCCCCCGTAGGAGCCGGCTTGCCGGCGATCAGCATTGACAATGCATCGCTGGCAAGCCAGCTCCTACGGAAAGCGGCGAGATTCGATATATCCACCTGTACCGGGCTTTGCATCATGACCCAACTCCGCGACAACCCGATTAGCCCCACCGTCGATTTCGACCGTGACGGCGTGCAGCACGGCTTCCTCAAACTGCCTTACTCCCGCGACGATTCCGCCTGGGGCGCGGTGATGATTCCGCTTACCGTGGTGAAGAACGGCAGCGGTTCCACCGCCCTGCTCACCGGCGGCAACCACGGCGACGAATACGAAGGCCCGCTGGCGCTGGCCAAGCTGGCGCAGACCTTGCGCGCCGAGGACGTCAGCGGTCGGGTGATCATCGTGCCGTTCATGAACGCCCCGGCGGTGCACGCCGGCACCCGCACCTCGCCGATCGACAAGGGCAATCTGAACCGCAGCTTTCCCGGCAAGCCGGACGGCACGGTGACGCAGAAGATCGCCGACTATTTCCAGCGCACCCTGCTACCCATGGCCGATGTGGTGCTGGACATCCATTCTGGCGGCAAGACCCTGGATTTCCTGCCCTTCGCCGCTTGCCACGTGCTGGCGGACAAGGCCCAGGACGCCGCCTGCGAGGCCGGCATGCGCGCCTTCGCCGCGCCCTACTGCATGCGCATGCTCGAACTCGACGCGGTGGGCATGTACGACACCGCGGCCGAGGAACAGGGCAAGGTGTTCGTCACCACCGAGCTCGGCGGTGGCGGCAGCTGCACGGCGCAGAGCCTGGCCATCGCCGAGCGCGGCGTGCGCAACCTGCTGATCCACTTCGGCCTGCTGAGCGGCGAGATCGAGGCGGCGCCATCGGTGATGCTCGACATGCCCGACGGCGACTGCTTCGTCGCCAGCGAGGACGACGGCCTGCTGGAAATGTGCCGCGACCTCGGTGAGACGGTGGAAAAGGGCGAGGTGATCGCCCGCGTGCACAGCGCCCGGCGCACCGGCGCGCCCGCCAGCGAATACCGTGCCCGGCGCAGCGGTCTGCTCGCCGCCCGGCACTTCCCGGGGCTGGTGAAAAGCGGCGATACCCTGGCGGTGATCGCCGAGGTGGTGAGTCCGTAGGAGCGAGCTTGCTCGCGAACGCAGCCAGGTAGGATGGGTGTAACCCATCAAGAGCCGATGGGTTGCCACCCATCCTACATTTTAGAGGGGAGGCGCTGCAGCGACGATCCCTTGCAAGGGACGCAATCCCGATCAACCGAGGCCACCGATGCACAAGCTCGACCGCTATGATCTGAAGATCCTGCGCATCCTCTCCGAGGATGGGCGGATCACCAAGTCGGCCCTCGCCGAGGCGATCAACCTCTCGGTGACGCCAGCCTGGGAGCGTGTGCGCAAACTGGAAGCGGCCGGGCTGGTCAAGGGCTATCGAGCGCAGATCGATTGGGGGGCGTTGTTCAAGACCCAGCAGGTGCTGGTGGAAATCACCCTGGCCAAGCACACCGCCCAGGACATGCGCCGCTTCGAGCAGCGCCTGGACGAGGCGCCGGAAGTCGCCTTTTGCTACGCCACGGGTGGTGGCGTCGACTACATCGCCATGATCCGCACCCGCGACATCGACCATTACCAGCGCTTCGTCGATCAGCTGTTGCTGGAAGACCTCGGCATCGAGCGCTACTTCACCTATATCGTCACCAAGACGGTGAAGATCGATGTCGCCGGAGCGCCCGCCGAGCTGGTTGGCGACGACTAGCAGGCCGTTGAAAAGCGTCGGCGAGGCAGCCAGCGCAAGGCAAAAACAGGCGAAAAAGCGCAGTGTACAAATAGTACATGAGCATTTTGATCGGACTCACGCACGAGCCTGTTTTTAACGCCGCGATGGCAACGCAGGTAGTTTTTCAACAGCCTGCTAGAGCTTGGCTTTCACCGCAGCCATGGCATCGCCGCCGTCGCGGGTGGTCACACCCTCGAGCCAGCCGTCGAGCACCTCGGGGTTGGCCTTGATCCAGGTCCTGATGGCGGTGGCGTTGGCGACCTTGCGGTTGAGCACCTCGTCCATGATGGTGTTTTCCATGTCCTGGGTGAACTTCAGGTTGGTCAGCAGCTTGCCCACGTTCGGGCATTCGGCCACGTAGCCCTTGCGCGCCAGGGTGTTGACCGAGCCGGTGCTACCGAAGAATTTCTCGCCGCCCTTGAGGTACTGCATGTCGTACTGCACGTTCATCGGATGCGGCGTCCAGCCGAGGAACACCACGAACTGGCCGCGCTTTTCCGCACGACCGACCTGCACCAGCATGGCCTGCTCGCTGGACTCGACCAGTTCCCAATCACCCAGCTCGAACTCGTTATTGGCGATCATCTGGCGGATATAGTCGTTGGCCGGCGAGCCGGAACCGATGCCGTAGATCTTCTTGCCGAAGCGCTGGGCGAATTTATGCAGATCCTTGAAGTCCTGTACGCCCGCTTCATAAGCGTAGGTCGGCACGGCCAGGGTGTACTCGGTACCGCCGAGGTTCTCCACCACCTTGTCGACCTGGCCGCTGGCGACGTAGCGCTGGTAGTCGTGCTGGCCGGCCGGCATCCAGTTGCCGAGGAACACGTCGACCTGGCCCTTCTGCAGCCCGGCGAAGATGATCGGTACCGCCAGGGTGCGCGTCTGCGCCTTGTAGCCGAGGCTATCGAGCAGCAGGCTGGCGATGCCGTTGGTCACGGCGATATCGCTCCAGCCGGGATCGGCAAGGCTGACATTGGCGCACTTGGCGTCCTCTGCCAGTACCTGGACGCTGGCGGTCGCAGCCAGCAGGGTGGCGACGATCACGGTCGTGAGGGGCTTCATTGGCATCGTCCTTCTGCTGAGAGAGTGGTAACCCTAGCAGAACCCTGCGCTGTTTTTCCTGCGGCAGTTTCCTCGGCAACCGCAACCGCTCATCGGTATCCGCAGCGAAAAAATGAACTGGGTGCGCCTTCATGTTGTCCGTCCACGGGACGCGCGGAGCGCTCTTCACTCTCTTCCATCAATGTTACAAGTGGCTGATCAGAAAGGGATTCACGGCGGCTTGGGTATTTTCAAGGTCATCGCGTTGAATAAATTCATCCTTTCCATGGTTCTGGGCGGCACCCTGTGCTGTGCCGCCGTCGGTCATGCATCCGCCAGCTTTCGTGTTCACCTGCAGGACGGCAGCAGCCGCGTCGTGCCGCCGGCCCAGGTCGAACAGACTCCCGCCCAGAGCGTGGTCAAACGCGCCCTCGGCGCCCTCGGCACGCCGTACCGCTGGGGCGGCACCAGCCTCGAGCGTGGCTTCGACTGCAGCGGCCTGGTCAACTACGCCTTCAAGAAGGTCGACGACCTCGACCTGCCCCGCACGTCCCGCGCCCTGTCCCGCGTCGAGGGCCCCAAGGTGGCCAAGGGCGACCTGGAGCCCGGCGACCTGCTGTTCTTCCGCATTCGCGGGCGCAGCGTCGACCATGTGGCCATCTACCTGGGCAACGACCGCTTCATCCACGCGCCACGGCGCGGCACCAACGTACGTATCGACAAGCTCAGCGACGGTTTCTGGAAGAAACACTTTCAGCTGGCCCGCCGGGTGATGCCGGAAGAAACGCAACTGGCCAGCAACGGCTGACGGAGCCGGCGAAACGACTGTTGTAAGGCGGGAGCAGCCATTTGTAGGGTGGACGACGCTTCACCCGTCCACCACTCTGCGATCGCAATGGTGGATGAAAAGAGCGTCATCCACCCTACGGCTTCTTCCCCCACCAAGCCGCCACCGATGAAGCCGTCTGCCATCCGGCGGGCAGGCTGTCCTGGCGTGGGTGCAGGCGGTACACTGCGCGCCGCTCGTGATCATGTCGGTCGCGGCAATGGGTTCCCTAACCCCATTTCATGAAAAAGGACATGCCATGACCCTGCTTCCTGCATCGGTCAGCCGTGCCGTATTGGCTGCGCTGATCGCGTTCCACATCCTCATCATCATCGCCAGCAACTACTTGGTGCAGCTGCCGATCACCCTGTTCGGCTGGCACACCACCTGGGGCGCATTCAGCTTCCCGTTCATCTTCCTGGCTACCGACCTCACCGTAAGACTGATCGGCAAGCGCGCCGCGCGGGTGGTCATCGCCCGGGCGATGGTGCCGGCGCTGGTCGCGTCCTACATCGTCTCGGTGCTGTTCCACGAAGGCGCGTTCGGCGGCCTGGCGGTGCTCGGTGAATTCAATCTGTTCGTGTTCCGCATCGCCCTGGCCAGCTTCCTGGCCTACGTGCTCGGCCAGTTGCTCGATATCCAGGTGTTCGACCGCCTGCGCACGCTGAAGCAATGGTGGGTGGCTCCGGCTGCCTCCAGCGTATTCGGTCAGGCCATGGATACCCTGGCGTTCTTTTCCATCGCCTTCTGGCAAAGCAGCGACCCCTTCATGGCCGCCAACTGGGTGGAGATCGCCGTGGTCGACTACGTGATCAAGCTGGCGGTCAGCCTGATGTTGTTCGTGCCGCTGTATGGCGTGCTGCTCGGCGCCATCGTGCGGCGTTTGCCACAACGCCAGGCCAGAGCCGTTTGAGCATTCGTAGCCTGGATTAGCCGCAGGCGTAATCCGGGTTTCGGGGCGTCGGATCACACTTCGCTCGGTTACGCGTCCCGACAGCCTATGGTTCTCCGCGGCAAAAACCACCTGCCTGCCCGGTGCCTTCAGAAAAAACTGCGGTAGCACCAGGGTGGCTTGGAAAAAACGCCAAGCCGCCCTTCTCTAGCATGTCTCCCATGCCCATCGGCCCGGAGACATCGCCATGCCCCTCGATCATCCCCTGTTGTTCAAATCGCTGTGTTACGTCGACGGCCACTGGGTGCACAGTGACAACGGCGCCAGCATTGCCGTGCAGAACCCCGCCGACCAGAGTGTGATCGGCCATGTGCCGATGCTCGGCCAGGCGCAGATCGTCACCGCGGTGGACGCCGCCCAGCGTGCCTTCAGCGCTTGGCGTGACGAGAGCCTGGAAGCCCGTGGTGCCCTGCTGCGCCGCTGGGCCGAGCTGATTCTTCTGCATCAGGAAGATCTGGCGCGCATCCTCAGCGAGGAACAGGGCAAGCCGCTGGCCGAGGCCCGTGGCGAGATCCGCTATGCAGCCAGCTTCATTCCCTGGTTCGCCGAAGAGGCGCGGCGCCTCTACGGCCAGACCATTCCCAGCCACATTGCAGGTGCGCAACTGGGGACGGTCAAGGAAGCGGTGGGCGTCTGCGCCCTGCTCACCCCGTGGAACTTCCCCTGCGCGATGATTACCCGCAAGGCTGCCGCCGCCCTGGCAGCCGGCTGCACCGTGGTGGTCAAGCCCGCCCATGAAACCCCCTACTCCGCCTTTGCCCTGGCGCAACTGGCCGAGGAAGCGGGGTTCCCTGCCGGGGTGTTCAACGTGGTGCTCGGCGAGCCGCAGATGGTCATGGAAACCCTGGTCAAGGACGCTCGCGTGCGCTCGGTGAGCTTCACCGGCTCGACCCGGGTCGGCAAGCTGGTGCTGCAGGCGGCCGCCGCGGATGTGAAGAAGGTGGCTCTGGAGCTGGGCGGCAACGCGCCGTTGATCGTCTGCGACGACGCCGATCTCGATCACGCGGTGCAGGTCGCCCTGGATGCCAAGTTCCAGACCTCCGGCCAGGACTGCTGCGCCGCCAACCGCATTCTGGTGCAGCGCCCGGTGTACGAGGCTTTTCTGCAACGCTTCGTCAAAGCCGTGCGCGGCCTCAGCGTCGGCCCCGGCCTGGAGGATCGCCACGCCATCGGCCCGCTGATGCATCAGGCGGCCCTGGATGTGACAGCCGAGCGTGTCGCCGATGCTGTGGATAAAGGTGCGCGCCTGCTGGCCGGTGGCGAGCCCCATGCCCTCGGCGGCTGGTTCTGGCAGCCGACGCTGCTGGCCGATGTCACCGATGCCATGCGCATCTACCGTGAAGAGAACTTCGCGCCCATCGCTGGCGTGCGCGCCTTCGACACCCTGGACGAGGCCATGGCCATGGCCAATGACACCGAATACGGGCTGGCCGCCTATATTTGTTCCAACCGCCTGGACGTGGTGCAGCCGCTGATCCGCCGGCTGGAGCACGCCATGGTCGCGGTCAACGGCACCAAGTTCACCGGCCACCCGATTCCTTTCGGCGGCATGAAGGCCTCGGGCCTGGGCCGTGAAGGTGGCAGCGACGGCTTCGAAGCCTTCGTCGAGACCAAGTATTTCTGCATCCACCACCAGGGCCAGCGTTACTGAAGCCCGGCATCCTGCCCCCGACTACTTACGATGAATCCGATGGAGATCGCCATGACCGACTACCAGAACCTGTTCGAACAGGATCGCGCCCACTTCATGCACCCGTCCACCCACGCCCATGACCACGCCAGCGGCGCGCTGCCGGGCAAGATCATCACCGGCGCTTCGGGCGTGCATATCCGCGATCACCAGGGTCGCGAATACCTCGATGCCTTCGCCGGGCTGTACTGCGTGAACATCGGCTACGGCCGCACCGAAGTGGCCGAGGCGATCTACAAGCAGGCCAAGGAGCTGGCCTACTACCATACCTATGTGGGCCACTCGAGCGAGGCGATCATCGAGCTGTCCAGCCGCATCATCGACTGGGCGCCCGAGGGCATGAAGAAGGTCTACTACGGCCTTTCCGGCTCCGACGCCAACGAAACCCAGATCAAGCTGGTGCGCTACTACAACAACGTGCTCGGCCGGCCGCTGAAGAAGAAGATCATCTCCCGCCAGCGCGGCTACCACGGCTCGGGCATCATGACCGGCAGCCTTACCGGGCTGGCCAGCTTCCACCAGCATTTCGACCTGCCGGCTGCGGATATCAAGCACGCCGCCTGCCCGCACTTCTACAAGGCGCCGGCGGGCATGGACGAGGCCGCCTTCGTACGTCACTGCGCCGAGGATCTGGAGAAGCTGATTCTCGCCGAAGGCGCGGATACGGTAGCGGCATTCATCGGTGAGCCGGTGATGGGCACCGGCGGCATCATCGTGCCGCCCAAGGGCTACTGGCAGGCGATCCAGGCCGTGCTCGACAAATACGACATCCTGCTGATCGCCGACGAAGTGGTCTGCGCATTCGGTCGCCTGGGCGACAAGATGGGCAGCCAGCGCTACGGCATGAAACCCGACCTGATGACCACCGCCAAGGGCCTGACCAGCGCTTACGCGCCGCTGTCAGCAGTGATCGTCGGTGAAAAGGTGTGGAACGTCATCGACAGCGCTTCCACCCGCGACGGCGCCATGGGCCATGGCTGGACGTACTCCGGCCACCCGATCTGTGCGGCGGCCGCCCTGGCCAACCTGGATATTCTCGAGCGGGAAAACATCACCGCCAACGCTGCCGAGGTGGGCAGCTACCTCAACGCGCAACTGCGCCAGACCTTCGAAGGCCACCCGCTGGTCGGTGAGGTGCGCGGCGACGGCATGCTCGCCGCCCTGGAGTTCATGGCCGACAAGGATGCCCGCACGCCTTTCGACCCGGCGCTCAAGGTCGGGCCAAAGGTCTCGGCGGCCTGTCTGGAGCGCGGCATGATCGCTCGCGCCATGCCTCACGGCGACATCCTCGGTTTCGCACCACCGCTGGTACTGACCAAGGCGCAGGCCGATGAAGTCGTCGGTATCGCCAAGGCGGCGGTGGATGCAGTCGCTAACGACGTGCTTTGAGTCTATCCGTAGGGTGGATCGGGGCGCGTAGCCGACGCTTCATCCATCCACCGCCACGCCTTCTTGGTGGATGAAAAAAGCGTCATCCACCTACCTGCACGACTCAAGCGAAAACGCCGGATACCCTCACGGGTATCCGGCGTTTTCATTTCTGCGGCGGGCTACCTTTTAAAATCCTGGTACCTTGCCCGACGTCTCCCGTCATGGGGGTAGATTCAGCGGCGAGCGTTTCCAGATCGGGAATGAAGTGGATCGACGTCCGACATATAGCCGTAGGGTGGATGACGCTTCATCCATCCACCACCACGCCCTCTTGGTGGATGAAAAAAGCGTCATCCACCCTACCCCCGCGATTGTATCGCCACCGGCAACGCCTGCAGGCGCGACAGGTGCAGGGCCACGGCCAGCGAGACCAGCAGCAGCGAACCGATGAACAGGCCCAGGCCATCCCAGCCGGCGGCCTGCCAGAAAAAACCACCCAGGGTGCCGGCGACGCTGGAGCCCAGGTAGTAGCAGAACAGGTACAGCGACGAGGCCTGGCCCTTGGCCTGAGTGGCGCGGCGGCCGATCCAGCTGCTCGACACCGAGTGAGCGCCGAAGAAGCCGAAGGTGAACAGCAGCATGCCGACCAGGATCACCGGCAGCACGTCGAACAGGGTCAGCGTCAGGCCGGCCAGCATCAGGCCTATCACTGCCCAGAGCACCTTGCGCCGTCCCAGCTTGTCGGCCAGGGCGCCGATCTGCGCGGAGCTGTAGATACCCGACAGGTAAACCACCGAGAGCAGGCCGATGCTGGTCTGGTCGAGCTTGAACGGTGCCTCGATCAGGCGGTAACCGATGTAGTTGAATAGCGTCACGAAGGCGCCCATCAGCAGGAAGCCCTGCAGGAACAACCACGGCAGGCCGGCGTCGCGGAACTGCAGGGTGTAGCCCTGCAGCAGGCTGCGTGGGCGCAGCGAACGGGGGCGGAAGTTGCGTGATTCGGGCAGCAGGCGCCAGAACAGCGCACCGGCCAGCAGGCCAAGGCCGCCGAGGGTGCCCAGCACCGCATGCCAGGACATGTAATCGACCAGGACACCGCTGAGCAGGCGGCCGCTCATGCCGCCGATGGCGTTGCCGCCGATGTACACGCCCATGGCCAGGCCGAGGTGCAGCGGGTCGATTTCTTCGCTCAGGTAACTCATGGCCACCGCGGCCAGGCCGCTGAGCGCCAGGCCGACCAGTGCACGCATCACCAGCACGCCTTCCCAGGTCGGCATCAGCGCGCTGCCGACGGTGAACAGGGCGGCGGCGAGCAGCGACACGACCATGACCGGCTTGCGCCCGAGTGCGTCGGACAGCGGCCCGGTAATCAACAGGCCGATGGCCAGGGTGATGGTGGAAACGGAGAGGATCAGGCTGCTCTGCGCCGCGCTCAGGTCGAACTGCAGCGAGAGCATCGGCATCATCGGCTGTACGCAGTAGAGCAGGGCAAAAGTGGCAAAGCCGCCGGAACACATGGCGAGGATGGTGCGCAGGAAGGCGCGGGTGCCTTTCTGGATATAAACAGGCTCTACCGAGAGGCTGCGAGGGGCAGACTCCTCATTGTTGGCGGGGACGCACTCGTTGGGTGCGTGTGGAACGGGCTGACTCATTACTACCTCTTGAACACTCATTTTCCCAGGCGGAACGCGGTCGCATGCCTGGCGAATACCGGCATGGGGGTGGTTTTTGTAATTGGGAATGGTCACAAGGATAAATAGGCGAGCAAGTTCTTTCCAATATAATATTCGACACGATCGATATGTTTTGCGACCTATGGAGGCTCTATGGAACTGCGCCATCTGCGTTACTTCGTGGCCGTCGCCGAAGAGCTGCATTTTGGCCGCGCTGCCGAGCTGCTGGGTATTTCCCAGCCGCCCCTGAGCCAGCAGATCCAGGCGCTGGAACAGGAGCTGGGGGTGCGCCTGTTCGAGCGCAGCAACCGTCATGTGGCGCTCACCGATGCCGGGCGGCTGTTTCTCGAGGAAACCCGCCAGACTCTGGCCCAGGTGAGCAAGTCGGTGGATGTGGTGCGCCGCGCCGAGCAGGGTGAGATCGGCGAGCTGCAGATCGGCTTCACCGCTTCGGCGCCGTTCGTGTCGATCATCCCGAGAGCGGTATTCGCCTTTCGCCAGGCGTTTCCGGCGGTACACCTCAACCTGCAGGAAATGACCAGCCGCCAGGTAAGCCAGGCGCTGGTGGAAAAGAAACTGCAGATCGGCATGATCCGACCGCTGGAACTGCCTGGGGAGCTGGACGCGGTGGAGTTGCTGCGTGAACCGCTGGTGGCGCTGTTGCATGCCGGCCACCCATTGGCTGGCGAGCAGGATCGCGGCCTGGCCCTGGCTGAGCTGGCCGACGAGCCTTTCGTGTACTTTCCACGCAATTACGGCTCAGGCCTGTATGGCCAGTTCTTCAACCTGGCTCGGCAAGCCGGATTCACCCCGCGGGTTACCCAGGAGGCCCACGAAGCGCTGACCATCATTGGCTTGGTGGCCGCGGGCCTCGGCGTTTCCGTGCTGCCGGCCTCGTTCCGGCGCATCCGCATCGATGGCGTGGTATTCCGCACCCTGGTGGATGCCGATGCCACCACCGCGGTATGGCTGGTCAAACGGCGCCAGGAACGCTCGCCGCTGGCTCAGGCCTTCATCGACCTGCTGACCAGGGAAGTACAGGCGATGAAATAGAGCCGGTCGAACCCGTAGGCTGAAGCACGAAGCCGATAGCAGACGTAGGGTGGATCGGGGCGCGTAGCTGATGCTTTTTTCATCCACCATTGGGATCGCGGGGTGCTGATGGGTTGGCCGCGTAGGTTGAGGAGCGAAGCGACGATACCCATCGCCGTCACCTCAAGGTTTTGCGAGGGATTCAAACCGTTCGATGGGTATCGCTTCGCTCAACCTACGCGGCCCGACCCATCCACGTGTTTGAGCTGATCTCACGCCCCGGCGCTCTTATCCAGCTTGCGCAGAAACACGCTCATCTCCTTTTCCGCCTGCTTGTCGCCCTTGGCCTGGGCGGCTTGCAGGCCGCTTTGCCAGGCGCTGCGGGCGGCATCGAGGTTGCCGGCTGCCTGCTGGGCTTTGCCCAGCAGTTTCCATGCGGCCGAATACTGCGGGTCGTGTTCGACGCAGCGCTGCAGGTGTTCGGCGGCCTTCGCGGCATCGCCGGCATCCAGATAACCCTTGCCCAGGCCGAAGCGCAGCAATGCGTTGTCCACGCCCTTGGCCAGCATCTTCTCCAGTGCTTCGGTACTCATTGGGGCCTCCTTCGTCGGCAGCTTCAAGCTGCAAGCCTCAAGCTGCAAGTAAAGCGCTTGAGGCTTGCCGCTCAAAAAAACGTCAATCCAACCTGGAACAATCTCTCCACGTCGCGAATGTGCTTCTTGTCCATCAGGAACAGGATCACATGGTCACCGGATTCGATCACCGTCACGTCATGGGCGATCAGCACCTGCTCGGCGCGGATGATCGCGCCGATGGTGGTGCCCGGTGGCAGCGAGATGTCCTTGATCGCCTTGCCGACCACCTTGCTCGAACGCGCGTCGCCGTGGGCGATGGCTTCGATGGCTTCGGCGGCGCCGCGGCGCAGGGAGTGCACGCTTTCGATATCGCCACGGCGCACGTGGGTCAGCAGGCTGCCGATGGTGGCCAGCTGCGGGCTGATGGCGATGTCGATCTCGCCGCCCTGAATCAGGTCGACGTAGGCGGGGTTGTTGATCAGGGTCATCACCTTGCGCGCGCCCAGGCGCTTGGCCAGCAGCGAGGACATGATGTTGGCTTCGTCGTCGTTGGTCAGGGCCAGGAAGATGTCGGCATCCTTAATGTTCTCTTCCACCAGCAGGTCGCGGTCGGAGGAGCTGCCTTGCAGCACGATGGTGCTTTCCAGGTTCTCCGAGAGGTAGCGGCAGCGTGCCGGGTTCATCTCGATGATCTTGACCTGGTAGCGGCTTTCGATGGCTTCGGCCAGGCGCTCGCCAATGTGCCCGCCGCCAGCGATCACCACGCGCTTGTAGCTTTCCTCGAGGCGGCGCATCTCGCTCATCACCGCGCGAATGTCGGCCTTGGCGGCGATGAAGAACACCTCGTCGTCGGCTTCGATCACCGTATCGCCCTGGGGCATGATCGCCCGGTCGCGGCGGAAGATCGCCGCCACCCGGGTATCGACCTTGGGCATGTGTTCACGCAGCTGGCGCAGTTGCTGGCCGACCAGCGGGCCGCCGTAGTAGGCCTTGACCGCCACCAGTTGCGCCTTGCCCTCGGCGAAGTCGATGACCTGCAGGGCGCCGGGGTATTCGATCAGGCGCTTGATGTAGTTGGTCACCACCTGTTCGGGGCTGATCAGCACGTCGACCGGGATCGCTTCGTTGTCGAACAGCGTTTCGCGGGTCAGGTAGGCTGCTTCGCGGACACGGGCGATGCGCGTCGGCGTGTGGAACAGGGTGTAGGCGACCTGGCAGGCGATCATGTTGACTTCGTCGCTGTTGGTCACCGCCACCAGCATGTCGGCATCGTCGGCACCGGCCTGGCGCAGCACCGTGGGGAACGAACCCTTGCCCTGCACGGTACGGATGTCGAGGCGGTCGCCAAGGTCGCGCAGGCGGTCACCGTCGGTGTCCACCACGGTGATGTCGTTGGCTTCGCTGGCCAGGTGTTCGGCCAGGGTGCCGCCGACCTGGCCGGCGCCGAGGATGATGATCTTCATCGGGATGCTCCAGCAGCTGCGATCTTGATCAGCTTGGCATAATAGAAACCGTCGTGGCCGTCCTGCTGGGCGAGCAACTGCCGGCCATGAGGCTGTTGCAGGCCGAAGGGGCCGGCGATGTCGAGCTCGCGAGCACCTGGCGTACGTTCCAGGAACGCGCCGATCACCTCGGTATTTTCCGTCGGCAGGGTCGAGCAGGTGGCGTAGAGCAGGATGCCGCCGACCTCCAGGGTAGGCCACAGCGCGTCGAGCAGTTCGCCCTGCAGTTTGGCCAGAGCCGGAATGTCGTCAGGCTGACGGGTCAGCTTGATGTCCGGGTGGCGGCGGATTACCCCGGTGGCCGAGCAGGGCGCATCGAGGAGGATGCGCTGGAACGGCTTGCCGTCCCACCAGGCCGCCGTATCGCGGCCATCGGCGGCGATCAGCGTGGCATCGAGCTGCAGGCGGGCGAGGTTCTCGCGCACGCGCAGCAGGCGCTTGGCTTCCAGATCCACGGCGACCACTTCGGTCAGCGCTGGCTCGGCTTCGAGCAGGTGGCAGGTCTTGCCGCCGGGGGCGGCGCAGGCGTCCAGCACGCGTTGCCTGGGCGCCAGTTGCAACAGGTCGGCGGCCAGTTGCGCGGCTTCGTCCTGGACGCTGACATGTCCCTCGGCGAAACCCGGCAACAGGGTCACGTCACAGGCCTGCAAGAGGCGAATGCCGTCGCGGCTGAAGGCGCAGGGCTCGGCTTCGAAGCCGATCTGGCGCAGGCGGGCCAGGTAGTCGTCACGGCTGCCGTGGCGACGGTTGACCCGCAGGATCAGCGGCGGATGAGCGTTGTTGGCGGCGCAGATCGCCTGCCAGTGTTCGGGCCAGAATGCCTTGAGCTGTTTTTGCAGCCAGCGCGGATGGGCGGTGTGCAGCACCGGGTCGCGATCCAGCTCGGCGAGCAGGCTTTCGCTGTCGCGCTGGGCGTTGCGCAGCACGGCGTTGAGCAGGCCTTTGGCCGAGGTCTTCTTCAGCTTGTCGACGCAGCCGACGGTCTCGCCGATGGCCGCATGGGCAGGAATGCGGGTGTAGAACAGCTGGTACAGGCCGATCAGCAGCAGGGCTTCGAGGTCGCGGTCGCCATCCTTGAAGGGCTTGCGCAGCAGCTTCTCGGCGATCAGCCCCAGGCGTGGCTGCCAGCGGGCGGCGCCGAAGGCCAGATCCTGGGCGAGGCCGCGGTCGCGTGCCTCGACCTTGTCGAGCAGCGGCGGCAGGCTGCTGCCCAGCGATGCCTTGCCTTCGAGTACCGCCGCCAGGGCGCGGGCGGCCGCCAGCCTGGGGTTCATACCAGCACCGTGCCCACGGCGAACTGCTCGCGGCGACTGTTGTACAGGTCGGCGAAGTTCAGCGCCTTGCCGCCTGGCAATTGCAAGCGAGTGAGCAGCAGGGCGCCGGTGCCGCAGGCGACGGTCAGGCCGTCCTTGCTGGTGGCGAGGATTGCGCCGGGCTGGCCCTGACCTTCGGCGAGGCGCGCGGCGAGCACTTTCAGTGGCGCGTCGTTCAGGGTGCTGTGGCAGATCGGCCAGGGGTTGAAGGCGCGAACCAGCCGCTCCAACTCTTCGGCCGGGCGCGCCCAGTCGAGGCGTGCCTCGTCCTTGTTGAGTTTGTGCGCGTAGTTGGCCTGGGCGTCGTCCTGCACTTCGCCCATCAGCGTGCCGCTGGCCAGGCCGGCGATGGCTTCGATCACCGCGGGCGGGCCAAGCTCGGCGAGCCGGTCGTGCAGGCTGCCGCCGGTGTCGTCGGCAGTGATCGGCGTACGTACCTTGAGCAGCATCGGCCCGGTGTCCAGGCCGGCTTCCATCTGCATCACGGTGACGCCGCTTTCCGCGTCGCCCGCCTGGACGGCGCGCTGGATCGGCGCCGCACCGCGCCAGCGCGGCAGCAGGGACGCGTGGCTGTTGATGCAGCCGAAGCGCGGGATATCGAGCACCGCCTGAGGCAGGATCAACCCATAGGCGACCACCACCAGCAGATCCGGTGCCAGTGCGGCCAGCTCGGCCTGGGCCGCGGCGTCGCGCAGGCTCGGCGGCTGCAGCACGGGGATGTCGTTTTCCAGGGCAAGCTGCTTGACCGGGCTGGGCATGAGCTTCTGCCCGCGGCCGGCGGGGCGATCCGGCTGGGTGTACACCGCGACGATTTGATGCGGTGTGTCGAGCAGCGCCTTGAGGTGGGCGGCGGCGAACTCCGGGGTGCCGGCGAATACGATACGCAGAGCTTCGGTCATGGTGTCTCGCTGTTGCTCGGAAGTGCCGGCGGGGCCGGGCGCTTCACCTGAAAAAGAAAAGGCTTGCCGTGGCAAGCCTTTGCGGTGGGTGGCATCACACCTGCTGGCGGTGCAGCTTTTCCAGCTTCTTCTTGATGCGGTCGCGCTTGAGCGTAGACAGGTAGTCGACGAACAGCTTGCCGTTGAGGTGATCGCACTCGTGCTGGATGCACACGGCCAACAGGCCTTCGGCGATTATCTCGAACGGCTGGCCGTCGCGATCCAGCGCGTTGATCCTGACCTTCTGCGGGCGGTCGACGTTCTCGTAGAAGCCGGGCACCGACAGGCAGCCTTCCTGGTATTGATCCATTTCCTCGGTGAGCGGTTCGAACGCCGGGTTGATGAACACCAGCGGCTCGCTCTTGTCCTCGGACAGATCCATGACCACCACGCGCTTGTGTACATTCACCTGGGTCGCGGCGAGGCCGATACCGGGGGCGTCATACATGGTTTCGAACATGTCATCGATCAGTTGACGCAGGGCGTCATCGACCACGTCCACCGGTTTGGCGATGGTTCGCAGGCGCGGATCGGGAAATTCGAGGATGTTTAAAATCGCCATATGCGTTTGTGATGCACTTGTGGAATAAATTCAAAATCCGCTGCTAAGATGGCGGCAGCATCGAAAAACGGCTTCATGCCGCGGTTTTACTGGGTTCTGTCGCGGCGCTAGGGCGCTTAACGCGAAGCCACATAATAAAGGGATTCACCGCATGAGGAAATCACTACTCGCCCTGCTGCTGGTCGCCGCGAGCGGCCTGGCACTCGCCGAGGTGCAGCTCAAGGAAGGCCATCCCGACCGTTACACGGTCGTGAAGGGCGACACCCTCTGGGATATTTCCGGCAAGTTCCTGCGTCAGCCCTGGAAATGGCCGGAGATCTGGCACGCCAACCCACAGGTGGAAAACCCGCACCTGATCTATCCGGGCGACGTACTGAGCCTGGTTTACATCGACGGTCAACCGCGCCTGATGCTCGGCCGTGGCGAATCGCGTGGCACCATCAAACTGTCGCCGAAGATCCGCAGCACGCCGATGGCCGAAGCCATTCCGACCATTCCGCTGGAAGCGATCAACAGCTTTCTGCTGAGGAATCGCATCGTCGACACCCCGGAAACGTTCCAGGGCGCGCCCTACATCGTCGCCGGCAATGCCGAGCGCGTGGTCAGTGGTGCGGGTGACCGCGTCTACGCCCGTGGCAGCTTCGACCCGGCGGAGCCGATATACGGCATCTTCCGCCAGGGCAAGACCTACACCGATCCGGATACCAAGGAATTCCTCGGTATCAACGCCGATGACATTGGCGGCGGCGAGATCGTCGCCGAGGAAGAGGGTGTCGGTACCCTCAACCTGACGCGCACCACTCAGGAAGTGCGTAACGGCGACCGCCTGTTCCCCACCGAGGAGCGGGCGATCAACTCGACCTTCATGCCCAGCGAGCCGACCGTGGAGATCAAGGGCCTGATCCTCGATGTACCGCGTGGCGTCAGCCAGATCGGCCAGCTCGATGTGGTCACCCTGAGCAAGGGCGCCCGTGACGGCCTGGAGGTCGGCAACGTACTGGCCGTCTACAAGACCGGCGAAACCGTGCGTGACCGGGTCACCGGTGAGTCGGTGAAAATTCCCGACGAGCGTGCCGGCCTGCTCATGGTGTTCCGCACCTACGACAAACTCAGCTATGGCCTGGTTCTCAACGCCTCGCGGCAGTTGGCGGTGATGGACAAGGTTCGCAACCCGTAACACCGACAAGCCCCGCAGACGCGGGGCTTGTGTTTTCTACCCCCGCCGCTGTGGCGGCGCGACCGATCAAGGATGATCAGCCATGTCGCAACTCTCTTGTGCATTGTCTCCCGCCGAACTCGAAGCCCGCCTGCGCCTGCATTGTCTGCCGGAGCTGGGGCCGAAGCGTTTCCACAAACTGCTCAGCGCTTTCGACAGTGCGTCTGCCGCCCTGAGCGCGCCGGCCAGTGCCTGGCGTTCGCTCGGTCTGCCGTTGGCGTGCGCCGAGGCGCGGCGCAGTGCGCAGGTGCGCGAGCGAGCCCGGCTGAGCCTGGAGTGGTTGCAGGAAGCGGGTCAGCAGGTGTTGATGTGGGATGATCCGCGCTACCCCGCCTTGCTTGCGGAAATTCCCGACGCACCGCCGCTGCTGTTCGTCGCCGGTGATCCGACGCTGCTCGAGCGCCCGCAACTGGCCATGGTCGGCAGCCGCCGGGCGTCAAAGCCGGGTCTGGATACCGCGCGCAGTTTCGCCCGTAGCCTGGCGCGCAGTGGTTTCGTGATCACCAGCGGGCTGGCGCTGGGCATCGACGGGGCGGCTCATCAGGGGGCGCTGGATGCCGAGGGGCATACCGTCGCCGTGCTCGGTACCGGTCTACAGTGCCTGTATCCGGCACGTCACAAACGTCTGGCGCAGGACATCATCGAACGTGGCGGGGCGCTGGTCTCGGAGCTGCCGTTGGACTGTCCGCCTCAGGCGAGCAATTTTCCGCGCAGGAATCGCATCATCAGCGGCCTTTCCCTGGGCGTGCTGGTGGTCGAGGCCAGCCCGTCGAGCGGATCGTTGATCACGGCGCGCCTGGCGGCCGAGCAGGGCCGCGAGGTGTACGCGATTCCCGGCTCCATCCACCATCCGGGCTCCAAGGGCTGTCATCAGCTGATTCGTGACGGCGCCACGCTGGTGGAAAGCATCGAGCACATCCTCGAAGCTTTGCGTGGCTGGCAGGCACTCGGCTTCGAGCATCCGGCGAGTGCCGAGGCTGTCTCGCAACCGTCAGCCCATCCTTTGTTGGCGCTGCTGCACGCCGCACCCCACAGCAGCGAGGCCCTGGCTCACTCCAGCGGTTGGCCGCTGCCCGAGGTGCTCGCCGCGTTGACCGAGTTGGAGCTGGACGGGCGAGTTGCCTGCGAAGCCGGGCTTTGGGTGGGCTGCAAGCCCTAGCTTGGATACACTGCGCCCAGTGTTTTTCTGGAGAGGCATCCATGATCACCAGTTGGCAGGTTCAGCAGGCAGCGCGCGTGGTTCGCGCCGGCGGCGTTATCGCCTATCCGACCGAGGCGGTCTGGGGGCTGGGGTGCGATCCCTGGGATGAAATGGCAGTGGATCGGCTGCTGGCACTGAAGGAACGACCCATCCACAAGGGACTGATCTTGGTGGCCGACACTATTCGCCAGTTCGACTTCCTGCTCGAGGATCTGCCCGAAATCTGGCAGGATCGCCTGGCCAGCACCTGGCCCGGTCCCAATACCTGGCTGGTGCCGCATCAGGATCGTCTGCCGCGGTGGATTACTGGTGAGCACGACAGCGTCGCTCTACGGGTCAGCGATCACCCGCGGGTGCGTGAACTCTGCGCGCTGACCGGGCCGCTGGTCTCGACCTCCGCCAACCCCGCCGGCCGGCCGGCCGCGCGCTCGCGACTGCGGGTCGAACAGTACTTTCCACGGCAGCTGGATGCGGTGCTCGGCGGTGCTCTGGGCGGGCGACGCAATCCCAGTGTGATTCGTGATCTGGTCACTGGAGACGTGCGCCGACCGGCCTGACGGCAGCGGCAAGCTTCAAGCGACAAACCGTAGGGTGGATCGGGCCGCGTAGGTGAAGCGTCAGCTACGCGCCCCGATCCACCCTACGGAGGGCTGCTTCAGGGCAGCAGGATGGTCGATCCCGTGGTCTGCCGCGCACTGAGCGCGGCCTGGGCGGCAGCGGCGTCGCGCAGCGGGTAGCGTTGGCCGATCTCCACCGTGAGTTTGCCCTTGGCGATCATGTCGAACAGTTCGTCGGCCATCTTCTGCAGATGTTCCGGAGTGTCGGCATAGCCGGCCAGGGTCGGGCGGGTGACGTACAGCGAGCCTTTCTGCGAGAGGATACCGAGGTTGACGCCGGTCACTGCGCCAGAGGCGTTACCGAAGCTGACCAGCAGGCCGCGGGGCGCGACGCAGTCCAGCGAGGTTTCCCAGGTGTCCTTGCCGACGCCATCGTAGACCACCGGGCATTTCTTGCCGTCGGTCAGTTCCAGCACGCGCTGCGCAACATTCTCGTGGCTGTAATCGATGGTTGCCCAGGCGCCCTGTTGCAAGGCGCGCTCGGCCTTCTTCGCCGAACTCACGGTGCCGATCAGCTTGACGCCGAGCGCCTTGGCCCATTGGCAGGCGAAGGAGCCGACACCGCCAGCGGCAGCGTGGAACAGAATGATGTCGCCTCTCTTCAGCTCGGCGGTCTGGCGCAGCAGATACTGTACGGTCAGGCCCTTGAGCATCACCGCTGCGGCCTGCTCGAAGCTGATGGCTTCAGGCAGCTTGACCAGCTTTTCCGCCGGCAGCACGTGCAGTTCGCTGTAGCTTCCCAGCGGGCCGGTGGCGTAGGCCACGCGGTCGCCCACCTGGAAGTTCTTGACCTCGGAGCCGATGGCATCGACGAAACCGGCACCCTCGGTACCCAGGCTGGACGGCAGCGAAGGCGGCGCATACAGGCCGTTGCGGAAATAGGTGTCGATGAAATTGAGGCCGATGGCCTGGTTGTGTACACGCACCTCGTGGGGCCCGGGAGCGACCGGCTGGTAGTCGGCGTATTCGAGTACCTCGGGGCCGCCGTGGCGGCTGAACTGGATGCGTTTGGCCATCGTCTTTGCTCCTGCGTGAAAGTGAATGCAATAGATCCCGAATCTATCGGGCGTTGGGTACGCTTTTGCGTGCGGAGTCGAACGTCGCATCTGTCGTTGACCGGCGTCAACTGCGGAGCGCCGATACCCGGTGCTATGCTAGCCGCCGATTTCGCCCGACGTTCGTAACACAAGGTGCCCACCGTGAGTGATCAGACCGAGGCCGTAAAGGCCTACCTGCTCGATCTGCAAGATCGTATCTGTGCCGCCCTGCAAGCCGAGGACGGCAAGGCGAGCTTCATCGAAGACGCCTGGCAGCGCCCGGGTGGCGGTGGTGGACGCACGCGGGTGATCGGTGACGGCGCGCTGATCGAGAAGGGCGGCGTGAATTTCTCCCACGTGTTCGGCGACAGCCTGCCGCCATCGGCCAGCGCCCATCGCCCGGAACTGGCCGGGCGCGGTTTCCAGGCCCTC
Source organism: Phytopseudomonas daroniae (assembly GCF_004327275.1). Classification (NCBI taxonomy): domain Bacteria; kingdom Pseudomonadati; phylum Pseudomonadota; class Gammaproteobacteria; order Pseudomonadales; family Pseudomonadaceae; genus Phytopseudomonas; species Phytopseudomonas daroniae. The sequence continues at coordinate 427,836 of NZ_QJUJ01000004.1, forward strand.
GGCGTATCCCTGGTGATCCACCCGCACAATCCCCATGTGCCGACGTCCCACGCCAACGTGCGCTTCTTCAGCGCCGAGAAGGAAGGTGAAGCGCCGGTCTGGTGGTTCGGTGGCGGCTTCGACCTGACGCCGTATTACGGCAACGAAGAAGACTGCGTGCACTGGCACCGTGTCGCCGAGCAGGCCTGCGCGCCGTTCGGCGCCGATGTCTATCCGCGCTACAAGGCCTGGTGCGATCGCTACTTCCACCTCAAGCACCGCGGTGAGCCGCGTGGGATCGGCGGGCTGTTCTTCGACGACCTCAACGAGTGGGATTTCGACACCTGCTTCGCTTTCATCCGCGCCATCGGCGACGCCTACATCGAGGCCTACCTGCCCATCGTGCAGCGCCGCAAGACCCTGTCCTTCACCCCGGCGCAGCGCGAGTTCCAGGAGTTTCGCCGTGGTCGCTACGTGGAGTTCAACCTGGTCTACGACCGCGGCACCCTGTTCGGCCTGCAGTCGGGCGGGCGTACCGAGTCGATTCTCATGTCGTTGCCGCCTCAGGTGCGCTGGGGCTACGACTGGAAAGCGCAACCGGGTAGCGAAGAAGCACGCCTGACCGAGTATTTCCTGACTGACCGCGACTGGCTGAACAGCCAGAACTGAACTTGAAGCTCGACGCAAAAAGCTTCAGGCTTGCCGCCTTTGGCTTTTGCGCACGGAAATTTCATGGATCGCTACGGTGTATTCGGCAACCCCATCGGCCACAGCAAGTCGCCCCTGATCCACCGTCTGTTCGCTGAACAGACTGGCCAGGAGCTGAGCTACGAGGCGCTGCTGGCGCCGCTGGAGGATTTCGACGGCTACGCTCGGGCCTTCTTCGCCGAAGGCCGTGGCGGCAACGTGACCGTGCCGTTCAAGGAGCAGGCCTGCGCCCTGGCCGATAGCCTGACCGAGCGCGCCCGACGTGCCGGTGCGGTGAATACCCTGAAGAAGCTCGATGACGGCAGCCTGCTCGGTGACAACACCGACGGTGCCGGCCTGGTGCGCGACCTGACCGTGAATGCCGGGATCGACCTGCGCGGCAAGCGCATTCTGCTGCTCGGCGCCGGTGGCGCGGTACGCGGCATTCTCGAACCCTTCCTGGCGCAGCAGCCGCAGACCCTGGTGATCGCCAACCGCACGGTGGAAAAGGCCGAACAACTGGCCCGCCAGTTCACTGATCTTGGTTCCGTGGTCGCCAGCGGTTTCGACTGGATCGACGCGCCGGTGGATCTGATCATCAACGGTACCTCCGCCAGCCTGTCTGGCGAGCTGCCACCGATCGCCGCCAGCCTGATCCAGCCAGGCCACACCTGCTGCTACGACATGATGTATGGCGCCGGCCCCACCGCCTTCAACCGCTGGGCCGCGGAACAGGGTGCTGCGCGTACCCTCGATGGCCTCGGTATGCTGGTCGAGCAGGCCGTGGAAGCCTTCCACCTGTGGCGTGGCGTGCGCCCGGACAGCGCACCGGTGCTGGCCGAACTGCGCCGCCAACTGGCCGCCTAGCACCACGCCCCGCCGCCGGTTTTTGCGTCTGGAACAAGGCGTAAGCGGCCGTTCGGTGACCCGCGTTGAACCATGGATCACGGCCTTCGGCCCCGGATTACGCCTGCGGCTAATCCAGGCTACGTTCTACGGTCTTAAAGGCGTAAGCGGACGCTCACCCCGTAGGGTGGATGACGCTCTTTTCATCCACCATCGCGATCGCAGAGCGGTGGACGGATGAAGCGTCGTCCACCCGACAGGCCGCTTCCGCCACAATGCAGCCGGTCTGCCTCGTCCTTCCCTGGATCTTCGCTGGCGAGCCGCTTTCTCAGAAGCTGTAGCGGGCAGTCATCTTGAAATTACGTGGGTCGCCGTAGATGTCATAGGGGTACCACTCGCCGTTGGCCACGCTGCTGTAGTAGGTGCGGTCGACCAGGTTGTTGACGTTGAGCTGCAGATCCAGCTGTTCGCTGGCCTTGTAGCCTGCCACCAGGCCGACCACGGTGTAAGACCCCTGCTGGTTGCGCCAGCTTCCGTCGTCAGCCGCGGTGCGGATGCGGCTCTGCTGATAGAGATCGCCACCAACACGCCAGCGTTGCAGTTCACCGGGCAGGGTATAGAGCGTGGACAGTTTGAACAGCTGACGCGGTTTCTTGCGGTCGAAGTCTTCGCCTTCTCTGGCTGCGTTGGCGTCGCTGACGTATTTCGTCTGGGTGTAGGTGTAACCGGCGGCAACCTGCCAGTTGTCGGTCAGGGCGCCCTGGATTTCCAGGTCGATGCCCTTGCTACGCACCAGCCCGGCAGCCTCGTAGCAGGAACTGTCCGGAGTGGAACCACATCCCAGCTGACCCGTCAGCGTCTGGGCACGGTTCTTCTGGTCGATCTGGAAAACAGCCAGGCTGGCGTTCAGTGCACCGTCGTAGTATTCGCCCTTGATGCCGACCTCGTAGTTCTCGCCAACCACCGGCTCCAGCGGTTTTCTGTCCAGGCCTCGCTCGCTCTGCGGCTTGAAGATATCGGTGTAACTGACATAGACCGAGTGATTGGCATCCAGGTCGTAGACCAGGCCGGCATAGCGGGTCAGATTGCGAGTGACCTTATAGTTGCCTTCACTGTTTTCGCGGTCGTCGAATTCGTACCAGTCGACGCGGCCGCCGAGGATCAGCGACAGTGGCTCGCTGAGGCGCAGGCGGGTGCTGGCATAGACGCTGTCCTGAGTGGTGGTCTCGGGAAGTCCGTTACTGCCAGTGACGTATTCCGGCTTGGTATGAGCACCTGGATCCCACTCGAAGGGATTGCTGCCAGCGTCGATGAAAGCGCTCCAGGCCTTACCGGAACGATAATCCAGCTGGCGCTTGCTTACGCCCAGGGTCAGGTCATGCTCTTGACCAAGTAGCTGGAAGGGGCCGCTGAGCGCCAGGTCGTAGCCGGTTTCCTTCTGCTCCATGGCTTCCGTCCATAGATAGTGGCGATCGTATTCCCATACCGAGGAGGCCAGCACGTCGGTGTCGGTCTTCGACTGCATGGCTGCCAGGCGCAGCGTCCAGTCGTTGGCGAAGCCCTGCTCCAGTGTGGCGAAATAACCGGTGGTGCGATTGTCCGAGTATTCCCAGTCATGACCCAGGAAGGTATCGCGTGGCAGCCCCAGATGACCGCCGCCACGGGCCATGGGCAGCCCGCCCCAGATATAGTTGGTATGGTTCTTCTGTCGGTAGGCGCCGAGAGTCAGGGTGGTGCTTTCGCTCAGGTCGGCGTCGACCACGCCGTAGAACAGGTCGTGATCGTGCTCCACCGAATCACGGAAGCTTCTGGCGTCCTGCCGCGAAACCACGGTACGGGCGCGCAGGGTGCCGTTTTCATTGAGGGGGCCACCGACATCCAGCGTGCCGCTGTAATCGTCCCAACTGCCGGCACTGCCGGTGAGCGTGCCCTGGAATTCATGGGTCGGGCGCTTGCGCACCAGGTTGATGGCGCCGGATGGGCTGCCGGCGCCCTGGGCCAGGCCCGTGGCACCACGGACGATCTCTACCCGGTCATACATGGCCAGGTTGGCTTCACCACTGGGCAGGTAGGTCAGCAGGCTGGTGGGGAAGCCGTCATACATGACATTGTCGACATCGAAGCCACGAGCGCTGAAGGACGGCCTGCCGACACCTCCCGAGTTATTGAGGAACACGCCGGGTGTGCTCTGGACGACGTCACTGATGCTGGTCATGGCCTTGTCGTCCATACGCTTTCGCGTGATCACACTGACCGACTGTGGCGTTTCGCGCAGGCTCAGAGGCAGCTTGGTAGCGGTCTGCATGGCCCCGGTGGTGTAAGAACCGCTGTTCTCGGTGGTGCTGGCCAGAGCACGGCCGGTCACGTTGGTGGCGCCCAGTTCGAGGCCTTGAGCGGCCTGAGCCGGTGTTAGCAGGTAAAGGCCATTACCCTGCGGCACGGCCTGCAGGCCGGTACCCTGCAGCAGTTGCCGCAGGCCGCCTTCCACGCTGCTGGATGCGTTCAGGCCGGGGCTGCGCAAACCTTCCACCAGGCTCGGTTCTATGGGCAGCGTGATACCCGCCTGGCTGGCGAAGTCGGACAGCGCACTGCTCAGATTACCGGCTGGCACCTGGTAGGCACGGCTCTGTTGCGCGGCCTGCTCGGCGGCCTGCAGCGAGGCCGCGGCCAGGCTGCCGCCCGCGATGATCAGGCTCAGTGCGGCAGCGTGTACCGCCCGTGCCAGTGGTTGCATGCCCTGCGTCGTCGCCATGTGTTCGTCCCCGCCCTGTCAGAGTGTTGTGGTTACGGGAGAGACACGCGGCAAAGGAAATACACGACAATGATTCTTCTTACGCGCTTGCACGCGCCGTGACGGTGACCCAATAGGGCGTGCGGTAGTGGATGCTCACCGGCAGGGTCTGGCTCAGGGCGCGGAGAATCTGGTCGGTATCGCGTAACTGGAAGGCGCCGGAAATCAGCAGTCCGGCCACCGCTGGATCGCAGCGCAGCAGGCCGGGGCGGTAGCGATCCAGCTCGCTGACGAAATCATCCAGGCGCATCTTCTCTGCGCGCAGTACACCGCTGAGCCAGTCGAGACGACTCTGTGCCAGTGCCATGGCGGGTTCCGCAATCTGGGCGCTGACGCGGGTCTGCTGGCCGGTCGCCAGACGCAACAGGCCGTCATCACCTCGGGACAGCCGCGGACGCACTTCGACAGCGCCTTCGAGCGCGGCGAGGTAAGTGCTATGCGGATACTGACGAACCAGAAAGCGACTGCCGAGCAGGGTGATTTCCGCCTCGGCGGTATCGACGATGAACGGCCGTCTGGCGCGCTCGCGGGGCACCTCGACGAGCATCTCCCCGGCGATCAGGCGCACGCGGCGTACGCTGTCGTCGTAGGCGATATCCACGGCGCTGCCGGTGTTAAGGCGAATCTGTCCGCCATCCGGCAGGTGCAGGGTGCGCTGCTCGCCGGTGGCGGTACGCTCGTCCGCCTGCCATTCGCGCCACGGCAGGCCCCGTTGCGCGGCCAGGCCGAGCGGGGCGGCGACAATCAGCAGCGCCAGGGTCTTGAGTACACGCCGCCGCTCCAGGTTGCGCGGGCGTTCCAGGGCCGCACGCCCGGCCCCGCTGGAAAGCTGCTGGGCTTGAGCGCTGAAGCGCTCTGCCAGTTGCCAGGCGCGTTCGTGATCGCTGTGCCGCGCCCGCCACTCGGTGCAGGCGGCATGCTCGGCGGCGCTGGCGCCGCCGTTCTGCAGGCGCACGAACCAGCCAGCCGCTTCACGGGCGATGCGCCGGTCGATGGGCGTATCACTCATGCTGCGCGCCCTGGCTGGCGAGCACGATGCATTCCTCGAAGGCCCGTGCCAGGTGACGCTGCACCGAGCGCACGCTGAGGTTGAGCCGGCTGGCGATCTCTTCCTGTGTATAACCCTCCAACTGAGCCATCAGGAACGCCTGGCGGGTCTTGGCTGGCAGTATGGCGAGCACTCGGTCGACCTCGTCGAGGGCTTCGAGCACCAGGGCCTGATGTTCCAGCGATGGCGCCAGATCTTCCGGCGTTTCCGCCAGCGCGGTCAGGTAGGCTTGCTCCAGGGAGCGGCGGCGGTAGAGGTTGATGGTCAGGCGATTGGCGATGGTCGCCAGATAGGCGCGGGGCGTCGTGAGACTCAGGGGCTCGCCTGGCGCGCTGCTGAGCAGGCGCACGAAGGTATCCTGGGCCAGATCCGCCGCATCGGCGGCGTTGCCCAGGCGCTTGCGCAGCCAGGTTTGCAGCCAGCCGTGGTGGTGGCTGTAAAGCTGGTCGATGGCCTGATGCTGGAGGTGGGTTGCCGATGAAGTGGAGTGCACGGGATATATTCGATGGGAATGAGAATTTGTCGCATTCTATCAGCGTAACCCAGGGCTCGCACAAGTGAACGCTCGGGGTGTGCCGGCTATGCTGAATTCGTCATCCGTCCGAGCCAAACGCATCAAGCCAGCCCGATGCTTCGAGTCGCACTGTATAACGTCCATTTGGCCCTGCGGCCACCTTGAACAAGGAGCTGAAGATGATTCGACTGACCCTGGCTGAAGCGGGTGACCTGGCGCTGGCGATCATGCGCCACAACGGGTTCAGCGAAGCCCAGGCACGCGCTGTGACCACCACCGTGCTGGCCGGTGAGCGCGATGGCTGCGCCTCTCACGGTCTGTACCGTGTGCTGGGCTGCGTGAGCTCGCTGAAAGCGGGCAAGGTGGTGGCCGATGCCGAGCCCGAGGTGATCGATCAGGCGCCTTCGATCGTCCGCGTGGATGCCCGCGGTGGCTTTTCGCAACTGGCCTTCCAGGCGGGGTTGCCCGTGCTGCAAGAGAAGACCAGGGCCAATGGTATCGCCGCCCTGGCGATCAACCGCTGTGTGCATTTTTCCGCATTGTGGGTGGAGATCGAAGCGCTCACCGAAGCCGGGCTGGTGGCCCTGGCCTGCAACCCGAGCCATGCCTGGGTGGCGCCAGCCGGCGGCAGCAAACCGATCTTCGGCACCAATCCCATCGCCTTTGGCTGGCCGCGCGCCGGCAAGCATCCGTTCATTTTCGACTTCGCCACCAGTGCCATCGCCCGCGGTGATATCGAGCTGCACCGCCGTGCTGGCAAAGCGATCCCGGAAGGCTGGGGCATCGACGCCGACGGCCAGCCAAGCACTGACGCCGAGGCCGTCATGAATGGCGCCATGCTGACTTTCGGCGGGCACAAGGGCTCGGCGCTGGCGGCCATGGTCGAGCTGATCGCCGGGCCGCTGATCGGCGACCTGACCAGCGCCGAGTCCCTGGCCTATGACGCGGGCAGCAAGTCGTCGCCCTATCACGGCGAGCTGATCATCGCCCTCGACCCGCAGCGCTTTCTCGGCGCTGCTGCCGATGAGCACCTGGCCAGGGCCGAGGCGCTGTTCGAAGGGATTCAGGAGCAGGGCGCGCGCCTGCCGTCACAACGGCGCTATGACGCCCGCGCCCGCAGCCTCGCCGACGGCGTGCAGATTCCCCAGGCGCTGTACGACGATCTGAAGGCCTTGCTGGCCTAGGTCAGTTGATGCTGTAGCCGCGCCCGCTCAGGCAGGCGCCCAGTGCGCGCCGATAGTAGTCGGTGGCACTGGGCGCTGGCGCGCTGGTCGCGGTGGCCGGGTCGAAGCCGCTCTGGCTGACCGCCCAGCTATGGCATTCGTAGCGGTCGCGGGCCTGCAGATCGGCATTCTGGCCGCGTGCCGGGTAGGCGATCACATCGTAGTTGGCCGCTGGCGCCGAGCTGATCACCGGTGGCGCCTCGACCACGATGTACTGCCTGCGATCGGCATTCCACATGTAGTAAGTGCCGGCGGCAACGAAGTACAGCGCGCTGCCGATCCACAATTCGCGAGCATGGTTCGGCAAGCCATGGCCATGCCGCGGGCCCGGGCCTCCCCAACCTGGCCCGGGGCCGCCGTGCCCGCCATGTCCACCTGGGCTTCCACCCGGCCCGCCGGGGCCAGCCAGAGCACTCAGGGAAAGCGTCGTCAGCAACAGTGCGACGACGGCGGTACAGGGGAGACTTGCTTTCATCATGGGCTCCAGAGAATGCGACAGCCCGACCAGGTGGTGGGGCAGAGTCGATTATCGAGGGGCCTGTGCAAAGGGACGTCAGGCAGGTGTAAAGGTGGTGTAAAGGCCTGCTCACATGGCAGATGAAGTCTCTTCGGGTGTCTGTGGATAACTGCGCGGCGTATACACCCACTCACCGCCGTCGCCTCTGGGGAAGCGGCGGGTCTGGCTGGAGCCGATGATCACCAGGGTGCGCATGTCGACCATCTGCGGGGTCAGCTCGCCGAGGTTGAGCACACGGAGGGCTTCGGCGGGGCGACCGATATCGCGGCCCAGCACCACCACGGTATCGGGCGTGCGGTGCTGGCGGACGATTTCCAGAGCGCGGCCGAGTTGCCAGGGGCGGGCCTTGGAGATCGGGTTGTAGAAGGCCATGGCCAGATCCGCTGCGCCGGCATGGTCGAGGCGGTTTTCGATCGCCGCCCAGGGCTTGAGATTGTCCGACAGGGAGATCAGGCAGAAGTCGTGACCCAGCGGCGCGCCGGCCTTGGCGGCGGTAGCCAGAGCGGCGGACACGCCGGGAAGAACCTCCAGTTCGACGGCGTGCCAGCCGGCGGGCGCGTCGGTCGCTTCCAGGGCTTCCAGCACGGCCGCCGCCATGGCGAACACGCCGGGGTCGCCGGAGGAAATCACCACCACGCGCCGGCCACTGGCGGCCAGCTCGAAGGCGTGGCGGGCGCGTTGCAGTTCTTCACGATTGTCGCTGCAGTGGCGTACCTGTTCGGGGCGCAGCGGCTCGGCCATCTTCACGTAGGTTTCGTAGCCAAGCAGATCCTCGGCCTCGTCCAGCGCGCGGCGTACCGCGGGGGTCATGTGTTCGGCGGCGCCCGGGCCGAGGCCGATCACGCTCAGGCGGCCTCGCGGGTGGCCAACCGTTTGCGCTGCCTCGGGCGAATCTGCCTGCAACAACTGCAGGCCTTCGCCACGGTGGACGGGCGCTGGCAGTGCATCGCTGGTGTTGATGAAACGCAGCGGTACCGCAAGGTCGGCAGCTGCCTGTGTCAGGCGCCTGTCGGTCATCAGTGCCTGCGGGGCGAGCAGGGCAGCGAGCGCCTTGGCCGCCAGGCCTGCCTGGCCGAGTGCCTGCCTGATGCGCGCCACAAGGTCATCGTCCGCCGTATCGATCAGGGCGAGCAGCGTGCGTGGGTGGATCAGCAGTTCGTTCTGCTGCTGCGCGACCTGCTCGGTGGTGATGCGTACCGTGCGACCGGCATCCTCGGCCAGCGGCAGCCTGGCCTCGGCCAGCCAGGGCGCGCTGCCATCGATACGCAGGCTTTCGCCGCCAAGCAGATCGGAGACGAAGCGTTTGCCCTGCTCGAGATCGGCCAGGGCGTAGCCGCTCGGCGGGTCGAGCAGGCAGGTGCCGAAGCGCAGTTCGCCGCTGGTGGTGATGGCCGCGCTGGTTTCCAGTGCCGCGGCGATCTCTCGGGCCATACGGTTGACGCCGCCCAGGCCGCCGAGCAGCGGCACCACGGCGCTGCCGTCTTCGGCCACGGCCAGCACCGGTGGCTCGGCGCCCTTGCTGGCGAGCAGCGGGGCCAGGCTGCGGATGACGATTCCTGCAGCGCACAGGGCGATGATCGGCGTGCCGTTGCGATACAGACTGCGCAAGGTATCGCCAAAGTCGTCATAGGCCTGATCGGCCTCGACCCGTCCGTGCAGGCCATGGATGACGGCCTGTGGATAAAGCGCCTGGATGCGCCGCGCAGTGGCCAGTGCAGAGGGGCCGAGGATGACGAGAGCGGGGGAGGGAGTCATGGTTTATCCACTGTCAGGAGCAGGCAGGCAAGTTCGCTGAAATCATGTAGGAGCTGGCTTGCCGGCGATAACGTTGGTGAAATCGGTACCGGCATGCAGGCTGAAATCGATTCGCCGGCAAGCCGGCTCCTACGCTATGCAAGGGGCAAGGTCAGCTCAACCCCGCCACTTCTTACCCGGCACCACGATCATCGAAAAATACGGCGAGGCCATGGGCTCGACTTCGTCCAGCGGCACGATGCGCTGGTTGGCCATGGTCGCCCGCTCCACGTAGTGGGCGCGGTCGTGCAGGTCGAGATCCACCAGTATCCGGCGTACTTTCTCGAAGTTGCGTCCGAGTTTCATCACCACGGCGGCTTCGGCGTCGCGCAGGCGCTCGCGCAGCTCGTCTTCGGGCAGCACGCCGGAGAGCACCGACAGGCTCTGGTTGCGGTATACCAGTGGTACGCCGAGCACCGCCGCGCTACCGAGCATCGAACACACGCCGGGAATCACCTGGGCCTCGTAGCGCTCGGCCAGGCGGTCGTGCAGGTACATGTAGGAGCCGTAGAAGAACGGGTCGCCTTCGCAGATCACCGCCACGTCGCGGCCGGCGTCGAGGTGCTCGGCGACCTGGTTGGCGCAGGTGTCGTAGAAATCGCTGATCACGTCCTCGTAGCACAACGGAGGCTCGAGCTTTTCGGTGGTCACCGGGTAGACCAGCGGCAGGCGCTGCTGGCTGTCTTCCAGGTGCGCTTCGATGATGCCGAAGGCGTTGCCGCCCTGGCCGATATTGGCCTTGGCCACGAAGTAGCCGACCACGGGCGACGACTTGAGCAGGCGCAGGGCCTTGAGGGTGATCAGTTCCGGGTCGCCCGGGCCTACGCCCAGGCCCAGCAGGCGGCCTTTGCCGGGGCGGTCCATACCGGTCATCATTCGACCTCCGTGGCCAGGGCGTTGACCGCGGCGGCGGCCATGGCGCTGCCACCGCGACGGCCCTGGACGATCACGTAGGGCACGCCGTGTTCGGCGAAGGTGCTGGCGAGCAGCTCCTTGGATTCCGCGGCACCGACGAAGCCCACCGGGAAACCGAGAATCAGCGCTGGCTTGGGCGCACCGGCAGCGAGCATGTCGAGTAGATAGAAGAGTGCGGTGGGCGCATTGCCGATTACCACCACCGAGCCTTCGAGGTGCTCGCGCCAGTGCTCCAGGGCCACCGCCGAACGGGTGTTGCCCAGCTTCTTGGCCAGCTCCGGTACACCGGCATCGTTGAGGGTGCAGAGCACCGGGTTGCCCGCTTGCAGGCGCGTACGGGTCACCCCTTCGGCGACCATGCGCGCATCGCAAAGAATCGCCGCGCCATTGGCCAGGGCCTGACGCCCGGCCGTGCCGGCACCCGCGGAAAAGCGCAGATCCTGCACCACATCGACCATGCCGCAGGCGTGGATGACCCGCACCGCGAGCTTCTCCAGATCCGCCGGAATGGCGCTCAGGTCGGCCTCGGCGCGGATGATGGAGAAGGAATGGCGATAGATCTCCTGACCATCGCGGATGTAATCGGTCATCGGGTGAAACTCCAGGTATCGGGAAGCGAAGCCAGCAGCTCGCTGGCTTCGTCGAGTGTCAGGTGGCGCGCCAGTGGCGCGCCGAAATCGTTGCTGTCAGAACGACGGGCGAACAGGTCGTAGCGCCCCTCGGCTACCGCCAGCAGGGTCACTGGCGCACGGTGCGCCGCGGCGCAAGAGCGGCTGCAGCCGCTGAGGTGGATGCCCGCCTGCCGGCTGCCGGCCTGCAGCCTTTCGGCCAGGCGCCCGGCATCGGCCTTGGTGTCGGCCAGGCCCTTGGCGCAACCGCTCGAACCGGTACAGGCGATGACGCGTGTCAACGGCGCATCGGCATCGACCAGCAGACCGAGCCCTTCCAGCGCCTGGGCAGCTGTCTTCGCATCGGCCTCGGCGATATTCGGCAGCAACACGCTCTGCCAGGGGGTCAGGCGCAGGCTGCCATCGCCCAGACGCCGAGCCAGAGCGGCCAGGCCAAGCAGTTGTTCAGCGTCGATTCGGCCCAACGGCGGCACCCCGCCGATATACACCAGACCAGGCTGGCGCTGGGCGCCGATACCGATATGGGCCTGGGGTTCGGCAGGGCTGCGCCGCCACTGATCCGCGCTCAGCAGAACGTCACCCAGACGTTCGCCCAGGCGCTGCAGCAGTTCGGCGGCCGGGTGGCTGACGAGCAGATGGCGCATGCGCGTCTGCTCGGGGCTGGCCAGTTCGAGAAACAGATCGAGCAGCGCCAGCAGCAGATCATGGGCATGCGCCTCGGGCACCACTGCCAGCGCGGGCGCATCGCCAGGTGCCTGTGGCGGGCAACCGGCCAGGCCGAAGGCATAGCCGATCTGGCCATCCAGCGGCAGGGCGCTGAGCCAGATATCGTGGGGATGTTCGAGCATGGCAAGGCGTTCGCCGCCATCGAGCAGCAGGGCGAACTTGGGCGACAGCGCGTGCAGGCGCGGCGTGTTCTCCAGGGTCGTCAGCAAGCGTGCGGCCAGCGCCGACACGTCGACCAGCGCCGCCGGATCGAGGCCGGCGGCGGGGCTGACCATCAGGTTGCGCACATCGTCGGCACCGGGTGAGTTCGGGCCGAGACCCGCAGCCAGCAGCTCGCCGATCAGCGCATCTTCACTGCCGGCATGGATGCCGCGGATCTGCAGGTTGGCGCGGTTGGTGGCTTCGAGCACGCCGCCTGCATGGCGTTGCGCGGCCTGGGCGATGCGCTCGGCCTGGCTGGCGTCGAGGCGGCCGCAGGCCAGCTTGATCCGGCAGATACCGCCGTCCTTCGCCTGCACGATACGCAGCAACCCCGGACAGGCCGAGGGGCGAAAGGCTGGAGATGGATTGCACTGGGCCTGTTTCAACGGATCACCGGGGTCGGGTCACATGGGCATCCGTTCGAGGATAGGCCAGAGAAGGTCGAGCTTCTATCACCGGGACACCCCGCCCGGTGTGGGCACATGCGACTGAATCCGTCGGCAGGTCTCCTGGCTCGCAGGTCATGGCGCGTGGCCGGCCTTCCCGGTTTCCCAGTGGCGGTTGGCACATGCGCTCGCTGCGTACAGTTGCGGGGGCAGCCACGCGGCAGAATGCTCCGCTCGTGTTCCCTCTTAGGCCCGCGCCTACGTACCACGTAGCCGACGGACACCGACGAAGACGCTATTATGCCCGCTTTGCCCACCCGGATGAAAAGCCGCGTCGTCGGATACTCCCGTTCCGGTATGTGCGCGGAAGGCCCGAAGCGGCCTTTTGTAGGGTGGACGACGCTTTATCCGTCCACCGCCTTACCATCGTAAATGGTGGACAAAAAGAGCGTTGTCCACAGGACTGACAATTGAGGAAAACGCATGACACCCTGGCTGACCGTCGTGGGCATTGGAGAAGACGGCTATGCCGGCCTCGGCAAGGCGGCGCGGCATGCCCTGCTCAAGGCTGGCCAGGTGTTCGGCAGCGAACGCCAGTTGGCCCTGCTGCCGCGCTGCATCGGTGCCACGCGTCTGGCCTGGCCCAGGCCCTTTTCCCTGGCACCGGTGCTGGCGCAGCGCGGCACGCCGGTCTGCGTGCTGGCCAGCGGTGACCCGATGCTCTTCGGTGTCGGTGCCAGCCTGGCTCGCGAGTTGCCGAGCGAGGAGCTGCACATCCTGCCGGCGCCTTCGTCCTGCTCGCTGGCGGCGGCTCGCCTGGGCTGGCCGCTGCAGACCACGACCCTGGTCTCGCTGGTTGGCCGACCGCTGGCGGCACTCAATGCGCAGATTCATCCCGGCGTGCGCCTGCTGGTGCTGAGCAATGATGGCGCGAGCCCGGCAGCCATCGCCGAGCTGCTATGCGAGCGCGGTTTCGGGCCCAGTCGGCTGAGCGTCTTCGAGCACCTGGGCGGTGAGCGGGAGCGGCGGATCGACGGCCTGGCCGGGGGCTGGTCGCTGGATCGGGCGGCCGATCTCAACCTGGTGGCGATCGACTGCGTGGCCGGCGATGACGCCAGGTGTCTGCCGCTCACGCCCGGTCTGCCGGACGACGCCTATCGTCATGATGGGCAACTCACCAAGCGCGACGTGCGCGCCATCACCCTGGCGCGTTTGGCGCCGCTGCCCGGCGAACTGCTCTGGGATGTCGGTGCCGGCTGCGGCTCCATTGGCATCGAGTGGCTGCGCGCTCATCCCGCTTGTCGGGCCATCGCCATCGAGGCTGACGAAGGGCGCCAGGGCCATATCATCCACAACCGCGATGCCCTCGGCGTGCCGGGGCTGCAACTGGTGGCCGGGCGGGCACCCGAGGCGCTGGAGGGGCTGGCGGCGCCAGATGCGATCTTCATCGGCGGCGGCGTTACCGCACCCGGTGTGCTGGATAGCTGCTGGCGCGGGCTCAAGCCGGGTGGCCGGCTGGTGGCCAATGCCGTGACCCTGCAGAGCGAAGCGGCGCTGATCGCCTTTCGCGGTGAACACGGCGGCGAGCTGACCCGCATCGAAGTGGCTCAGGCCCGGCCACTCGGTGGTTTCGACACCTGGCGCGCCGCGTTGCCGATCACCCTGCTGCACGTCAGCAAGCCGGCCGAGTCGTCATGACCCGCGTGCTGTTGCTGGGCGGTATCGGTGAGGCGCTGAGTCTCGCCCGGCGCCTTGGGCCGGCGCACATATACAGCCTGGCCGGGTTGGGCAGGGTGCCGGATGACCTCGCTTGCCAGGTGCGCATCGGTGGTTTCGGCGGCGCCGAGGGCCTTGCTGGCTTCATCCGCGAGCAGGGAATCGATCTGCTGGTCGACGCGACCCACCCCTATGCCGCGCAGATCAGCCATAACGCCGCCCGCGCCGCGCAACGGGCAGGGATCGCCTGCTGGGCACTGCGTCGGCCGGGCTGGCAGGCCTTGCCTGGGGATGACTGGCGCGAGGTATTCGATTGGCCGACGCTGATCGCGGCACTCGGCGATTTTCAGCGGCCACTGTTCACCCTCGGCCGCGAACCACTGGAGCATCTGCAGGAGATTCCCGCCCACCAGCACTGGACGGTGCGCTGTCTGCAAAGTCAGCCCGCTACAGCACGCGCCGAGGTGATCGGCGCCCGCGGGCCATTCAGCCTGGAAGACGAGCGCGCGCTGTTCGAGCGCCTGGATTGCGATGTGCTGGTGAGCAAGAACAGTGGCAGCGCCGCCACCGAGCACAAACTGCAGGTCGCCCGTGAGCGCGGTGTGCCGGTGCTGGTGTTGCAGCGTCCGGAGCTGCCTGCGGTCGAGCGGCAGTTCGAGGCGCCTGAGGCGCTGTGGCAGGCGCTGCTGGCAATCGGTATCTGAACGGCTGCTACACTGCCGCCCTTTTATGGAGCCCCCATGACCACCACGCCATACGCTCAGGTGCTGTTCGCCGGCCCGGATCTGCTGCAGGGATCGTTCGCCGAGCTGTTTCGTGCCCGCCTGGTCGAGCTGCGTGGGCAGGGTGCGTTGGCGGAAATCGTCGATACCGCGGCGGGTCACGACGACCTCTGGCTGCGTGTGCGTGAGGGCAGCGGAACGTTGCTGGTGATCGACCTCGAAGCACAGAGCAGCAGCCAGCATGTCGACTGGCTGCGCAGCGAACTGGCCGGCCTGGTCGATCCTTCACGGGTTTTCGTCACCAGCCTGTTCGGCCAGCTCGACGCCGATGCGGCAGCGGCCGCCTGTGCACTGATCGAACGGCCGGAACTGCACCTGAGCTGCGTCGACGTACCGGCGCTGCCATCCAGCCATGCCTGGTCGAAGATCCCCGCCCACCAATACCGTGTGTTGCTTTGCAACGGCCCACGCTGCACCCGGCGCGGAGCCCTGCCGTTGTGGAAGGCGCTGCGCGAGCGGGTCAAGGCGGCCGGTCGGCTGGAGTGTGACGGTGGTGTGCATATCACCCGCACCCAGTGCCAGTTTCCCTGCGACCAGGGGCCGACCCTGAGCGTCTATCCACCCGGCGCCTGGTACCGGATCCGCAGCGAGGCGGACGTGGCGCGGCTGGTGGACGAGCAACTGATCCACGGCCGCCCGGTACCCGAGCTGTCGATTCGGGACGTGACGGACTCACGGCGCTGATTGTTTCACGCTATCGCTTCGATAGCCTCGAATAGCGAACAACTGGTCTACGCTTGTTTTGATCGTCAAAACGGTGGAGGTATCCGATGCTTGCCTATTTGCCGCCCGTCCTGCGTGACCTGCAATTGCCGCTGCGTATCCGTCTGTGGGACGGCAATCAGCTCGATCTCGGCCCGCAGCCGCAAGTCACCCTGGTGGTCAGGGATCCGAGCATGCTCTCGCAACTGACCCAGCCCAGTCTCGATGCTCTGGGCAGCGCCTATGTCGAGGGGCGTTGCGAGATCGAGGGGGCGATCGACGAGGTCATCGCGCTGGGCGATGCACTCAGTCAGGCGCTGTTGGGCGAGGCCGAGGAAAGTGACGCGCACTACAGCCGTCACGACAAGGCCAGCGATGCCGCCGACATCAGCTACCATTACGATCTGTCCAACGACTTTTACTCGCTCTGGCTGGATGAGCAGATGGTCTACTCCTGCGCCTATTTCGAGTCGCCCGAGCAGACCCTGGAACAGGCCCAGTTGGCCAAGCTGCGCCATCTGTGTCGCAAGTTGCGTCTGCAACCCGGTGAGCGCTTGCTGGACGTGGGTTGTGGCTGGGGGGGGCTGGCCCGCCTGGCCGCGCGGGAGTTCGGTGCCGAGGTGTACGGCATCACCCTCAGCCAGGCCCAGTTGCAACTGGGCCGCCAACGGGTGCACGAAGAGGGGCTGGACGACCGGGTGCGCCTGGAACTGCAGGACTACCGTGACCTGCCCCAGGACGGCCGCTTCGACAAGGTGGTCAGTGTCGGCATGTTCGAGCACGTTGGCCACGCCAACCTGCCGTTGTACTGCCAGCGCCTGTTCGGTGCGGTGAAGGCCGGCGGGCTGGTGATGAACCACGGCATCACCGCCAAGCACAGCGATGGCCGCCCGGTGGGACGCGGTGCCGGTGAGTTCATCGGTCGCTATGTGTTTCCCCATGGCGAGTTACCACATCTGTCCACCATCACCCGCCACCTCGCTGACGCTGGCCTGGAGGTGATGGATGTGGAAAACCTGCGCCTGCATTACGCCCGTACTCTGGAACACTGGAGTGCGCGCCTGGAAGCACGTCTGCAAGACGCGGCGCAGCTGGTACCGGAGCGGGCGGTGCGTATCTGGCGTCTGTACCTGGCGGGCTGCGCTTATGGCTTCGCCCGTGGCTGGATGAGCCTGCACCAGATACTCGCGCTCAAACCCCAGGCCGACGGCAGCCACGATCTGCCCTGGACGCGCGCGGATATTTACCGCTAGCGCAGCGGCCAGTTGCAAGCCACAGGCGGCCAGCAAAAGCGCGCTGCCCGGTGTGTTTGCAGCTGGCCGCTTTCTTTTGCGCCAAGGGCCATGGCCTTGGCCACCTGGGGTGGGAAGGTGGTGGGCATATCATCCGCACCCAGAGCCAGCTCCCTTGAACGGTCGCCTATCCCCTGGCGATCCCTCACACGACCCGCATGCATTTCGGGCTAACATGCCGGCATCATAAAAATTCGAGTCGTGCATGACCGCCCTGTTTCTGCGTTATCGCATCGTCGCCATCGTGTTCTCGGTCATCTTCGGCCTGGCTGTCAGCTTGTGGCTGGCCAGCCGTTATGCCGAGCAACGGGCCTGGGAGGATCGCAGCAGCGAGGCCCACGGGCAGTTGCAGCTTTATGCGCAATCGATCCAGACGCTGGTCGACCGCTTTCGCTCGGTACCGCAACTGCTGTCCATGGACAGCGACATCCAGGCGCTGCTGCAGGCGCCGAACGATCCGCAGTTGCGCGACAAACTCAATCGTCGCCTCGAACTGCTCAACGCCGCCGCCGGCGCCAGCGTGCTGTACCTGATCGACCGTCAGGGCCTGACCCTGGCGGCCAGCAACTGGAACGAGTGGAGCAGTTTCGTTGGTAGCAACTACGGTTTCCGCCCCTATTTTCAGGACGCTCTGCACCGTACTTCGGGTCGCTATTTCGCGGTCGGGGTGACCACCGGCGTGCCGGGCTACTTCCTGTCACATGCGGTGTACGACGATAACGGCGCGGTGACTGGCGTGCTGGTGGTCAAGCTCGAGCTGGAGGAGCTGCAGCGTGAATGGGTCGGCCAACCCGGCGTGCTACTGGTGGCCGACAGTTACGGCGTGGTAATTCTCAGCAGCCGACCGGCCTGGCGTTTTCGTGCCCTGGAGGAGCTGGACGAGCTCGATCAAGCCGAGCTCGTGGAGGTGCGCAAGTATGCCGAACGCCCTCTTGAGTTGTTAGCCAAGGAGCCGGGGCGCTATTTCGAAGGGAATGCCGACTGGATGATCATTGACGGCCCCGATGGCCGGCACAGTTACCTGTGGCAGCGCCAGGAACTGGCCAGCGAGGCCTGGACGTTGCACCTGCTGATCGAGGAAAACAGCCTGGGCGACACGGCGCGCAGCTATCGCCTGGCCGCAGCTGGCGTATGGCTGACCCTGGTGTTCCTGGTGCTGTTCCTGCTGCAACGCCGCAAGAACCAGCGGCTGCAGGCGAGCATCCGCGAGAACCTCGAACGCGAGGTGACACTGCGCACCGCCGAACTGCGCGAGGCACAGGAGGGGCTGGTGCATGCGGCGAAGATGGCGGCACTGGGGCAGATGTCGGCAGCCATGGCCCATGAAATCAATCAACCGCTGACGGCCATCCAGATGCACCTCGGCAGCCTCGGGCTGCTGCTCGACAACGGTCGCGAACGCGAGGTGCGCGAAGGCCTGATCCGCATCGACGGCCTGTTGCAGCGCATGGCCAGCCTGACCAGCCACTTGAAGAGCTTCGCTCGCAAAAGCCCGGCCGGACTCAACGAGCGCCTGCTGCTCAGCGACGTGCTGGAGCAGGCGCTGTTGCTGCTGGCGCCGCGGCTGCGCAGCGAACAGGTCGAGCTGCGCCGCGAAATCCGCAGCGAAGCGCGGGTCTACGGCGATGCCATTCGCCTGGAACAGGTGATTCTCAACCTGCTCAACAATGCCCTGGATGCCATGCTCGACAGCCCCCAACGGGTGCTCGGTGTGGTCATCGAGCTGCAGGGCGACAGCTGTCTGCTGCAGGTCAGCGACAGTGGTGGTGGTATTCTCGAGGAGCATCTGGGTAGCGTGTTCGAGCCGTTCTTCACCACCAAACCGGTGGGCGAGGGCCTGGGGCTGGGGCTGGCGATTTCCTACGGCATCGTGCGCGATCTGGGTGGCAACCTGGAGGTGCGCAATGGTCGCGAAGGCGCGGTATTCACCCTGCGCCTGCAGCGTGCCGGATGATGAGGAGGTTCGCCAACTTTGTGCCATCGCGCCAAGGGCCTGGCGGTACACTGCGCGTTCGAATCAGGAGGTGATATGGGCGGTCAGGTAATCGTCGTCGATGATGAAGCAGCGATCCGCGAGGCGGCGCAGCAATGGCTGGAGCTGTCCGGCTTCAGCGTGCACGCCTGTGCCAATGCCGCCCAGGCGCTGGCGCTGGTCGACGTCGACTTTCCCGGCGTATTGATCAGCGATGTGCGCATGCCCGGCACCGATGGTTTGCAACTGCTGAGCAGGGTGGTCGAACTCGACCGCGATCTGCCGGTAATCATGATCACCGGGCACGGCGATGTGCCGATGGCCGTACAGGCGCTCAAGCAGGGCGCCTACGATTTCATCGAAAAACCCTTCACCCCGGATCGCCTGCTCGACACCGTACGCCGTGCCCTGGAAAAACGCCGCCTGGTCTGCGAGAACCGCGCCCTGCGTCAGCAATTCGCCCTCAAGGACGGAATCGCCGCGCAATTGCTTGGTGTGTCGCGATCCATGGTGCGTTTGCGCCGGCAGATTCTCGACCTGGCCGGCACTTCGGTGAACGTGCTGATTCGCGGCGAGACCGGTTCCGGCAAGGAGCGCGTGGCGCGCTGCCTGCACGATTTCAGCGAGCGCGCCGACAAGCCGTTCGTGGCCCTCAACTGCGCAGCGATTCCCGAGCACCTGTTCGAGAGCGAACTGTTCGGCCATGAAAGCGGCGCCTTCACTGGCGCCCAGAGCAAGCGTATCGGCCGTATCGAGCATGCCGACGGCGGCACCCTGTTTCTCGACGAAGTGGAAAGCCTGCCGCTGGCCCAGCAGGTCAAGCTGCTGCGTGTACTGCAGGAAAAGACCCTGGAGCGCTTGGGCTCCAACCGCAGCATCCGCGTCGACCTGCGGGTGATCAGCGCGGTGAAGCCGGACTTGCTCGACGAGGTGCGTGCCGGGCGTTTCCGGGAAGACCTGCTCTATCGGCTGAATGTCGCCACCTTGCAGATTCCCGCGTTGCGTGAGCGCCGCGAGGATATTTCGCTGCTGTTCGAACACTTCGCCGAGGAGGCCGCGCAGCGCCATGGCCGCAGTTTCGAACCCCTCACGCCAGCCGAGCTGGCCGGCCTGCTCGGCCATGAGTGGCCGGGTAACGTACGCGAGCTGATCAACGCCGCCGAACGCCATGCCCTGGGCCTGAGCGGCGCGACGCAGGAAGAGGGCAGCCAGTCTCTCGCCGGACAGATGGAAGCCTTCGAGGCGCAGTGTCTGCACAACGCCTTGCTGCGCTGCCGCGGCAGTATCCTGCAGACCATGGAACTACTGCAGGTGCCGCGCCGTACCCTCAATGAAAAGATGCATCGCCACGGCCTGCAGCGCAGTACCTATCGGCCGGCGGGTAGCAACGACGAGGATTGAATCTCGCCTGAGGGCCTGTTCGCCATTGCGATGTTAATGACCGGGACAAGGCGTAAGCGGCTTGTCGGGTGGACGACGCTTTCCTACGCGGCCCGATCCGTCCACCGCTCTGCGATCGCGATGGTGGATGAAAAGAGCGTCAGCTACGCGCCCCGATCCACCCTACGGCCGCTAACGCCTGAAAGCAGTCCGCTCATGTGCGCCCGTGAGACTTCGAATTGCATTTGGCAGACGTACAAAAACCGTGAGCGGTTGCTGAGAGAGGCGCAGTAACCCGTCGGTCTTTCTGAGCGGAATCTTGCCGGTTACCTATCCGGCAACCGGCGGGATTTTGCTGGTTTCCTTTCCGCTGAAATCCTTGGGCCGCTCTGGCATGCGGATCTTCGCTACTGGCATGACACCTGCAATGGCTCTTGGGCAACCGGCATCTGAGTCGGTGACCATAAGAAAGACAACAGGTCGTCATCTGCAGAGTATTTTTTCTCTCTCTGTTTGTCGTTCTCCGTTTTCTCTGGTCACCGATCCCGAACCGGCTCTCTGACAAGAATAATCACGGAGAAACACCATGCGACTGACCAAGCGCTTCAGCCTCTTCGCCGCCGCAGCGGCTCTCACTGCCAGCACCGCGGTGCTCGCTGCGCCCACCTTCATCAACGTGCTCACCGGCGGTACCAGTGGGGTTTACTACCCGATTGGCGTGGCCCTGTCGCAGATTTACGGCAATGGTATCGATGGCGCCAAGACGTCCGTGCAGGCGACCAAGGCCTCGGTGGAAAACCTCAATCTGCTGCAAAGCGGCCGCGGTGAGCTGGCCTTCTCCCTCGGCGATTCGGTGGACGATGCCTGGAAGGGTGTCGAGGATGCCGGCTTCAAGGCGCCGCTGACCAAGATTCGCGCCATCGCCGCCACCTACCCGAACTACATCCAGATCGTTGCCAGCAAGGAGTCCGGGATCAAGACCCTGGAAGACCTCAAGGGCAAGCGCATCTCGGTCGGCGCGCCGAAGTCCGGTACCGAACTCAATGCCCGGGCGATCTTCAAGGCTGCCGGCCTGAGCTACAAGGACATGGGTCGGGTCGAGTTCATGCCATACGCCGAGTCGGTCGAGCTGATCAAGAACCGCCAACTGGATGCCACGCTGCAGTCCTCTGGTCTGGGTATGGCCGCTATCCGTGACCTGGCGTCGATGGTGCCGATCAACTTCGTGGCCATTCCGGAAGACGTGGTGGCCAAGATCGGCAGCAGTGCCTACCAGGCGCGCGTCATTCCGGCCGGTACCTACGACGGCCAGGATCAGGATGTACCGACCGCGGCGATCATTAACATTCTGGTCAGCCATGAGGGGGTCGACGAAGAGATCGCCTACCAGATGACCAAACTGATGTTCGATAACCTGCCACGCCTGGTCAATTCGCACTCGGCGGCCAACGACATCAAGTTGGAAACCGCTACCGAAGGTCTGCCGATCCCCCTGCATCCGGGTGCCGAGCGTTTCTACAAGGAAGCCGGCGTACTCAAGTAGTCGCTGTCGCCAGGCTCGCTCGATAGCCAGCCTGGCGCGTTTGTCGATTCGCCGAGTGGGTATCTGTCATCGACGGATGGCACGTCTCCACTCGCAGTCCGATTCTCCGCCCTTTGGGCGTCAGTGAAGGTGTGACCAGCATGAGTGAACATCAGGGGCTGAGCGCCAGCCCGAGCGAATGGCCGAAGGCGTTGTTCTACACCGCCTTGCTGTTCTCCACTTACCAGATCATCACGGCGGCCTTCCATCCGGTGTCCAGTCAGGTGCTGCGCGCCGGTCACATCGGCTTTCTGCTGCTGATGGTATTTCTCTGCTATCCCTCACGTGGCAACGGTCGCCCCTGGCAACCGCTGGCCTGGCTGCTGGGTCTTGCCGGGATGGCCACATTCGCCTATCAGTGGTATTTCGAAGCTGACCTGATTCAGCGCTCCGGTGATCTGAGCGCGGCTGATATGGTGGTGGGCGTTGCGCTGACGGTGTTGATCTTCGAGGCGGCCCGGCGGGTGATGGGCATCGCTTTACCGCTGATCTGCGGGCTGTTCCTGCTCTACGGCCTATTCGGCGAATACCTGCCGGGCGATCTGGCACACCGGGGCTACGGCTTCGATCAGATCATCAACCAGCTGTCGTTCGGCACCGAAGGATTCTACGGTACGCCTACCTATGTATCGGCGACCTACATCTTTCTGTTCATTCTGTTCGGTGCATTCCTCGAGCAAGCGGGGATGATCAAACTGTTCACCGACTTCGCCATGGGTTTGTTCGGTCACAAGCTCGGTGGTCCGGCCAAGGTCTCGGTCGTTTCGTCGGCACTGATGGGCACCATCACCGGTTCTGGCGTGGCCAACGTGGTCACCACCGGGCAGTTCACCATCCCGCTGATGAAGCGCTTCGGTTACCGGCCGGCATTCGCGGGCGCTGTAGAGGCCACGGCGAGCATGGGTAGCCAGATCATGCCGCCAGTGATGGGGGCTGTGGCCTTCATCATGGCCGAAACCATCAACGTACCTTACGTGGAAGTCGCCAAGGCTGCGCTGATCCCTGCGATGTTGTATTTCGGCGCGGTTTTCTGGATGGTGCATCTGGAAGCCAAGAGCGCCAACTTGCGCGGACTGCCGAAAGATCAGTGTCCCAGCGCCTGGGCCGCGGTCAAGCAACGCTGGTTCCTGCTGATACCGCTACTGGTCTTGGTATACCTGCTGTTCTCCGGGCGTACGCCAATGTTCTCGGGCACTGTCGGCCTCGCGCTCACAGCTATCGTGATCCTTGGCTCGGCGATCATCCTCAAGGTGTCGTCCAAAGTGATGCGCATGGTCTTCTGGATTGCGTTGGGGATTCTCTGCGCTGGTTTCTTCCAGTTGGGCATCGGCGTGGTGTTCGGGGTGATCGGCGCGTTGGTACTGGCATGCTGGTTCATCAAGGGCGGCCGTGAAACGCTGCAGGCGTGTTTACATGCACTGGTGGAAGGTGCTCGACATGCGATTCCTGTGGGGATCGCCTGTGCTCTGGTTGGTGTGATCATCGGTGTGGTGTCGCTGACCGGTATCGCCACCACCTTTGCCGGTTACATCCTTGCGGTCGGCCAGAACAACCTGTTTCTGTCGCTGGTGCTGACCATGGTCACCTGCCTGATCCTCGGTATGGGTATCCCGACCATTCCCAACTACATCATCACCAGCGCCATCGCCGCGCCGGCGCTGCTGGATCTGGGCGTGCCGCTGATCGTTTCGCACATGTTCGTATTCTATTTCGGCCTGATGGCCGACCTGACGCCGCCTGTGGCGCTGGCCTGTTTCGCGGCGGCACCGATCGCCAAGGAAAACGGCTTCAAGATCAGCCTGTGGGCAGTGCGTATCGCCGCCGCCGGTTTCGTCGTGCCCTTCATGGCGGTGTACGACCCGGCGCTGATGATGCAGGGCGATAGCTGGGGGGCAACGCTGTACATGTTCGTCAAGACAGTGTTTGCGGTCGGGTTGTGGGGGATGGCCGTGGTTGGCTATCTGAATATGCGCATGGCCTGGTGGGAGCGTATCTGGGCTTTCGCCGCTGGTGTCGCGCTGATCCTGGCGTTGCCGATCAGTGACGAGATCGGTTACGCGTTGGGCATCTTGCTGATCGCCCAACATGTCTGGCGTGCACGCCGTCGCGCTCAACTGGCGTCGGCTTGATCGGTCTGTGCCTGGGCCTTGCCGGGACGGTATGGGCGCAACTGCCCTTACCGTCCTTCACCCTGGCCTGGAACCACACGATCGAGAAGATCCGCTGGGAAGAGGATTACCGCGTCACCCCGGACGGGCTACTGCTCGGTGAGGCGCGGGTACGCGGCAGCGGCGCCGGCATGGAAATCCCTGACGGCGCCGTGCTGCGTGACGGCGCCTGGCATTACCAGCGCCAGTTGTCGCCCCTGCAACCGCTACGCCTCGGACGCACGCCCGAGGCTGGCGACTATCAGCTTTGCGATGCCCAAGGCTGCCAACCCTTCAGCGCGTGGCTCGGCCCGCCAACGGCGAGCCAGCCGGCGGTGGAGTTGTGGAGCTGTGAGGTAGGCAGTTGAAAGACGGTAGCGGCCTCTCGTAGGGTACACGACGCTTCACCTACGCGGCCCGACCCGTCCACCGCTCCGAAATCGCAATGGTGGACAAAAAGAGCGTTGTCCACCCTACGTCTACTCCCGCCTTTGCGGCGTCTCAGCCTTCTTTGGCGCTGACGATCCCCGCCACCAGCCCGGGCTGGCAATTGATGTACAGCGACGATTGCAGCCAGCGCTTGTCCGGGTAGTACGAAAACATGAATTGGCCGCCCTTGAGGCTGTCTACCACCATACGGGCGACTTCCGGGCGCACCGCCGGGCAGCCCTGGCTGCGGCCGATGCGGCCCTGGGTCTTGATCCAGGCCGGGTTAACGTAATCGGCGGGATGGATGACGATGGCGCGCTGGCGGGCGAGATCGTTGAAGCCCGGTTCCAGGCCGTCCATGCGCAGCGAGTAGCCGTGCTTGCCGGTGTAGCTTTCCTGGGTGCGGAACAGGCCGATGCTGGACTGGTGGCTGCCTTCGCGGTTGGAGAAGCGGGTGGCGAAATTGTCACCGGACTGCTGGCCATGGGCGACCAGGTCGTGCAGCAGCAGGCGTTTACTGGTCAGGTCGAAGATCCACAGGCGGCGTTCGCTGGAGGGCTTGGAGAAGTCGATGACCGCCAGTCGCTGTGCCGGTACGGCGCCATTATTGATGGCGCAACGCATGGCGTCGATGGCATGGTTGAGTACCTTGCGCTGCAACGCCGGGGCTTCGGCGGACAGGCTTTCCAGCAAGGGATCGGGCGCCAGGGTGGCGGCCATCACGGATGGAACGGGCAATGCCAGGCAAAGAAAGGCTAAGCAAATTCGCTGAATCGTGGTCATCATTTCAAGTCTCTGAGTTTCGGCCATCGATATGTCGAGCCTTCGCCAGGCGATGCGGGCACAACAAAGCCCGCGATTCTAACAGCCGAAATCTTCTGACCCGCGGGCGAATCCGACGGGCTGTCATTCACTTTGTCGTAATCTGGAGCGGCGTTTTGTTTTCTCCCCCTTCATCCGTTGCCTGGGCGTTGGCCCTGACCGCTCCTCTGGCACTGGCCGATGCCACGTCGCCCAGTCCCCTTGAGCAGCAGCTCGCCGAACCCAGCCTGACCTGTGTATCGCCCGCCCTGAACCTTACTGCCAAGGATCGCGAATGGCTGGAGCCCTTCTATCTGCTGCGTGGTGCGCAGCCGGTGTGGAGTGAGCAGAACCTGCCGGCACTGTTCGCTCAGCTGGAGAATCTGGTGGACGATGGCCTGGAGCCGCGCGCCTATCACCTGGAGCCGCTACGTGAACTGACGGCGGTCGAGAGCCCTTCGCCGCGCCTTTCGGCCTGTGTCGAGGTGCTCGCCACCACGGCCTATCTGCAGGCATTGCGTGACTTGGCCTACGGGCGGCTGGAGCAGTCCCGTGTCGAGCCGCTCTGGGAGCCCGAGAGCATGGCCGTGCAGCAGAGCCAGGCGCCCTTGCTGGCGATCGCTCAGGCGGGGCTGACGGATCCGGCACAGGCCTTCGAGCAGGCGCGCCCGGATTTCAGCCCCTATCGCGCGCTGCGCCAGCGCTATGCCGAGCTGCGCCGCCAGGAACTGCCGCAATGGCTGGCGATTCCGGGCGGAACACTGTTGCGCCCTGGCGCGGTGGACGGGCGGGTGCCGCTGCTGGAGCAGCGACTGCAATTGCATGGCGATCTGTCCCAGGGTGCGCCGGCGCTTGTCGCCGAGGAAACCTCGGTATACACGACGGCGCTGGTCGAAGCGGTCAAGGCGTTCCAGCGCAACCATCTGCTCAAGCCCGACGGCATTGTCGGCCCCGGTACGCTGGCCGAACTGAACCGCTCGGCCAGTGAGCGCATGGATCAGATTCGCATCAACCTGGAGCGTCTGCGCTGGTTGTCCCACGAGATCGAGCCGACCAGCGTGCTGATCGACGTCGCTGGCGCCGAAGTGATGTTCCTGCGCGATAACGCCGTCGTCTGGCAGGCACGTACTCAGGTCGGGCGTCCCGCGCGGCCGACACCGCTGCTGCGCTCGCGTATCACCCACCTGACCCTGAACCCGACCTGGACGATTCCGCCGACCATCCTGCGCGAAGACAAGCTGCCGGAACTGCGCCGCGATGCGGCCGGCTACCTGGCGGCCAACCATATGCGAGTGATCGACTATGAGGGAAATACGGTCGACCCGCGCAGCGTCGACTGGGAACGCCCCGGTCGTGTGATGATCCGTCAGGAGGCCGGGGCGCACAGCCCGCTCGGCAAGGTGGCGATCCGCTTTCCCAATCCCTTCTCGGTGTACCTGCACGACACGCCGAGCCAGCGCCTGTTCGACAACCTGCCACGGTTGTTCAGCTCGGGTTGCGTACGCATCGAGCGGGTAACCGAACTGGTCGATCAGCTACTCGCCGAAGCTACACCCAGCGAGCGTGCGCGTATCGCCAGGCAGTGGGAAAGTGGTCGCACGCTGCGCGCCGATCTGCCGCGACCGGTGCCGATCCTCATGGCCTACTGGACGGCGCAGGTTGGCGGTGACGGGCAACTGCAGTTCCGCCCGGATATCTATGGCCACGATGCCCGCCTGCTGAAGGCGCTGGATGCCTCCAACCGGATCTAGGATGGCAGTTAGAAGGAGTAAGCAGCCGGTCGGTGACCCGCGTTGAACCATGGATCACGGCCTTCTGCAACCGCGATGGTGGATGAGAAGAGCGTCATCCACCCTACACGTCGAGCAGAACGTAGGTTGGATTAGCGAAGCGTAATCCGACATTTGCACGGCACATCCGATACAAATTTTGACCGGCCGCTTGCGCCTTTTTGTAGCCTGCCCTTCAACGGTGTTCGGGCAGCTGCTCGAACAGGCTGCGGCACACGCCGATGATGTGCTGGTCGAGCAGGGTGACCGCACGTTCGACATCCTGGCTGCGGCAGGCGGCGATGATCTCGCGGTGCTCGCGGTCGGCGCGATCCTTGCCCTCTGACAGACTCATCTGCATGCGCAGATAACGTTCCAGCTTGTCGTGGATGGAGCGGATCAGGTTCACCAGAAACGGTCGCTGTGCCGGCTCGTACAGGCAGGCATGCAGTTGCCAGTTCAGTTCGGCCCAGCGGCCGATGTTGTCTTCGCCGATGAACTCCTCGCAGATGCGTTCGGCACGGGCGAAGGTTTCCTCGGTCATATTGGGAATGGCCAGGCGCAGCACCTTGTCCTCGAGGAGGATGCGCACCTCGAACATCTGCGCCAGTTCCGGCTCGGAAATACGCGTGACCACCGCCCCCTTGTTGCGCTGGAACACCACCAGCCCCTCGGCCTCCAGGCGCTTGAGCGCCTCGCGCACGGGAATCTTGCTGACGTTGAACAGTTTGGCGATGTCGTCCTGGCGCACCGGTTCGTCTTCGGCGAAATGCCCGGAGACGATGGCGTCGCGCAGGTGCTTGGTGATCACCTCCGAAGCAGACGGAGCGATACCCAGGTTGGGTGCATTGAATCGAGGTAGAGGCACGCGGCGGCACCGAATGGAGGAAGGTTTTGGATATCATATACGAAATTGTCAGGGCAGATTCGTCACGCTGCTGAAATGCTCGGCGAGGGCGCCGATCTGCGTGCGCTGGTTGCGCACGAAAGCGAAGAACGCCTGTGCCACCGGCGACAGGTATTTGCCTCGCGGATGCACCACGCACCAGCTGCGCAGCAGCGGCAGTTCGACCACCGGCAGCTCGCGCAGTACCCCCAGTTGCAATTCGCGACGTACTGCATGGCGCGGCAGCAGCGCCAAACCCAGTCCGGCGATCACTCCTTCGCGTTGCCCTTCCATGGAGCCGACTTCCTGCAGCTGGGCGAAATGCGCGCGTTTCTGATGGCAATATTCTTCGCAGGCCCGCCGCGTGCCGGAGCCGGGCTCGCGTACCAGCAATGGCCAGGCGCACAGATCCTGCAACTGCAGCGTGGTCTGCGCGCATAGCGGATGATCGGGTGGTGCCACGGCGATGATCGGATTGTTGAGAAAGGGCAGAAACTCCAGAGGCATATCCGCCGGTACCTGGGACATGATCAGCAGGTCGTCGCGGTTGGCGCTCAGGCGCCTGACCGCCTGCGCGTGATTGACCACCGTCAGTTGCAGGCTGACCTCCGGGTGTTCGCGGCGAAAGGCGGCGAACAGGTGGGGCATGAAGTATTTGGCGCTGGACTCGATCGCCAGGCTCAACTGGCCCTGCAGCGAACCCTGCAGATCCGCCAGTTGCATGTCCAGGCTCTCCAGGCGGCCGAAGATGTCGGCGCTGGCGCGCTGCAGCGCTTCGGCGGCTTCGGTCAGGTACAGCTTCTTGCCCACGTAGTCGAACAGCGGCTGGCCAAGCAGCTCTTCAAGCTGGCGAATCTGCAGGCTGACCGCCGGCTGGGTCAGGGACATTTCCTCGGCGGCGCGGCTGTACGAACGGTTGTCGCATACCGAGCGGAATACCTGAAGCTGACGAAATGTCATGCGCAGCAATGACTTACGAATTTCATTCACCTCTTTCGCGATGGATTTTCGTCAAGCATAAGCTTTTACTAATGCCTAACCCAATAATTATTGATTTTGGTTAATCCATTAGCGGGCGTAGGGTGAAGCGCAAGGCCGAGAGGACGTACCGCGGCCATACGCCGACCCGCTTCGGGTCGCCTGTTCACGTGATCGAGGATGCTGGCTCGTGATCAAGAAAATCCTGATAGCCAACCGTGGCGAGATCGCCGTGCGCATCGTGCGAGCCTGCGCCGAGATGGGCATTCGTTCGGTGGCCATCTATTCGGACGCCGACCGCCAGGCCCTGCACGTCAAGCGCGCCGACGAGGCCTATGGCATCGGCGACGATCCCCTGGCCGGCTACCTCAACCCGCGCAAGCTGGTGAACCTGGCTGTGGAAACCGGCTGCGACGCGCTGCACCCCGGTTATGGCTTTCTCTCCGAGAACGCCGAACTGGCGGAAATATGCGCCGCCCGCGGCATCAAGTTCATCGGCCCGAGTGCCGAGGTGATCCGCCGCATGGGCGACAAGACCGAAGCCCGCCGCAGCATGATCAAGGCCGGTGTGCCGGTAACGCCGGGCACCGAGGGAAATGTTGCGGGTATCGAGGAGGCGCTGCTCGAAGGCGAGCGTATCGGTTATCCGGTGATGCTCAAGGCGACCTCCGGTGGCGGTGGCCGCGGCATCCGGCGCTGCAACAGCCGTGAGGAACTGGAACAGGCGTTCCCGCGGGTGATTTCCGAGGCGACCAAGGCCTTCGGTTCGGCCGAGGTGTTTCTCGAGAAGTGCATCGTCAACCCCAAGCACATCGAGGCGCAGATCCTCGCCGACAGCCACGGCAATACCGTGCACCTGTACGAGCGCGACTGCTCGATCCAGCGGCGCAACCAGAAGCTCATCGAGATCGCGCCCAGCCCGCAACTGACGCCCGAGCAGCGCGCCTACATCGGCGACCTGGCCGTGCGCGCCGCCCAGGCGGTGGGCTACGAGAATGCCGGTACCGTGGAGTTCCTGCTCGCCGAGGGCGAGGTGTACTTCATGGAGATGAATACCCGGGTGCAGGTGGAGCACACCATCACCGAGGAAATCACTGGCATCGACATCGTTCGCGAGCAGATCCGCATTGCCTCGGGCCTGCCGCTGTCGGTCAAGCAGGAAGACATCCAGTATCGCGGTTTCGCCCTGCAGTTCCGCATCAATGCCGAGGATCCGCGCAACAACTTCCTGCCATCGTTCGGCAAGATCACCCGCTACTACGCGCCCGGCGGGCCTGGTGTGCGCACCGATACGGCGATCTACACCGGCTACACCATCCCGCCGTACTACGATTCCATGTGTCTGAAGCTGATCGTCTGGGCGCTGACCTGGGAAGAAGCCCTGGCCCGTGGCTCTCGTGCGCTGGACGACATGCGCGTGCAGGGCGTGAAGACCACCGCCACCTACTACCAGCAGATTCTCGCCAACGACGAATTTCGCAGTGGGCGCTTCAACACCAGCTTCGTCGATAACCATCCCGAGCTGCTGAACTACTCGATCAAACGCAAGCCGGGCGAACTGGCCCTGGCCATCGCCGCCGCCATCGCCGCCCATGCCGGCCTGTGAGGAACGCACCATGACAAGAAAGATCACGGTTACCGACACCATCCTGCGCGACGCCCACCAGTCACTGCTGGCCACACGCATGCGCACCGAAGACATGTTGCCGATCTGCGAAAAGCTCGACCGGGTCGGCTACTGGTCGCTGGAAGTGTGGGGCGGCGCGACCTTCGACGCCTGCGTGCGTTTCCTCAAGGAAGACCCGTGGGAGCGTCTGCGCGAGCTGCGTGCGGCGTTGCCCAACACCCGCCTGCAGATGCTCCTGCGCGGGCAGAACCTGCTCGGCTACCGGCACTACAGCGATGATGTGGTCAGCGCTTTCGTCGCCAAGGCGGCGGAGAACGGTATCGACGTGTTCCGCATCTTCGACGCCATGAACGACGTGCGTAACCTGCGCGTCGCCATCGAGGCGGTGAAGGCTGCCGGCAAGCACGCCCAGGGCACCATCGCCTATACCACCAGCCCGGTGCACACCATCGAGGCCTTCGTCGCCCAGGGTAAGGCCATGCAGGCCATGGGTATCGACTCCATCGCCATCAAGGACATGGCCGGTCTGCTCACGCCTTACGCCACGGCCGATCTGGTCAAGGCGCTGAAAGCCGAGATCGATCTGCCGGTATTTATCCACAGCCACGACACGGCGGGTCTGGGTTCGATGTGTCAGCTCAAGGCCATCGAGGCGGGCGCCGACCATATCGACACGGCCATATCCAGCTTCGCATGGGGCACCAGTCATCCCGGTACCGAGTCGATGGTCGCCGCGCTCAAGGGCAGCGAATACGACACCGGCCTGGATCTTTCGCTGATCCAGGAGATCGGCATGTACTTCCACGCGGTGCGCAAGAAGTACCACCAGTTCGAAAGCGAATTCACCGCGGTCGACACCCGGGTACAGGTCAACCAGGTGCCCGGCGGGATGATTTCCAACCTGGCCAACCAGCTCAAGGAGCAGGGCGCGCTGAACCGCATGAACGAAGTGCTGGCGGAGATTCCGCGGGTGCGCGAAGACCTCGGCTTCCCGCCGCTGGTCACGCCGACTTCGCAGATCGTCGGCACCCAGGCGTTCTTCAACGTGCTCGCTGGCGAGCGCTACAAGACCATCACCAACGAGGTGAAGCTGTATCTGCAGGGCGGTTATGGCCAGGCGCCGGGCAAGGTCAACGAGAAACTGCGCAAGCAGGCCATCGGCAACGAAGAGGTAATCGACGTGCGCCCGGCCGACCTGCTCAAGCCCGAAATGGACAAGCTGCGCGGGCAGATCGGCGCCTTGGCCAAATCCGAAGAGGATGTGCTGACCTTCGCCATGTTCCCGGACATCGGCCGCAAGTTCCTCGAAGAGCGCGAAGCCGGCAGCCTGCAGCCGGAAGTGCTGCTGCCGATTCTCGATGGCAGCGGCGTGGCGGCGGTGGGCGGTGCGGGCGTGCCGACCGAGTTCATCATCGATGTGCATGGCGAAAGCTACCGCGTGGATATCACCGGCGTCGGCGTGAAGGGCGAGGGCAAGCGGCACTTCTACCTGTCCATCGACGGCATGCCGGAAGAGGTGGTATTCGAAGCGCTCAACGACTACGTCGCCGGCGGCGGTGGAGGCAAGCGTCGCACCGCCAGCGCGCCGGGCGATGTGAGCACCAGCATGCCGGGCAATATCGTCGATGTGCTGGTCAAGGAGGGCGACACCGTCAAGGCCGGTCAGGCCGTTCTGATCACCGAGGCGATGAAGATGGAAACCGAAGTGCAGGCGCCGATCGCCGGTACCGTGAAGACGGTACACGTGGCCAAGGGCGACCGCGTCAACCCGGGTGAAGTGCTGATCGAGATCGAAGGCTGACAGCCAGCTACCGTTTACCTCTGGGAGCCGCAAGGCTCCCTTTTTTTGCCCGGCAATTGGTGCGTGCATCGCAATTTTCTGCATGCCGTCGTCCGCTTCGTCGAGGTCGCTTGCAATGTCCAGGAGGCTTTTGCACCATGCGCCGCGCGCGTGGCACGGCCACCGCGAGCATTCCCGGATAGCGGTTGGCTATCCGCCAAAAGGCGCCTGTGATCGGGTGCCGAGTCGACCTTCTCTATAAGGACATTCCATGTTGCGTCGCTGCACTCTTCTCATGCTGTTGCTCAGCCTTGTTGCCTGCTCCAACGGCCGCAAGATCGACTATGCCCATGCCTACCCGACAGTTCCCCAGGCGTTCGCCAAGACCGTCGAAGTGCAGGTGATCGATGACCGCCCCTATGTACTCTCCGGCAACAAGAAGGGCCATTTCGTGGGACTGACCCGCGGCAGCTATTACATCCCCTATGACGTCAATACCCGCTCCGGCGATCCGCTGGCGCAGGAGCTGCAGCAGTCGCTGCTGGGTGGTTTCGAACGCAAGGGCGTGGCCGCCCATGGTGTCGCTGCCGGGGTACGTCAGGCATCGTCCGCGGATGCCATGCTGCTGTCGATTCGGGTGCGCGAGTGGAAAAGCGAGCGCTTCATGGGCGTGGTGCTGACCCACGCTCTCACGGTTGAAGTGTTCGACAGCCAGGGCCAGCGCCTGGCATCGGTGCCGCTACAGGGCTCGTCCAGCGTTTATGACTTCACCGATTCCGGCAAAGCCATTCTGTCCAGCGTGTTGACCCAGCAAGGCGTACAGAAAGCCCTGAGTGGTGAGCAGATCGAGGTCGTCGAGGCGGCCGAGATCGAAGAAGGCTCGGTGCGCCGTGACCCTGCGGGTCTGTTCACTCCGCCGATGGCCCGTGACGGGGTGTTCTGAGGACACTTTGTCCCCGCGGCTCAGTTGGTTTGTGAAGGCTGGTGGGGTGGTAGGGTAGCCACTGAGGTTGCTGTGTGCAGTAATCGGTGGCCTGCTGCTCGGCTACGGTTCGCGCCTGGCCTATGGCTGCAATATCGGCGCCTACTTCAGTGGCATCGCCTCCGGCAGTCTGC
Source organism: Phytopseudomonas daroniae (assembly GCF_004327275.1). NCBI lineage: Bacteria > Pseudomonadati > Pseudomonadota > Gammaproteobacteria > Pseudomonadales > Pseudomonadaceae > Phytopseudomonas > Phytopseudomonas daroniae. Next base: position 461,051 of record NZ_QJUJ01000004.1, read on the forward strand.
ACGGCTGGCTGTGGCTGGTGGCAGCGTTCATCGGTAATGGCGTGGGTGTGCGCCTGCGGCCATTCTTCTTTCCGGGCGAGCGCCGTGAGGCGAAGCTGACGGGATGCTGATGGCCAGCCGTGCAAAGCCCGCGGCGCTACTCCTTGGCGTGCTGGGGGCTTTGGTTGAGCGGCTGCCAGTCACTGTAACAACGGCGACTGCGACTTTGGGCTGATCGACTACTCCGGTGGAGCGCCGTAGCCCTGCTGACGAACGCCTGGCATAGGGCGGATAAGCGAGGTGAATGCCTGATTCAGTGCAACCCAGCAGCGAAATTTCCCGTTTTTTCGGATCCCTTCGGGAGCAAGTTGTTATAGCCTTGCTGTCCTGGCGACAATCGCCCGCGTCGCAATTGGTTGATTCGCCAAACATTTTGTTACGTCCCAGGTGATCGTAACGACACCATCTGACGTTGCACGGACGCATCTGCGTTCACTCTCTCGGTACTGGTGCTTACCAGCCCTGGCGCCGTTCCTGCCGGCCACGAGCCGCAATGGATAGAACAAAAAGGACATCCTCGATGGAACAACTTCTCGCTGTGCTTTCGGCCATCAGTGGCTTTATCTGGGGGCCATTCCTGCTCATCCCCCTGTTGCTGCTCACCGGCCTGTACCTGACCATTCGCCTGCGTGGCCTGCAGTTTCGCGTGCTCGGCCATGCCTTCTGGCTGGCCTTCGTCAAACGCAAGGAAAAGGGCGACGTACCGGGTGACGTCTCCCACTACCAGGCCCTGGCCACCTCGTTGGCGGCGACCATTGGTGTGGGCAATATCGCCGGGGTGGCCACGGCCATCGGTATCGGCGGCCCCGGCGCATTGTTCTGGATGTGGATGACCGGCCTGGTGGGCATGGCCACCAAGTACTCGGAAGCGCTGCTGGGTGTGAAGTACCGGGTCACCGATGCCAAGGGCGAGCAGAGCGGCGGGCCGATGTACTACCTGACCCGTGGCGTCGGTGGCACCCTGGGCAAGAGCCTGGGCATCGCCTTCGCGATTTTCGGCGCTATCGCCGCCTTCGGCATCGGCAACATGGTTCAGGCCAATACCGCGGCGCACCAGTTGCAGGACACCTGGGGCATTTCGCCGACCGTCAGTGGTCTGGTTCTGGCCATTGCCACGGCAGTGGTGATCATTGGCGGGATCAAGAGCATCGGCCGCTTCGCCGCGGCGGTGGTGCCGGTGATGATCGTGCTCTACATCATCAGCAACATAGCCGTGCTGGTGGTGTTCGCCGACCAGTTGCCGGCGGCGATAACCCTGGTCTTCACCGATGCCTTCAGCGGCAGTGCAGCGGCTGGTGGCTTCCTCGGCTCCAGCATTATCCTGGCGGTGCAGATGGGCGTGGCACGCGGTATCTTCTCCAACGAGTCGGGCCTGGGTACCGGCGCCATCGCTGCCGCCGCGGCCAAGACCGACAAGCCGGTGCGCCAGGCCATGGTGTCGATGACCCAGACCTTCCTCGACACCCTGGTGATGGTGACCTTCACCGCCATGGCGATCATCGTCACCGGTGCCTGGACGCAGGAAGGCCTGAAAGGCGCGCCAATGACCGCCTGGGCCCTGGAGCAGGGCCTTGGCGGCGGCTGGGGCATCTACACGGTGACCATCGGCGTGCTGGTCTACGCCTACACCACGATTCTCGGCTGGTCGTACTACGGCGAGCGCTGCATGGAGCGGCTGATGGGCCGGGTGGCGGTGATGCCGTACCGGCTGATCTTCTCGATGGTGGTATTCGTGGGTGCGGTCACTTCGCTGGAAGTGGTGTGGACCTTCTCCGATATCGCCAACGGCCTGATGGCCCTGCCCAACCTGATCGGCTTGCTGCTGCTCTCGGGCATCGTGGTCAAAGAAACCCGCGATTACATGAGCCGCAAGAACTGGAAGACCGAGGACTGATCGCCCGACATAGAGAACCAACGTAGGAGCTGCGGGGGCGCCTAGCTTTGCTGGCGATGGCGGTGGCGAAATTCACCCTCGTGTCGAGGGTGAAATCGCTTCGCCGGCAAGCCGGCTCCTACGGGGCTTTGGTATCCGTCAAAGCGTGTAGGGTGGATCACGCTTCACCGATCCACCGTTGCGGTGGACGTGAAAAGCGACGTCCACCGCAACGGGGCTGATCGGCCTTCCTATCGCGTGCCTGCAACCAACGGTCGCCTGTCTGGCGAGTCCTTTATCAAAGTCCGCAGACGCTGCCGTCGCTACGCGGGTCGGCGGCACCTTCCAGCACGCCGTTGGGATGGCGAAGCAGGGCGCCGGCATGGCCCATGGTGTCGCTGAAGGCCTCGTCCAGCACGTCCACCACATGCCCGGCCTGGCGCAGCCGTTCGACCAGCTCGGCGGGGAAGCGGTTTTCCAGCTTGAGCGTGGTGCTGACATCACCCCAGGTGCGCCCCAGTAACCAGCGTGGTGCACTGACCGCGGCCTGCAGATCGCTGCCCAGGCGGTAGCGGCTGAGGATCGCCGCCTGAGTCTGCGGCTGACCTTCACCACCCATGGTGCCGTAGCTCAGGGTGCGGCCATCGTCGAACAGCGCCAGGGCCGGGTTGAGGGTGTGGAACGGCTTGCGCCCTGGCTCCAGGCTCTGCAGCGCGGCGGGATCGAGGGAAAAGCTGATACCACGGTTCTGCCAGGCCACGCCGGTAGACGGTAGCACCACCCCGGAGCCGAATTCCCAGTACACGCTCTGGATGAAACTGACGGTACGGCCCTGGTCATCGATGCAGCCCATCCAGATGGTGTCGCCCGGCGCGGCCGGTTGCGGCCAGGGCAGCGCTTGCTGCGGATCGATGGCGGCAGCCAGGCGTTGCAGGTTGGCGATGTCGAGCAGGCTTTGTGGATCCTCCGGGACGCGGCCGGGATCGGTCACCACGCGGTCGCGGATCAGGAATGCCTGCTTGGTCGCTTCGACCAGCCCGTGCACATGGGCGAAGCCCTCGGCCTGGGTGATGCCGAGCTGTTCGAAGATGCCGAGGATCAGCAGCGAGGCCAGTCCCTGGGTTGGCGGCGGCATGTTGTACAGGGTGGCGTCCTGCAGGCGCACGCTGAGCGGCTCGACCACGCGGGCCTGATACGCCTGCAGATCGGCCAGGCGCAGCGGGCTGCCCAGGCGCTCGAGGTCGGCGGCCATGCGCGTCGCCAGCTCGCCACGGTAGAAGTCGTCCAGCCCGGCGTCGGCGAGGCGTTGCAGGGTCTCGGCCAGGGCCGGCTGGCGCAGCAGATCGCCTTCGCGAGGTGGCAGGCCGTCGTTCAGATAGACCTCGGCGAAACCGGGTACATCCTTCAGTTCGGCCAGCTTGCTCTGGGTCAGTTGCGCCTGGCTGCGGCTGACCACGATACCGCGACGGGCGTGGCCGATGGCGTCGGCCAGCAGGTCGGGCAGGGCAATGCCTGGCCCCCAGTGGGCGGTCTGCGCCAGCGCTTCGGCCCAGCCGCCGACGGTACCCGCCACGGTCAGCGCGGCCAGCGGGCCGCGGCTGGGAATCTGCGCGTGGCCGGCGTAGAAGTCGCGGTCAGCGAAGACGGCACTGCTGCCGCAGGCATCGATGGCCAGCGGCGGCTTGCCCGGCTCGTGGATCAGCCAGAAACCATCGCCGCCAATGGCGTTCATGTGTGGATAGACCACCGCGATGGTCGCCGCTGCGGCGACCATCGCTTCCACGGCGTTGCCGCCAGCCTTGAGCACGTCGCGCCCGGCCTGGGCTGCAAGATGGTGGGGAGCGACGAACAGGCCGCCCGTGGCGTGGGTGCTTTTCAGCATGGGATGTCCTTGTCGTTGTTGTGATAGCCGTGCCGATAATACCGGCGCGGCTACCAGGCCGTTGAAAAACTACCTGCGTTGCCATCGCGGCGTTAAAAAACAGGCTCGGGCGCGAGTCCGATCAAAATGCTCATTTACAACACGTAAACTCCGCTTTTTCGCCTATTTTTGCCTTGCGCTGGCTGCCTCGCCAACGCTTTTCAATGGCCTGCTACAGCGAGGGCACTACCAACCGATGGCGGCAGGTAGCCAGGTGGCCAGGGCCGGGAAGCAGAACACCACGGCCACGGCGAGCATCTGCAGGAACACGTACGGCAAGGCGCCAATGTAGATGTCCCGTGTGCTGATGCCCGGTGGCGCGACGCCCTTGAGGAAGAACAGCGCCCAGCCGAACGGAGGTGTAAGGAACGACATCTGCAGATTCAGCGCGACCAGGATGCCCAGCCACACCAGATTGGTGTCGTAGGCGATGAATACGGGCAGGAACATCGGCAGGGCGATATAGGAAATCTCGATCCACTCGAGGAAGAAACCGAGCACGAACAGCACCGCCATGAGGAACAGGATCGCGCCCAGCTCGCCACCTGGCAGCATGGTGAACATATCGTGCACCAGCGCCTCGCCGCCGAGGCCGCGGAAGGCCAGGGAGAAGGGCTGCGAGCAGAGCAGGATGAGAAAGATCATCGCGCTGATGGTCAGGGTGCCATGCAAGGTGGCCTTGAGTGTCGGCCAGCTCAGACGGCCGGCGCAGGCGGCGATGATCAGCGCGCCGAGAGCGCCCATGGAGGCCGCTTCGGTGGGGGCGGCGACACCGCCGATGATCGAGCCGAGTACCGCCATCACCAGCAGCAGGGGCGGCAGCACGCTACGCGCCATGTCCTTGAGCAGTTGCTTGCGGCTGGTCAGGGCGCGCTCTTCGGCGGGAATCGCCGGCACCCAGTCCGGGCGCAGCCAGCCGAGTACCAGCATGTAGGCCACGTAGATCAGCGCCAGCACCAGGCTGGGGATGAAGGCCGCGGCGAAGATCGAGCCCACCGACTGGCCGAGGATGTCCGACAGCAGGATCAGCACCAGGCTCGGCGGAATGATCTGGCCCAGGGTGCCGGAAGCGCAGATGGTGCCGCAGGCGATGGTCTTGTTGTAGCCACGGCGCAGCAGGGTGGGCAGGGTCAGCAGGCCGATGGTCACCACGGTGGCGCCGACGATGCCGGTGGAGGCGCCGAGCAGCACGCCGACCAGGATGATCGCCAGTCCCATGCCGCCATTCAGGCCGCCCATGGCGCGGCCGATGGTGTCGAGCATGTCTTCGGCGACCCTGGACTTCTCCAGCATCACCCCCATAAAGGTAAATAGAGGTATCGCCAGCAGGGTGTAGTTGCTGACCACGCCGAACATGCGTGCCGGCAACAGCGCGAAGAGCATCGGGCCGAAGCCGATCATGCCGGCGACGAAACCGGACACGGCCAGGGAAATGGCCACCGGCACCCCCGCCATCATCATGGCGAAGAAGCCGATGACCATGGCGATGGCCAGCCATTCGTTGGGGCTCATGCGCGCACCTCTCTGGGCGATGCGGGCTGGAGCAGGGTGCACAGGGCACGCAGACTGTCGGCCACACCTTGCAGACCGAACAGGGCGAAACCCAGGGGCAGGAAGGCCTTGATCAGGAAGCGGTAGGGCAAGCCACCTGGGTCGGGTGACCCTTCGCCCATGTTGTAGGACTGCATCGTGTAATTGAACGCCAGGCGGGCGATGTAGAAGCCGATCGCTGCGGTGGCGATACCACTGAACAGATCGACCGCCGCCTTGGTCTTGACGCCGAACTTCTCGTAGAGAAAGTCCACGCGCACGTCTTGGCGGTGCTTGAGGGTGTAGGCGATACCGAGCAGGGCGATGGGCGAGATCAGGTACCACTCCAGCTCCTGCAGGGCGACCGGGCTGAGGTCGAACAGATAGCGCATCAGCACATCGAAAGACACCAGCAGCACCAGTAACAGCACACAGGCCCGGGCAATGGCGCCCAGTGCCTCGACCAGTCCTTCGATACGGGTGACGAAATACATCATGCCTCGTCCATCCCGATGTTCATGAAGGCCTTCTCGCTCACCGACGCCCAGGAGATGTACTGCTTGCGGAAGGCGAAGAAGTGCTCGTAGACCTTCTTGGTCGCCGGGTCGGCGGCGGCCATGCTCGACAGGGTGTCGCGGGTGACCTCGTGCAGGCGTTTGATGATGTCGTCCGGCAGTGGTCGGGCGATGACGCCCTGGTTGTTGACCAGATCCTGCAGGGCCTCGGCGTTGACCGCGTCGCACCACGACCAGCTGTCGTTGTTGCAGGCCTGGGCGCAGGTGCGCACGATCGCCTGCAGGTCGGCGGGCAGGCTGTCCCAGGCCTGCTTGTTGATGATCAGCTCGGTGACGTTGGTCGGCTCGTGCCAGCCGGTGGTGTAGTAGTTCTTCGCCGCCTTGTGCAGGCCCATGCGTCGATCCTGGTAGGGGCCGACGAACTCGGCGGCATCGATCACGCCACGTTCCAGAGCCGGGAAGATCTCGCCGCCCGGCAGCAGACGCACGGCCACGCCCAGCTCGCTGTAGACCTTGCCGGCCAGACCCGGGATACGCATCTTCAGGCCCTTGAGGCTATCGACGTTTTCCAGCGGCTGGCGGAACCAGCCGGTCATCTGCGTGCCGGTGTTGCCTATCGGCATCGGTACCAGGCCGTGGGGCTCGTAGAGTTCCTCCCAGAGCTTCAGGCCGCCACCGTTGTACAGCCAGGCGTTCATGCCCTGGGTGTTCATGCCGAACGGCACGGCGGTGAAGAACTGGGCCGCGGGGATCTTGCCGGCCCAGAAGAAAGCGTTCGCCGCGTTCATTTCCACCATGCCACTGGAGACGGCGTCGAAGCCCTCCAGCGCGGGAATCAGTTCACCGGCGGCGAAGTGCTGGATCTTCAGGCGGCCGCCGGACATTTCCTCGACGCGCTTGCAGAAGTCGGTGGGGCTGCCCGGGCCCTGCACGTAGAACGGCGAGCCTGGTGCGTAGGCGTTGGTCATCTTCCAGTTGAAGGTCTTGTCGCTGACTGCCGCACTGGCCACGCCGCTGGCGCCCAGAGCCAAACCAGCACCTGCCGCGAGGGCGCCGGCGCCGATGAAATTACGTCGATTGAGGCTCATGGGGATTCTCCTTTCACTGTGGCTATTACGGCGGGCGTTTGCCTGCCGGATGTAAAGTCGCTTTAGGAGACCCTTCAGCAACTGCCATGCCAGGAGAAAATTATTTTAACTATATGATTTAAAAGGATAAATATTTTTACCTTGTAGTGTTCAAAGAAATGGATCGCACAAAAAACAGGCGCAGGTGATGCTGGTGAGGTGACGAAACGGCAGCCAGGGCCAGGAATACTGAACATTTGTCAGGTCATGTCAGCTATCTGGGTACGTTCCGGTAAGCAGGGCCGTGGTGAGCGTGCGAATGTCAGTTGTGCACCAAAACGTACCGGCGGCACGCTTTTAACGCAGTGCGCCGGCCTGGCCATTTCGCTTCAAAGGCGCGCGCCGCCACGCCGATGCTTGACCCGCGTCATCAGCGCCTTGCAGTCGACCGTAAGGATTTCCGGGTGATTGAAGATGTGCTGGCGGACGAAGGCATCGAAGGTTTCGTAGCTGTCGGTCAGGGTATGGATGTGCAGGCTTTTCAGGTCGCTCATGATGTACAGGCTGACCACTTCCATGGTCGCGGAAAGCCGCTCGGCGACAGCCTCGATGGCGTGTGGCGCCACGGTCAGATCGACGAAGGTGGAGATGCCCTTGCCGAGCTTCTCCGGGTTCACCACGGCGGTGAATTTTTCGATCACCCCGCTCTCCACCAGCGCCTGCACCCGGGTGCGGGCGTGGGCGCGGGAGATGTTCAGTTGCCGGGCGATATCGGCGAAGGAGGTGCGTGAATCCTTGATCAGGATATTCAGCAGCGCATTGTCCAGTTTGTTCATGGGTAGAGACTTATCGAAACGATGATCGCAGAAGGGATGCGCTTTGCATGCCAACATTCTCGGGGAGGCCGCTGGGCGTGTGCCAGGTGATTGCAGTCCTTCAGGACAACATGCAGCGTGGCCACCAATCGCCCGCGAGCAGGCTCCTACGGGATCGCGGCAAGCCAAAGCCCGTATAGGAGCGCCGACCTCGGCGCGATAGGGTTGCAGCCAATCAGCAGAACCTGTGGCGCGACCGCAATTTCGTTCTTGTCAGAACAGCTTGCGATACTGCTCGAACCCCGAGCGCTCGCCGATGCGCTCGTAGAGCAGCTTGGCCTTGGCGTTGGTTTCGTGGGTCAGCCAGTGCACGCGGGAGCAACCGGCTTCCTGGGCGACGGTGTAGACGTGCTCGATCAACTGTCGGCCGACGCCGTTGCTGCGCACGTCCCTGGCGATGAACAGATCCTGCAGGTAACAGTAATCGCCGGTCGTCCAGCAGGAGCGGTGGTAGATCCAGTGCACCAGGCCAATGGCTTCGCCGTCGCGCCAGGCGAGTGCAGCGAACATCGGTTCGGCCGGGTCGAGGAAGCGTTGCCAGGTCACGGCGCTGGTTTCGGCATCGATCTCGGTCATGTAGAAGCGCTGATACCCCTGCCACAGCGGCAGCCAGGCGGCGTGATCAGCGGCAGTGACGGAGCGGATTTCGACGGGGATGCGAATGGTCATCGGCAGATCCTCCAGTGGGTGGTTGGCGTCCATCCTGCGTCGTCCGCTTGAGGACCGCAAGGACTCGTCACATCCCTCGCCAGGTTTGCCGGGAGATGCGTCCACTGTGCATCATGGCGTCTTGATCCCGCCGTGATTCCTGCGCCTTGGCAAACGTCTAGCCATCATCGATCCGGCAGCGCCGGACAGAACTGCGAGTGCACCCATGCAAGCGTTGTTGAACGAGATTCTCGAGCAGGCCCGGCCGCTGATCGGTCAGGGCAAGGTGGCCAGTTACATCCCCGCGCTGGCCGATGTGCCGGCCAATCAGTTGGGCATTGCGGTGTATGGCAATGATGGCGAGCTATTCCATGCCGGTGACGCGCAGACGGCGTTTTCCGTGCAGAGCATTTCCAAGGTGTTCAGCCTGGTGCAGGCGATTCAGCACAGTGGTGAAGATATCTGGCAGCGCCTTGGTCATGAGCCGTCCGGGCAACCATTCAATTCGCTGCTGCAACTGGAGCTGGAAGGCGGCCGGCCGCGCAACCCCTTCATCAATGCCGGGGCGCTGGTGGTCTGCGATATCAACCAGTCGCGTTTCGCCGCTCCGGCGCTATCGATGCGCGATTTCGTCCGGCGTCTGTCGGGCAATGCCTATGTATCGGTGGACAGGCGCATTGCCGATTCCGAGTACCAGTATCGTGCGCGCAACGCGGCCATGGCGTACCTGATGCAGTCATTCGGCAACTTCCACAACGATGTCGAGGCGGTGCTGCGCAACTACTTCAGCCACTGTGCCCTGAGCATGAGTTGCATCGACCTGGCGCGGGCCTTTTGCTTTCTGGCCAATGACGGTTTCTGCAAACACAGTGGCGAACAGGTGCTCAGCGCACGGCAGACCCAGCAGGTCAATTCGATCATGGCCACCAGCGGCCTGTACGACGAGGCGGGCAACTTCGCCTACCGCGTCGGCCTGCCGGGCAAGAGCGGTGTCGGTGGCGGTATCGTTGCGGTGGTGCCGGGGCAGTACACCATCTGCGTGTGGTCGCCGGAGCTGAATGCCGCCGGCAACTCGCTGGTCGGCATGGCCGTGCTGGAGTTGCTCAGCGAGCGTATTGGCTGGTCGGTTTTCTGAAGGGACGGGATCGAAGCACGCTTCGATCCCTGATGGTCGCAGGCGGCCGTGGTGGCAGCCGGGAGATCAATGGGTGTCGCGATATTCTTTGCGCAGCAGCATCTGGTCGTTTGGCAGGCAGCTGCCCGGCGTGACGCCAGTCAGGTCATAGCAGCTTTCGCGAAAGCCCATCGGCCAGTAAATGATGCTGTACGGCGGCCAGAAGATCGAGACCACGCGAAAGCGTGTGCGCAACTTGCCTTCGGAGAGGGTTTCTCCGGTGGCGCTGGTCAGCTTGTACGGCACACCGCTGCTGCGGTTCCAGAAAAACGGGCGAACTTTGACCAGCCCTTGCGAATGTTGCTCGCTGCGCTCGTTGATGCTGACGGTGCTGTGCTCCGGCAGTTTGAAGAAGGCTTTGGTCGAGCAGCCGGTGATGGCGAGGATGAGCAAGAGAAAAATGCTGGGGCGAAGCAGGGGCATGCAGTGACGTCCTTGTGGGGCGGGAGTGGATACGGAAACGGCCGCTACTCGGCCGGCGCGGAACTATACCGGCTAGGCGCGCCTGGTTCCATGACGTGCTCCACGGATCGATGCAGGCAGGGTGTTGTTATGAGGAGATAGCGGCAGGGAAGCATCGTCGCAGCCTGCGAAGGGCCGCTTCTGCCTCACCCATGGTATCCATGCCGAAACGTCGAAAATCTGACCTGAGCATGCCCGGCAGAGCGAACCTCTGCCGGGCATGCCGCCTACCCACCGATCAGAAGCGCGACTGCCACTGCAGCACCAGGCCATGGTTCTGCGCCTTGCTGCCCTGCTCACCGCTATAGCCGACGCCCAGGGTCTGAGTCGGGCTGATGCCCAGATCCAGCCCTGCTTCGACCAGCAGGCTGTCGCGATCCAGGGCGCTGCCTTCGACGCTGAATGCACTGCCGCCGCTGAGGAATGACTGCCGTGCGCTGCTGTCGAGGTTCCCGTAGGTGTGGCGCCAGCCGAGGCTGGCTCGCGGAGTCAGGCTCATGCCGTTATCCAGGGTGCCGAGATGGGCCAGGCGCAGCCCCAGCGTACTGCTGAGATTGTCCTGCTTCTGGCTGTCGACATGCAGTGCCGCGGCGCCACCTTTCTCGTCATAGGATTCGTGGCTGTAGCGCTGGTAGCCGATACCGGCGAAGGGCTCGGCAAGCAGGCGGCCGCTGGCGACCTGATAGCCCAGCTCGGCGAAGGCCTGCTGGCTATTGGCGTCGTAGTCGCCACGCAGGCGATCGCTGAAGCCGGCGAACTCCACCTGCCGCTTGCTGCTGTTGTCGTGGCGGCTGTAGGCGGCACCGAGGCGCAGGGCGAAGGGGCCGCTCTGGCGCAGGGCATAGATCCCCAGGTGCAGGCTGTCGATATCGCTGGAGGTGCCGGATCCAGCATCCACATCGGTACGCGCATAACCGCCCAGCACGCCGACACGCCAGACCGAATCCAGCGCCCAGTCGGCACCGAGCACGACGCCGCGGGTGTCCTGGGTCAGGTCATGAGCACCGTCGCTACCGTCGAGTTTGCCGTGGCTGCCGAGGCCCTGCAGCCACAGGCGGCCCTGTGCGCGTGGGTCGTTGAGGTTGCGGGCTTCGTTGGGGATGCCATTGGCGGCGAGCAGAGGAGCGTTCTCGCGCAGCAGGGAGGTCTGCAGATTGGCGCTGCCGCCCATCTGCTGCATGGCGCCAAGCATGCTGCTGCTCACCAGGGCGCTGCCGGCCAGGCTGGCGGTCATCAGGCTGGCATTGCTGCTGGCGGCCAACTGATCGAGGGCGCTGGAGGCGCTGCCCGTGCTGCTGGTCAGCAGGGCCTGGTATAGCGCACCGCTACCCTGGGCCTCCAGGACATTGGCCACGCCACGGCCGTTGGCGCTGCGCGCCAGGTCGGCGAAGCTGCGGTCGTTGCGTGCCAGGGTCAGATCGACGTTGTGAGCACCGTACTGCAAGGTTGGGGTAAGGAAGGCCAGGTTGCTGCTGAAATCGGCAAAGGTGCCGGTAATCGCACCGTCAGCCTGGAGCACCTGATAGCTGCTCTGCAGTGGGTAGTCTCCCGGAAGCGCATCGATGCGCAGGTTGGCACCGTTCAGGGCGACATCGCCGCCGACACTGAGCGTATTGCTGGCGCCTCCGGGGCTGACCGTCAGCGCTAGGGTCGAGCCGCTGGCCAGGTTCAGGTTGCCGCCGATGACACCGCCGCCGAAGGTTGCGCCGTTGTCGACCTGCACATCGCCCTGCAGGGTGCCCAGGTTGAGCAGGCTGGCACCACTGTAGATGCGCGTGCTGGCGCTGAAGTCGTCGCTGTCCAGGCTCCAGGTGCCGCTGCGTACATCCAGATTTTCGAAGTTGAGGCTGTTGCCGAAACGGCCCCCCGCGGCATCGTCGAGCACTACCTTGTCGATGCCCGCACCGCCATCGACACTGCCGATGAAGCGTGCCGTGGAAAGCACGGTCAGGCTGTCGTCGCCATCGCCCAGATCCACGGCCAGGCCGTTGAGGCCTTCGATCAGGCCGGCGTTGATCAGGCTGTCGTTACCGCCGCCCATCTGTACGGCTGCAGCTGCGGTGGTGCTGTTGTCCTCGTCGACGCGGGTGGTGTCGAGGCCGCCACGGATGACCCCGCCGGCATGGTTGATCAGCACGTCGTCGAAGTTGCCGACCAGGCCGATGGCGGCTTCGTCCGCGCCGATGATGCTGCCGGCGTTCTCGATGCGAACCACGCCGCCAAAGGCGGTGCTGGTGCCGCGACCGCTCGCTACCGCGGTACCGGCGGCGCCGTCGTCGATGAGGATGCCTTTGGACTGGCCGAAGATGCTGGCGCCGGCATGGTTGATGATGGTGCCGCCGCCGGCGGCGATGCCGTCCGCACCGTTGGGGTTGCCGCCGGAGTCGAAACCGCCGGCACCGGTGCCTTCGATGCGACCGTAGTTCTCGACGTAGGCGATGCCGTCGATGTCGACGCCGTCACCATCGCCGTTGTCGATGGTCAGGCCCAGGCCTTCGTGGTCGTAGACGTTGCCGGCACCGGCGTAGTTGCCGCTGATCAACCCGTAGTTGAACACCACGCCATGACCGTCGAAGCCGACGCCGGAGCCGTTGTTGCCGATGATCTGGCCATCGGCGTAGTTGATCACCACCGGGTTGAGGATCTGGATGTTCTCGGTGGTGATGCCGTCGACCACCTTGTCGAAGGTCACGCCATCGCCGCCCGCGCTGCGGATGATCAGGCGCTCCAGGCCGATCAGGTTGCTGTCCGCGTTGGCGGCCAGCGGGTCGCCGCCGTCGATGCCATGGCGCGGGCCGGTGATGGTGCCGTGGTTGAGGATGGCGACGTTGGCGCGTTCGTTCTCGATGGCCACGCCATCGGCGGCGGAGACGTCGGCTCCGCAGCCTACCGAGGCCGCCATGTAGTCAGGGCAACTGGTGTTGACCAGGCCGGTGGAGAAGATATGACCGTAGTTGGTCAGGGTGAAGTTGCTGCCCAGGCGCAGGGCGTCGTTGCCGGTGGAGCTGATCACTGCCGTGCGATTGTCCACGGCACCGTTGATGATCTGGTTGTGCTCGCTGGTGTAATTGAGGTCGGCCTTGATCGCGCGTTCGCCGCCGATAGCGGTGCCGACCTGCTCGATGGTGCCCTGGTTGTCGATGATGTACTGGCCGTCCTCCTTGTTGAGGCGGATGGTCTGTGCGCCGCTGGAGCTGATGACACCGGTTTTTTCATTGCTGATGGTCAGTGTCTGCCCGTTGGCGTTGGCATCGATGGCGCGTTGTGTGCCGGTATGCGCGATGGTGCCCGCGTTGTTGATGACGTACGAGCCGTTCTCTGCGTTGAGGTGGAGGGCGCTTTCGCCCGTGCCGCTGGTGCTGATGGTGCCGGTATTGTTGAGGGTCAGGCTCGAGCTGGCGCCGTTGATATGGATGGCGCGTTCGGCACTGCTGATGGTGCCCGCATTGTTGATGAGGTACTGGCCGTTCGCGCGGGCGAGGCGAATGGCCGCCGCGCTGTTGGAATTGATCACACCGCTGCTTTCGTTGTTGATGGTCAGGCTCGGCGTGCCGGCGTTGGCATCGATGGCACGAGCGTTGCCGGTCTGCTCGATGGTGCCTGCGTTGTTCAACTCCGAGGTGCCAGTCTTGACGTCGACCGCCACGGTGGTACCGCTGATGCTCAGGGTGCCGCCTTGTTCGACGGTGCCGGTGTTGCCATCGTTCAGTGTTTGCCCGGTGGTCTGGGTGGTACCTGCGCCAACGGTGAAATCGGCCCAGACGGCCTGGCCGGCGAGAGCGGCCTGCAGGGCGAGTACCAGGGGAAGGGGTCGCAACAGCGGATTCAGTCGAGGCATGGGGCACCAGTCGTTGGAATAATAAGGCCAGCGACTATGCCCACATGATGTTACGGAGATTTGACGGTCAGTCTTCGGCGCACTCACCGCACAGATCGAGCGCGAACAAACGTTCCACTTCAGCCTGCGCCAGGCCGGCACCGAGCAGGGCGAACAGCTTGCCCAGCGCTGCCTCGCGAGTCATGCCGCCAGTCGCGGAAAATTCACGCGGGCACCTATTCGGGTTGCCCTGTCTGTTGTGCGCGCAGACGCGCCTCGAAGCCGGAGGCCGGCAGAGCTCATTTGCATGCCGATGGTACCGTTGGTAATAGAGCACGAGGCGTTTTTGCACTGCGGGCATGCAGGTTTGGCGCCGCCGGCCGCTGTCCGTTGAATGGTCTAGAGATCCGGCAGAGACGCCTGCACATGTTGGGCGAATGCCTCGACCAGCAGGGAGGGCGGTTCATGATCGTATTCCAGGGCAATGCCCACGCTGGGCAATGGTGGCAAGGCCGCGCCGGTCTGCAGGATCTGCAGGTCGTCGGGAACCGCCGTCTGGGTCATGACCGCGATGGCCTGGCCTGAGCGCACCAACGCGGTCAGGCCGGCCAGACTGCTGGAGGCGTAGGCGATACGGAAAGGACGAGCGACTGTGCGCAGGGCGTGGCAGGCGGCCAGGTGATCCAGGGTGTCGGGATGGGACAGCGCCAGCGGCAGGACATCGAAGTCCAGTGCGGACGTGGTGGGGTGGCCGACCCACACCAGGGGTTCGCGGCGGATGACGGCTTCGGGACGTTCGCCCTCCGGCCACGACACCAGGGCCAGATCCACGGTGTGCTGTGCGAGGCGCTCGCGCAGTCGCGGCGTGGGCGCGCAGTCGACTTCCACCTGGGCCAGGGGGTGGCGTCTGGCGAATCCTCTCAGCAGTGCGGGCAGAAAGATCGTGGCGTAGTCGTCCGGGCAACCGAATCTGAGCGTGCCGCTCAGGCCTCGATCCGACAACTCGGCCAATGCCTCGTCGTGGCAGCGCAGAATGCGGTGGGCGTGAATCAGTAATTGCTCCCCCTGTTGGGTGAGCACCACGCCTCGGCCGGTGCGATGCAGTAGCGGTTGGCCGACGCATTGCTCCAGCCGCTTCATCTGCTGGCTCAGGGCCGCCTGGGTGCGGGCCACGCGATCCGCGGCGCGGGACAGGGCACGGGTTTCCGCAATGATCACGAAGGAACGCAGCAGTTCGATATCGAGAGATACTCCCAAGATATAAACACTCCTTAAGTCTCATATAAAAAGTATTAGATTTAATAAATGCATTTCTGCGCCTAATCTGCAAGCTCTTGAGTAATTACTTGTGGAGGGAATGGACGTGTCGGGGAATCTGGAGCCGGTATTCTGGGAAAATGCGCGCAAGCACCTGATCCGCTACGGCGGACAATTCGCACCGCTGATCATCGAGCGGGCGCAAGGCAGCTTTGTCTTCGACGCAGACGATCGGCCGATCCTGGATTTCACCTCCGGGCAGATGAGTGCCGTGCTCGGCCATAGCCATCCGGACATTGCCGCGGTGGTCGGCGAGTACGCCCACCGCCTCGACCACCTGTTCAGTGGCATGCTCTCGCGGCCGGTGGTGGAGCTGGCCGCGAAACTGGCGGAGAAGACCCCGGCGGGCCTCGACCGCGCGCTGCTGCTGAGCACCGGGGCGGAGTCCAACGAAGCGGCGATTCGCATGGCCAAGCTGGTCACCGGCAAGTACGAGATCGTCGGCTTTGCCCAGTCCTGGCACGGCATGACCGGCGCCGCTGCTTCCGCGACGTACAGCGCCGGGCGTCGCGGTGTCGGCCCGGCGGCGGTGGGTTCCTTCGCCATTCCGGCGCCGTTCCCCTACCGCCCACGCTTCGAGCGCAACGGCGAATACGATTACCTGGCCGAGCTGGACTACGCCTTCGAGCTGATCGACCGCCAGTCCAGCGGCAGCCTGGCGGCCTTCATCGCCGAGCCGATCCTCAGTTCCGGCGGCATCATCGAGTTGCCCGACGGCTACATGGCGGCGCTGAAGAAGAAGTGCGAGGAGCGCGGCATGCTGCTGATCCTCGACGAGGCGCAGACTGGCATCGGCCGCACCGGGATGCTGTTCGCCTGCGAGCGTGAGGGCGTCACCCCGGACATCCTGACCCTGTCCAAGACCCTTGGCGCCGGCCTGCCGCTGGCGGCGGTGGTCACCTCGGCGGCGATCGAGGAGCGTGCTCATGAGTTGGGCTACCTGTTCTACACCACGCACGTCTCCGACCCGCTGCCGGCAGCGGTCGGCCTGAAGGTGCTGGAGGTGGTCGAGCGCGATGGCCTGGTCGGCCGCGCCAACACCATGGGCAAGCGCCTGAAGGATGGTCTGCGGGCCCTGCAGGCGCGCCATGAGTGCATCGGCGATGTGCGTGGTCGTGGCCTGCTGCTGGGCCTGGAGATCGTCAAGGATCGGCGAACCAAGGAGCCGGCTTCCGATCTCGGTGCGGCGATCACGCGAGAATGCATGAACCTCGGCCTGAGCATGAACATCGTCCAGCTGCCGGGCATGGGCGGGGTATTCCGCATCGCCCCGCCGCTCACCGTGAGCGAGGCCGAAATCGACCTCGGCCTGGATCTGCTGGATCAGGCCATCAGCCGAGTGCAGTGAACACCAAGGAGACGCTGCGCCCAGGCCGCTGTACGAGTTCCCCAACCTGCGCGGCGTCTAGCTGCTCTTCGCCTGAACTGTTTCACCCACCGATCGTTGTAGAGGTAT
This sequence comes from Phytopseudomonas daroniae, assembly GCF_004327275.1. Taxonomy (NCBI): domain Bacteria; kingdom Pseudomonadati; phylum Pseudomonadota; class Gammaproteobacteria; order Pseudomonadales; family Pseudomonadaceae; genus Phytopseudomonas; species Phytopseudomonas daroniae. The sequence continues at coordinate 477,745 of NZ_QJUJ01000004.1, forward strand.
CCATGAGCCAATCCTTGTTCGATTCACCGGAGATCCAGCAAAGACGCCAGCAACTGGCTGCCGCATTCCGCTGGGCGGCCGAGCTCGGCCTGCACGAGAGCACCTGCAACCATTTCAGCGTGATGGCGCCGGGTCTTGCGGATCATTACCTGATCAATCCCTTCGGCGTGCATTTCGCCGAGATGCGTGCCAGCGACCTGCTGCTGCTCGATGGCGAGGGCAGGGTGGTCGCCGGGCAGGGCGAGGTCGAGGCCAGCGCCTTCCACATCCACTCCAGCATTCACCGCGCCAATGCCCGGGCGGTGTGCGTGCTGCACACCCACATGCCTTATGCCTGCGCCATTCTTGGCACCGAGCGGGGCCGTCTTGAGCTGTGCCACCAGAACGCGGTGCGCTTCCATGGTCGTATCGCCTATGACGACGAGTTCGGCGGCTTCAACGGTCTTGCCCTGGACGACGCCGAGGGCGCGCGCATGGCGGGGCTGCTGGACGACAAGTCGGTGCTGATGCTGCAGTGCCATGGCCCCCTGGTCATCGGAGCCAGCGTGGCCCTGGCCTTCGACAACCTCTATTACCTGGAGCGTGCCGCCCAGGTTCAGGTGCTGGCGCAGTCCTGTGGGCGACCGCTGGCGCTGATTTCCGAACAGCAGGCCGAGCGCGTCAGTGCGGATTTTCAGGCACAGGCCGAGCTCTATGCCGAGGCCCATTTCGCGGCAATCCAGCGCCTGCTCGACAAGCAAGACCCGACCTGGCGGCACTGACGCCCGGCCCGCCACAGAGACGGTGGCACCTGCAGTTCCCATAACTAACGTCTCTCCGACTTCGCACCTGCCTTCCGTGTCCTTACCGGGAGAACCGACGATGCGCATTTGCAAGCTTCACCCACGTTCCATCCTGCACACCCTTGCTCTGGCACTGACCCTGTCGTTCACCTCGCTGCTCCAGGCCGGCGACCTCGACGCGATTCAGGCGCGCGGCTACCTGCATGTCGTCACCGAGGATGACTTCAGGCCGTTCGAGTTCGTCGACAACGGCAAGCCCAGCGGTTTCAACCACGACATGATCGCCGAGCTGCGCCAGTACGCGCCGTTCGAGATCCGCAGCAGCATCATTCCCTGGGCGGGCATGATGGCCGCGCTTTCCGCAGGCCGCTACGACGCCGCCGTCACCGGCACCATCGTCACCACCGACCGGCTCAAGGCGTTCAACTTCGTCGCACCCACCGCCGCGGCCACCCACTATTTCATCCGCCGTGCCGACGATGAAAGTCTCGCCAGCATCGCCGACCTGGACGGCAAGACCGTCGGTGTCCAGGCCGGTAGTGCCCAGCTCGCCCGCCTGCCGGAGTTGCAGGCCATGCTCGAGCGCACGGGTGGCAAGCTGGGCAGGGTCGTCGAGTATCCGTCCTACCCCGAGGTCTACGCCGACCTGGCCAGCGGCCGGCTCGACTACGCCATCAACACCATCATCGGCGCCCGCGCCGTGGTCGAGGAGCATCCGGGCCGCTTCGCCCTGGGCCTGCCGGTCTCCGGCCCCGGTTTCCACGGCTGGATGATCGCCAAGGACAGGCCGGAAGTGCTCGCCTTCCTTACCGACTTCGTCAACCACCTGCGCGACAGCGGCCGGCTGGGCGAGCTGCAGGCGAAGTGGTTCGGGCAGGACTTTCCGGAGCTGCCCCGCGAAGCCATCACCTCGGCCGAGCAGTTCCACAGCCTGACCACCGTCGATTGATCCACAAGGTGCCGCAAGGCACCTGCACGAGGAACCGCACATGGATGCCAATGCCTGGTTGTTGCTGCTGCAGGGCGCGTGGGTCACGCTCTGGATATCGGTCCTGTCCATCGTCCTGGGGATCGCCCTCGGCCTGGTCGTGGCGCTCGTGCGCGCGGCGCGCGTCCCTTTCGTCGCCCAGGCCCTGGCCGGATACGTCAGCCTGACCCGGGCCACGCCGCTGGTGACCCTGGTGCTGATGATCTTCATCGCCGCACCGCACCTGGGCCTGGATCTCAGTCCCGCGGTGGTCGGCATCGTGGCCCTGACGCTGAACACCACGGCCTTCAATGCGGAGATCTGGCGTTCCGCCCTGGAGAGCTTTCCGCGCGAGCAACTGGAAGCCGCCAAGAGCGTCGGCATGACGCCTGGCGTGGCCCTGCGCCGCATCGCATTGCCGCAGATGTTCCTGCGCGGGTTGCCGGCGCTGGTCAACGAGGCGACCTTCCTGGTCAAGGCCAGCCCGGCGGTGGCGGTGATCGGTCTGGTCGAGCTGACCCGCACCACCCAGCGCATCTCCGCTGCGACGTTCGAGCCCATGCCGCCGCTGCTGGCCGCCGCCGTGCTCTACATGCTTTTGATCTATGGCCTGGTGCGGCTGCAACGCGCTGCCGAGCAGCGCACGCTGCGCTTGGCCATGTAAAGGAGATTCCATGGACGCCTGGTACATCCTGTGGGCCGAACGGGCTCAACTGCTGTCCGGTTTCGCCACCACCCTGGCGCTTTTCGTCGGTGCCGCCGTGGGCGCCTTCATCCTGGCCGCGCTCCTGCTGCCGTTGCTGGAGGGGCGGATCACGCCGGCCCGGCGCCTGCTGCGCATCCTGATCGATGGGGTACGCCTGCTGCCGTTCCTGGTGCTGCTCTACCTGCTGTACTACGGCCTGCCGCTGCTGGGCGTGCGCCTGGATGCGTGGGTCGCCGGCTACGTGGCGCTGATCGCCTATCACGGCCTGTACGTCACCGAGATCCTGCGCGGTGCGCGCAGCGTATTGCCCAAGGGACAGGTCGATGCCGCCCGCGCCCATGGCTATGCCACCGGCGGTCTGTACCGGCGCATCCTGCTGCCGCAACTGGTGCTGGGCAGCGCACCGATGCTCGGCAACCAGTTGGTGATCTGCCTGAAGGACACGGCCTTCCTGACCTTCATCACCGTGATCGAACTGACCGGGGCGGCGACAGCGATCCAATCCACCCACTTCATCCCGATCCAGGCCTTCGTGGTGGCGGTCGGGTTCTACTGGCTGATCAGCCTGGCCATCGAGGCGCTGACCCGCGCCCTGGGTCGCTGTGCGGCAAAACGAGGTCTGGCGTCATGAGCGACATCGTGGTCGAGATACAACACCTGTCCAAGAGCTTCGATGGCGTGGAGGTGCTGCGCGATATCAACCTGCAGGTCACCCGCGGCCGCACCCTGAGCCTGCTCGGGGCTTCCGGCTCCGGCAAGTCCACGCTGCTGCGCTGCATCAACTGGCTGGAGGAGCCGGATCGCGGCGTGATCCGCGTCGCCGGCCAGCGCATGGGCGTGCGCGAGGCCGATGGCCGGCGCATGCCCGATCGCGCCCTGGCACGGCTGCGCGCACGCACCGCCATGGTGTTTCAGGGCTTCAATCTCTGGCCCCACCTGACGGTACTGCAAAACGTCATGGAGGCGCCCATCCATGTGCTCGGCGTGCCACGCAGCCAGGCGCAGGCCGAAGCGCGTGCGCTGCTGGACAAGGTGGGGTTGGCCGCCAAGCAGGACGTCTATCCACACACCCTGTCCGGCGGCCAGAAGCAGCGGGTCGCCATCGCCCGGGCACTGTGCATGCACCCTGAAGTCATCCTGTTCGACGAACCGACCTCCGCCCTGGATCCGGAGATGGTCGGCGAGGTGCTGGCGGTGATGCAGGCGCTGTCGGCCGAAGGGCAGACCATGATCGTGGTGACCCATGAAATGGCGTTCGCCCGGGCGGCATCGGACGAAGTGATGTTCCTCGAGCGCGGAGTGATCCTGGAGCGCGGGACTCCCGACGCTTTCTTCGAGCGCCCTGCCAGCGAGCGGGTACGCCGCTTCCTCGGGTTACCGTCGAAGGACGAAAGCGTCCAGCCGCTGCTGGACGCATGCCGGGTCGGTTCATAGTAGCCGGGTGCAGAGGGGATGTCGTCGTGGTCGGGGCGCACAGCGACACGGGCCCCTTGGCGTAGTGGAGGCCGGTGATCAGGCATTCCGGGCGAGCGGGCCCGATCTGCTTGGGCGGGAAGTTGACCACCCCACGATCAGTCGCCCGATACTCCATATACCCGAAAGTTCTCGGGGTCGCGGCCGACACTTCCGGTAGGAGTTCGCTGCCGCTATATGGGGGCGCTGTTCCGGTTGCAGGATCGCCCGTTTCTCATCGGTGAGGACATCCGCCAGCGCCTGGCGGCCCCGGTGCGCGACGGCTTGTTCGAGGTGCAGTAGGAGGGGGGAGCCATAAGAAATAATTTATGGCTCGCTTCTAGCTTGCAGCTATCAGCACAGCTCCGGATGTTTGTTACAGGTGCCGTAACCCTCATCCAGTGCTTGTTGAAGCCGTGGATCACCTCGTCCGGGGTGTCGAGGTTGAGGGCCAGGACAGGTCGGAACGATCGAAGGTCAGCACGTTGCGCAGGCCGGTGTAATCGAGGTCGGCCTTGATCGCGCATTCGTCGCCGATAGGGGGCCGACCTGCTCGATGGTACCCGCGTTGTTGATGACGTACTGACGCGTTTGCGTGGGCAAGGCGGGATGGCCGCCTCGTTGTTGGAGCTGATCACGCCGCTGCTTTCGTTGTTGACGGTCAGTCTTCGGCGCACTCACCGCACAGATCGAGCGCGAACAAACGTTCCACTTCAGCCTGCGCCAGGCCGACGCCCAGCAGGGCGAACAGCTTGCCCAGCGCTGCCTCGCGAGTCATGCCGCCGGCCGATACCAGGCCAACCGAGGCCAACTGACTGCCCGCTGCGTAGACACCGAATTCCACATGTCCCTGGGGACACTGGCTGATGGCAGCCAGCACCACGCCGCGTGCGTGGGCTTCGCGCAGCACCTCGAGCAGCTCGGTGTTATCGGACGGGCCGGTGCCGCTGCCGTAGCATTCCAGCAGCAGGCCTTGCACGCCGCTGCCCAGCAACGCGTGCAGGTGGCTGGCGCGCAAGCCGGGGATCAGCGGCAGGCTGAGCAGGTTGACCGGCTGACGCGGCTGGCGGAAGTCGATGTGCGCGGGCAGCTCGGCCAGGCGCTCGCCCTGGCGCAGGCGCGGCACGATCTGGAACGCGTCGAAGGCATCGCTGCGCAGTTTGCTGACGCGAGCGCCATGCATCAACGCTCCGTCGAAGTACAGGTGCACGCCCGGCTGAACACCGTCGTGCAATGCCTGCATCGCGCCGAACAGGTTGCGCCAGGCATCGCTGTTCTCGGCGCCTGCTGGCAGCATGGAGCCAGTCAGCAGCACTGGCACCGGCAGGCCCAGCAGCAGGAAGCTCAACGCTGCGGCGCTGTAGGCCAGGGTGTCGGTGCCATGCAGCACCAGCACGCCGTCGCAGCCATGCTGCTCGACGCCCTGACGGATCGCCGCGACCATCGCCAGCCAGTTGTCCTGGCTCATGTTGGCGCTGTCGATCGGCGGCAGCAGCTCACGGAAAATCCACGTGGGCACCTGTTCGGACTGTTCTGTCTGTTGTGCGCGCAGACGCGCCTCGAAGCCGGAGGCCGGGGCCAGGCCGGCAGCGCTCATCTGCATGCCGATGGTGCCTCCGGTATAGAGCACGAGGACATTCAAGGAAGGCATAGGGCACCTTAAGTGCAAGCGAAGGCGAAGTCCGATCCGCTGCGGCGAGACACCCTGAGGCGGGCAGCGCTATCGGGTACGGTTATCAGGCAGTGTGCCACGCGAGCGCGGCACGCTGCGCCGTGTGTCTCAGCGTGGCTGAGTGTCCTGGATCGCTTGCTCCTGCCTCAAAGCAGGCCATGAGGTCTTGTCCAGTTCCAGGTCGGCGAACTTGGCTGGATCGAATACCGGCGTCTTCACACCAGCCTTGATCTGCGCGTCATAGTCGTTCATCAGACGCAGACCGGTCTTGAACAACAGAGCCATGGCGATCAGGTTGACGATGGCCAGCAGGCCCATGGTGACGTCGGCGAAGCCGAACACGGTGCCCAGATCCTGGGTCGAGCCCCACATCACCAGCACGATCACCAGTACCCGATAGACTTGCAGCATCAGGCGGCTCTTGCTGAAGAACCCCAGCGCGTTCTCACCCAGGTAGTAGTTGTAGATCAGGGTGGTGAACACGAACAGTGCCAGGGCGATGCTGATGAATACCCGTCCCCACTCACCGACAATGGAGGCCAGAGCGCTCTGGGTGAGGATCACACCACCCACTTCACTGCCTGGCGCGTAGGTGCCCGATAGCAGGATGATCATCGCGGTGCAGGTGCAGATGATCAGGGTATCGATGAACACGCTCAGCGACTGCACCACGCCCTGGGAAGCCGGGTGCGCCACGGCGGCCACGGCGGCCACGTTCGGCGCACTGCCCAGGCCGGCCTCGTTGGAGAACAGGCCACGCTTGACGCCCATGATGATGGCCGCACCGATGCCGCCAGCGAATGCCGGTTCAAGGCCGAAGGCGCTGCGCACGATCAACATGAGGACATCCGGCACCTGGGAGATATTGCTGCCGATGACGAACAGAGCGATGGCGATGTACGAGCCGGCCATGACCGGCACCAGTACATCGGCAAACTTGGCGATGCGTTTGATGCCGCCGAAGATGATCAGACCAATGATGCACACCAGAAAGACACCGCTGATCCACTCGGGAATACCGAAGGTGTCGTGCATGGAGCTGGCCACGGTAAACGATTGCAGAGCGTTGAAGCCGAAACCGAAGGTGACCAGCAGGAGGATGGAGAACACCACCGCCAGCCAGCGTTGGCCCAGGCCATGCAGAATGTAGAAGGCCGGGCCGCCGCGGTAGGTGCCGTCACCTTCGTTGCGCTTGTACAGCTGTGCCAGGGAGCACTCGAAGTAACTGGTGGCCATGCCGACCAGCGCGACCAGCCACATCCAGAACACCGCACCAGGGCCGCCCAGGGTGATGGCCACCGCCACGCCGGCGATGTTGCCGGCACCGACTCGGCCGGCGACGCTGAGCATCAACGCCTGGAACGAACTGAGCTGCCCCGGCTTGCGCACCAGGGCCTGGCTGAAAATCTGGAACATGCTGGTGAAATAGCGGAACTGAACGAAACGCGAGCGGATGCTGAAGTAGAGCCCGAGGCCCACCAGCATGACGATCAGTACTTTGCTCCAGATTAAGTCATTGAGTAGATCGAGCATGGCACTCTTCCTGTTTTTGTTAGGTGATTCGTGGGAAAGGATCCGTGTTACGCAGGCAGCGGTTGTGGCTATCGTTCTGCGCGGTCTGATCGGCGTGTTTTGCTGGCTGCGACGGCTTCGTGAGTCGCTATCGGGCATGTGTGCGAGGCGTATCTGGTGCGGGCAGCCGTACAGTATTTATAGATTGTTCGGCTCGCCGGGATCGGGTCGTTGCCTCTTGGGGCGTCATGGTTGGTGAAGTTTGTTTGTCATACAATTTCGCGGGTCGATTCGATATGGCGCTAGTTGATGCTATATTCACTTCACTCGCATCATCTGAGCCGCCCATGTCCAGTCACCTCGGTGAGAATCTCCGGTTGCTGTGCAGCCACTACCGTTCGATTGCGGAGGTGTGCCGCAAGCTCGGCATCAACCGTGCGCAGTTCAACAAATACCTGTCTGGAGAGAGCCAGCCGACGGCCTATAACCTCAAGCGGATTGGGGACTTTTTTGGCGTCGAGGGTTATGAGCTGGGATTGCCCAGTGATCAGTTCGTCCGCTTGATCGGTGCGCGCGGCACCCACATCGGTGCATCTGCCGAGCAGGATCCATTACACGCGTTGTTACAACCGCTGCGTGAGCAATCCGGCGATCTTTCGCGCTATTGCGGTTACTACTTCGAATACGCCAACTGCATGTCGGTGCCGGGCACCATCCTGCTGTCATTGATCCATATGCGCGAAGAGGGCGGCACCTTCCTGTTCGAGCGTCAGGAGCGGCAGGTGATCGCCACCGGCGGGCTCGCGGAAGACTCGGCGCGCTGCCGCTACCTGGGCGCCGCGTTCCAGTTGCAGGATCGGCTGTTTCTCATCGACTACGAATCGCTGACGGTCAACGAGATGAGCCAGACCATCCTGATCCCCAGCTTCAAGAGCCGTATCACGCGGCTCAACGGCCTGAAGACCGGCGTCTCCAGCGGCGACCGGCGCACACCGGCCTGCACCCGCGTGGTGTGGGAATTCCTGGGCACGGAAATCAACCGCATCAGCACCTACCGCCAGGTGATGCTCTATCAGCCGGATGACCCGCGCATCGACGAGGACATCCGCCAGCGCCTCGCCGACGCGCCGGTGCGCGATGGGTTGTTCGAGGTGGAGTGAGGGGGCGTATTCAACCAGGTCGTAGGATGGGTGCAACCCATCGGCAATTGATGGGTTTCACCTGCGCGGCCCGACTCATCCTACGGGCTGCAATCGCAATGGTGGATGAAAAGAGCGTCAGCTACGCGCCCCGATCCACCCTACCAGGCGTCCGCTAACGTCTTATCTCCGAAAGATGCGAACGCGCAGCGGCTATCAGCACAGCTCCGGATGTTTGTTGCAGGTGCCGTAACCCTCGGTCTTCATCTCATCCAGTGCCTGTTGAAGCCGTGCGATCACCTCGTCCGGGGTGTCGAGGTTGAGGGCCAGGTACAGGTCGGAACGATCGAAGGTCAGCACGTTGCGCAGGCCGGTGACGTCCGCCTGACGGGCCTGGTGGCGCCATACCGGGTCGGTGGTACCCCACAGGTCGATACGCCCCTGAGTCAGCTTGCTGATGTTCTCCGGATCGCGCAGCGTGTTGATCGGCTGCAGGCCGGCCTTTTCCAGGGTCTGGCTGGCGGCACTGTCCTTGTAGCTGCCGATACGGTACTGGCGGGCCTGTTCGAGATCTTTCAGGTTGGGAATGTTGGAGCCCGGCGCGGCGAGCAGTACGCGCTCGACCTTGGCGATCGGGCCAACCCACTTGAACAGCGGGCGACGGGCTTCGTTCATGGAAGTGGAGAACAGGCCGTAGCTGGCATTCGCGAGGGTGGAGTCGTAGATACGGCTCCAGGGGAAGCGCAGACTCAGGGTGTAATCGATGCCGGCACGCTTGAACATCTCGCGCACGATGGTGGTGCTGACACCCTGGATATTGGCGTCACGGGCGAAATTCTTTTCGTTGTCGGCCATGTTGAATGGCGGAAAGTTTTCCGTTTGTAACACGACCTGGTAACCCGGCGGCAATTCGGCCTGAGCGGGCAGGGCGAAGACGCTGGAAACGGATAGCAAACAGACGAACCATGCGGCTTTGACGGTCATGAGGGGACTTCTCTTTGTTGGGCTGCTGCCGTTGTATCGCGCTGGCGCGCAAACGGCAACGTGTCCTGAAAGAGCGAAGCCCCATACGGTGAACCGGTATGGGGCTTCGGATTGCCACAGGCGCTTAACGTTGCAGCTCAACCGCCTCTTTGGCCGGTGGCGTCAGCGGCTTGAGCTGATGCGGAGCGATCATGTTTTCCGGGCGCAGAATCTCGGCCAGGGTGGTGTCATCCAGCAGTTGCTCCTCGCGTACCAGTTCCAGCACGCCGCGGCCGCTGACCAGGGCTTCCTTGGCGATACGGGTGGAGTTCTCGTAACCGATGTAGGGGTTGAGCGCAGTGATCAGGCCGATGGAGTTCTCCATCAGGGCGCGGCAGTGGGCTTCGTTGGCGGTGATGCCGTTGATGCAATGCTCGCGCAGCATGTCCATGGCACGTTGCAGCAGGCGGATCGAGTCGAAGATCTTGTAAGCGATCAGCGGCTCCATCACGTTCAATTGCAACTGGCCCCCTTCGGCCGCCATGGTCAGTGCCAGATCGTTGCCGATGATTTCGAAAGCCACCTGGTTGACCGCTTCCGGGATCACCGGGTTGACCTTGCCGGGCATGATCGAGCTGCCTGGCTGACGCGCCGGCAGGTTGATCTCGTTGATGCCGGTGCGCGGACCGCTGGAGAGCAGGCGCAGATCGTTGCAGATCTTCGACAGCTTGACCGCAGTGCGCTTGAGCATGCCGGAGAACAGCACGAAGGCGCCCATGTCGGAGGTGGCTTCGATCAGGTCGGCGGCCGGCACCAGCGGCTGGCCGCTGATCAGCGCCAGGCGCTGCACGGCCAGGTACTGGTAGCCAGGATCGGCGTTGATGCCGGTACCGATGGCGGTGCCGCCCAGGTTCACTTCGGTGAGCAGCTCCGGCGCCAGGCTGCGCAGGCGCGCCAGGTCTTCACCCAGGGTGGTGGCGAAGGCGCGGAACTCCTGGCCAAGGGTCATCGGTACGGCGTCCTGCAGCTGGGTGCGGCCCATCTTCAGTACGTGGCTGAATTCTTCACCTTTGGCGGCGAAGGACTGGATCAGGCTGTCCAGGCTGGCCAGCAGGGTGTCATGGCCCAGCAGCAGGCCCAGGCGAATGGCGGTGGGGTAGGCGTCGTTGGTCGACTGCGCCATGTTCACGTCGTTGTTCGGGTGCAGGTGCTTGTATTCACCTTTGGCATGGCCCATGGCTTCCAGGGCGATGTTGGCGATCACCTCGTTGGCGTTCATGTTGGTCGAGGTGCCAGCGCCGCCCTGGATCATGTCGACCACGAACTGGTCGTGGAAGTCGCCGCGAATGATGCGTGCGCAGGCTTCGCTGATCGCTGCATGCTTGGTGGCGGGCAGGTGGCCCAGTTCGCGGTTCGCGTCGGCTGCGGCCTGCTTGACCATGGCCAGAGCCACGACCAGTTTCGGGTAGTGGGCCAGCGGCACGCCGGACAGGCGGAAGTTGTTCAGCGCACGCAGGGTCTGGATGCCGTAGTAGGCCTCGGCGGGGACTTCGAGGGTACCGAGCAGGTCTTTCTCGACGCGAAACAATGCAGCAGCGGACATGATGTCTCGATTCTCATAAAGGCGCGGAAGATACCGCGATGGCCTTTAGAATAAGGACTTTGACCTAATGCTGGCCAATGCTGTTGCTTGCTGTCCTATGCGTAATCGGCATAATGTAGATGTGACCGCCTGGCTGCACCAAACGTGTGCGTGGCGCTTGCGAGTAGAGGATGCCCCGTGAACCTGGAAACCAAATGGCTGGAAGACTTTGTCACCCTGGCCTCCACACGCAGCTTTTCCCAGGCAGCGCAAAAACGCTTCGTCACCCAGCCAGCGTTCAGCCGGCGCATTCGTAGCCTTGAAGCAGTACTGGGTCTGACCCTGGTCAACCGCTCGCGCACACCGGTGGAATTGACCGAGTCCGGCCAGCTGTTCCTGCTGACCGCACGCAGCCTGGTCGAACAGTTGGGTGAAGTGGTGCGCCATCTGCATCACCTGGAGGGGCAGCAGGGCGAGGCCTTGCAGATTGCCGCGGCACATTCCCTGGTCTTCAGCTTCTTCCCCGAGTGGATCGCCCGCTTGCGGCGCGATGGCCTGCCATTGACCACCCGGCTGGTGGCCACCAACGTCGGGGAAGCCGTGCATTCCCTGCGTGAAGGCACCTGTGACCTGATTCTCGCCTACCACGACCAGGACGCCGCCGTGCAACTGGCGCCGGATCTGTTTCCCTCGCTGTATCTGGGGCGCAGCGAAATGCTGCCGGTGTGTGCGGTGGACGAGCACGGCGCGCCGCTTCATGACCTGGACGCGGGGCAGAGCGTGCCGCTGCTGGCCTACAGCGCCGGCACCTTTCTTGGCCGCTCGGTGAACCTGTTGCTACGCCAGCGCGCGCTGCGTTCCACCACCGTGCACGAGACGGCCATGGCCGACAGCCTCAAGGCCATGGCCCTGCAAGGCCTGGGCGTGGCCTGGGTGCCACGGCTGTCGATGAACGCCGAGCTGGCTCGCGGCGAACTGGTGGTGTGCGGCAAGGAACACTGGTTCATACCGCTGGAGATCCGTCTGTATCGCTGGAGCATGTCGCGCAAGGCAGCGGTGCGCCTGCTCTGGCGCAAGCTCGAAGGCGGCGTGGGGCGGTAGAGCAGCTTCAAGCTGCAAGCCACAAGCCTCAAGTAAGAGCAAAAGCTTGATCGCGATCTTGAGGCGCACGCCATGCTAGCTTGCAGCTTGCAGCTTGCAGCTTGCAGCTTGCAGCTTAAAGCCCGTACTTCTTGACCTTGTCGAACAGTGTGGTCTTGGCCATGCCCAAGGCCTGGGCGGCCTGGCTGAGGTTGCCGGTGTGCTGTTCGAGTGCGTCGACCAGCAGGTTGCGTTCGAAGGCTTCCACCGCCTCGGCGAAGCTCGGCGCGGCGCCGTCGTTGTTACCGCTTTTCTTGAAGGCCGGCAGGCCGAGGGCGAAGCGTTCGGCGACGTTGCGCAGTTCGCGCACGTTGCCCGGCCAATCATGGGCCATGAGCGCCGCCAGGGTATGGCGATCCAGTTCGGGGGCGGCGCGGTCGAAGCGCAGGGCGGAGAGCTGCAGGAAGTGTTCGAACAGCAGGGCGATATCTTCGCGGCGTTCGCGCAGTGGCGGCAACTCCAGGGTGACCACGTTGAGGCGGTAGTACAGGTCGCTACGGAAGTGGCCGTTCTTGCCGGCTTCATCGAGATCCGCCTTGGTGGCGGCGATCACCCGGCAGTCGACCTGCACCGGCTGGTTCGAGCCGAGGCGTTCCAGGCTGTGTTCCTGCAGTACGCGCAACAGCTTGATCTGCAGGTTCAGCGGCATGCTCTCGATCTCGTCGAGAAACAGGCTGCCGCCGTTGGCATGTTCGATCTTGCCGATGCGTCGTTTGCCGGCACCGGTGAAGGCGTGGGCCTCGTGACCGAAGATTTCGCTCTCGAACAGGTTTTCCGGCAGGCCGCCGCAGTTCAGCGCGACGAAGGCCTTGTTCTGCCGACGGCTGAAGTCGTGCAGGCAACGCGCGACCAGTTCCTTGCCCGTGCCGGTTTCGCCTTCGATCAGCACGTTGGCCGAGGTGTCGGCGACGTTGGCGATCAGTTCGCGCAACTGTTGCATGGCCGGCGAGCGACCGATCAGCCGATGCTCCAGGGCCTGCTTGCCGGCCAATTGACGGCGCAGCGACGACACTTCGCGGGCCAGGCTGCGTTGTTCCAGTGCGCGGCGGGTGACATCGACCAGGCGCTCGGGGGAGAAGGGTTTCTCCATGAAGTCGTAGGCGCCGTCGTGCATCGCGCCCACTGCCATGCCGATATCGCCGTGGCCGGTGATCAGCACGACGGGCAACGCCGGGTCGCGACGCTTGAGCTCATCCAGCAGTTTCAGGCCATCCATGCCCGGCAGGCGGATGTCGCTGATGACGATGCCGGCGAAGTCCGCGTCGATGCGTTGCAGGGCCTGTTCGGCGCTGCCGACGCCCTCGCTGGCGATATCTTCCAGGGCCAGGGCCTGCTGGCAGCCGAGCAGCACGTGGGGGTCGTCTTCGACGATCAGCACGGTGAGGTCGTCATTCATCGGGTGTCTCCATGACAGCGGCAACCTGAGGCAGGTTGAGTTCGAAAGCGGTGCCGCCCTGGGGCGGATGATCGGCGCTGAGGCTGCCGCCAGCGGCTGCCGCGAGGCTGGCCGATAGCGTCAGGCCAAGCCCCAGGCCCTGCTCGCCGGGCTTGGTGGTGAAGAAGGGTTCGAATAGATGCGTGCGATCCGCCGGGGCTATGCCGGGACCGTTGTCGAGCACACGCAGGCGATAGCGATCACCATCGGCGCTACCCTGCAGCCACAAGTGGCGATCCGCCTGGGTGCTCATGGCATCGGCGGCGTTGGCGATCAGGTTGACGAGAATCTGTTCCAGGCGGGTCTGGTTGATCGCCAGGCGTGCGTCGTCGAACTGGTGGTGAATGTTCAGCGGGGTGCGCTCCAGGCGCGGCTGTACCACCTGCAGTGCGGCTTCCACGGCTTTGCTCAGGCTGGCTTCGCCGCCGTCGTTGGAGCGCCGCGCGAAGGCACGCAGGCTGCCGGTGATCTTGCCCATGCGGTCGACCAGCTCGTTGATGGTCTGCAGGTTGGTGGTGGCCACGTCGTACGAGCCCCGGGAGAGAAAGCGCACGGTGTTGCCGGACAGGGTGCGCAGCGCGGCCAGCGGCTGGTTGAGCTCATGGGCGATGCTGGTGGACATCTGCCCGATAACCGCCAGCTTGCCGGCCTGCACCAGTTCGTCCTGGGCCAGGCGCAGGGTGTTCTCGGCCTGCCGCCGTTCGCGGATCTGCGCCTTGAGGCGGTCGTTGCTGGCGCGCAGATCGGCGGTGCGTTCGGTAATCTTGCGTTCCAGCTCGCTGTTGGCCTGCTGCAGCGCTTCACGGGCGGCGAGGCGGGTGGCGATTACCTTGCGGCGCTCATTCCAGGCGATCAGCAGGAAGGCCAGCAGGGCGAAGGCGACAGCCGCCAGCATGCCGTGGCTGATCGCCTCGCGGCGCAGATCCTGCAGCGGGCTGAGCAGGGTCAGGTGCCAGGGCGTGTCTTCCAGTGGGCGACTTTGCGACAGGTAGTTGATCGCTTCACTGACCTTCTGCTCGCCGGTAGCGGCGAAGCTGACCTGCTCGACATCGGTATCCACGGGGGTGCGCGCCAGCGGGATCAGTTCGTCGAGCGCCGACCAGTGATACTGCAGGCTGCGCGCCAGGCGCTCCTTGATATCGGCGTTCAGCGGGCGTACGGCCTTGAGGCGCCGGGCCGGGTCGCTGGAGAGAATGATGATGCCGTTCTCGTCGCTGACGTAGGCTTCCAGGCGTGCCCGCTGCCAGCGCTGCTCCAGTGGGTCGAGACGTACCTTGACCACCGCCACGCCTATGATTCGGCCATTGGCCTTGAGGCCGTGGGACAGGTAATAGCCGGGCTCGCCAGTGGTGCTGCCGATACCATAGAAGCGCCCCTGCTCGCCTTGCAGCGCATCCTGGAAATAGGCACGGAAAGACAGGTCTTCACCCAGGTAACTATCGGGCTGGCGCCAGTTGCTGGTGGCGAGTACGCGCCCATCGGTGTCCATCACGTAGATGGCCAGACTGCCGCTGCGCCGGTTGAGGCCTTCGAGGTAATCGTTGACGCGTTGGCGACGGTAGGCGTCGGGCGTCAGCAGCAGACGGCTGACGTTGGATTCGAGCTCCAGCAGGCTGGGCAGGTAGGTGTACTTGTTGATTTCGCTTTCCACCGCCCGGGCGTTGAGCTCGAGCTGGCGTTCGCCGCTCTCGATCAGGTTTCGGATGCCGGTCTTTTCGCTGAGGTAATAACCGGCGTAGCCGCAAGCGGCGACCAGAATCAGCATCAGCAGGGTCAGCAGCAGGTGACGGGCGTAGCGCGGTTTGGCGGACAAGGCGGGCGACACCACACGAAGACTGGCGGGAGCGCATTGCATCACAGTCCTCCGGGGCTGGCCAGTTGTGGGGCGGCGAGGTGTTCGTGGGGCTTCGCTGGGATTGAACCCGCTATACCCGTTGCGCAATATGGATGTCGCCATCCTGCGGACTGTAGGAGCTGGCTTGCCAGCGATGCGGGTTTCGGTGTGATACCGCCATGAACCTTGCCATCGCTATCGCCAGCAAGGCTAGGCGCCCCCACCGCTCCTACAGGGTTGCATCAGTGCTGCAGGATCTTGGCGAGGAACTGCTGGGCGCGTTCGGAGCGCGCGCTCACGTCACCGAAGAACTCTTCCTTCGGGCAGTCTTCGACGATCTGGCCGGCGTCCATGAAGATCACTCGATCAGCGACCTTGCGGGCGAAACCCATCTCGTGGGTCACGCACATCATGGTCATGCCTTCGTGGGCCAGTTGCACCATCACGTCGAGCACCTCGTTGACCATTTCCGGGTCGAGTGCCGAAGTCGGCTCGTCGAACAGCATCACCACCGGATCCATCGCCAGGGCACGGGCGATGGCTACACGCTGCTGCTGACCGCCGGACAGCTGTCCCGGATGCTTGTGCGCGTGTTCCTTGAGGCCGACGCGGTCGAGCAGGGCCAGGCCTTTCTGCTTGGCCTCTTCCTTGCTGCGGCCCAGTACCTTGATCTGCGCGATGGTCAGGTTTTCGGTGATGGTCAGGTGCGGGAACAGCTCGAAGTGCTGGAATACCATGCCGACCCGCGAGCGCAGCTTGGGCAGGTTGGTCTTCTTGTCGGCGATGGAAGTGCCATCGACCGTGATGTCGCCCTTCTGGAACGGCTCCAGGGCGTTGACGCATTTGATCAGGGTGGACTTGCCCGAGCCGGACGGCCCGCAGACCACGACCACTTCGCCCTTCTTGACGTCCGTGGTGCAGTCGGTCAGCACCTGGAAGTCCCCATACCACTTGTTGACGTTCTTGATGGAAATCATACGGCTAACCTTTTTTGCAGGAGCTTGACCAGCTGCGAGGCAGCGAAGCTGATGGTGAAGTAGACCAGACCGGCGAATATCAGGAACTCGTGGGGCTGGCCAAGAATGTCACCGCGCGAGCGGGCGGCATTGAGGAAGTCCATCAGGCCGACGGTGTACACCAGCGAGGTGTCCTGGAACAGGATGATGCTCTGCTGCAGCAGCAGCGGGGTCATTTTGCGGAACGCCTGGGGCAGGATGATCAGGCGCATGGTCTGACCGTAGGTCATGCCCAGTGCCTGAGCGGCGCCCATCTGGCCTTTGGGAATGGCCTGGATGCCGGCGCGGACGATTTCGCAGAAATACGCCGCCTCGAACATGATGAAGGCCACCAGGCAGGAGGCGAACGCGCCCACCGGTGTGTCTTCGCCAGTGATCCAGCGCAGGATGAACGGCACCGCGAAGTAGAACCAGGTGATCACCAGCAGCAGCGGGATCGAGCGGAAGTAGTTGACGTAGGCCGCGGCCAGCTTCGACAGCAGCACGTTGCTCGACAGGCGCATGAGGGCCAGCAGGGTGCCCAGCACCACGCCACCGATAACGCCCATGACCATCAGCTGCAGGGTCATGGCCATGCCTTCCCAGAGACCCGGCAGGGCAGGGATGATCTGACTGAAGTCCATCATTTACCTCCCACGGAAATCAGGCCCGGCACGGCGACCTTACGCTCGACCACACGCATGATCATCATCAGGCTCATGTTCAGGGTGAAGTAGATCAGCGTTGCCAGGGTGAAGGCTTCGAACAGGTTGGCGCTGAATTCGGCGGTCTGTTTGGTCTGCGCGAGCAGTTCCATGAGGCCGATCAACGAAGCCACCGAGGAGTTCTTGAAGATGTTCAGGAATTCGCTGGTCAGTGGCGGAATGATGATCCGGTAAGCCTGGGGCAGCAGCACGTTGCTGTAGATCTGCGGCAGGCGGAAACCCATGGCGTAGGCGGCGGCGGTCTGGCCGGCGGGCAGCGCCTGGATGCCGGTGCGTACCTGTTCGCAGACGCGGGCAGCGGTGAACAGGCCCAGACACACGACCACGCTCAGGTAAGCCGAGGTGGCAGGGTTGAGATCCTGCTTGAACCACAGCTCCAGAGGTTCGGGCAGCAGATCCGGCACCAGGAAGTACCAGAGGAACAGCTGCACCAGCAGCGGCACGTTACGGAAGACTTCCACGTACGCCGTGGCGATGCCGGAGATCAGGCGGTTCGGCATGGTGCGCATCACACCGAGCAACGAGCCGAGTGACAGGGCGATCAGCCAGCCGACCAGCGCGATGGCGATGGTCCAGCCCAGACCGGTGATGAACCAGTCCAGGTAGAGTTCGCTGCCAATGCCGGTGGACTTGAAGAATATGCCCCAGTCCCAGTTGTAGTTCATGCGGGTTTCCCCTCAGGTGGAGTCATGCGGCGAAGCCGGTTGCCGGGCAACAGTCACCCGCATCCGCGTGGGCGGATGAGCGTTGGCTTCGTCAGAAATTAGGTGGGGAAGCCGCAGGCTTCCCCTTCCCCCGCGCACGCCCCTTCTCGTGAAAGGGGCGCGGCATTACACCGTTAGATCTGCTCTGCAGACTTGTCGGTCGGTTCGGCGATCAGCTTTTTCAGCTCGTCGCTCATGGGGAAATTGAGGTTCAGGCCTTTTGGCGGTACCGGCTGCTGGAACCACTTGTTGTAGATGTCGTTGATCTCGCCGGATGCGAAAGTCGCGCTGATGGCCTTGTCGACCACCTTCTTGAAGCTTTCGTCGCCTTTACGAACCATGCAGCCGTAGATTTCGAAGGATTGCGGGGTACCGACCACGTGCCAGTCATCCGGCTTCTTGGCCTTGGCCATTTCGCCTGCCAGCAGGGCGTCGTCCATCATGAAGGCCACGGCGCGGTTGGATTCGAGCATCAGGAAGGACTCGCCGTGATCCTTGGCGGAAATCACGTTCATGCCCATTTTCTTCTCGGCGTTCATGGACTTGAGCAGGCGCTCGGAAGTGGTACCGGCGGTGGTCACCACGTTCTTGCCTTTGAGGTCGTCGAAATCGTTCACGCTGCCGCTTTTCTTGGCCAGCAGGCGGGTGCCGACTTCGAAGATGCCGACGGAGAAATCGACCTGACGCTGACGCTCGACGTTGTTGGTGGTGGAGCCACACTCCAGATCCACGGTACCGTTCTGCACCAGTGGAATACGGGTCTGCGAGGTTACCAGGTTGTAGCGCACCTTCAGATCGGGCAGCTCCAGTTCCTTCTTCAGCTCTTCGACCACTTTGAGCTGCAGGTCATGGGAATAGCCAACCGGCTGCTTGGAGGTGTCGCCGAAATACGAGAAGGGGATGGACGAGTCGCGGTGACCCAGGGTGATGGTGCCCGAATCCTTGATCTTCTTCAGAGTACCGGTAAGTTCGGCGGCGAGTGCCGGGGTGGACATCAGGGCGGCGGTAATGGCTACAGCCAGTACGCGGGGGACAATACGCATCGGTCGATTCCTCGGTGTTGTTGTTATCGAAGCCGTACAGCGTGGTACGTGCCTCTATGTGGAAGAGCTATCGCATTCCTGGGCAGATAAGGAGCAGGATGTGTGCCAGGCAGATGTCCATACCTAGTCGATGCCTAAATGTTTGATAAATATACATATTTATTTTTATGGCGAGCTGTCGAAAGACGCTTGGGATTCGGTTGTTCGGTTTTTCGACAGCTTTGCGTTCGGGATTCCGAATGCGGAGGGGCGGGCGGCCGCGTTGGCCGCCCGTTTTTCTGAACTCAGCGATTGCGCAGGAAGGCGTTGATGAAGTCGCCCTGATTAGCGGCCCCGCGCTCGGTGGTGAAGACGATGCGGCCGTCCTGCTCGCGAACCTTCATTTCAGAGCCGAAGCTGCACTGTACGGTATTGAGTTTGGCGGCCTGCTTCTTGAACTCGGAGGAGCTGCTGCACAGGTTGCCGAGCTGATTCACCACTTCGCCACAGAAGCCCGAGATGCTCAGCTCCTTCAGCAGTTGCTCGTCGAGGCCTTTCCAGTCCACCTCGGTCTTCACAGGGCTACCGCAACTGGCGGAGGCCTCCGCGTCCATCTGCTGCAGGCGCTCGACGTGATACTGCTGACGCTTGTCGTGATCGAAGCGAGCGAGGGTGTCCTGCACACCATCCTTCTTCTGTTTTTCGTAGAGGGCGAGCAGTTCGGTGGGCTTGACGGCCTTGCTGGCTTGCTCGTCGAAGCCCAGGTACAGCGGTTCCCGGTTGCCGGGCAGGTACAGCTGATAGGACTCACCGCCCCAGGATTGGCGCTGGCCGAGCAGGACATAGGCGCTGCCGTCGAGGGTGGTGGCGTAGTCGCTTTCCTGTTGACCGCGTTGTTTCACATCGGTCAGCAGCACCACCTCGTCCAGTGGGTTGTTGATGCCGCGGACTTGCACCAGCGCCTGGCCCTCATCGCTGCTGGGCGCGACGATAACGCTAACGCCTTTGCCGGTGGTGAAGACCTTGGGATATTTGGCCAGCTCCAGGGCGCTGGCGTTAGCAGTCAGGAAAACGGAGGCGATAAGCAGCGACAGCCGTGTCATGGCGTAGTCCTTTTGATGGATGTAGCGAGAATTCTAGAGGTGTCCGACAGCGGCCGATGTGACTCCGTTCCCCGCTGCCGGTTCTCGCTCTCAGAATTGCATCACCACACGCCCCTCTATATTCCCGGCGCGCATCTGCTCGAGGATGCCGTTGACGTTATCCAGCGTGTCGCTGTGGATGGTCGCCTTGACCAGCCCCTCGCCAGCGAAGTCCAGGGCTTCCTGCAGATCGGCGCGAGTGCCGACGATGGAGCCGGTAATGCTGATGGCCTTGAGCACCACATCGAATATCGGCGTCGGAAAATCGCCTGGCGGCAGCCCTACCAGCGCGACCGTACCACCGCGACGCGCCATGCCGATGGCCTGGCCGAAGGCGCTGTTCGACACCGCCGTGACCAGCACGCCGTGGGCGCCGCCGATGTCGCGTTGCACGACCATGGCCGGATCTTCATGGCGGGCATTGATGGTCAGGCTGGCGCCGAGTTTCTTTGCCAGCGCCAGTTTGGTGTCATCCACATCGATGGCGACGACATGCAAACCCATGGCGCGGGCGTACTGCACCGCGACGTGGCCGAGGCCGCCTATACCCGAAATGGCCACCCACTGACCGGGACGCGCGCCAGTGACTTTCAGACCCTTGTATACGGTGACGCCTGCGCAGAGGATCGGCGCGATCTCGGCGAATTCGACATTCTTCGGCAGGATGCCGACATAGTTGGGGTCGGCCAGCACGTACTCGGCGTAGCTACCGTTCACCGAATAGCCCGTGTTCTGCTGATCGGCGCAAAGTGTTTCCCAGCCGGTGAGGCAGTGTTCGCAACAGCCGCAAGCGGTGTACAGCCAGGGCACGCCGACGCGGTCGCCCTCCTTGACCCGGGTTACGCCACTGCCCACGGCGGCGACGTAACCGACACCCTCATGGCCGGGAATGAACGGCAGGCTGGGTTTGACCGGCCAGTCGCCGTCGGCGGCGTGCAGATCCGTATGGCAGACACCGGCCGCCTCGATCTTCACCAGTATCTGCCCGGGGCCGGGCAGTGGAACCTTTACCTCTTCGAGCCGCAGAGCCTCGCCGAAGGCATGCACGACGGCTGCTTTCATGGTCTGTTGCATGGCGCGATCCTCTTTGATGGAGAGCCTCAGTATGGAAGGTCTGCCACGCCACGCATTGCTTCAGGACAATAGTCGCCGTTATCGCACTGGCTTCCGACGAGCGGCCGATTATCGATTTGCGCACGACTGCAGTATAATTGCCGGTTTCCGCAAACCACGCCTTCCGCGTGGTTTGTTGTTTCTGCCGTGGCGCCAGGCGCCCGAGACGAGAGAGGCACGACGATGAGCGCACTGGTTGGCGTGATCATGGGTTCCAAGTCCGATTGGAGCACCCTGAGCCATACCGTCGAGATGCTGGATAAATTAGGCATTCCCAACGAAGTGAAGGTGGTTTCCGCCCACCGCACCCCGGATCTGCTGTTCCAGTACGCCGAAGAAGCCGAAGGCCGTGGCATCCAGGTGATCATCGCCGGTGCGGGTGGCGCTGCCCACTTGCCGGGCATGTGCGCCGCCAAGACCCACCTGCCGGTACTCGGCGTGCCGGTGCAGTCGTCCATGCTGTCGGGCGTCGACTCACTGCTGTCCATCGTGCAGATGCCTGCAGGCGTGCCGGTCGCTACCCTGGCCATTGGCCGTGCTGGCGCCATCAATGCCGCGCTGCTGGCGGCAAGCATCCTCGGTCATCAGCACCCGCAGTTCCACGCGGCGCTCAAGCAGTTCCGCGACGAGCAGACCAATACCGTGCTGGACAACCCGGATCCGAGGGCGCAGTAATGAAGATCGGCGTAATCGGGGGCGGTCAGCTCGGTCGCATGCTGGCGCTGGCGGGTACACCGCTGGGCATGAATTTCGCGTTTCTCGACCCTGCGCCGGATGCCTGTGCGCAAGCGCTGGGCGAACACATCCGCGCCGATTACGGCGATCAGGATCACCTGCGCCAACTGGCCGACGAGGTCGACCTGGTGACCTTCGAGTTCGAAAGCGTGCCGGCTGAAACCGTCGCCTTCCTATCCCAGTTCGTGCCGGTGTATCCAGGCGCCGAGTCGCTGCGCATCGCCCGTGATCGCTGGTTCGAGAAGTCGATGTTCCGTGAGCTGGGTATCCCCACGCCGGAATTCGCCGACATCCAGTCCCAGGCCGATCTCGATGCGGCAGCCGCGAACATTGGCCTGCCGGCCGTGATGAAGACCCGCACCCTGGGTTATGACGGCAAGGGCCAGAAGGTGCTGCGCAAGCCGGAAGACGTCACCGGCGCTTTCGCCGAGCTGGGTAGCGTGCCGTGCATCCTCGAAGGTTTCGTGCCCTTTACCGGCGAAGTGTCGCTGGTGGCGGTGCGTGGCCGTGATGGCGAAACACGCTTCTATCCCTTGGTGCACAACACCCACGACAGCGGCATTCTCAGCCTGTCCGTTGCCAGCACCAATCATCCGCTGCAGGCGCTGGCCGAGGATTATGTCGGCCGGGTGCTGAGCCAGCTCGACTATGTCGGCGTCATGGCCTTCGAGTTCTTCGAAGTGGACGGTGGCCTCAAGGCCAACGAGATCGCCCCACGGGTGCACAACTCCGGTCACTGGACCATCGAAGGCGCCGAGTGCAGCCAGTTCGAGAACCATCTGCGTGCCGTTGCCGGCCTGCCGCTGGGCTCGACCGCCAAGGTGGGCGAAAGCGCCATGCTCAACTTCATCGGCAGCGTACCCGCTGTGGATAAAGTGGCCGCTATCGACGACTGCCACCTGCATCACTACGGCAAGGCCTTCAAGGCCGGGCGCAAGGTTGGCCATGCCACACTGCGCTGCGCCGATCGTGCGACTCTCGATAGCCGCATTGCCCAGGTACGCGTGCTGATCGACGCATCCTGAGTTTGGGCGACTCGGAGGTTGAACCTCTCCAGCGCTGATCGCGTCTGATAAAAGGCGCCGTATTCGTGCGGCGCCTTTTTTCTATTCAGGAGGGCGTCATGGGTATTATCGGCACTATCTTAATCGGCCTGATCGTGGGTTTGATCGCCCGTTTTCTCAAGCCTGGTAATGACAGCATGGGCTGGATCATGACCATCCTCCTGGGTATTGGTGGCTCCATCGCCGCGACCTACGGTGGCCAGGCACTGGGCATCTACAGAGCAGGTGAAGGTGCTGGTTTCATCGGTGCGGTGGTTGGTGCGATCATCCTGCTGGTGATCTATGGCGTGATCACCAAGAAGAGTTGAACCGGTAGCTGGACGCATCGACGACTGGCTGCTCCCCGTTGGCCATTACCACCATGAGTTCCGTCGATGCGTTCCCTGCTCCTTGTTCTGCTGTTGATCTGCGGCATCGCCCGCGCCGAACTACCGGAAACCGACTGGTTGGAGCTGATGCCCGAAGAGGATCAGCGCGCGCTGGAGCAGATGCCGGAGATCACCCACGACGGCCCGGAAGCGGCTGGCAGCTTCGATAGCAAGGGTGGTCTCAAGCAGCAGGAAAAGGGTCTGCCCGCGGTCATGTATTCGGCCAAGACAGTACCGGCCATGGACGGCAAACAGATCCGTCTCGGCGGTTATCCAGTACCGCTGGAAACCGATAACGCCGGGCGCAGCACGTTGTTCTTCCTGGTGCCATATCCTGGCGCTTGCATCCACGTACCACCACCACCGCCCAACCAGTTGGTACTGGTGCGCTATCCCAAGGGCATTGCCCTGGCCGATATCTACGAACCACTCTGGGTCAACGGCACGCTGAAGATCGAACCGGTCAGCAACGATCTGGCCGATGCGGCCTATGCGCTGGATGCCAGCAGCGCGCGGATGGTCGAGGAAAGCGATCTGTGAGGGAACTGCGGCGCCTGTGCAGCGCCGCGTTTCTTCGTTGCCTCAGGCGCGGAAGACCAGTTGCATGGCCTGGCGGGCCATATTGACCACCGTTCTGGCCAGCAGATCCAGCACCCAACGCAGGAACGCCGTGGTGATATCCGCCGTAGACGGTATGGCACGCCCCAGAAAGTTGAAAATCTTGGCGATCAGGTTGCGCAGCGAATCGCTGATGTCCTTACAGACCTGAGCACCCTGCACGAGAATGCCGGCGATCTGATCCAGAATCGTCATTCCCGTGGTGATGACGCTGCCTATCACCACGTTGGCGGCCTTTTTCAACAGATACTGCATGGCTCTGGAAATCATCCACAACGTAGTGGCGGAATGCATCGTGCCGCCGTAGCTGGCACTTTCCAGCCAGATATCGATATCGCGAGCGAGCGGCGGCTCCGGGTTGCGGTACAGGCCGGCCCAGGCCGAGTCGCCGATGGACGTCATGTAGTTATCCATCTTATGGGCAGAGCCATTGAGCAGGGCCCCATTCCAGGGAAGCATGCAAACATTGCCATCGACGGGTACATGGCTGAAGGGAAAGATGGGAACCATGCTTACCGGATCAGCAGTGTGGTACACACGATGAATATTGTTTGCGCCCAGTTTATTGCTGACGTTGCGTGCGAAACCGGAGATCCCGACTCGTGGGGAGCCAAAGGTATAGAGCTTGATACCGGCGACGCCTAGTTCGCTCAGGTGGTCGGCCGCTAGCGTCGCAAGTGCGCCGCCCAGGCTATGGCCTACGCAATGTACGGTACTGGGATTACGGCCGCGCATGAAGGTATCGATGTCGGCACGCAGAGATTTGAACGTCTCATTGAAGCCCGCGTGTACAGGCCAAGTGCTAGGGCCACGCTGCAGGCCAGCATTTGCATCCGTCACCCAGTCGGCAATGATGTCAGTCCCGCGAAACGCCAGAAGCACCTCGCCTTGCCTTCCACCAACGCCATTGGCTGCGTAAGCAAAACCGGTTCGGGTTTTGAAAATTGCACCGCTAGTGGCGGAAGATAGTACTGCGGACTCAATATCGAAAAGGTTGCCTAGGCCGTTGATTGATGCGCCTTTGGCAACGGCGGAAGGGTTCATATCCTGAGCGTCGTAAACGTTGCTGGCAAATAGTGCTGCGTACTTAGGTGATAGGGGGTTCATCCTTTTTCCCTTTTAGCTGAGTTAGTCCGACGTACAGATACCGTAGCTGTTGCTTTCCGGATGAGGCCCGGGTTTGTCGGTTAGTTCGCACCTGAGGCGCAACGGCTTTCCGCCTAACTCACCTAGATCCTCGTAGTTCCGCTTGCTTTGATACCAGCCTTCGTATTCCTTGCCTTCATAGCGGAAAATGATGTTTTGAATAATCACGGGCTCGTGGGGTAGCAGGCCTGCAGTCATCGACTTTCCGGTTATTTTTGAGAAATGAAAACGTCCTGATTTATCCGTAATGGTTTTCTTGGTTCCGCGTTCGTCTTTCCAGCGCCAGTGATACTGCTGTTCGACCTCGACGCCTTCTACAGGCTGGCCGTTGAGCAATACGGTGCCCTCGACCTCGGAAAACAGATAAAGCGTTTTGGAAAAAGCCATGGCTTGCCCCTGTGTTAATAGTCCGATTAAAAGCACTGCACAGCACGAAAGGCTACGGTACACAGTCACTTCCCTCTTGTTTGCTTACAGGCAAAATTATCAGTGGAGATGCAATCTGCATCTGGCGTTTTAATTGAGCTCAATCAGTGTGTTCTTCTGACCCCGAACCCTGCAGGATGCAGATTCCAAAGATTTCCGTTTCACGGTGGGCGATAGGCTCGGTGTTCAGGTCGCAGGAAAATTTCAATCGGCGATCCTTCACTTCACCCAGGTTGTCGTAGTTGTGCTTGGTAAAGACCCAGCCTTTGTGCACCTTGCCTTGGTGGTGTATGCGTAGTGTTTGAAAGACCACTGGTTCGTGGGGCAGGAGTGACCACAAAAGGGATTTGGCTGTGATCTCGGGAAAGTGATAACGCCCGGAGGCGTCGGTCAGCGTGCGCTCCGTTTTCAAATCGTCCTTCCAGTGGCAAATCCGCTCCACCTCGGCGCCTTCGACCGGCTGCCCGTCGAGCAGAACGATGCCCTCTACTTCGGAAAACAGATACAGCGGTTGGGTGAATGCCATGGCCTGTCCCTGCAGCAGTAGTCCCAGCAATACCAGCATCCAGCGGGTTGCGTTCTGATGGGTGTTCATGCCGGCCGTTGGCCTGATTGAGTGCGATCAACGCGCTCGATCCATGAATAGGTCATGGAGTATAGCGAGGGGTGCTGCGGGAATTGTTTGAGCATGTTCGCACTCTCCTTGTGCCGTCGATTTGCCTGCTGATCAGTGATTGAGCAATTGCTTCTGCCGGTGTGCTGGTGCATCCGTTGGAAACAGCGCACTGGCCGGCCGGTAACGGGCCAGCAGGCAGGCCGCAGCCAACCGTTGGCGTTGCATGCCGCTGTGCAGTACTGCCAGGCATTGCTGCTCGCTGAACGGCTGCCCTAACAGATGACCCACGCCCGTTTGCAGGCTGTGCTGTCTGCCTTGCCACCAGTGCTCGACCTTGTGCGGATCGGGCCAGGGCAGGTCGGTATCCGGATCCATATCCACATGGGGGTCATCCGGGTCGTCATTCGGGCCGCTGTCGTAGTCGGGATAGACGCTCAACTCAAGGTCGAGTTCCGCGAGGTCGGCTCCGCTGATCAGCGTGAAGGCTTTAGCGGCGACGCGAGCGAAGGGCAGCTCGTGCATCTGCCGGATCAGCCAGGGGATGGTCTGCGGATCACCGAACAGCCCAAGAGCCTGAATGACCATGCGCCGATGTTCCGGGCTCTGCATCAGGCCGCGTAGCCAGGCGATGCTGACTTCGCGTGGCTGCCAGGCAAGCAGCACTTCCAGTGCCGGCTGGCGAAAGGCACCGGGTTGTTCGGCAAACAGACGCAGGGTACCGAGGGCTTCCTGGTCGCCCATCTGTGCGCTGGCCCAGTTGATCCAGAAGCGCACGCTGTCATCACCGTGCAGACGGTGGGTGCGCAATGCCTGCAGCAGGTCACGGCGACGCAACTGGCCGGCGGTGCGGGCTGCGCAGGCCAGCACGCTCGGGTCAGCGTGGCCCAGGGCAGACAGCAACGCCGGGCCAGGGTCGTGGCGGTGCAGGCCACAAGCCGCCAAGGCGATGCGGCGCTGCCGGGTGTTTGCCGCATTGAGGTGACGTTCGACCAGGGCGGCTATCTGCTGCCAGTCGAGCCAGCCCAGGGCGGCGACAAGGGATGGTTCGCCATCGGGATTTTCTTCAAGGTGCCGGTAAAGGTCGTTCAGTGCGGCGTCGTTGCTCAGCCGCAGAGCCAGTGCCACCGCGGCGAACACTTCGCCTTGGGAATACAGGCTCAATTGTTCAAGCACCAGATGCAGAGCCTTCAGCCCGGCGATCTGTAGCCCATCCAGATGCGCTTCGATACGCCTGTCTAGGTCGTCTAGGTGCTCCAGGTCGTAATGCGGTGCTCCAACGGCATAGCTGCGCAGGCCTGCGAGAAAACTGGCTTCTTCACTATGTTGTTCGAGGATGACTGAAACCGTCTCACCTAGGGACATGTGCATCATGGCGTTACGTCAGTCCAATTCTGGCCGTCTTCTGTCCAGGTCACATGCTTGGGCCCACATGACCAAAGCACGCCATCATCGGCGTGGAGGTGTCGACAGCTGGGCTTGGGCGAAAGCTGCATATCCACTTCAATCAATCTGTCCTTGCTGTCGAGCTTGAAGAGTCCGCTATCGCACGCTAGGTACAGTTCGTCTTTGAACCACTCCATCCCCCATAGATCATCAGAGGTCATGTCCTGTTCGATGATCTCCCAGTGGGTGCCGTCACTGCGTAGCAAAGTCCCCATCTGGCCACTGGCATAGATAAGATCTTCACGTACGACCCTGACCCGATGCAGCACGAGGTTGGTTGGACTGTCCTGCTGTTGCCATTGGTTGTGGCTGCGCAGCCAGATTTCGCCGTTGAAACCCACTGCATAGATAGCATCCTCGCTCAGGCCATCGATCGAGTTGAATCCACACAGTTGGATCTCGCCTCGAGGTAGCACTACCCCGTGATCCTGGCGTGTCCAGTTATCGACACCCTCTCGGCGATAGACCTGACGGCCCATGCCAGTAACGTAGGGAACACCCGCGATCATCTGCAAGTCACGAATAGGGCCGCGGCGCGAAGGGCCATCCAGAGATGCATCGATTTCTTCTTCGCTGGCCCCTGTTGCAGTACTGATGGAGGCAAATCCATCGGGCCCAATGGCAATCACTGCCATTTCGGGGCGATCAACGAAACACACACGCGTGGCATGCCATTCGAGATTGAAATAAAACCACATGCCTTGAGTTCTATCCCACTTGAGTAGTACTGAGGCAGTTGAGCCCTGATCCTTTAGCGTGTCTATCTGTGCAATGGCACGACCGATACTGCGGTTTTGCATGAAGCCGGATAGAAATGAAAGTTCATTCGACATGAGATGTTGTTCCTGAAATCTAGAACGCTGAGGCGCCGCTTGCTGTTGCTTTCTGACTCATGATCGCCTGTGTGACGGTCGCTTGTTGGGCATTGTCTAGCGTTCCGGAAGAGCGTTTGGCCGAGCCCGGATCGCTGCGCAGCGGCGTGTTGTCATTCATGCCGCAACCCTTGTGGTAATCGTCCAGTTGATTACTGACGCACTGGGCATTGCAGTGTGGAAAGGCTGTTTTATGAGCGAGAGTCCCAGCTTCCCGTGCATTCTTGTAAGTCCATTTGGCTTCTGCCGGGTGTCGCTGAAGACTTCCGGCTTTTACCTTCGCACCTGCTCCCGGCCAGCTCTTGAGCACCGGACCGTCGTTATGTGCGGCTTCCATCTGTCCCTGTACAGCATGCAGAATGCCGTGAGTGCCGTCTGCGCGTGACTGCGAGGCGCAGACACAGGGCGCATCATGCTGGTTGTATTTCTCGAAGCCGGGCAGAGATGTGCCACGTTTCCCTGTCACCGAGAAGCAATGCACCTCGATCAGGTGATGGCCCGTGGTCTCGGGATGGCAGCAGAAACCCTTGTCGTCTTTCTTGGGCTTGAGTACACAGGCCTTGGCCTTCTTGCAGGCGTCGTCGCAGTCAAGCCCGTCGGCGACGAGGTTGCCCTTAGCTGTCTTGCGTTTGGGGCGAGGCTTAGCGTCTGCACACTTGTCCTTGGCGGCTTGTTCCTCGTCCTTGCAAACTTGCCCCTGGCTGGTGTCTACCGCCATCTGATTCAGATAGATCCACGGCGGCGTATTCCCCGGCATCGACCCATGGTTATGGGTCGTCAGATCCATATGCCGCACCACGTTCTTGCCTTCGAACTTGACGTCCATCGACCAGGACGTGAAGTACACCTTGCCCTTGATTTTGCCGGTAAGGATGCCTTTCTTCGGTGCGCAGCCGGGCTCGTCGCCGTAGCTGGTCTTGTAGTAGCTCTTGTTCTTGAGCATCACTTCCTTGCGGGTGATGCGGATGGTGCGGGTGCCTTTGGTGGTGTCGCTGGACAGGCCGGTATTCGGGTACGGAATCGGAATGCCCATGGGCATCGGCGGCGTCTGTGGCGGTGTAAAACAGACATCGGGAAAGGCCGCGATGGATTTGCCGCTGGCCGATTTGCAGGAAATTTCCCGGTTGTTGGCGTAGACCTCGTTGGCCATCAGGCAGCTCCTACCCGTTGATAGCTGAGCAGGGCGACGGCGCGTTCGCCGGCGTCGTTGCCCAGTTGATAGAAGACGTTCGGCCCTTCGCCATAGCCTTTGCGCGAGGCGGTCAGGGCTACGGCGAGCATCGCCGGGCCGATGGCCGCGCCGCATTCGCCGATGCAGTCGGCGGGGTGCCAGATGTCGAAGTCGTTCTTGAGCACGCGCAGGGTGCGACTCAGTGCCAGGGCCGCTTCCTTGAAGTAGTACTGTTCACCGGAGATATCGGCCAGGCGGTAATCCATGTGCTCCATGGCGCACTTGGCATCCTTCAATGCGGCCTGGGTGGCCTGGGTCAGGCCGTCGGCACGCAACGGAATGTCGTCGGCTTCCACCGTGGCCTTTTCCAGGCCGAAGCCGAGGCCGATACAGATCAACTGCTCTTCGTTCTGTCGCGCCGGGGCGCCCACTACCACGGCCGCCGCGCCTTCTCCGGGAATGAAGCCATTGGAGTGGCGGCTGGTGAGTAATCGTTGGCGCTGCTCGAAGGCAGACAGGGTGGTGGCGTTGAGAAACGAGTCGACCCCGGCGATCAGTACATGTCGGTGGCCGCCTTCGTGGATCAGCCGGCGCGCATTGAGCAGTGCTACTGCAGCGCTTACCCGGCCACGGGGGATCAGGGTGGACGCCGCGTGGAACTGCACACCCAGCTCCCGCTCGATGTCGTGCAGCAGGCTGTTATCCAGGCCATCGCTGCGGCCAGGGCGATCCAGTTCGGCGATCCCGAGTAGCAGTGGTGTATCGGCACAATCCAGGCCAGGCACCGTCTCCAGGCTTTCCGCGATGGCCCGGGCGGCCATCTTCACCAGCTTGCTGCGGCCCCGCCAGGGCTCCTCCAGCGGTACGCTGGCCGCGATCTGCCATTCGCCGCCCTGGTCGATGAAACGGGTTTCCTGAAAATTGTCGATAGCACAGCGGATCGCCGCGCAACTGGCCGGAGCGCTCAGGCCAACGGCGCTGACCATGCCGCAGGAAAGGATGCTGAGGGCGCTCATCACGCATCATCCTGTGTCGAGCGGCTGCGACTCAGCGCGGCCAGCGAGGGGTAATAATCCTTGCCCAGTTCGCGAGCGCGCCACCATGCCCGGGATTTCTCACCGACCAGCACCTGGGCTATCTCGAACATGTTGCGCTTCAGCGGCCTGCGGGTACGCCAGGTGATTTCCACATGTCCGGCGTCAGTGTCGACCAGCAGGGTATCGATGACGGCTTCGACGGTTTCGTGGCCGCCCTTGCTGAGAAAGTAGGTCACCGGCATGCGTACGCTGGGCACACGGAAGCCTGCACGTTCGGTAGGCGTGAGGCCGAGCAGCAACACGTCTTCGCCGCCTTTGAGGTGATCCGTTTGCTGATCGGCCGGTGCTGCCTGGAAATAGCGTTCGTCGAAGTCCTTCGGCAGAAAAGGGAATTGCTCATCCTGCCAGGCCTGGTCGTAAGTGCCGGCGAAGGCGACGCGACTTTGCCAGTGTTTGCCCAAGGCACCGAGCGCCATGGGTTCGAAATCGCCATGGGGTGTGTCGATGGGTTGGCCGAGCTTCTCGGTACTGGGCAGCGGCATGCCGACGATGGTGCCGCTGCCCAGGCTGCGCGGGTACCAGCCCCGGCCGGCGGGATTGCGTGGGTTGCATAGCAACTGTTCTGGATGACCGGGAGCCGAGTGGCTGCCGCCGAAGGCGCTGGCGTAGGAAATATCCTGGCGCACGAAAGGTTGTGGCGAACCGGCGCCGGTGCCGAGTGCACCCGGCTGCCATTGGCGTGGCCCGTACACGCTGAACGCCTTGCTCACCCGGCCGACGCGGATGCCGACGGTGAGCTGGCTGACGGGGCGGCCGCCCGGAGCATGGGCACTACCGTTCACCAGCACGTCGCAGTGGGGTTTGAACGGCGCGAAGTCGAACTCACGCAGTGGCGCCGACAAGCCGGGGTCGCCTGCGAAGGTGTCACTCATCAAGAGCGGCTGCTGGGCTTCCCGCAAGCGGGCCACGCTGCCATCCAGGGGTAGATCGAAGGTGCCCTTGACGATGACCACCAGATATTCGCGCCCGTCAGCGTCCAGGCCCTGGTTGTAGGCGGCAACCATCCGTGTGGCATTGAGTAGTTCCATGGGACGGACTTCTTCAGTTGATCTGCACCGAACCGCCCTTGACGCGGTTCACGCCGCTGGAGCGGCTGGATAGATAAGTGCCCTTGATCAGCACCTTGCCCTCGCGGGTCAGGGTGATGCTGGCCCTGCCGCAGCGCAGCACGATCTCGCGTTCGGCGCTGAGCTCCAGACGCTCGCCATCCATGTGCGCCACGGCTGCCGGCACAGGTGCCGGCGTTTGCGGCAGGCGCTGGATACGCCCTATCACCAGCGGCTGGCTCGGGTCGCCCGCCACGAACATCAGTGCTACCTGAGCACCGATATCCTCACGGCTGAGCGCCGTGGTGGTGGTCGCGGCGATGCCGGTATCCGATGGGCAGCCGGGGAAGGCCACCACCGGGCTGGCCGCCTGCGGCACGTCGAGCAGGACGCCGATGACCACGCCGTCGAGGCGAGTAGCGGCGGGGGACGCGGAGGTGTGATGCTGGACTGTCATGCTTATCGCTCCATGGCCGTGGGCCTTGCTCAGTTCTGCAGGATTTTCTGGCCTTTCATGACGATGTTCTTGCTCGCCTTGGCGTTGATCGCGCCGGAACCGTCGATGCTGATGTTCTTGCCGCGGATGACGATGGTGCCGTCTTTCTTCATGGTGATGCTGGCGGCACCGGTCTGCAGGGTGATCGAGTCACCGGCCTTGAGTACGAAGTTCTTGCCGACGTGGAGGGTGTCATCCTTGCCGATGCGCGTGTTGCGCTCACCGCGTACGTAGTGCGATTCGCTGCCGCCCACGGCCATGGTCTGGTTGGCACCGATGAAGACGCTTTCATTGGCGGTTACCAGTTCGGTGCGGTCGGCACCGATGGTGATGCGTTCGTCCTTGCCGACGCTTTCCGTGCGGTTGGCACCGATGCTGATGGTTTCGTTGCTGCCGACGCTTTCCGTGCGGTTGGCGCCGATGGTGATGGTTTCGTTGCTACCGACGGTTTCCGTACGGTTGGCACCAATGTTGATGGCCTCGTTGCTGCCGACCTTTTCCGTGCGGTTCACGCCAATGGTGACGGATTCGTTGTTGCCGACCTGCTCGGTGCGATCCACGCCGATGGTAATGGTCTCGTTGTTGTCCACCGTTTCGGTGCGGTCGTGTTTGACGTGCACAGTCTCATCGTTGTCGATGGTCTTGCTGCGGTCGTGACCGACCCAATGGGTCTCGTCGTTCTCGACCTCGATATCCTGGTTCTTCTCGGCATGGATGAACAGCTGCTCTTCGCCCTTCTTGTCTTCCATGCGGATTTCATTGAAGTTGGCCGGCGTGCCGCCCTTGCTCGAACGGCTCTTGGTGCCGCTCTGGGTGGCGTTGGCGGGCAGGTCGTAGGGCACGGTCTGCTCGGCGTTGTAGACGCGGCCGGTGATGATCGGCCGGTCGGGGTCGCCCTCGAGGAAGCTGACGATGACTTCCTGGCCGATGCGCGGGATCTGGATCGAACCCCAGTTCTTGCCGGCCCAGTTCTGCGACACGCGAATCCAGCACGAGCTGTTTTCGTTGGATTGGTCGTGGCGATCCCAATAGAAATGCACCTTCACCCGGCCGTACTGATCCGTCCAGATTTCCTCACCCTTGGGGCCGACCACCATGGCGGTCTGCGGTCCCTGCACGATCGGTTGCACGGTCAGTGGCAGCGGGCGGAATACCTGGCCGGCGTCGATGCAGGTGAGGTTGCTGTCGAACTGGAAGACTTCATCGCCGCGGCCGCTTTCATACAGATCCTGGGTGATGGTGTAGTCGGCGTCGACGATCAGGTATTCGCGGTTCTGGTCGTCGCGCGGGTAGTCGGTCAGGCTGAACAGATGGCCGCTGCCCAGTCCGCGTGCATTGCCCTTCAGGCGAATTTGCTCGTACTGGGCCTGAATCGCCTCGATACGATTGCGCGCGTACTGCTCGCCGTCCTTGCTCTGCACGTATTCGCCTGGGTAATCGTAGAGCGGGTAGTCGGCGTTGCTATGCTCGCGGGCGATACTGGAACGTACTTCCAGGCGCGCGCTGGGGCGCTGGAAGTCATAGTCATTGAGCGCCAGGGAGCCGGGCTGTACCTCGTGCGCCAGGTGCCAGTCATGGATATGGTCACGCTCGCGCATCTGATCCTCGAGCGGATAGAACGGCACGCTGGCGTAGCCCGGCGCGGTGCTGTGCGCACCGTAGGCATCGCAGAGCACCAGCACGTGACGCTCCTGCTCGTGGCGGAAGTAGTAGTAGATACCTTCCTGTTCCATCAGCCGGCTGACGAAGTCGAAGCTGGTCTCGCGGTACTGCACGCAGTAGTCCCATTCCCGATAGGAGCGGGTGAGGGCGTCTTCGAAATCGGAGAAGCCGAGATCGCGGAACACCTGCTTGATGATTTCGGGAACGGTCTTGCTTTGGAAAATACGGCAGTCGGAGGTGCGCGACAGCAGCCACAGCCAGGGCTTGAGGCTGACCTGGTAACTGGCGAACTGGCCGCGATGAGCGGTCTGGCTGCAGCGGGCGACGATGCCGTGGAAGTAGCGATCACTGCCATCGGCCAGTTGCACGGCAAGGCCCATTGGCTTGCCGAGCAGATTGCTGAGCTTCAGCGATGAATTTTCGGACGCCAGGCTCAGTTCGTATTGGAAAAGGCGACCGAGGGACTCGGTTCCGCTCAGGTGCTCCATCACCAGTGCGTTTTCGCCGAGCGGGCTGCTGACCTTGGCCATGCGCGACTGTTGTGTGATTGCCATTTCCATATCCCTGCGATGCCGTCCTGTACCGAAGATAACCGGGAATGCAGTCACCTGCTGAGACGCCGTTCGGAATGTGCGTTCGAGCGGGCCCGGCCTCTTTGGTTTTGTTTTCCGCTCTGGCTGGTGTGGGCACGTCAGTATCAGTGCCTGATCGAGTCGGCGAAGCACCAAAGGTGTCGCAAGCGGTGCGATATTGTCCAGTGATGGCGAGGGGCCATTCTTCGCCGCCTGGCTTGCGAGGCGCGGCGCCTGGCTCTAAGGTGCGGCTTCCGCACACTGCCTCTTGCCGATGCCCATGGATCGTTTTGCTCCCTTTGCGCAGCTGGCCGGCCAATTGCTGGCTCTCTGTTCGCCCTCGGTCGACGACGGCGCCCATGACCTGTCGCACCTGATGCGGGTCTGGGCTAACACCCGTTTATTGCAGCAGGAAGAGGGCGGTGACCTGGAGCTGTTGTTGGCGGCAGTGCTGTTGCATGACTGTGTGGCGGTGGAGAAGGATTCGCCGCTGCGCGCCAGTGCTTCGCGCCTTTCTGCCGCGCGCGCCGCTGAAGTGCTCGCCAGGCTGGGGTGGCGTGCCGAGCGCATTGCCGCCGCATGCCATGCCATCGAAGCGCACAGCTTTTCCGCGGCGATCACGCCGACCAGCCTCGAGGCACGCATCCTGCAGGATGCCGATCGCCTGGATGCCATTGGTTTGATCGGTGTGGCGCGCTGTTTCCATGTGTCCGGGCGACTGGGCAGCGCCTTGTACGACGCCGATGACATCGATGCGCTGCAGCGTCCGCTGGATGATCAGCGCTTCGCCCTGGATCATTTCCGCACCAAGCTGCTGGGCCTGGCCTCTGGCTTTCAGACCGCCTGCGGCGCGCGGCTGGCCCTGCAGCGGCACGCTCGGATGGTCGCTTTCCTCGATGCGTTTCGCGAGGAAACCCAGCCTTTTGTGAATCTGTAGAGGACTGCGCATGCACTACGACGTCATCGTGATCGGCATGGGGGCCATGGGCGCCGCCACCCTTTATCAACTGGCCAAGCGCGGCGTGCGCGTGGCCGGCGTGGATCGCTACGCGCCGCCCCACGACCAGGGCTCCAGCCATGGCGATACGCGCATTACCCGCCAGGCGGTGGGCGAGGGCGCGGCTTATGTGCCGCTGGCGCTGAACGCCCAGCGCATCTGGCGCGAGTTGGAGGCGCAGAGTGGTGAATCGTTGTTCGAGGCCTGCGGCATGCTGATGCTCAGCAGCAGCCAGGCGCCGACCCGTGGCCATGGCACGCCGGACTTCGGCGGTGAGACCGCGGCGTTGGCCAAGCGCTTCGGCATCGAGCACAGCCTGCTGGATGCCGCGCAGATTCGCGCGCGTTTTCCACAGTTCGGCGGTTTCGGTGAACAGGCTGTCGGCTATCACGAACCGGGGGCCGGGTATGTACGGCCTGAGCTGGCCATCGAGGTGCAACTGAGGTTGGCCGAGAGCCTGGGTGCGACCCTGCACAAGAACACGCTGGTCACCGCCATCGAGTCGGTCGGTCAGGGTGTTCGTGTGCAGACGAGCAACGGCACGCTGACAGCGGACAAGGTGATCGTCTGTGCCGGCATGTGGGCCGGTCGCCTGCTCGGCGCGCCGTTCGAAGGCCTGCTCAAGGTATGCCGCCAGCAGCTGTTCTGGTTCGAGCTGGATGAGCCCGAGCGCTTCGCGCCTGATTCACCGGTGTACATCCTGCTGCACGGCGCGGCAGACACCGACAGCTGCTACGGCTTCCCGCCGCTGCCCGGCGAGAATGCCATCAAGATCGCCACCGAGCAGTACCTCGACGGCTGTGATCCTGACGCGGTCGATCGCAGCGTCAGCCAGGCCGATATCGATGCCATGTACGACGCCCACGTGGCTGGCCGCCTGCTGGGTGTTTCGAAGCGAGTGCTCAAATCCAGGGTCTGTACCTACACCATCACCCCGGACTTCAACTTCATCATCGACGCGCATCCGCAGATGGCCAACGTGACCCTGGTGTCGGCCTGCTCGGGACATGGTTTCAAGCATTCCGCCGGGATCGGCGAGGCGTTGGCCATGCAGCACTGCCAGGAGGCGGGCGCGGTGAACCTATCGGCCTTCTCCCTGGCACGGCTGGCTAGCCTCCACAGGCGGGAGCAGACGTAGGGTGGACAACGCTCTTTTTGTCCACCATTGCGATTTCGGAGCGGTGGACGGGTCGGGTCGCGTAGGTGAAGCGTCAGCTACGCGCCCCGATCCACCCTACGACCGTCCGCACGCCCCGGCTCGATGCAGAAGAGGCGCTTTGTCGATAAGACCCGCCCCGTCATATGCCGGTGGGCGTTGGCCTGCTTCCTTCAATCGTGCAGCCAGCGATACATCACATGGCAATCCACCAGGCCCAGGGTGCGATGGCGGTAGGCCTGGGGCAGGGTGCCGACGATGCTGAAACCGTGCTTCTGCCATAGCGCCACGGCGACCGTATTGCTGGCCACCACGGAATTGAACTGCATCGCCTGAAAGCCCAGTTCGCGACCGATCTGTAGGGAATGTGCGCACAGGGCGCTGGCCACGCCCTTGCCACGGGCAACTGCGGCGGTCATGTAGCCGCAGTTGCAGACGTGGTCGCCGGGCCCGGCGGCGTTGGCCTTGATGTAGTAGCTGCCGAGAATCTGTCCGTCTTCCTCGGCCACGAAGGTGGCGCGGGGCAGTTCGACCCAGAGTTTCCAGGCGGTGTCGCGATCCATGGCCGGATCGTAGGCATAGGTTTCCTGGCCCTGGACGACGTCACGGATGATCGGCCAGACCTGCTCGAAGTCGGCTTCGGTAATAGGACGGATATTCACGTGCTCTCCTGGGAAATACAGCGACTCACGCCTTGAACATGCGCGGGTCGTAGGTGAAGTCGTAGATGTCGACGATGCTGATCTGGCTGACGGCCGGATGCTGCGGGTTGATCACCAGGTTGCGTTCCAGCGGCAGTACCGCAGACGGCACGATCAGGCCCAGGTGGCTTGCAGAGCGTAGCCAGCCAGTGCCGAACTCCATGCTCGGGCGGTCTACCGGCAAGGCGTTCCAGCCTCTGGGGAGCTCGCCCGTGTCGGGTTCCCAGTAGAGTTCGGGATCATCCGGCAATTCGAAGCAGGTGATCTTCATCGGCATCGCCGGTGGCCCTTCGGCATGCACGAAGGTTTCCAGGCAGCATATCGCCGGGGAGAGTCCCATATATACCGCAGGCACATCCTGCTCGTTCCAGCGCCCGCCTTCGAGCGCCGCACCGATGCCGGAAAGATCCCTGGCTCGCTTGGCCTTGGCCACACGCCAGGCCCGCATCAGGCCGCGCCACCCCAGTCGAGGGCATTGAGTACACGGCGAACCTGCCTGGCGCCGATTTCCGTTTCGCAGAGCATGACCGGCACCTGACCGCCCAGTGCCCCGTTGGGCCGGGACATCCAGTTGGCGGCCTCCTGCCGGCTCTCGAAAACCTCTTCGGCCAGTTGGCAAACCGTGGCGATCCGATCCAGGCGCTCGGAGGCAACCGGATCGAGGTTCTTGTGTTCGCGCCGCCGCCGCTCCAGCGTCGAAGTGGAGGCGTTGAGCAATCTCTCCAGGCTGCCTTCGGGGAGCACAAAGGCGGCTTTCACGGCCTGGGCCAGATCAGCCGTGAACCCCGTTCTGATCTGCTGCAACCGTTCGGCTTCATTGAGGTTGTCTCGGCCTGCGCTGAAATCCCAGAAGGCAGCAGCGATCGGATGATCGTCATCCTTCTTGCGTCTGTTCTGGCTCACTACGGTGATGCCCATGGCGACCTCCGTCATTTGGTATTTATTTTACGTCAAATGAAGGTTACACCTTCGAGGCGATAGATGCACCGCTTGCCAGAGAGTCTTTGATCAGCGGTCGAAACCCTCCGCCAGGTGCTGATCCTTGAGCTTCACGTAGTTGCCGGCGGTGTAGCTGAAGAAATTGCGCTCCTTGTCGGTCAGTGGTCGCGCCTGCTTCACCGGGCTGCCGACGTACAGGTAACCGCTCTCCAGCACTTTGCCCGGCGGCACCAGGCTGCCGGCGCCGATGATCACCTCGTCCTCGACCACGGCGCCATCCATCACCGTGCTGCCCATGCCGACCAGGATGCGGCTGCCCAGGGTGCAGCCGTGCAGCATGACCTTGTGGCCGATGGTCACCTCGTCGCCGATGATCAGCGGGAAACCGTCCGGGTTGAACGGGCCGGCGTGGGTGATGTGCAGCACGCTGCCGTCCTGCACGCTGGTGCGCTTGCCGATGCGGATGCGGTGCATGTCGCCGCGGATCACGGTCAGCGGCCACACCGAGCTGTCTTCACCGATTTCGACATCGCCGATGACCACCGCCGAGGCGTCGACGAATACTCGATCTGCAAGGTTTGGCTTGGTGCCCTGATAACTACGAATCGTCACGATAGAACCTCTTAAGCTGCGTCAGGCCTTGATTGTAATTAAGATGGACGCCATATCGGGCCAATAAGCCCTCTTATTCATTCCACCACAGGTACCCGACGTGAGTGCGAACAATCCCCTGCTGCAATCCTTCGACCTGCCGCCGTATTCGACCATCCTTCCTGAACATGTAGAGCCGGCGGTGGATGCCATCCTCGCCGAAAGCCGCGACGCGGTGGCCGAGCTGCTGGCCAGCCAGGGCGATGCGCCGCGCTGGGAATCGCTGATCGACCCGCTCGACGAGCAGGGTTCGAAACTGGGCCGCGCCTGGAGCCCGGTCAGCCACCTGAATGCCGTGTGCAACAGCGCCGAGCTGCGCGCTGCCTACGAGGCCTGTCTGCCGAAGCTGTCTGAATACTGGACTGAAATGGGTCAGAATCGTGCCCTGTTCCAGGCCTACGAAGCGCTGGCCGCCAGCCCGGAAGCGGCCGGTTTCGACGTGGCGCAGAAGACCATTCTCGAGCATGCCCTGCGTGATTTCCGTCTGTCCGGCATCGACCTGCCGGCCGAGCAGCAGAAGCGCTACGGCGAGATCCAGATGAAGCTCTCCGAGCTCGGTAGCCGCTTTTCCAACCAGTTGCTGGACGCCACCCAGGCCTGGACGAAGCACGTCGAGGACGAAAGCCTGCTGGCCGGCATCACCGATTCGGCCAAGGCGCAAATGAAACAGGCGGCCGAGGCCAAGGGGCTGGAAGGCTGGCTGATCACCCTGGAATTTCCCAGCTACTACGCGGTAATGACCTACGCCGACAACCGCGCCCTGCGCGAAGAGCTGTACGCCGCCTACTGCACCCGCGCCTCGGATCAGGGCCCGAACGCCGGGCAGAACGACAACGGCCCGGTGATGGCCGAGATTCTCGATCTGCGTCAGGAGCTGGCGCGCCTGCTCGGTTTTGCCAACTATTCCGAACTCAGCCTGGCCAGCAAGATGGCCGAGTCCACCGAGCAGGTGCTGAGCTTCCTGCGTGACCTGGCGGTGCGCAGCAAGCCCTTCGCCGAGCAGGATCTGGCCGAGCTCAAGGCCTATGCCGCCGAGCGTGGCTGCAACGACCTGCAGAGCTGGGACGTGGGCTACTACAGCGAAAAACTGCGTGAGCAGCGCTACAGCATTTCCCAGGAAACCCTGCGCGCCTACTTCCCCATCGACAAGGTGCTCGGCGGCCTGTTCGCCATCGTCGAGAAGCTCTACGGCATCCAGATCAAGGAGCTCTCCGGCTTCGACAGCTGGCACCCGGACGTGCGCCTGTTCGAGATCGAGGAGAACGGCCAGCACGTCGGGCGCTTCTTCTTCGACCTCTACGCCCGCGCCAACAAGCGCGGCGGTGCCTGGATGGATGGTGCCCGCGACAAGCGCCGCGCCGCCGGTGGCGAACTGGTCAGCCCGGTGGCCAACCTGGTGTGCAATTTCACCCCTGCTTCGACCGGCAAGCCGGCGCTGCTGACCCACGATGAAGTCACCACCCTGTTCCACGAATTCGGCCACGGCCTGCATCACCTGCTGACCCGGGTCGAGCACGTTGGTGTTTCCGGGATCAACGGCGTGGCCTGGGATGCCGTGGAGTTGCCCAGCCAGTTCATGGAAAACTGGTGCTGGGAGCCCGAGGGCCTGGCGCTGATCTCCGGCCACTATGAGACCGGCGAGCCGCTGCCCCAGGATCTGCTCGACAAGATGCTGGCCGCGAAGAACTTTCAGTCCGGGCTGATGATGGTGCGCCAGCTGGAGTTCTCGCTGTTCGACTTCGAATTGCACGCCAGCCACGGTGACGGTCGCAGCGTGCTGGAGGTGCTCGAAGGCATTCGCGACGAGGTCTCGGTGATGCGTCCGCCGGCCTACAACCGTTTCCCCAACAGCTTCGCGCACATCTTCGCCGGCGGTTACGCCGCGGGTTACTACAGCTACAAGTGGGCCGAAGTGCTGTCCGCCGATGCCTTCTCGAAGTTCGAGGAAGAGGGCGTGCTCAACCCGCAGACCGGTCGCGCCTTCCGCGAGGCGATCCTGGCCCGTGGCGGCTCCCAGGCGCCGATGGTGCTGTTCGTCGACTTCCGCGGCCGCGAGCCGAGCATCGATGCCCTGCTGCGCCACCTGGGCCTGAGTACGGAGGCGGCATGAGCGAGGTCACGCCGAAACGCTTTATCGCCGGGGCCGTGTGCCCGGCGTGCAGCGAAATGGACAGCATCAAGATGTGGAACGTCGATGGCGTGCCGCATCGCGAGTGCGTGCAGTGCGGTTATGCCGACACCCTGGACGAGCGCGGCAACTCGGTGGCCAAGGAGCTGCCGACCCGCGTCAACGTCAGTGCCCTGAAGCCCAAGGCTGCCGATCCCAAGGTCAAGGCCGTGCAGTTCTTCCCCAATCCGAAGTTGAAGAAAAGCGACGACTAACTAGGATCACACATCAAATGTCGTATCCGAGCGATCAGGCTGAGCTCGTAGGATGGGTGAAACCCATCAATTGCCGATGGGTTTCACCCATCCTACGAGCTAATCCAACCTACCGGGTGCCGTGCCCCGAATGTAGCCTGGATTAGCCGCAGGCGTAATCCGGGGCCGAAGGCCGTGATCCACGGTTCAACGCGGATCATCGAACGGCCGCTTGCGCCTTATGGCTACCATCCCACATTACGATACCCCGTTCGCCGCCTCGGGCACATCGACCACCCTGGCCGACATAGGATCGTTGTTGCGACACTAGTGCCCCGCAATGCAAAACGCCGCTCCAACTGGAGCGGCGTTTTTGTTCGCAGGTGGCGCGATCAGGTACGCAGAATTTCGTTGATCGCGCTCGGTTTCGGACGCATTGCGCTGTACACCTGCCAGAGGATGAACATCAGGGCGATGCCCAGGAAGCTGCCGGAGATGGGGTTGGTGAAGAAGTCCATGAAGTTGCCGTCCGACAGCATCAGGCCACGACGCAGATTGGTCTCCGCCATCGGCCCGAGGATGAAGCCGATGATGAACGGTGCCGCTGGCAGGCCGGCCTTGACGAAGGCGAAACCGAGCAGGCCGAACAGCAGAATCGACCAGACGTCGAACAGGCGGCTGGAAAGACCGAAGGCACCCACTACGCACAACACCAGTAT
The DNA here is from genome assembly GCF_004327275.1 of Phytopseudomonas daroniae. NCBI lineage: Bacteria > Pseudomonadati > Pseudomonadota > Gammaproteobacteria > Pseudomonadales > Pseudomonadaceae > Phytopseudomonas > Phytopseudomonas daroniae. Next base: position 519,486 of record NZ_QJUJ01000004.1, read on the forward strand.
GATCGGCAACAGGATGTGCTTGGGCACATCGAGCAGCTTGACGAACAGGCGCAGGCCGTAGAACTCCATGAACAGCATCATGAAGGTGGCGACGATCAGCGCGGCGAATATGGTGTACACCAGCGGCCCCTGGCTGATGAACAGCAGGGGGCCGGGCTGGATGCCGTGGATCAGGAAGCCGCCGAGCATGATCGCGGTGACGGTGTCACCGGGAATGCCCAGCGTCATCAGCGGCATCATCGCGCCACCGATACCGGCATTGTTGGCGGTTTCACTGGCGACCACGCCACCGATATTGCCCTTGCCGTAGGTATGCCCGTCCTTGGCGCGTTTCTTGGCGATGATATAGGCCACCAGGTTCGAGGTGCCCGCGCCGATACCTGGCAGGATACCGATACCCAGGCCGATCAGGCCGGAGCGGCCAGCGTTCGGCAATTGCTCGCGGAACTCCTTGAGCGAAAACCCAAAGCCCTTGATGTTCTTCATGCTGACCGACTTGGCCTTGCCTTGCACCGCATGGCGACCCGTTTCGGCAAGCTTGATGATCTCGGCTACGGCGAACATGCCGATCATCACCGTGAGCATGGAGAAGCCACCATTCAGCTCGCTGAAACCGAAGGTGAAGCGACGGATGGCTTCCACCGGGGCGATGCCTACGGTGGCGGCTGCAAAACCCAGGGCACCGGCGAACAGCCCCTTGACCATCGAGCCAGCTGACAGCGTAGCGATCAGGGTCAGTGAGAATATGGCAATGGCGAAGTATTCGTGAGGGCCGAAGCTCAGGGCCACCTTGGCCAGTTGCGGAGCGATGAACATCAGTGCGGCAATACTGAACAGCGTGCCCAGGAAGGAGAACACGATACCGATGCCCAGCGCTTTCGCACCGTGGCCCTGTTCCATCAATGGGCCACCATCGAAAACCGTGGCGATGGACGATGGGGTTCCTGGAATCTTCAGCAGAATCGCTGAAATCAGTCCTCCCGATGTGGCGCCGATGAACAGCGCCACCAGCAGCGACAGGCCGGCTTGCGGGCCCATGGTGAAGGTCAGGGGAAGGCACAGCGCCACAGCCATGGTGGCGGACAGTCCAGGCACCGCGCCGAACACGATACCGACCGCCACGCCGATGGCCATCAGCAGCATGATGTTCAGTGAAAAGACCGCACCAAAGCCTTGCTGGAGTAATTCGAGCATGGTCGATCCTCAGAGGAAGTTGTTCAGCAGACCGGCAGGCAGCATCAGATCGAAGGCCTCGCGGAACAGCAGGAAGATGGCAGCCGAACTGATTACCGAAATCAGCAGGTAGCTCAGGTGTCTGGGTTTCTGGCGGACAGGCGTCAGCACCAGAAACTGCAGGTACAGATAGATCACCGTCATGACCGGGAAACCGACCGGGCCGAGCAAGGCGATGTAGCCCAGCATCAAGCCCAGTGTCAGTAGCACAGTCTTGGGTTCGATGATTTCCTTGGGGGCTGCCTCGGTGGGCAGCTCCGGCAGATCACTGCTCCCTTGGCTGGCAGCTTCGGTGCGGGCCTGCGGCTTTTGCGCCAGTGCAGTGAGTAGCTGCATCGCACCCAGCAGAAGCATCAGGCCGGCCAGCAGTATCGGAACGGTTCCGGCGTCGACGCCATCATGCCCCGGCAGTTGGTAGGCCATCACCAGGTAGGCGAGGCTGGCGCCGATCATGGCGATGCCGATGGTCAGCTCTTTCTTTTTCGTGGTGGTACTCATATGAAACCTCGAAGAACGAATGCGCAGCGCTGGCCCGAGTTATCGGGCCAGCGCTACGTAATGACTCACTTGCCCTGGCGCAACTGATCCTTGAACTGCATGAAGTCTTCGCGGGTCTTGGCCAGGATTGCCTTGGATTCTTCGGTACCGAAGTAGGCAACCGGCTGTTTGAATTTCTTCAGGTCTTCGGCGTATTCCGGCTTCTCGGTGATCTGTTTCATGATGTCAGCCATCTTCTCGACGATGGCCGGGTCGGTACCTTTCGGGAAGGCCACCACGTAGGGTTTGTCGAGGCTGATGTCCACACCCTGCTCCTTGAGCGTCGGGATGTCGCCCAGCAGTTCGTTACGTTCGTCGTTGGGCTGGCCCAAGGCGAGCATCTGACCACCGTCGATGTAGTCTTGCAGGGAGCCGTAACTGATCGCACCCAGATCGAGGCGGCCGCCTAGCATGCCCACCACGCGGTCGGACACGGTACCGCCATCGACCATCTTCAGTTTGGTGCCGGTAACCTTTTCCAGCATCAGGCCCTGAATATGGGAAAAACTGCCCATTTCCGTGCCATAGGTGATGCTGCCTGGCTTGGCCTTGGCCTTCTCGATCAGGTCTTTCATGCTGGTGATCCCGGACTGCTTGGAAGCAGCGAAGATTGCGCTCTTGTCGACACCAGCGATGCAGGCAACATCGAAGGTCTCGTAGCTGTCTTCAGTCAGGCCGGCCACTTCATTGACGATCAGTTGGCCCGGGTGGGTGAAGAGGATGGTATTGCCGTCGGCTGCTGCACCTTTCACTTGTTCGGCTGCGAGAGTACCGCCGCCGCCTGCGATGTTGGTGACGACCATGGTTTTGCCGGTGATCTGGTTGAAGTACTTGGCCATCATGCGGGCGTTGAAGTCGCTATCGCCGCCAGGGTTGGCGATCACCACCACCTGGACGGGGCGGGTTGGCCATTTGACGTCATCGGCGATAGCGGCCGAGTGGGTGCCGATAGCACCCATGCCGACCATGGCAGAGAGGAGGGAGGCGCGGAATATTTTTTTCATTGGAGGCTCCGGATTGAACTGAGGGTCGTCAGCATTGGTTGACGCATGATTTGCGGCTTGGAAAGCAACGTGTCCATGACGCTCTGCAGGCGAGCGCCCAGGCACGAACTGATACCTGGCGAGGGGAGAGCGTCAGGTTATCGGGCAATTCCTGGTCGCGCTGGCGATGGCAGTGCAGCGAGGTAACTGGACTCAGGCGCATGGCGAAAACTGCCAGCCATTGGGGTGATCACCGAGGTGCCGAAGCGAATCGACACAGGCGTGGTGTGCGGGGTGGGCGCTTAAGGTCTTGGGCATGACCTTGCCTCTATTGTTATTAGTTGTGTCATACGTTGTCGTATGACTTTGCAGATTAGTATCAAGCTCATCCGTGCATGTCAACGCAGCAATCGGTCAGGATGTTGTGACCTTTCGTTACAGAGGCCCCTGGTATTCTTGAGTTGAATCAATATCTCTCAAGGTACTGGTCTCGGATGTAAAATATTTTCAATTGTCGTACGATAACGTATGTCAAGCAGAAAGCACCCGCACCTCTCATGTAAAGCGCCACAGGCCGTGTTTCGCCACACAGCCCTGCCACTATAAAAACACTGAGGCACTTGATTGATGATTCTTTCTGCCACCCAGCACATATTCATCTGTGCGCTTTTAGGTTCCCCGTCCATTCAGCCAAGCGCGCCGTCCTCGATGTCGGCCTGATTCGTCACCGGAGCATTGTGTGCCGGTGTGATTTCGAAATCATTGGATGATCAGCCAGATGCCAACAGCCAGAGCGAGTCGGGTGCGCTATAGCATCTTGCTGATGTTGTTTCTCGTCACTTCGGTGACCTTCGCCGACCGCTCCAGCCTGTCGATTGCCGGTGCGGCCCTGCAAGCGGAGCTGGGGATCGGTGCAGTGACCCTGGGCTATATCTTCTCGGCTTTCGGCTGGGCCTACGTGGTGGCACAGATCCCTGGCGGCTGGCTATTCGACCGTTTCGATGTCAAGCGTGTCTATGCCATCGCCCTGTTCGCCTGGTCGCTGCTGACCCTGTCGCAGGCCTTCGTCGGTTTCTTGCCGCTGGCCTGGACAATCGCCACGCTGTTCCTTCTGCGGCTGGCGGTGGGGCTCGCCGCGGCGCCCTGTTTTCCCGGCAATGCACGCATCATCGCGGCCTGGTTCCCGACCGCTGAGCGTGCCACCGCCACGGCCGTTTCCGCCTCCGCACAGTATTGCTCGACAGCGCTGTTCGCCCCGCTGATGGGCTGGGTGGTACAGGCTATGGGCTGGCAGTACGTATTCATCGTGCTCGGCTGTTTCGGTCTGCTGTTGTGCGTCTTGTGGCTCAGGATCATCCATAGCCCGCGCGACCATCCCGCAATCAGTGCCGCGGAGTTCGCCCACATAGAGACGGGCGGCGGGCTGATCGACCTGCACCCGCTGCAGAACCGCAGCGGGCGCTCGCAGCGCGGTTATCTCTGGCTGCTGTTGAGTCAGCGCACCTTGCTGGGCATCTATGCCGGACAGTTCTTCAGTAATGCAACGACCTACTTTTTCCTGACCTGGTTTCCGGTCTATCTGATCCAGGTGCGCGGCATGACCCTGATAGGCGCGGGTTTCGCCGCGGCGCTGCCGGCGATCAGTGGTTTCGTCGGCAGCCTGTGCGGCGGTCTGCTATCCGACGGCCTGCTACGTCGTGGCCACTCCCTGACACTGGCGCGCAAGTTGCCGATTGTTTCCGGTATGGCGCTGTCGTCCAGCATGGTGCTCTGTATCTACGCCGACACCGATACGGCCGTGCTGGCGCTGATGGCTCTGGCGTTCTTCGGCAAGGGGTTCGGAACCCTGGGCTGGACGCTGGTCGCCGATACCTCGCCGCGGCAGATCATCGGCCTCTCCGGTGGGCTGTTCAATACCTTCGGCAACCTGGCGGCGATCACCACGCCAATCGTGGTCGGCTACCTGGTGAGCCGTACCGGTTCTTTCGATCTGGCACTGACCTATGTGGCGGTTAATGCCTTGCTGGCGGCGTTCTGTTATCTGTTTCTGGTCGGCCGGATCCAGCGCATCGAACTGGACGACGAGCCGGTGGATAGCGCCGTAGCCGAGGCACCGGAGTCGCGCTGACGAATTTCCGAGGAGAGCAATGTCCATGAGCAATCTGAATCCTGTGCTGCTGCAGGCGCTTGAGCAGGTCGTCGGCGAAGCCGGCCTGATCCGTGATGACGAGCGCATGCAGAGCTATCTCAGCGACTGGCGTAATGCTTATCGTGGCAAAGCGGCACTGGTCGTTCGTCCCGCCTCCACCGATGAAGTGGCGGCGGTCGTACGGTTGTGTGGCGAAGCCGGGGTGACCCTGGTGCCCCAGGGTGGCAATACCGGTTTGTGCGGTGGCTCCATTCCCGACGACTCGGGCTGCCAGGTGGTGCTGTCGCTGACCCGGATGACCCGGATTCGGCAGGTCGATCCGGCCAACGAGACCATCACCGTCGAAGCGGGCGTGATCCTGCAACACCTGCAGGAAGCCGCTGCGCAAGTGGGCCGGCTGTTTCCGCTTTCGCTGGGTGCCGAGGGCAGTTGCACCATTGGCGGCAATCTGGCCACCAATGCCGGCGGTACGGCGGTTTTGCGCTACGGCAATATGCGCGACCTGACCCTGGGGCTCGAAGTGGTGCTGCCCGATGGGCGAATCTGGGATGGCTTGCGTGGCCTGCGCAAGGACAATACCGGCTACGACCTCAAGCACCTGTTCATCGGCTCCGAGGGCACGCTGGGGATCATCACGGCGGCCGTGCTCAAGCTGTATCCCGCCGTGCGCAGCCGCACCACCGCCTGGGTCGCACTGCCGAGCCCGCAGGCGGCTGTCGATCTGATCGGGCGCATGCGCGCCCTGTGCGGTGATCGCTTGACCGGCTTCGAACTGATGTCGCGGCAGAGCGTGGAGTTCGTCCTGCGGCATGTGGCTGGGTGCAACGACCCATTCACCGAGGTTCATCCCTGGTATGTGCTGATCGAGCTGAGCGACACCCTGGTCGATGCGCCGCTGGCCGAGATGCTGGAAAGCGGTTTGGGCGAAGCGCTCGAACAGGGCGAGGCACTGGACGCCGTGGTGGCTGGCAGCGAAGCCCAAGTCGCGGCGCTATGGAAGATGCGCGAAGGTATTTCCGAAGCGCAGAACCATGAAGGGCCGAGCCTCAAGCATGACATCAGCGTCCCGGTCAGCAGCATTCCGGCCTTTATCGAGGCCGCCGACCGTAAGCTGCAGGAGGCGTTTTCGGGCGTGCGCATCGTCGCCTATGGCCACGTTGGCGACGGCAACCTGCACTACAACATCAGCAAACCGCCGGGCAGCGATGATGTGCTTTTCAAGGCCCAGGCCGAGGCGATCATGCACGTCATTTACGGGGTTACCCGCGACTTCGCCGGCAGCATCAGCGCCGAGCACGGTCTGGGTCAGGCCAAGCGCGAGGCCGCCCGCCACTACAAGAACCCGCTGGAGTTGGAGCTGATGCGCACCCTCAAGCAGGCGCTGGATCCCGCAGGTCTGATGAATCCGGGCAAGCTGCTCTGATTCCATGATCACGGCCTCATAGGCTGTTTCCCGTTTCACTCATGGCTCGCGATGAAACGGGAACAGAGCCTCGTGTTGCATAGCCAAAACGCCCGCCCGACATACGTGTCCCATCCGCCCCAAAACCGCCCCGCAAACAGGCGCTGACCGCTAGCGATGCACCATTCTGGCGATTTTATGCAGGCCTATTGGGTTATCGATACCGGCGAAGCCACGCCCAAAAAGGCTCCACGGCGGTAGGCCCGGTTATTGCTTAAAGGAAAATACCTGACCGGAAGGTCAGCTAATTGATTTTGGCCCAGATGAATCTTGTGCATCTGGAGCAAAGGCATATGGCATGTCGAGCCGTCCGTGGAGAGTCGTTGCAAGCGCCACGGACAACCTACGGAAACCACACTGATGCTGCGATTTTTGCTCAACCAGAGCCTCTGCGAGGAGCGCGACCTGGATCCCAACCTCAGCGTACTGGAGTACCTGCGTACCTGCCGCAGGCGTACCGGCACCAAGGAAGGCTGTGCATCGGGAGATTGCGGCGCCTGCACCGTGGTGCTGGCCGAACTGCAGGACGAGGGCCTGCGCTATCGAGCGGTGAATGCCTGCCTGACACTGATTGCCAGCCTGCACGGCAAGCAACTGATCAGCGTCGAGGATCTCAAACAGCAAGGTCGTCTGCATCAGGTACAGCAGGCCATGGCTGACTGCCATGCATCGCAGTGCGGCTTCTGCACCCCTGGTTTCGTCATGTCATTGTTTGCCTTGCAGAAAGGTGTGCAGCAGTACGATTCCCAGGCCACTCACCAGGCGCTCTCCGGCAACCTGTGCCGCTGCACTGGTTATCGACCGATTCTCGCCGCTGCCGAGCAAGCCTGCAGCCAACGCCAGTGCGATTCGTTCGACGCCGACGAAGCCGAGGTGACTGCCCGCCTGCGTGCCATCACCGCTCAGCCCGGCGATGAACTGCAGTACAACGGCCATCGCTGCCTGCTACCGACCAGCAGCGACGAACTGGCCAGCCAATTCGTCGTCCACCCCGAGGCCCGTCTGGTCGCTGGCGGCACCGACCTGGCGCTGGAAATTACCCAGTTCCACCGCGAGTTGCCGCTGCTGATCCATGTCGGCCATATCCCGGAGCTGAAACGCATCGAGCTCCTCGACGACCGCATCGAGATCGGTGCCGGTGCCGCCCTCAGCGACTGCCACAGCATCCTTGCCAGCGAATACCCGGATTTCGGCGCCCTGCTGGAGCGTTTCGCCTCCCTACAGATCCGCAACCAGGGCACCCTCGGCGGTAACATCGGTAACGCGTCGCCAATCGGCGATGCCCCGCCGCTGTTGATCGCCCTCGGCGCGTCCCTCGTTCTGCGTCAGGGCGAGCAACGTCGCAGCCTGCCGCTGGAGGACTTCTTCCTCGACTACAAGGTGACGGCCCTCCAGGCCGGTGAATTTATCGAGAAGGTGATCGTGCCCCGCGCCGCTGCCAGCCAGCAGTTCCGTGCTTACAAGGTCTCCAAGCGCTTGGACGATGATATTTCCGCGGTCTGCGCCGCGCTCAGCCTGCCACTGCAGGACGGCAGGCTGGGCGACGTGCGTATCGCCTTCGGCGGCATGGCCGGGATTCCCAAGCGCGCCACGGCCTGTGAGCAGGCGCTGCGTGGGCAGCCGTTCGACAGTGCCACGGTGGAAGCCGCCTGTGCCGCCCTGGCCGAGGACTTCACCCCGCTCAGCGATTTTCGCGCCAGCCGCGAATACCGCCTGCTGGTGGCGCAGAACCTGCTGCGCCGTTGCCACCTGGAACTGACCCAGCCGCACATCGCCACCCGGGTGACCGACCATGCATAAACCCGCGCCGAGCCAGCAGCAACTGGCCGAACTGTTCCGCCAGGGCCTCGCCACCGGCGTGGGCAAATCGCTCAAGCACGAGAGCGCCGACAAGCATGTCAGCGGCGAAGCGATCTACATCGACGACCGCCTGGAATTTCCCAACCAGCTGCACCTCTACGCCCTGCGCAGCGAACGCGCCCATGCCCGCATCACCCGCCTGGACACCTCGCCGTGCCAGGGCATGCCGGGGGTGGCCATCGTCATCACCCATGAGGATGTGCCGGGCCAGCTGGATATCGGCCCGCTGCTACCGGGCGACCCGCTGCTGGCCGATGGCCTGGTGCAGTTCGTCGGCCAGCCGATCCTCGCGGTCGCCGCCGACAGTCTGGACAACGCCCGTCGCGCCGCGATGGCCGCCATCGTCGAATACCAGGATCTGGAGCCGGTGCTCGACGTGGTGCAGGCCATGCGCAGCCAGCATTACGTGGTGGATCTGCATCAGCAGCGCCGCGGCGATGCCCCCGCTGCTCTGGCCGCCGCGCCACACCGCCTGCAAGGCCAACTGCATATTGGCGGGCAAGAGCACTTCTATCTGGAGACTCAGGTGTCGTCGGTACTGCCCTGCGAAGATGGCGGCATGTTGGTGTACTGTTCCACGCAGAACCCCACCGAAGTGCAGAAGCTGGTGGCCGAAGTGCTCGGCGTACCGATGCACAAGGTGGTGGTCGACATGCGCCGCATGGGTGGTGGCTTCGGCGGCAAGGAAACCCAGGCCGCCAGCCCGGCCTGCCTGTGCGCGGTGGTGGCGCGCCTGACCGGGCGCCCGACGAAGATGCGCCTGCCGCGCTTCGAAGACATGCACATGACCGGCAAACGCCACCCGTTCTATATCGAGTACGACATTGGCTTCGATGACGATGGCCGCCTGCTGGCCACCCACATGGATCTGGCCGGCAACTGCGGTTATTCCCCGGATCTGTCGCGTTCCATCGTCGACCGCGCGATGTTCCACGCCGACAACGCCTACTTTCTCGGCGCCGCGCTGATCAACGGCCACTGCTGCAAGACCAATACCGCCTCCAACACCGCTTACCGTGGCTTCGGCGGCCCTCAGGGCATGCTGCCCATCGAGGAAGTGATGGATCGCATCGCCCGGCATCTGGGCCTCGATCCGCTGCAAGTACGCAAGCGCAACTACTACGGCAAGGACACGCGCAACGTCACCCACTACGGGCAGACCGTCGAACACAACCTGCTGGCGGAAATGACCGCCGAACTGGAGGACAGCAGCGACTACCACGCCCGCCGCGCTGCGATCCGCGCATTCAACGCCAACAGCCCGGTATTGAAGAAAGGCCTGGCGCTGACCCCGGTGAAGTTCGGCATCAGTTTCACCGCCAGCTTCCTCAACCAGGCCGGCGCGCTGATTCACGTCTACACCGACGGCAGCATCCACCTCAACCACGGCGGCACCGAGATGGGCCAGGGCCTCAATACCAAGGTCGCCCAGGTGGTGGCAGAAGTGTTCCAGGTGGATATCGAGCGCATCCAGATCACTGCCACCAATACCGACAAGGTGCCCAACACCTCGCCCACCGCCGCCAGCAGTGGCACCGATCTGAACGGCAAGGCCGCGCAGAACGCTGCCGAGATCATCAAGGCGCGCCTGGTCGAATTCGCCGCCCGCCATTTCAACGTGCCGACCCGTGAGGTCGAGTTCCGCAACAACCAGGTACGCGCCGGCGAACACCTGCTGCCGTTCGACGAACTGGCACGGCTGGCCTGGATTGGCCAGGTGTCGCTGTCGTCCACCGGTTACTACCGCACGCCGAAGATCCATTACGACCGCGCCAGCGGCAGCGGCCACCCGTTCTACTACTTCGCCTACGGCTTGGCGTGCGTCGAGGCGCTGGTCGACACCCTGACCGGCGAGTACAAGCTGCTGCGCAGCGACATCCTGCATGACGTAGGCGCTTCGCTAAACCCGGCCATCGACATCGGCCAGGTCGAAGGCGGCTTTATCCAGGGTGTCGGCTGGCTGACCTGCGAGGAACTGGTGTGGGACGCCAAGGGCCGCCTGCTGACCAGCGGCCCGGCCAGCTACAAGATCCCCACCGTGGCCGACATGCCCGGCGACCTGCGGGTGAAACTGGTGGAAAACCGCAAGAACCCGGAAGACACGGTGTTCCACTCCAAAGCCGTCGGCGAGCCGCCCTTCATGCTTGGCATCGCCGCCTGGTGTGCGATCAAGGACGCCGTGGCGAGCATCGCCGACTACCGCATCCACCCGGATATCGACGCCCCCGCCACACCCGAGCGCGTGCTGTGGGGTGTGCAACAGATGAGGCAAGCACAATGAACAGCACCGTCTGGATCGAAGCCCTGGCCAGCCTGCAACAGCAGGACGAAGCCTGCGTGCTGGTGACCGTGATCGAGGAACGCGGCTCCACGCCGCGCAATGCCGGGGCGAAGATGGTGGTGTCGGCCGCGCGTAGCCACGACACCATCGGCGGCGGCCACTTGGAGTACAAGGCCCTGCAGATCGCCCGCGAGATGCTCGCCGACGGCAGCCAGCAGCCGCGTCTGGAGCGCTTCGCCCTCGGCGCCAGCCTCGGCCAATGCTGTGGCGGCGCCACCGTGCTGCTGTTCGAGCCCATGGGCCGCGCCCAGGCGCGCATCAGCGTATTCGGTGCCGGGCATGTCGGCCGCGCCCTGGTGCCACTGCTCGCCAGCCTGCCGTGCAAGGTGCGCTGGATCGATTCGCGAGAGGCCGAATTCCCCGCGAGTCTGCCGCGCGGCGTCGAACGCATCGTCAGCGACGAACCGGTCGATGAAGTGAGCGAACAGCCTGCCGGCAGCTATTTCATCGTCATGACCCACAACCACCAGCTCGACCTGGCGCTGACGGCCGCCATCCTAGCGCGCAACGACTTCGCCTGGTTCGGCCTGATCGGTTCGAAAAGCAAACGCGCGCGCTTTGAACACCGCCTGCGCGATCGCGGTCTGGCCAGCGACGTGGTGCAACGCATGCGTTGCCCGATGGGCTTGGCCGAGGTCAAAGGCAAACTGCCCATGGAGATTGCCGTGTCCATCGCTGGCGAAGTGATCGCGACCTACAACGCCAATTTCGGCACGCAGGCCGCCAAGGAAAAACCACCCCTGGCGCGTCTGCTGCCCAGATCGCGGCGAGCCTGAGCCCATTCAGACCCTCTTCACTCTTTACAGACCTCAGACGAAGACAGCCCATGAGTCCGATTCAAGCGTTTCGCGGTGCCCTGTTGCACAGCCTGGCCGATCCCGCCGACGTGGGCGACGCCCACAGCCATGCGTACTTCGCCGACGGCCTGTTGCTGGTACAGGACGGCAAGATCCTCCAGGCCGGGCCAGCGGCCGACCTGCTGCCCCAGCTTGCGGCCGAGATAACGGTGCAGCATTTCCCCGATGCCTTGCTCTGCCCCGGTTTTATCGACACCCATATCCACTACCCGCAGACCGGTATGATCGGCGCCTACGGCGAAGACCTGCTGCACTGGCTGAACACCTACACCTTTCCCGTGGAGGCGCAATTCGCCGACGAGGCCCACGCCGCCGAAGTGGCCGAGGTTTTCCTCAAGGAATTGCTGCGCAACGGCACCACCACCGCACTGGTGTTCGGTACCGTGCACCCTCAGTCGGTGGATGCCTTCTTCAGCGCCGCGCAGGCCCGTGACCTGCGCATGATCGCGGGCAAGGTGCTGATGGATCGCAATGCGCCGGACTACCTGCTCGACACGCCGGAAAGCGGCTACGCCGAGAGCAAGGTGCTGATCGAGCGCTGGCATGGCAAGGGCCGCCTGCACTACGCGGTGACGCCGCGTTTCGCCCCGACCAGCAGCCCGCAGCAACTCGACCAGGCCGCCCGACTGCTGCGTGAGTACCCGGATCTGTACCTGCACACGCACCTGTCGGAAAACGTCAAGGAAGTGGAGTGGATAAAGGCGCTGTTCCCCGAGCGCAGCAACTACCTGGACGTTTACGATCATCACGGCCTGCTCGGTGCGCGCTCGGTGTTCGCCCATGGCATCCACCTGTGCGACGGCGAATGCCAGCGCCTGGCGCAAACCGGCTCGGCGCTGTCGTTCTGTCCCACCTCCAACCTGTTCATTGGCAGCGGCCTGTTCGACCTGGCGAAGATGGAGCAGCACGGCGTGCGTGTGGGCCTGGGCACCGATGTCGGTGGCGGCACCAGTTTCTCGCAACTGCAGACCCTGGCGGAGGCCTACAAGGTCGGTCAGCTACGCGGGCGCCAGACCCACCCGTTCAAGCTGCTGCACCTGGCGACCCTGGGCGGGGCCAAGGCGCTGTACCTGGACGATAAGCTGGGCAACTTCCTGCCGGGCAAGGATGCCGACTTCGTCGTCCTCGACCTCAAGGCTACGCCGCTGATCGACTACCGCCTACAGCAGTCCGCCAGCCTGGAGGAAACCCTGTTCGCCCTGATCACCCTCGGTGACGACCGCGCCATCCGTGCCACCTATGCCGCCGGGCGCTGTGTGCACCAGCGTGAGGCAAGATGAGCGGGAGGGCAGCTTGCCTGGCACCAAAGCAGGTCAGCTGCCGCGGTAGGTGGAATAGCTGTAGGGCGAAACCAGCAGCGGTACATGGTAGTGTTGCGTGCTGTCGGCAACCCCGAAGCGCAGCACCACGGTGTCGAGAAACGCCGGTTGCGGCTGCTCAACACCACGCGCCCGGTAGTAGTCCCCCACCGCGAAATGCAATTGGTAAGTCCCGGGCATGAGGGCCTCGCCCTCCAGCAGCGGCGCGTCGCAACGGCCGTCGGCATTGGTTCGCAGGCTGGCCAGCAGGCTCAGCGCGGTACCGTCCACGCGGTACAACTGCAGCTCGATGTCACTGCCCGGACAGCCATGGCTGGCATCCAGCACGTGGGTGGTCAAACGTCCCATTGCGCACTCCTTTCGATTAACCGGTACTGCCTGTACAGGCAGCAGGGGTGGTCAGCATTTATACCTGACCAGGTGGGCAGGTTTTTTGCAATACCCTTGCCAGCTACTCCATCCCTGGCTGCCACAGAGTGTGCAGCATCCAACAAGAGGAAGGTCACCTTGTACCCTCGCGACCTGATTGGCTACGGCGACACGCCGCCCCATCCACACTGGCCTGGCGATGCCAGTATCGCCCTGTCGTTCGTGCTCAATTACGAGGAAGGCGGCGAGCGCTGCATCCTGCACGGCGATGGCGAATCCGAAGCCTTCCTGTCCGAGATGGTCGCCGCCCAGCCGCTGCCTGGCGCCCGCCACATGAGCATGGAGTCGCTCTACGAATACGGTAGCCGGGCCGGCCTCTGGCGCCTGCTCAGGCTGTTCCGCGAACAGCGCATTCCGCTGACCATCTTCGCCGTGGCCATGGCCGCGCAGCGCCATCCCGAGGCGATCAAAGCCATGGTCGCCGACGGTCATGAGATCTGCAGCCACGGCCTGCGCTGGATCAACTACCAGGACATGCCCGAAGCCGAAGAACGCGCGCACATGGCCGAAGCCATCCGCATCCTCACCGAGATCAGTGGCGAGCGCCCGCAGGGCTGGTACACCGGGCGAACCGGTCCCAACACCCGGCGCCTGGTGATGGAAGAGGGCGGCTTTCTTTACGACAGCGACACCTATGACGACGACCTGCCGTACTGGGAAAAGAACACCCCGAACGGCCAGCCGCACCTGGTAATTCCCTACACCCTGGACACCAACGACATGCGCTTCACCCAGGTGCAGGGCTTCAACAGCGGCGACGATTTCTTCACCTACCTCAAGGATGCCTTCGACGTGCTCTATGCCGAAGGTGAGGCCGGCGCGCCGAAGATGCTCTCCATCGGTATGCACTGCCGCCTGCTCGGTCGCCCGGCCCGCCTGGCCGCGTTGCAGCGTTTCATCGCTTACGTGCAAGGCCACCAACGCGTGTGGTTCGCTCGCCGCATCGACATCGCCCGCCACTGGCAAACCGTACACCCCTGCCCGCAGGTGCATTCATGAACCGTTTCCACACCCTGACGCCGTCGACCCTGTCGCGCGAGGCCTTTATCGCTGCCTTTGGCGATATTTACGAGCATTCGCCGTGGGTCGCCGAGCGCGCCTATGACCAGGGAGAACCGGCGAGTTTCGACGATATCGACGCCCTGCATGCGCAGATGGCCGCGGTACTACAAGCGGCCAGCCACGATGAGCAACTGGCGCTGATCAATGCCCACCCGGATCTCGCCGGCAAAGCCGCCATCCGCGGCGAGCTCACCGCCGCGTCCACGTCGGAGCAGGCCGGTGCTGGCATCCATGCATGCAGCGCCGAGGAGTTCGCCCGTTTCAACGCGTTCAACGACGCCTACAAGGCACGCTTTGGCTTCCCCTTCATCAAGGCGGTGAAGGGCAGCAACCGTCAGCAGATCCTTACGGCTTTCGAGACACGCATCGGCAACACGATGGACGAGGAGTTCGCCACTGCCCTGGCGGAAATCAACAAGATCGCCCTGTTCCGCCTGCAAGTCATGTGACGGGATACCGACACCGTGAAGACTTACCACGCTCCCCTAGGGCAACGGCCCGATCTTGTCGACGCCCGCTACGGTGCGTCGCCCCGTCCGCTGTTCAGCGCCGCGCCAACGGGGGTAATGTTCGAGGCAGCGGAGCAGGCCAGCCGATGCTGGCGATCAAGGTGCGCGCGCTGGACTTCCACGGCACACCCTGGGCCGCATCCCCTATGATTCAGGCCGAGCGAGACAGCTTGGATGCCTGGGCGGCAGGCTCGATTGATCCTGCCCGATGCGGGTATCGGCCGCACTCGTAGCAAGCATTGAGTCAACCGCGTTTTTCCCTGCGGTGGTGCCGACAGCCCGCCGCCAGCCTTCCAGACAGAGCGAGACGTTCCATGAACTTCTTCATTCCCTCACACAGCACCAGCACGGAAAAACCGGCCGGGCGCATTCGCCAGAAGAACGAGGAGGTGATTCTCCTCGCGGCTGAAGAAGAGTTCGCCCGCCACGGTTTCAAGGGCACCAGCATGAACACCATCGCGCTCAAGGCCGGTTTGCCCAAGGCCAACCTGCACTACTACTTCAGCAACAAGCTGGGGCTGTACATGGCAACTCTGGCCAATATCATCGAGCTGTGGGACAGCACGTTCAACAACCTCACCGTGGACGATGATCCAGCCCTGGCGCTGTCGCGCTACATCCATGCCAAACTGGAGTTTTCTCGTACCCATCCGCAGTCATCGCGCATCTTCGCCATGGAGGTGATCGGCGGCGGGGTACACCTGAGCCAGTACTTCGATCAGGACTACCGTATCTGGTTCAACAGCCGGGCAGCGGTGTTCCAGGGCTGGATCGATGCTGGCAAGATCGACCCGGTTAGTCCCGAGCACCTGATTTTCCTGCTCTGGGGCAGCACCCAGCATTACGCCGACTTCGCCGCGCAGATCTGCCGAGTCCACGGCAAGGACAGCCTGCAGCAGCGTGATTTCGACAGTGCCCGGCAAACCCTGACCCACATTATCCTCAAGGGGTGCGGTCTGCAGCCCCCAGCCTGACCCGCACGCACCAGCAATGCCCAGCGCCATGCCACTCGTGCTCCGTAAGCGTGCCTGCAGAGTGCCCGCTGCGCCGGGCAACCAATCCCCCTCAGGCTCTAGAACCTGCTTACGGGCCGCCGGCTATCGCTATCGGACGTTGAAAGCGCTCACGTACACGCCTTGTGGCCGCGCCTTGCGGCCTCTTTTGTCATGCGTGGGCCTGAATCAGAAGATCGTGAGTCGGCAATTAGTTGACCATTTGGCCAGCTTTTTGCTTTGACCCAGGCAACCTACCTTGAAGGGAGCTCATCATGCCTGCCCGTTCGCCCGCCATACGCCTGCAACTGCACGCCATCAGCAAGCGCTACCCTGGCTGCCTGGCCAACGACGCCATCGACCTGTGTATCGCCCCTGGTGAAATCCACGCCCTGCTGGGCGAAAACGGCGCGGGTAAAAGTACCTTGATGAAGATCATCTACGGAGTGACCCAACCCGATTCCGGGAGCATTGTCTGGCAAGGTCAGCCGGTACGAATCCGGGATCCGGCACAGGCGCGGGAGCTCGGTATCGGTATGGTCTTCCAGCACCTCTCGCTATTCGAAACCCTCAGTGTGGCGGAGAACATCGCACTCGCTCTGGGGGCTGCCGCCGGCACGCCGCGCCAACTTGAGCCGCGCATTCGTGAGGTATCGAAGCGCTACGGCATGCAGGTCGATCCACGGCGTCTGGTGCACAGCCTGTCGATCGGCGAACGTCAGCGTGTGGAGATCATCCGCTGCCTGATGCAGGACATCCGCCTGCTGATCCTCGACGAGCCGACCTCGGTGCTCACTCCGCAGGAAGTAGGCGAGCTGTTTGTGACACTCAAAAACTTGGCAGCCGGGGGCTGCAGCATCCTCTTCATCAGCCACAAGCTCGGCGAAGTACGTGCCCTCTGCGACAGCGCTACGGTGCTGCGTGGTGGCCGGGTTTCCGGCCAGTGTGTGCCCAGCCAGTGCAGCGACCTCCAACTGGCGCGGCTGATGGTGGGTGATGCCGAAGGCCTGGAAGCCCGCTACCCGAAAGTCCAGGGCGGGCTGACGCGCCTGCGTGTGGACGACCTGACCTGGGTTAATAGTGATCCGTTCGGCTCATCCCTGAGCAACCTGCGCCTGGAGGTACGTAGCGGCGAGATCGTCGGCATAGCCGGGGTCGCCGGCAATGGCCAGGACGCGCTACTCGCCCTGCTCAGCGGCGAGCAGCGCCTGGCCAGCGGTGAACGAGAGCGCATCACCATCGACGGTATGCCGGTGGCCAACCTGTACCCCGATGCGCGGCGTCGACGTGGCATGGCCTTTGTCCCTGCCGAGCGTCTGGGCCATGGGGCAGTGCCGGACATGAGCCTGTCCGACAACGCCCTGCTCGCCTCCTTCCACTTGGGGTTGATCGACTACGGCCTGATCCGCCGCAAGCGGGTACTCAAACTGGCCAACGAGATCATCCGCCGCTTTGGCGTCAAGACTCCGGACGCGCAAACCCCGGCGCGCAGCCTGTCGGGCGGCAATCTGCAGAAATTCATCCTCGGCCGCGAAGTGATGCAGGAGCCCAAACTGCTGATCGCCGCGCACCCAACCTGGGGGGTGGATGTCGGTGCCGCGGCCACGATTCACCGCGCAATGATCGCTCTGCGCGATGCCGGTGCGGCGATTCTGGTCATTTCCGAAGACCTCGATGAATTGTTCCAGATCAGTGATCGCATCGGCGCGCTATGCAGCGGGCGGCTGTCCTCGTTGAAAGCCACCGCTGACACCTCGGTGAGCGAAGTCGGCCGCTGGATGGCTGGCCAATTCGATAACCCACAAGCAGCAGCCTGAAGAGATCGTCTATGTTCATCACGCTCGAACCACGCCTGCAACAGTCGCGGCGCATGCTGTTGCTCTCGCCACTGCTGGCCGGTCTGCTCACCCTGCTGTGCGGCAGCCTGCTGTTCGCCGCCCTCGGGCATTCGCCACTGGCAACCTTGCACACCCTGCTGATCGAACCGATCCAGGATCTCTACGGCGTCTCTGAATTGCTGATCAAGGCTTCGCCGATCCTGCTCTGCGCCCTCGGCCTGGCGGTCGCCTATCAGGCGCGCATCTGGAACATCGGTGCTGAAGGCCAGCTGTTGATCGGCGCCCTTGCCGGCAGTGCGTTGGCGGTACACATCATTGATTGGGAAAGCCACTGGGCACTGGTTGGCGTGATCGTCATCGGCACGCTCGGCGGTGCTGCCTGGGGCGCGCTGGCAGCATGGTTGCGCACGCGCTTCAACGCCAATGAAATTCTCACCACCATCATGCTCAACTACATCGCCCTCAACCTGCTGCTGTATTTCGTCCACGGCCCGCTGAAGGATCCGGACGGCTTCAGCTTCCCCGAGTCGGCCATGTTTGGTGATGCCAGCCGCCTGCCGCAGCTGTTCGAGGATGGCCGTGTGCACGCCGGCCTGTACTTCGTGCTGCTCGCTGCCGTGGCGGTGTGGGTGCTGCTGTCGAAGAGCTTCATGGGCTTCCAGATCAAGGTGCTCGGCCTCGACCGCCGCGCTGCCGGGCTGATGGGCTTTCGCGAGAAGCGCCTGGTCTGGCTGGCCATGTTGATCAGCGGTGGTCTGGCCGGCCTGGCCGGGGTCAGCGAAGTCACCGGGCCGATCGGCCAACTGGTGCCACAGGTATCGCCAGGCTATGGCTATGCGGCCATCACCGTGGCCTTCCTCGGCCGTCTAAACCCGATTGGCATCCTGTTCGCCGGCCTCCTCATGGCGCTGCTCTACCTCGGTGGGGAAAACGCGCAAATGCAGCTCAACCTGCCGCAATCACTGACCGAACTGTTCCAGGGGATGATGCTGTTCTTCCTCCTGGCCTGCGATGTGCTGATCCTCTACCGCCTGCGCTTCAAGGCCTGGTGGCGAAAGCCGCAGGCCGACGGCAAAAAACGGGAGGCCCTGGCATGAAGCGCCTGCACCTTCCCCTGTTCAACGCCTGCGAGAACTGATTCATGGACATGGAACTGCTCGGAAACATTCTGTTTGCCATGGTGCGCTGCGGTACGCCGTTGTTGCTGGTCGCCCTCGGAGAACTGATCTGCGAGAAAAGCGGCGTACTCAACCTCGGCCAGGAAGGCATGATGCTGTTCGGCGCGGTGGTCGGTTTTATCGTCGCCTTCGCCACCGGCAGCCTCTGGCTCGGCGTGCTGTTGGCCTGCCTGGCCGGCATGCTGCTGGCCTCGTTGTTCGCCCTGGTGGCCCTGGGCTGCCAGGCCAACCAGGTAGCCACCGGCCTGGCCCTGACCATTTTCGGTATCGGTCTGTCGGCCTTTATCGGCAGCGCCTGGGTCGGCAAGCCGCTCAGCGGTTTCGAGCCGGTCGCCATTCCCCTCCTCAGCGACATTCCGCTGATCGGCCATATGCTGTTCAAGCAGGATGTGCTGGTCTACCTGTCTCTGGCCCTGTTCGCTCTGGTCGCCTGGGTGCTGATGAAAAGCCGCCTGGGCCTGATCATCCAGGCCGTTGGCGAGAATCCCGACGCGGCCAGCGCCATGGGCCTGCCGGTTCTGCGCGTGCGTACCTTGGCGGTGCTGTTCGGCGGGGCCATGGCCGGCATGGCTGGCGCCTACCTGTCGCTGGCCTATACACCGATGTGGGCGGAAAACATGAGCGCAGGGCGCGGCTGGATCGCCCTGGCCCTGGTGGTATTCGCCAGTTGGCGGGTGTGGCGCGTACTGCTGGGTGCCTACCTGTTCGGTCTGGCCAGCATCCTGCACCTGGTGGCTCAGGGGATCGGCATGAACATCTCGGCCAACCTGCTGGCGATGCTGCCGTATGTGGCGACCATTCTGGTGTTGGTGATCCTCTCTCGCGATACGCTCAAGACCCGCCTGTTCGCCCCGGTTTCCCTCGGCCGGCCGTGGAAACCCGGGCACTGATCCACTCCACCTGCTGCCTCGCCAGGCCGCAGGTCGGTTAGCTCTGCGCGGCTGGGATTGCCTGCGCAGGCTGGACAGCAGCGGCTCACACGGCAACCTGACGAATCAAGGCCGCGTTTTGCCGCCGTTCGGCGGCGGTCGGCAGGGCTGCGGCGAGACTGATTCTGGCGCTTTTCGGTTCGGTGACGGTTGCAGGCCGGTGCATGCCTTCGAGACCGCTACGGGCGGCTGCATGCAGGCGACAGGCCGCCGTTGCGCGTCAGGGGCTGCTGGCGGCGGCCTGATCCGTGTCACGGCGATAGGCATAGGTTTCGGCGAAACGCGAGAGCATGTAGTCGCTGCAGGATATGGGGGCGTATTTGGCTGGGTGTGCGCTGTCCAGGCAGCCCGGCAGGCAGCTGATTTCGGTATCCGGATGCGGTTCGGCGAAAAATGGCATCGAATAGCGATCGATACCCTGAGAGCTGATCACCCGGTGTGGGGTGGACTTGTAATTGTCATTGCTCCAGCGCGCCATCATGTCGCCGATGTTGACCACGAAGGTGCCATCGATGGGGGGGGCGTCGATCCACTCGCCCCGAACATTCTGCACTTGCAGGCCGCCGACGCTGTCCTGGTACAGCAGGGTCACGCAGCCATAGTCGGTATGCGCCCCGGCACCTTGCTGTTCGCTGCAGTTGGCTGTCTGGCTAGGCGGGTAGTGGATCATCCGCAGCACGCTGATCGGCTGCTCGAAGCGCCGGTCGAAGAAGTCGCGTTCAATGCCCAACGCCACGGCCATGGCTCGCAGCAGGGTTTTCGACAGTTCGTGCATGTCCAGGTAGTGCTGCTCCAGCAGCGCCTGCCAGCCAGTGATGCGTGGATAGCGGTTTGGCCCGCGCAGCGGTTTGCCAGCGAGCACATCGGGGTGTCCTGCGGGCAGGTTGAGCCCCATGTCGAAGGTTTCTTTCAGGTCACACGGCTTGCTCGGGTCGAGCTGCTCGGTGGCAATGGCGCCATAGCCACGGTGATGCCGGCTCTGGGTGATGTCGATGCTCAGCTTTTCCTCGGTCGCAAGGGCGAAGAAGTCGATGGCGGCGGCTTTCAGTTCGGCGATGCGCGCGGAACTGATCGGGTGGCCTTCGATATAGAAGAAACCCCACTCGCGACAAGCCTGGTCGATTTGCCTGGCGACGGTCGGCCAGCCGGATTGGTCGGCGCTATACAGGGGAGAAATATCGATGATCGGCAGTGCGTTCATGGTTGCTCCTGGTGGGGCGGTGCTGCGAGTGTTCTCGTTCCCAGGGCAGCGAAGGGGCGCAATTGCAGTCCGCCATTGGGGCGCGGTCATGCTTGCGCTGGGGCGGCGCGTATCGCTCCTGAGTCCACCTGGCTGCGTGTAGCGCAGCCAGGGTCATACCTGCAGGGGGGCTTATTTCGGGATTTGTGCGCCAATGCCTTTGACGTAGTAGTCCATGCCCGCCAGTTCGGCGTTGCTGGCGGTAGTCCCGGCCGGGATCCTGACTGCGCCGCTCTGATCCATGATCGGGCCGGTGAACGGGTGGAAGGCTCCTGTCTTGATGTCGGCGATGATCGCCTCGGCTTCGGCTTTCACGTCGGCCGGTACCAAGTCGCTGATCGGCAGCTGGATGGTGCCATCAGCCAGGCCGCCCCAGTAATCCTGCGACTTCCAGTTGCCGTCGATCACGGCCTGGGTCGACTTGATGTAGTGCGGGCCCCAATTGTTGACGATGGAGGTCAGCACGGCCTTCGGTCCGAAGTGGCCCATGTCCGAGGCATAGCCCACGGAGTAGACGCCACGGCGCTCGGCGGTCTGGATCGGTGCCGGGCTGTCGGTGTGCTGGAACACCACATCGACACCCTGGTCGATCAGCGCGTTGGCGGCGTCGGCTTCCTTGCCCGGGTCGAACCAGGAGTTGACCCACACCACTTTGATTTCCGTCCCGGGGTTGTATTTGTCGAGTGCCAGCTGGATCGAGTTGATGTCGCGGATCACCTCTGGAATCGGGAAAGAGGCGATATAGCCGATCTTCTTGGTCTTGGTCATTTTGGCGGCGAGGAAGCCACCGACGTAACGGCCTTCATAGGACGTGGCCAGATAAGTGCCGAGGTTTTTGTCCTGTTTGTAACCGGTGGCATGCTCGAAAGTGACCTTGGGAAACTGCTTGGCGACTTTGGCAGTGGGGTTCATGTAACCGAAGGAGGTCGTGAACACCAGGTCGTAGCCACCCTTGGCCATGTTGCGTATCACGCGCTCGGCGTCAGCGCCCTCGGCCACGTTCTCGACGAAGCTGGTTTGTACCTTGTCGCCGAAATGCTTGATCAACTCCTGACGGCCTTGTTCGTGCTGATAGGTCCAGCCGTGGTCACCAACCGGGCCAACGTAGACGAAACCGACTTTCAGCGGGTCGGCGGCGTAGGCCCCGAGCGTGGCGCTGAATCCGAGGGCGGCGACGAGTGCGCGTAGCATGGCTTTGTTCGACTTCTTCTGCATGATAGGTGAGGCTCCTTGTTCGTCTATTTTGCGTGGCTGCCCTTGGGCTTTCGGATGACTGCAAAAAGCTGACCAACTAGACAAAAACCGGCAGCGCCAGTACGACGCCTGCGAACCCGGCCGCGCGTACGCCGCGATGTGCCGGACTGGTGCATGGGCAGCACGGGTCGCCATGCGCTGGTGCGTGGCAAGCATCGATCCCAAAGGTCTCTCGCTCCCTGCTCGCGTTGTGCAGAGAGCAAAACATGACCTGCTGGTGACCGTATTCGCGTTGCCCGACACGCTGCAGTGTTCGCATCACCCGCCGATCAGTGCTTTTGCCGCCTGCCGGTGTTGGGCTATCAGCGCCAGCAGGTCGAGACCGTCGATCTGGCCGTCGATCACTCGCCACTGGCCACCGATCATCACCCGGTCGGCGCGGTCGGCGCCGCACAGCAGCAGCGCCGAGAGCGGGTCATGGCTGCCGGAGAAGCGCAGTTCATCGAGCTTGAATAGCGCCAGATCCGCCTGCTTGCCTACCGCCAATTCACCAATGTCGCTGCGTCCGAGCAGGCGCGCCGAACCGCGCGTGGCCCAGCCCAGCGCCAGCTCCGGGGTGATCCGCTCGGCGCCGTAGCGCAGGCGCTGCAGGTACAACGCCTGTTTGGCTTCGAGAATCATGTTGGAGGCGTCGTTGGAGGCCGAGCCGTCAACGCCCAGGCCGATCGGCGCGCCGGCCGCTTGCAGGTCGACGGTCGGGCAGATCCCCGAGGCCAGGCGCATGTTTGAACTCGGGCAATGGCAGATGCCGGTGCCGGCAGCGCCAAGGCGGGCGATCTCGTCCGGGTTGAAGTGGATGCCGTGGGCCAGCCAGGTACGCGGGCCGAGCCAGCCGACGCTGTCCAGATAGTCCACGGTGCGCAGGCCGAAGCGCTGCAGGCAGAAATCCTCCTCGTCCAGCGTCTCGGCGAGGTGGGTGTGCAGGCGCACATCCTCGGCCGCGGATAGCGCGGCGCTGGCGCTCATGATCTCGGTAGTTACCGAGAACGGCGAGCAGGGAGCCAGGGCGATCTGCACCTGTGCGCCGTCGCCGCGTTGGTGATAGCAGCGGATCAGCCGCAGGCTGTCGTCGAGGATCACCTGACCTTCTTGCACCGTCTGCTGCGGGGGTAGGCCGCCGTCCCTCTCGCCGAGGCTCATCGAACCACGGGTCAGCATGGCGCGCATGCCCAGTGCACGAACCGCCTCGACCTGCACGTCGATGGCGTCTTCCAGACCATCCGGAAACAGATAGTGATGGTCTGCCGCGGTGGTGCAGCCGGACAGCAGCAACTCGGCGAGCGCGACGCTGCTGGCCACCGCGAGTTTTTCCGGGGTCAGCCGTGCCCACACGGGGTAGAGCGTCTTCAGCCAGGGGAACAGCGGCTGGTTGACCACCGGCGCCCAGGCGCGGGTAAGGGTCTGGTAGAAGTGGTGATGGGTGTTGATCAAGCCGGGCAGCAGCACATGCTGGCTGGCGTCGAACACCTGATCGCAGGGTGCGCTGGGCGATTGTCCCGCGCCCAGCAGTTCGGCGATCACGCCGTTTTCGATCACCAGTCCGGCGCTGGCGTCCTGATCGTTGGCGGTGAAGACGGCAAGGGGGTTCTTGATCCAGATACGGGTAGCGGCCATGGGCAGGCTCCTCTGAGGTCGTGTTCAGGTTAGCCAGCTCAGTGTTGACCCTGTCTGCTGATCCAGGGGCGTCGAAGACACGCGAAAAATTGACCGATTTGATGGCCAGGCTCAGTGGCTATTTTTCATCAGGAGCAACTACAACTGCGATAGGTACGGCCGCACAACCATGAGCTCGGCCATGTGGCCAGCACCAGAACGGCTTGTGGGCGTTCTGGTTCCCGGCCATTGATTTACAGGGCGCTGCTTTCGCCACGGTGCGCCCAGCCCGTCAGGCGCTTCTCGAAGAAGGCGAACAGCTCGTACATCACCACGCCCATGGCGCCGATGACGATCAGCCCGGCGAACACCAGGGCCATGTCCATGGACGAGCTGGCGGCCATCATCAGGTAGCCGATGCCGAGGTTGGAGGCCACGGTCTCGGAGATCACCGAGCCGACGAAGGCCAGGGTGATGGCCACCTTCAGCGAGGCGAAGAAGTACGGCATGGCCCGCGGCAGGCCGACCTTGCGCAGGATGTCCAGGCGCGAGGCGCCGAGCGAGCGCAGCACGTCCTCCAGTTCCGGCTCCAGGGTGGCCAGGCCGGTGGCGACGTTGACCAGGATGGGGAAGAAGGAGATCAGGAAGGCGGTGAGGATCGCCGGCACCGTACCGATGCCGAACCACACCACCAGTACCGGCACGAAGGCCACCTTGGGGATGCTGTTGAAACCCACCAGCAGCGGATACAGCGCCTTGTACACCAGCGGCGACAGGCCCACCGCGATGCCCAGCAGCAGGCCCACGGCCACGGCGATGGCGAAGCCGGCCAGGGTGGTGAAGAGGGTTTGCGTGGCATGCATGAGGATCGGTTCCCAGCGCGCCAGGCCGGCCTGCCACACCGCGCTCGGGGCGGGGAACAGGTATTCGGGCACCTTGAAGCCGGTGCAGATGGCTTCCCAGAGGATCAGCAGGAACAGGATGACCAGCCAGGGCGCCAGACGGATCAGTTGTTTTTCAGTGAGCATGGCAGTGGATCTCGTGGAGGTTCAGGACTCGCGGATACGCCCGATCTGTTCGCGCAGCAGGTGCACGTCGGCGGCGAAGGCTTCGCTGTAGGTGGCTTCCAGGGTGCGCGGGCGCGCCAGTTCGATGGGCTTGCGCAGCAGGATGCGCCCGGGGCGCTTGCTCATCACGTACACGGTGTCGGCGAGGAACACCGCTTCGCGCAGGTCGTGGGTCACCAGGATCACGGTGAACGGCTCGCTGCGCCACAGCTCCTGCAGCAGGCACCAGAGTTCCTCGCGGGTGAAGGCGTCGAGGGCGCCGAAGGGTTCGTCGAGCATCAGCAGGCGCGGTTTGTGGATCAGTGCGCGGCAGATCGAGGCGCGCTGCTGCATGCCGCCGGACAGCTCCCAGGGAAACTTGTCCTCGTAGCCGGCCAGGCCGACCCGCGCCAGCAGGTCGCGGGCCTGCTGCTCGTAGGCCTTGCGTTCGCGGCGCAGGTTGGAGCGGTACGGCTCGACGATCTCCAGCGGCAACATGACGTTCTGCAGGGTGGTGCGCCAGGGCAGCAGGTTGGAGGCCTGGAAGGCCATGCCGATGCATTTCTGCGGGCCGCCGATCTGGCGGCCGCCCAGGTAGACATAGCCGGCGCTGGGTTCGCGCAGGCCGGACACCAGCTTCATCAGCGTCGACTTGCCACAGCCGGACGGGCCGACCACGGCGACGAACTCGTTCTCGCGCACCGTGATGTCGATCTGCTCGATGGCCAGCGGCCCGCCTTCGTTGTAGGCCAGGCTGACGTTCTCAAATTTGACGAATTCCATGGAACACTCTCGGGCTGTGCTGCATCCCCGGCGCGGCAGGCGACGCCGGGGACGGCTTTCAGGGCAGTTGGCGATCCGCCGCGGCGGGCAGGTAGGCGGCGTCGAACAGGCTGTCTGCCGTGGGGACGTTTTGCAGGCCATAGGCGCTGACGGCTTCCTCGATGGCGCGCTGCAGGCGCTCGGCCTTCACCGCGCCGAGGCCGATTTCGCGCACTTCGTCGGTGGCCACGTTGGCGTCCAGGGCCAGCTGCAGGCGGCTCAGCTCCAGGTCGGCCTTGGCCAGGGGATCCTGCTTGACCACGTAGGCCACGGCGCTGTCGGGATCGGTCAGGGTTTCCTGCAGGGCCTTGTTGAAGGCGCGCAGGAAGCCTTTGACCAGTTCGGGTTTGTCCTGCAGCAGCTTGTCGCTGGCGATGATGGCGTTGCCATACAGCTCCACGCCGTACTGCGGATACGGCAGGCTGACGATGTCCTCCGGCTTGACCCCGCGGGCCTGCAGGTTGAGCAGGCTGGTGAAGTAGAAACCGGTGATGGCGTCCACCTGGCCGCGGGCCAGCAGGGTCTCGCGGATCGCCGGGTCGACGCTCTGCCAGGTCACGTCGTCCGTTGCCAGGCCATTGTGCCGGGCGAAGGCTGGCCAGGCCTTGCGTCCGGCATCGAACACCGGCGCGGCGAGGGTCTTGCCCTTGAGGTCGGCGGGGCTGGCGATGCCCGAGGACTTCAGCGCGAACACCGCCGCCGGGGTGTTGTTGTAGACCATGTACACGGCCTTGAGCGGCGTCTGCGGGTTGCCCGCGCTGTATTCGATCAGGGCGTTGAAATCGGCGAAGCCGATGTCGTAGGCGCCGGTGGCGACCCGGGTGACCGCACCGGCCGAGCCATTGCCGGCGTCGATGCTCACCTCCAGGCCCTCTTCGGCGAAGTAGCCTTTCTGCGCGGCCAGCAGGAACGGGGCGGAAGGGCCCTCGAAACGCCAGTCGAGGGTGAATTTGACGGGCGTCAGGGCGGCGGCCTGGGCGCTGGCCATCAGCCCGGCCAGACCCAGGGCGCCAAGCCATTTGCCGGTGGCGGCGAGCAGGCGCCGTGGTGGGATGGATGCTGTCATCGAGGCTTCTCCGGCGCCGCGCGAGCGGCGCGTTTTCCTTGGCTTAGAAATGCACCTTGAGCATGGCGCTGGCGGTGTTCTGGTTGGTGGTGAAGGCCGAGCTGTCCTCGATGCCGAATTTGTTGCTCCAGTAGTCGTACTCGATACCGACGTAGACTTGCTGCTCACCCCAGTCCAGCGCCTTGCCCAGGTCGTACTTGATCTGCGGATTGATGTGCAGGTTCTTGGCCAGGTAATCGCCTCTGGCCTTGGAGCCGGCATCGTTGACCACCCAATCGATGTAGCCGTCGATGAGGATGTCCGACTTGCCCACGGGAATGGTGATGGCCCAGGTAGGGGTGATCTGCCACTGGCCGGACGGTTTGCCGGTGATGCCGTCGGGCTTGCGGTAATAGACGTTGATGCCCAGGCGGTCGAAACCGGGCACGTTCAGATCCACCGCCGGGCCCAGCAGGTAATTGCGATTGCGGTTCTCGCCGCGCTCGTAGGTGGCGCCGATCAGCACGTCCTGGATCGGGCCGAAGGACAGGTCGCTGCCGCTGATCTTGCCCAGCGACAGGCGCGGGCTGAACTCGCCGTAGTAGGTATGGCCGGCATTGCCGCTCTCGCCGTTGAACCACTTGTTGTCGACGAACAGGAAGATGTCGCCCCAACTCCAGCCGCTGGCGTGCTCGAAGGTGACGGTCTGCTGGATCGGTTCCTCGACCTTGAAGTTCTTGCCATACAGGTACGACAGGCTGTTGTTCTGCCACAGCAGCGGGCTGTCGGCATAAACATCAGCGGTGCTGAGCAGGCTACCGGCGAGCAGTAGGGACAGCGGCATTGTGCGATTCATCGATGCTCCTAAGTTGTGTTTATTGGTCTTTTTCTCTGGCCGAATGGTCAGGTATTTTCGCTATTGCAAATATCTGACCAAGTGGACAGGTAAGCATGGGAGGACTCGATATATTTCTGTCATGTAGTCGCAACCCCCTTGCAATCCGCGGCCTGGGCTGCAATTCAGGCAGCACATGCGCAGCGTTTGCTGGCCGCCGGCATTCGCTGCAGCGCAGAGTCCTGCCTCTATATGAGGCAGCGTGCACTGGCTCTGCGCGTGGCTAGGCACTACGCGGTGATTGGCGCAGAGCGTGAAGACATGACGAAAGCGCCCTTGGGCTGCATGCACGGGCAATTGATTGGCTACGGGTGGCGTTGGCTCATGTCCGCCAGGCTTTATGGCACCAAGCCGGACAGCGGCTGGGGGCGCAGCAGCGCTCTGCTGTCGGTGCGCGAGGGGCGCGCTGGCGATGAAGGCGGCGGCATGGGAGCAGCTGTCACGGCGACGCTATCTCAAGGTCGCTGAGCGGCGGTCACACCTGCTGGTGCTGTTTCAGCGAGATCTGCGTCTGTTGCCACTGATCACTCAAGGGGCTGCGTGGGTGCACGGTCTCTGCTTCAACGCAAAGTCTACGGGCTGCCTTATGCTTAAACATCTGAGCAGGCATGGCCTCGGGGTGGGCAGCCGTTCAGTCTCACAGAGGTCCGCCCTGCACTGTTTTCACCAGCCCGTTGATAATCCCTTCACCTGTTTCCAGGGCCAGCTGCGCATACCAGGCTTGAGTTGCCTGCGGGTTTTCACCATGAATGATCGCGGCTCGCTCTCGCGCTTTGCTGACGAGTGATGCCACGCGGTCGGCGCGCGCGTGTTGATAGGCTTCGAGTGCCTCATCGACCCGGCTGGACGAGGTCAGGCACTGCATCAGAACCCAGGCATCTTCCATTGCCTGGCAGCCGCCCTGGCCTATATTGGGCGTCATGGCATGGGCCGAGTCGCCTAACAGTGCGACACGCTTACTGACCAAACAGGGAAGCCGTTCCGTGTCGTAAATCTCCAGCCGCGCGATCATCGCGGGATCCAGTTGCTCGATCAGGCGTTGGACGGGGGGCGCCCATCCAGCGAAATGCTCCTTGAGCTCTTCCCGATAGCGCTCACGTATGTTGGGCGTGCCCTGCGGCAATGGCACATCGAAGAAGAAATAGAACTCGCCGCCACCCATGGGCATTAGAGACACCCGCTTATCTTCACCCACGTACTGTGCCCATTCGTGGCCGTCGCCCAGCGCTGAGTCTGCGCGGACACGACCATTCCAGTTCACATAGCCGCAATAGCGACGGTCAATCTGTTTTCCGGTGACGAGGTTTCTCAGGGTGGAGTGCGTACCGTTGGCCGCAATCAGCAGATCCCCACGTATCGTTTCGCCGCTGGAAAGTTTCACCGAAACGCCGTCTTCGTCCTCCTCATAGCCCTCAATCGCCACCCCGAGCGAGATGCTCTCCAGGCCAACTGACTCAAGCAGGATTCGCTGCAGTTCAGCGCGGGCGATGGGTATGGCGCGCTGATTGACGTGTTCGTAAAGCGCGCCAAGGCTGAAGCGGGTCAGGAGTTTTCCTGTCTGGTCGCTGTAGCTCATCGCGCGCATATCACCGCCCGCGTCTCGAATGGCCTCGGCGAGCCCGAGCGCTTGCAGAACCTTGACACCGTTTGGCCAGATAGAAATGGCCGCTCCGATGGGCGCCAGTTCAGTCGCCCGTTCATAAGCGTGCACTCGGCATCCTGCTTTCTGCAGTGCAGTCGCTGCGGTAAGGCCGCCTATACCGGCGCCGGCGATGATCACATTGAGGTCTTTCATACGTTCTCCTGAGGAATGCTGAAATTCCTGCAAAAAGCTGACCATGTTGACAGGAAATTAAGGAGGCATGATCGCGATTTCCCGGTACTGAACAAGGATTGCGGCCAAGGCGTTTGAATATTGAGGCTTTGCAGCCGGAGAGTCGGTTCATGATCCGAGTCTCTTACCGGATACGCCCGGCATCTTTAGCCGTCTGCGTCGGTAAGCTTTTCAGTCGCGTCGCCAGCCTGGAAAGAATGTGGCGCATCGATAGTGCTGATTGCACCGGGGTGGTGCGTTTTTTGCTTCTTCGCGAGGTGGAGTGGCCTGGCAGCAGGGCAAGAAAGCCGCGCTTGGCGTGTTGGTCAAACGTTTAAGAAGGCAAGCCCGTGGCACCTGCTGTGTGGCGATAACGCTGTAGGTGATCCGTGTGATCGGCGCACAGGCGGCCGATACCCAGTGGTGCGCCGGGCGAGCACGGTTATTCATCGCTGCAGGTTCGTCGCGGCTCCTGACTCAGCCGCGAAAGAACTCCCCCGGCGTGGCGCCGAACTGCTGGCGAAACGCGGCGATGAAGGCCGAGGTGGAGTCGTAGCCGCAGAGCAATGCCACGTCGGTGACGCGCTGGCCCTGTTCCAGGGGCGTCAGTGCGCCGAGCAGGCGCAGGCGTTGGCGCCAGGCGCGGAAGGTCAGGCCGGTGTCGCGCAGGAACAGGCGACTCAGGGTCTTTTCCGACACGCCGAGGTTTTCGCCCCAGGCCGCCAGCGGGCGGTCGTCATCCGGTCTTTTCTGTAGGCGACTGCACAGCGTGCGCAGGCGTGCATCGCTCGGCAGTGGCAGCGACAGATGCACTTCGGGCGCCGCCCGCAGGCGGTCGAGCAGTACCTGTGCGAGCCGGCCGTCCGGGCCCGTTTCATCGTATTCCACCGGCAGTTCGCAGAAGCTGCGGATCAGTTCGCGGGTCAGGGCATCCACACCGAGCACGCGGCAACTGCCGGGCAATGGATCGACACGGTTGTCGTCCAGGTAGAGGCTGCGCATTTCGGTATTCGGCGAGCTCAGCACCTCGTGTTCCAGGCCCGCGGGAATCCAGATGGCCCGCTGCGGGGGCGCGACGAAGCTGCCGACCGCGGTGCGCACATGCAGCACGCCCTGGATGGCGTAGGTCAGCTGCACCCACGGGTGATTATGACGCGGCGTGCCGGTCTGCCGGGGCAGGGATTCATTACGCGCGTACAGCGGCCGCGGCAGGCGCTGCAACTGGGGAATACTGCGTTCGGCAATCGCGTTGTGTCCGTTAGGCGACATGATCTGGCTTTATGGCGTTAGTCGGCAATGAAGGCTCAGGGTAGAGTGGGCGCCTTTCTATGGCAACTGCCTGCCTTCGTCTGCTCGGAATTCTGCCCATGGCCCGCTCCCGTCTGCTGCCCGACAACTTCACGCTGACCCTGATCGCCGTCGTCGCCACCGCCACCTTCCTGCCCGTCAGCGGCGATGCGGCGGTGGCCTTCGGCTGGATTACCAACCTGGCCATCGCCCTGTTGTTCTTCCTGCACGGCGCCAAGCTGTCGCGTGAGGCCATCGTTGCCGGTGCCGGCCACTGGCGTCTGCACCTGCTGGTGTTCAGCTGCACCTTCATTCTCTTCCCTCTGCTGGGGCTGGCGCTCAAGCCGTTGCTGTCGCCAATGATCGGCACCGAGCTGTACCTCGGCATGCTCTACCTGTGCGCCTTGCCGGCTACGGTGCAGTCGGCCATCGCCTTCACCTCCCTGGCACGCGGCAACATTCCCGCGGCGATCTGCAGCGCGGCGGCCTCCAGCCTGTTCGGCATCTTCCTCACGCCGTTACTGGTGGCGTTGCTGATGGATGTGCACGGTGACGGTGGCTCGACCCTGGATGCCATCGGCAAGATCACCCTGCAGCTGCTGGTGCCCTTCATCGCCGGCCAGATCGCCCGGCGCTGGATCGGCGCCTGGGTAGGCCGCAACAAGAACTGGCTGAAGTACGTCGATCAGAGTTCGATCCTGCTGGTGGTCTACACCGCCTTCAGTGCGGCGGTGGTCGAAGGTCTGTGGAATCAGGTGTCCTGGCCGACCCTGGCGGCGCTGGTGTTCGCCTGCTGCCTGCTGCTGGCCCTGGCGCTGGGTATCACCGCGCTGCTGGGCAAATGGTGCGGCTTCAACGTGGAAGACCGTATCACCATTCTGTTTTGCGGCTCGAAAAAGAGCCTGGCGACTGGCGTGCCGATGGCCCAGGTGCTGTTCGCCGGCAGCAGCATCGGCCTGATGATCCTGCCGATGATGCTGTTCCACCAGATCCAGCTGATGGTCTGCGCGGTGCTCGCTCAGCGCTATGCCAAGCGTCCGGAATCCGTGGACGAGGGTTTGCAAGCCAAGGTGTGACGGCCATGCGTGCGCCGTCCGATCCGTAGGGTGGGTGGAGGCGCGCTATGTATTCGATGACGAAGCTGGTGTCGCGCGCCGTAACCCACCGCAGGGGTTATCGGTGCAATGTCGGTGGTGGGTTACAGCGCCCCTGGGAATGTTGTCTGTGCCGGCTACCGACGTGGCGCTTGCACCCACCCTACGATTGCGTCTCTTCATCATCCTCGCGAATGCGATACCACGCCACATACAACGCCGGCAGGAACAGCAGGGTCAGCAGGGTGGCGCTGAAGATGCCGCCGATCATGGCGTAGGCCATCGGTCCCCAGAACACTTCGCGGGCGATGGGGATCATGCCCAGGCTGGCCGCGGCGGCGGTCAGCAGGATCGGCCGTCGGCGGTGCTGGGTGGCTTCGACCACCGCTTTCCAGGGCGAGTCGCCGGCGCGTTCGAACTCATCGATCTGGGTCACCAGGATCACCGAGTTGCGGATGATGATGCCGATCAGCGCCAGGATGCCGAGGATGGCCACGAAGCCCATGGGCGTGCCGGTGGGCACCAGGGCCAATACCACGCCGATCAGCCCCAGTGGCGCCACGCTGAACACCAGGAAGGTCTTCGCTACGCTGTGCAGCTGGATCATCAGAAAGGTGGCCATCAGGAACAGCATCAGTGGCAGCACGCTGGCGATCGGGCCCTGGGCCTTGCCGCTTTCCTCCACGGTGCCGCCGGTGGCGACGCTGTAGCCGTTCGGTAATTGATCCGAGAATTTGCGGATGTCCGCTGCCAGGTCGGTGACCAGATCGGTCGGCTGGATATCGCTGGCCACAGCGGCCTTGAGGGTGATGGTCGGCTTGCGGTCGCGGCGCCAGACCAGCGGTTGTTCCAGCTCGTAGCCCACGCTGGCGAAGGCGCGCAGCGGAATGGCCACGCCGCTCGGGGTGACGATCTGCAGGTTCTCCAGGGTCTGCGGTGAGCTGCGTTCGCTGTCTTCGGCACGACCGATCACGTCGATCAGGTAGATGTCGTCCTTGACCTGGGTGACCGTGGTGCCGCTGACGATGCTGTTCAGCAGGTTGGCGACGTCCTCCGAGGACAGGCCGAACTGGCGCGCCTTGTCCTGGGCGATGTCGATGCGCAGCACCTTGCCCGGCTCGTTCCAGTCGTAAACCATTTCGCCGATGTCCGGGTTCTTGTCCAGCAGCGCCGCCAGTTCCAGGGCGTGTTTGCGCACCTGGTCGACATCCGCGCCGCTGATCCGATACTGGATCGGCCGACCTACCGGCGGGCCCATTTCCAGCGGCTGGACGAAGCTGCCGATGCCGACGAAATCTTCGCGCAGGCGTTTCTTCAATTTGCCGACCAGCCGATCGCGGGCGTCGATGTCCTGGCTGACGATCACCAACTGGGCGTAGAACGGATTCTGCAGTTGCTGATCCAGCGGCAGGTAGAAGCGCAGGGCGCCCTGGCCGATGTAGGTGCTCCAGCGGGCGATGTCCGGATCGTCCTTGAGGCTGGCTTCGAGGCGGTCGACCTGGGCGCGGGTCTCGTTGATCGAGGCGTTTTGCGGCAGGTTGAGGTCGACGAGAATTTCCGGGCGATCCGAGGCGGGGAAGAACTGGCTCTGCACCAGGGTCATGCCTGCCAGAGAGGCGGCGAACATGGCCACCGTCAGGCCGATCGTCCACCAGCGGTGCCGCATGGCCAGCAGCAGGCCCTTGTCGAAGGCGCGGGCGATGCGTCCCGGGCCGCTTTCCTTGGCCTTCATGCGCTTGGGCAGGATATGCACGGCGATCACCGGGGCGAATACCACGGCCACCAACCAGGATAGCGACAGCGCCACGGCGATCACCGCGAACAGGGTGAAGGTGTATTCGCCGGCCGAGCTGGCATTGAGGCCGATGGGCACGAAACCGGCCACCGTCACCAGGGTGCCGGTGAGCATCGGGAACGCCGTGGAGGTGTAGGCGAAGGTGCCGGCGTCGTGCAGCGAGTCGCCTTTTTCCAGGCGCGTGACCATGATCTCGACGGTGATCATGGCGTCATCCACCAGCAGGCCGAGGGCGATGATCAGCGCGCCCAGGGAGATGCGCTGCATGGTGATGCCGCTGTACTCCATGAACATGAAGGTCATGGCCAGCACCAGCGGGATCGAGCAGGCGACCACCAGACCAGCGCGGATGCCGAGGCTGACGAAGCTGACCAGCATGACGATCAGCACGGCCTCGAACAGTGCGCGGGTGAAGCCGCTGACGGCTTCGTCCACCACTTCGGCCTGATCCGACACCACATGCACGCCAACGCCCACCGGCAGATCGGCGGTCAGCTCGTCCATTCGCGTGTGCAGGGCCTTGCCGAAGGTCTGGATGTTGCCGCCGTCGCGCATGGCGATGGCCAGGCCGATGGCAGGCGTGCCGTTGAAGCGGAACAGCGATTGCGGCGGGTCGACATAACCGCGGCTGATCTCGGCGATATCGGTCAGGCGATAGAAACGATCATCCAGGCGCAGGTTGACGTTGCGCAGGTCGGCTTCCGAGGCGAACTGGCCACTGGTGCGTACGGAAATACGCTCCGGGCCGGCTTCGATCACGCCGGAGGGCGTCACCGCGTTCTGCGCCTGCAGGCTCTGGATAACCTGGCTCTGGTCGATACCCAGAGCGGCCAGCTTGCGGGTCGAGAAAGTGAGGTAGAACACCTCGTTCTGCTGGCCGACCATCTGCACCTTGCCCAGGTCGGGCACGCTGCGGATCTCGGCACGCACCTGTTCGACGTAGTCGCGCAGGGCCCGCATGCTCAGTCCGTCGCCGGTAAAGGCGTAGATGGAGCCGAACACATCGCCGAATTCGTCGTTGAACGAAGGGCCCTGCAAGCCCTGGGGAAACTCGCCGCGGATGTCGTCGACCTTCTTGCGCACCTGGTACCAGATGTCGGGAATATCGCCGGCCTTGGTGGTGTCGCGCAGGAACACCATGATGGTCGACTCGCCGGGCCGTGTGTAGCTCTTCAC
The DNA here is from genome assembly GCF_004327275.1 of Phytopseudomonas daroniae. Taxonomy (NCBI): domain Bacteria; kingdom Pseudomonadati; phylum Pseudomonadota; class Gammaproteobacteria; order Pseudomonadales; family Pseudomonadaceae; genus Phytopseudomonas; species Phytopseudomonas daroniae. The sequence continues at coordinate 554,224 of NZ_QJUJ01000004.1, forward strand.
GTAGTCCAGGGAGTCCAGTTCCTCGAGCTTCTTCTCGATGCGGTCGGTGACCTGGTTGAGCGTCTCGTCCACCGTGGCGCCCGGCCAGCGGGTCTGGATGACCATGGTCTTGATGGTGAAGGAGGGGTCTTCCTCGCGGCCCAGGTTCATGTAGGAAATCACTCCCATGAGCAGGGACACGAACAGCAGGTACCAGACGAACGACTGATGCCGCAGCGCCCAGTCGGAGAGGTTGAAGCCGTTCTTGCGCGGCGCCTGCTGATTCATGGTGCCACGCCCTCATCGATGCGTACTGCCTGGCCGTCCTTGAGCTCGCTCAGGCCGGCGCTGACCACTTTGTCGCCAGGGGCCAGGCCCTCGACGCTGATTTGTTGACCTTCGCGGCCGACTATCCGTACGGCGCGCGGGTGCACGGTTTTCGCCGCCGTGTCGATGACCCACACGCGGGGCTGGCCGTCGATCTCCTGCAGCGCACCTGCCGGCAGCAGGCTGCGCGGCGTCTGCTCGCGGGAAAGGCTGATGGCGACCGCGGTGCCCAGGCGCAGGCCGGGGGGCGTGTCTTCCAGGGTCAGGCGCGCGCGGCGGGTGCGGGTCGCGGCGTCGGCACGCGGCCCCAGCTCGCGGAGGTGGCCGCGAGTGGCGATGCTCGGGTCGAGCTGGGAGACGACGTTGAACTTCACCCCGTCGTCCAGGGCGTCGGCCAGCTCCACGGGCAGGTCGAAAACCGCCTCCTTGACGTCTGGGCGGGCCAGGGTTACGACTTCCTGGCCGGCGCCGACCACTTGGCCGGCCTCCACGTGCCAGGCCGTCACCACCGCATCGAATTCGCTGTTCAGGGTGCCGTAGGCGAGCCGGTCGCGGGCCTGCCGCGTGGCGGCTTCGGCCTGGTCGCGGTTGCTGCGGGCGCTGCTCAGTTCGGTCTGCGCCTGTTCCAGCACGGCCTTGGCGCCGACGCCCCGGTCGAACAGTTCCTGCTGGCGGCGGGCACTGGCCTGGGCGTTGATCCACTGCGCTTCGCTACGCGCCTGATCGCCTTCGCTGGCACGCAGGGCGTTCTGCTGATCGGTCGGGTCGAGGGTGGCCAGGGTCGTGCCGGCCTTCACTTCGGCACCGGCGTCCACCAGGCGCTGGGCGACGCGGCCGCCGACACGAAAGCCCAGCGTGCTCTGCACCCGAGCCTCGATGGTGCCGGCGAAGCGGCCCAGAATCTGCTGGTTCTGTTGTTGCACCTCGGTATACAGCACCGGGCGGATCGGTTCGGGCTTCTCCTCCTCGGCGCAGCCTGCCAGTAGCACGGCTGCGATCAGGGCGATACCGGTACCAGGCCGTTGAAAAGCGTAGGCGAGGAAGTCAGCGCAAGGCGAAAGTAGCCGAGAAAGCGGAGTGTACGAGTAGTACATGAGCATTTTGAGGCTGCTTTCAACGCCGTGCTGGCGACGCAGGTAGTTTTTCAGCGGTCTGGCAGGTCTCATGGCTGTTCCTCCTGCTCGCGCGCCTCGGCGACTTCCACCTTCTGGCCCGGGTGCAGCAGTTGCCCGCCGGCCACCACCACGCGATCGCCATCTTCCAGGCCGCCGCGAATGATCACCTTGTCGGTCAGGTAGCGACCGACCTGCACCGGATGCAGCTGCGCGACATCGTCGTCGCCAAGCCGCCATACCGCCGGTTCGTGCTCGGCCTTGGTCAGCGCCGACCAGGGCAGCTCGACGCTGCGGTTGGTCTGGTTGCGCACATGAGCACTGACGGTGGCACCCAGGGTCATCGCCGCCGGCACCTGCTCCAGGCCGACCTTGACCTGCAGCGTGCCGCTCTGCGCCGACACCTGGGGATTGACCTCGCGCACCTTGCCTTCGGCACTGACATCCGGGTTGTCCAGCAGGCTGACGCGCAACGCCTGGCCGGGCTCGACGAGCAGGGCTTCATAGACGTTGAACACCGCGTCGCGCTCACCTTCACGGGCCAGGCCGAAGATCGGCGTGGCCGCCTGCACCACCTGGCCCACCTCGGCCTGGCGGGCGGTAATGACCCCATCGCTCTCGGCGCGCAGTTCGGTGTAGCCGCTTTGTTCACGGGCGTCGGCCAGTTGTGCTTCGGCCGCGGCCAGGCTGTTGCGCGCGCTGCGTTCGCTGGCCAGGGCGCTGTCGTATTCGCTGCGGCTGGTGTATCCCTTGGGCAGCAGCTGTTGCTGGCGCCAGAGGTTGGCCGCACTCAGTTTTACCTGGGCCCGAGCGGCTTCGGCGGCGGCCTCGGCGGAACGTACCGCGTTGCGTTGATCCTGTGGATCGAGCCGGGCCAGTACCTGGCCGGCCTGCACGCTGTCGCCGACATCGACCAGGCGCTCGGTGATCTTGCCGCCAATGCGGAACGACAGATCGGTCTGCACCCGTGCCTGTATATCGCCGGTCAGCGTGGCGTCCGCCGCGTAATCGACCTGGCTCACCGTCGCCACCTTGACCCGTGGGTGCTGTGGCTCGGGCGGCGTCTCGTCGGCGCAGCCGGCCAGCAGCACGAATGCCAGCAAGGCCCCGGCAATACGAGACGAAGCGAAGATCGATACGGGTGGCATGCGGGCTCCGGCACGGCAGGATGCGAAGGTGTGTGCAGATGCGACCGCAGCGGGCGACGAACGGTTCAGGCAACCTCTTCCGACGAAGGTGGCTTGTACCTGTGCGGGTAAGCGAATACTGTATTTATATACAGTTATCGAGCCTCCATCATGAATCCCACCTCAGCCCCGCGCGGTCGCGGCACCGCCAGCAAACCCCACAACCGCTTCGCGCCTACCACGAGCGAGGCCGAGGACGATGGCTGGTATCAGGAACAGACACCGCTGACCTTCGTTACCGAGGTGCGGCATGAGTTGGCGAAGACGGTGATCAGTCGCAACAACTCGCCGGATGTGGGGTTCGACCGTTCGGTGAATCCCTACCGGGGTTGTGAACACGGCTGTATCTATTGTTTTGCGAGGCCGAGCCACGCCTACTGGGATCTGTCGCCGGGCATCGATTTCGAGACCAAGCTGATCGCCAAGACCAACCTGGCCGAGCGCCTCGAGGAGCAACTGAGCAAGCCGGGTTATGTGCCCAAACCCATCGCTCTGGGCATCAACACCGATGGCTATCAGCCCATCGAGCGTGAGCATCAGTTGACGCGCCAGGCCCTGGAAATCCTTCTGCGCTATCGCCACCCGCTGAGCATCATCACCAAGAGCGCACTGATCCTGCGCGATCTCGACCTGCTCGAAGAGCTGGCCAGCCTCAATCTGGTCAGCGTGGCCTTCAGCGTCACCACCCTGGATGACGAACTCAAACGCATCATGGAGCCGCGTACCGCTGCGCCGCGGGCACGCCTGCGGGCCATGCGCACCCTTCATGAGCACGGCGTACCGGTGGGCATGATGGCAGCGCCGATGATTCCGATGATCAATGACATGGAACTGGAGCGCCTGCTCGAGGCCGGGCGCGAGGCGGGGGCGAGTTCGGCGGGTTATGTGCTGCTGCGTTTGCCGCTGGAGATTGCCGGGTTGTTCGAGGAGTGGCTGCAGACGCATTTCCCTGAACGCGCCGAGCATGTGATGAGCCTGATTCGCCAATCCCGCGGTGGGCAGAACTACGACAGCCGCTTCGGCTCACGGATGAAGGGCGAGGGCCATTTCGCCGAACTGCTGGCCCAGCGCTTCCGCCTGGCCCGGCGTCGTTACGGTTACGACGGCACCAAGCGGGCCAGCCTGGATTGCTCGCAGTTCTGCCCGCCGGGACAGCAGATGGGGTTGTTCTGAGAAAGGTGGTGGCGGCTACTAGCTACTAGGAGGGCGGGCGCAGTGCTTTCCATCCCTCAATCACCCCGGCGAGCGGAGATTTGTCACGCAGACGTGCCTTGAATGATCTTGGCACAGTCCAAGCCTTCGACCACTTGTCGACAATCCTGCCGACTGGGAAGCTGTGCGCTGTCATACGCTTCGCCCCATCCGTAAACGAGGTAACGCTATGCCTGGTAATCATCGTTCTGCCGATGGCAAATCCGAGAAAAACGCCGCTTCTGCCGCCGAGGCGCTGGATCACCTGGTCGATGGCTTCCTGCGCTTTCGCCAGGATGTGTTCCCGCAGCAACAAGCACTGTTCAAGAAGCTTGCCCACGCTCAGTCACCGCGTGCCATGTTCATCACCTGTGCCGATTCGCGCATCGTTCCCGAGCTGATTACCCAGAGCGAGCCGGGCGATCTGTTCGTGACCCGCAACGTCGGTAATGTGGTACCGCCTTACGGCCAGATGAACGGTGGGGTTTCCACCGCCATCGAGTACGCCGTAGCGGCGCTGGGCGTACAGCACATCATCGTCTGCGGTCACTCCGATTGTGGCGCGATGAAAGCGGTGCTCGATCCTGCCACCCTCGAGCGCATGCCCACGGTCAAGGCCTGGCTGCGCCATGCCGAAGTGGCCAAGACGGTAGTCGCGGACAACTGCGGCTGCGCCGATCACACCACCCTGGGTGTGCTCACCGAAGAAAACGTGGTGGCTCAGCTCGACCACCTGCGTACCCATCCATCGGTGGCCTCACGCCTGGCCGCCGGGCAGTTGTTCATCCACGGCTGGGTGTATGACATCGAAAGTTGTCAGATCAAGGCGTACGATTCCGAGACAGGCGCGTTCCGCCAGATCGGTGACGGCCCGCTGCCGATGGCCACACCGCGTGCACGTTATCCACAGGGCTGAGAGGCCGCCCGCCGATGGTTGCGTAGGGGCTGCAACGTGGCGGGAGCGGGCATTGCAGTTTGCGTGGGAGGGGCTTTAGCCGCGATTGAGCCGTCAAGGGCGCGAAGGGCTCGCGGCTAAAGCCCCCCACAGTGATAGAGCGTAGGGTGGATGACGCTCTTTTCATCCACCATCGCGGTTGCAGAGCGGTGGACGGATGAAGCGTCGTCCACCCTACGAAAGGCCGCTTTCGCCTTGTAGCATCTTGTTCGGACGCGAGCCCGGTTCGCGGGCGCGAGATCGGCGAACTCGGAGGGCTATGCTAGGGTCTCTAGTCGATATTCCGACAAAAACAAAACGATGCTGCCCGATCATGTCCCGAACGCAAAGAACGCTCGATCCGTCCTATGAGTTGATGGATGACCACGAAGGTCATTCGCTGATCTATCGCCAGCATGGCTTTCCCAGTCCGCTGGTGCGCTGGCATTTCCACAAGGAATACGAGCTGCACCTGATCGTCGCCAGTTCGGGCAAGGTGTTCATCGGCGATTACATCGGCAACTTTTCCCCCGATACCCTGTTTCTCACCGGCCCCAACCTGCCGCACAACTGGATCAGCCAGATGGCCGTGGGCGAGGCGGTGGCCCAGCGCGACATGCTGGTCAACTTTACCGACGAGGTGCTGGAAAGCGGCACCGCGGTGTTCGCCGAACTCAAGGATCTGCAGCCGCTACTGACCCGTGCCCACTATGGCATCGAGTTTCGCTGCGAGCGCACCATCGCCGAGGCCCGGCATCTGCTGCAGCGCATCGCCGACTCCCAGGGTATGACTCGTCTGGGGAATTTCTTCATCCTCATGGAGCTGCTCGCCGCGTGCGACGATTACCAGCTGCTCTCGGACAGAACCGCGGCGCAGCTGGCCGACGAGCATCATGTCGAGCGTATCAACCGAGCGGTGGATTACATCTTCCAACACTACGCCCAGGAGCTGACCCAGGAGGAAGTGGCCGAGTATCTGGGCATGACGCCCACGTATTTCTCACGTTTCTTCAAGCAGGCCACCGGGCGTGGCTTCGTCGAGTTCGTCAATCGCATGCGGGTGAGCAAGTCATGCGAGTTGCTGACTCAGAGCGACAAGCCGGTGACTCAGGTGTGTTTCGAGTCCGGCTTCAACAACATTTCCAACTTCAACCGGCGTTTCCAGCAGCTCAAGGGCATGACGCCCAGCGGCTACCGCAGGCTGGTCACGCAACGCGTTACCGAGCAAAACCTGTACTGATTCTGTCGCTCTCATTCGCTCCGTCGATGCTGTTAAGCCCGTGCTTTAGGCTCTCAAGCAGTTTTAGTCGATATTTCCGACTGCCATTGCAGTGCAAAAAAGTATCAGTACTTGTGCAGTCGAGGCGTTGTTCGCGCCTTGTTGTAGGGGTGTAATCCGAGTCGGCCCCACAAAAACAATAATGTCTTCCGAGGTCTTCGCGACCAGGGAGAGGAGTTCAAGACCATGAACCACACGATCAAAGTACTCGTAGCCGCTTCATGCCTATCGCTCACCGTTGGCGCGCAGGCTGCCGAGACCGTGACCATCGCCACGGTCAACAACAGCGACATGATCCGCATGCAACGCCTGGCGAAAACCTTCGAAGAACAGAACCCCGAGATCAAGCTCAAGTGGGTGGTGCTCGAAGAGAACGTGCTGCGTCAGCGCCTGACCACCGACATCGCCACCCAGGGCGGCCAGTTCGACGTGCTGACCATCGGCATGTACGAAGCGGCGCTGTGGGGCGAGAAGGGCTGGCTGGAGCCGATGACCGATCTGCCCGCCGACTACGCCCTCGATGACGTCTTCCCCTCGGTGCGCGAAGGCCTCTCGGCCAAGGGCCAGCTCTACGCCCTGCCGTTCTACGCCGAAGCCTCCATCACCTATTACCGCACCGACCTGTTCGAGCAGGCCGGGCTGACGATGCCCGAGCAGCCGACCTGGGAGCAGGTGGCCGAATTCGCCGGCAAGCTGCACCAGCCGGACAAGGGTCAGTACGGCATCTGCCTGCGCGGCAAGGCCGGCTGGGGCGAGAACATGGCGCTGATCAGCACCGTGGCCAATGCCTTTGGCGCGCGCTGGTTCGATGAGCAGTGGCAGCCGGAATTCACCGGCAGCGAGTGGAAGAACGCGCTGAACTTCTACGTCGACACCATGAAGAAATACGGCCCGCCGGGCGCGTCGAGCAACGGCTTCAACGAGAACCTGGCGCTGTTCAACAGCGGCAAGTGCGCCATGTGGGTCGATGCCAGCGTAGCCGGCTCGTTCGTCACCGACAAATCGCAGAGCAAGGTCGCCGACTCGGTGGGCTTCACCTTCGCGCCGACCCAGGTCACCGACAAGGGCGCCTCCTGGTTGTATTCCTGGGCGCTGGCGATCCCCACCAGCTCCAAGTCCAAGGACGCGGCCAAGACCTTCAGTGCCTGGGCCACCTCCAAGGCCTATGGTGCGCTGGTCGCCGAGAAGGATGGCGTGGCCAACGTGCCGCCGGGCACCCGCGCCTCGACCTACAGCGATGCCTACATGCAGGCCGCGCCGTTCGCCAAGGTCACCCTCGACTCGCTGAAGAAGGCCGATCCGGCCGACCCCAGCGCCAAGCCCGTGCCCTACGTGGGCATCCAACTGGTGACCATTCCCGAGTTCCAGGCCATCGGCACCCAGGTCGGCAAGCTGTTCGCCGCCGCCCTGACCGGGCAGATGCAGCCTGATCAGGCGCTGCAGGCGGCACAGCAGAGCACCGAGCGGGAAATGAAGCGCGCCGGTTATCCCAAGTAGCCAATCCGTAGGGTGGGTTAGGCGCCTTATCGCATGACATGCGTGTCATGCAATAGGCATGGCGCCGTAACCCACCATGGGCGCAACGCAGACGATCGCCTGGTGGGTTACGCGACGCCCCGCAATCGTGGCGACAGTTAGAAACGCTATACGGCGCCGCTAACCCACCCTACGTAAAGCGTCATCCGCTGTAGAACCGTCTTTCGGAGACACGATGAACACCATCGAAAATCCTGCAGAGCAGGCCCGCGAGCTGGCGCCGCGAAAATCGCGACGCCTGGCGCCCGGCTGGTTCCTGGTCAGCCCCTCGGTGATCCTGCTGCTGATCTGGATGATCGTGCCGCTGGGCATGACCATCTATTTCTCGCTGATCCGCTACAACCTGCTGTATCCCGGCGACAACGATTTCGTCGGCCTGGAGAACTTCGAGTACTTCGTCACCGACGCCGCGTTCCTGTCCGGTGCCACCAATACCCTGTTGCTGGTCGGCAGCGTGTTGCTGATCAGCGTGGTGTTCGGCGTGCTGATCTCGGCCCTGCTGGAGGCCAGCGAGTTCTTTGGTCGGGGCATCGTGCGGGTGCTGTTGATCTCGCCGTTCTTCATCATGCCCACGGTCAGCGCGCTGCTGTGGAAGAACCTGATCTTCCACCCGGTCTCGGGGATTCTCGCCGCGGTCTGGCAGTTCTTCGGCGCCCAGCCGGTGGACTGGCTGGCGCACCACCCGTTGTTCTCGATCATCATGATCGTGTCCTGGCAGTGGCTGCCATTCGCCATCCTCATCCTGATGACCGCCATGCAGTCCCTGGATCAGGAGCAGAAGGAGGCGGCGCGCCTCGATGGCGCCGGGCCGATAGCGATCTTCTGGCACCTGACCCTGCCGCACCTGGCGCGGCCCATCGCCGTGGTGGTGATGATCGAAACCATCTTCCTGCTTTCGGTATTCGCCGAGATCTACACCACCACCGGCGGCGGCCCGGGTTACGAGTCGACCAACCTGGCTTACCTGATCTACACCCAGGCGCTGCTGCAGTTCGACGTGGGCATGGCCTCGGCGGGCGGGCTGATCGCGGTGGTCATCGCCAACATTGCCGCTATCGTGCTGATCCGCATGATCGGCAAGAACCTGACCGATAAACAGTGAGGGCGCCGAGATGTTGACCCTGAAGCAATCCCGCCGCCTGCAGAGCGTGCTCATCGGCACGCTGGCCTGGGCCATCGCCGCGCTGATCTTCTTTCCGATCTTCTGGATGGTCATGACCAGCCTGAAGACCGAACTCGACGCCTTCGCCACGCCGCCGCAGTTCATCTTCACGCCGACCCTGGAGAACTACCTGCACATCAACGAGCGCAGCGACTACTTCAGCTTCGCCTGGAACTCGGTGCTGATCTCTTTCTCGGCGACCCTGCTGAGCATGCTGATCGCCGTGCCGGCGGCGTACTCCATGGCTTTCTTCGAAACCCGCCATACCAAGCGCACGCTGCTGTGGATGCTGTCGACCAAGATGCTGCCGCCGGTGGGCGTGCTGGTGCCGATCTACCTGCTGGCCAAGCAGTTCGGCCTGCTCGATTCGCGTATCGCGCTGATCGTCATCTATACCCTGATCAACCTGCCGATCGTGGTGTGGATGGTGTACACCTACTTCAAGGACATCCCCGTGGAAATCCTCGAAGCGGCGCGCCTGGATGGTGCCACCACCTGGCAGGAAATCGTCCGCGTGCTGCTGCCCATCGCCCGTGGCGGCCTGGCCTCGACCATGCTGCTGTCGCTGATCCTGTGCTGGAACGAGGCGTTCTGGTCGCTCAACCTGACCAGTTCCGCCGCCGCGCCACTGACCGCGCTGGTGGCCTCCTATTCCAGTCCCGAGGGCCTGTTCTGGGCCAAGCTTTCCGCCGTTTCGACGCTCGCCTGCGCACCCATCCTGATCTTCGGCTGGATCAGCCAGAAGCAGCTGGTGCGTGGCCTGTCGTTCGGCGCCGTGAAGTGAGGACGCAGACATATGCATTTGATTCTGGCCGCCGGCCGTAGGAGCGAGCTTGCTCGCGATCAGCTCCAACAAAGCAGCCTTGCTGTCACGACCGAGAAAGGTTTTGCTGCTGGTTCCCAGCAGATCGCCGGCAAGCCGGGCTCCTACGCCCGTTGGACAGAAGCAGAATTGCAGCGTCTGTAAATAATCGAAGAATAAGACTGGAGCCCGCTATGGCTGATTTGAAAATCCGCAACCTGAAGAAAGGCTTCGACGGCACGGCGATCATCAAGGGCATCGACCTGGATATCGAGAACCGCGAGTTCGTGGTGTTCGTCGGCCCGTCCGGCTGCGGCAAGTCCACCTTGCTGCGCCTGATCGCCGGGCTGGAGGAAGTGTCCAGCGGCACCATCACCCTCGATGGCACCGACATCACCGACACCGCGCCAGCCAGGCGCGACCTGGCGATGGTGTTCCAGACCTACGCCCTGTACCCGCACATGACCGTGCGCAAGAACCTCTCCTTCGCCCTCGATCTCGCTCGGGTGGGCAAGCAGGAAGTGCAGGAGAAGGTCGCCAACGCCGCGCGCATCCTCGAACTGGAAGCGCTGCTCGAGCGCAAGCCCAAACAGCTCTCCGGCGGCCAGCGCCAGCGCGTGGCCATCGGCCGGGCCATCGTGCGTAATCCGAAGATCTTCCTGTTCGACGAGCCGCTGTCCAACCTCGACGCAGCCCTGCGCGTGCAGACCCGCCTGGAACTGGCGCGGCTGCACAAGGAGCTGAAGGCGACCATGATCTACGTGACTCACGACCAGGTCGAAGCCATGACCCTGGCCGACAAGGTAGTGGTGCTCAACGGCGGCCGCGTGGAGCAGGTCGGCTCGCCACTGGAGCTGTACAACCATCCCGTCAACCTGTTCGTCGCCGGCTTTCTCGGCACGCCGAAGATGGGTTTCCTGCGTGGCCAGGTCGAGCGTGTCGATGACGGTCTGTGCCAGATCCGTCTGGAGGGCGGTGCCACCCTGGATCTGCCGCTGGCGGGTACCGGCCTGACGACTGGCAGCCAGGTCACCCTGGGTATCCGTCCCGAGCACCTCAATGTGGTGCTGGCCGGGCAGGGTCGTCTGCAGGCCACCGCGGACGTCAGCGAGCGTCTGGGCAGCGATACCTTCTGCCATGTCCGCGTGGGCGACGAAGTCCTCACCGTGCGGGTACGCGGCGATTTTTCCCCGGCCTATGGTGAAGCCCTTGCGCTGGATTTCGACCCGCTCCACTGCCACCTCTTCAACGCCGATGGCATGGCCATCGACAAACGCATTCAGGCCGGCCAGGCCGCCTGACGTGCAGGAGCGATCATGAAACTGACACGCAACAATCTCGGCTCACTCGCCGCCGAGGTAGAGGTACCGGCTTACGATCCGTCGGATGTCCGTCAGGGCATCGCCCATATCGGCGTCGGTGGTTTCCATCGTGCTCACCAGGCGATCTATACCGAAGCTCTGCTCAATCAGGGCGAGGCCGGGGATTGGGGCATCTGCGGCGTTGGCCTGCGCCGTGAAGATCGTGCCATGCAGCAGGCACTGGCCGAGCAGGATCACCTCTACACGATGCTCGTACTGGGCGACGAGCCCGGCCTGGAAGTGCGCGTGGTCGGCGCCATCAACGGCATGCTGCTGGCCGAGGATTCGCCCGCGGCGCTGATCGACAAGCTGGCCGACCCGGCGATCCGCATCGTCTCGCTGACCATCACCGAAGGCGGTTACTGCATCGATGACAGCAGCGGCGAATTCATGGCCCATCTGCCCGACATCCAGTATGACCTGGCGCACCCGGATGCGCCGCGCAGCGTCTTCGGTTTTCTCTGTGCGGCCCTGGCCAGGCGCCGCGCGGCGGGCACGCCGGCCTTCACCCTGATGTCTTGCGATAATCTGCCGCACAACGGCGCGGTGACCCGCAAGGCGCTGCTGGCCTTCGCCCACCTGGCCGACCATGAGCTGGCCACCTGGATCGACAGCCACGTCAGCTTCCCCAATGCCATGGTCGACCGCATCACTCCCATGACCAGCGACGCCCACCGCCAGCAACTGGCCGAGCGCCACGGCGTCGAGGACGCCTGGCCGGTGGTCTGCGAGCCTTTCCTGCAATGGGTGCTGGAAGACAAGTTCGTCGCTGGCCGGCCGGCCTGGGAAAAGGTCGGCGTGCAGTTCACCGACGACGTCACGCCTTACGAGGAGATGAAGATCAAGCTGCTCAACGGCAGCCACCTGGCGTTGACCTACCTGGGTTTTCTCAAGGGCTACCGCTTCGTTCACGAAGCCATGAACGATCCGCTGCTGTGCCGCTACGTGCGCACCTTCATGGATCTCGACGTGACGCCGCAGCTGGCGCCGGTGCCGGGCATCGACCTGGACGCGTACAAGGACACCCTGATCGAGCGCTTCTCCAACCAGGCTATCGCCGATCAGCTCGAGCGGGTCTGCTCGGACGGTTCGTCGAAGTTTCCCAAGTTCATCGTGCCGACCATCAACCGGCTGATCGAGGACGGTCGTCCGCTGGAACGCGCCGCCCTGGTGGTCGCGGCATGGGCCCTGTATCTCAAGGGCGCCGACGAGAACGGCAGCCGGTATCGCATCCCCGATCCGCGTGCCGAGTTCTGCCAGGCGCTGGTGCAGGACGATGACCGGGTGCGTGAGCGCGTGCTGGGCGTCGAGGTCATCTTCGGCAACGCCATCCCGCAGTCCGCGGCTTTCGTCACCGCCTTCGAGCTGTGCTACGACAGCCTGCGCAAGCTCGGGGTGACGCGTACCCTGCAGACCCTGTTGGGCGACTGAGTCATGTACCTCGGCATCGATTGCGGCACTCAGGGCACCAAGGCGTTGGTGCTGGACACCCAAAGCGGCCGCGTGCTCGGTGAGGGCAGCGCCGCGCATCAATTGATCAGTGGGGCCAATGGCCGTCGCGAGCAGGAGGCGAGCGACTGGCTGCAGGCCTTCGAGCTGGCCACGCGAGCGGCGCTGGAGCAGGCCGGCGTACCTGGCAGTGCGATTCTCGGTATCGGCGTGTCCGGCCAGCAGCACGGCCTGGTGCTGCTCGATGCCCAGGGCGAGGTCTTGCGCCCGGCCAAGCTCTGGTGCGATACCGAGTCGGCGGCCGAGAACCAGCAACTGCTGGACTTCCTCGGTGGTGACAGCGGTTCGCTGGAACGTCTGGGGGTGGCCATCGCGCCGGGCTACACGGTGTCCAAGCTGCTATGGACGCGCGATCATCACCCCGAGGTGTTCGCCCGTATCGCCCATATCCTGCTGCCCCACGATTATCTGAATTACTGGCTGACCGGCCGTTGCTGCGCCGAGTACGGCGACGCCTCCGGCAGTGGCTATTTCAACGTACGCACCCGCACCTGGGACACCGAACTGCTGGAGCTGATCGACCCGGACGGCGCGCTGGTGCGGGCATTACCCGAGCTGATCGAAGCGGATCGCTGTGTCGGCTCGATTCGCCCGGAAGTCGCCGAGCGTCTGGGCCTCAACCCCGGGGCGCTGGTGGCCAGCGGCGGTGGCGACAACATGATGGGCGCCATTGGCACCGGCAACATCGCCCCCGGCGCCATCACCATGAGCCTGGGCACCTCGGGCACGGTGTATGCCTATGCCGATCAGCCGCGGGTGAGCCCGCATCCGCAGGTGGCGACCTTCTGTTCGTCATCCGGTGGCTGGCTGCCGTTGATCTGCACCATGAACCTGACTAACGCCAGTGGTGCGATCCGTGAATTGCTGGGCCTGGATATCGACGCCTTCGGCGCGCTGGTCGGCGAAGCGCCCATCGGTGCGCAAGGTGTGCTGATGTTGCCGTTCCTCAACGGCGAACGGGTGCCGGCACTGCCGCTTGCCAGCGGCAGCCTGCACGGTCTGACCAGTGACAACCTGACCCGCGCCAACCTCTGCCGTGCGGTGGTCGAGGGCACCACCTTCGGCCTGCGCTACGGCCTCGACCTGCTACGTGACAGCGGTATTCGCAGCGATGCCATCCGCCTGATCGGTGGCGGCGCGAAGAGTGCGACGTGGCGGCAGATCGTCGCCGACATCATGGGCGCACCCGTGGCCTGCCCGCAGCATACCGAAGCGGCCGCCCTTGGCGCGGCTATCCAGGCGGCCTGGTGTGTGGCCCGCGAGCGCGGCCAGGCCGTCAGCCTGCAGAGCCTGTGCGATACCTGCGTGACACTGGACGAACAGCGTGGCGCGCAGCCCGACGCGCAGCGTAGCCAGGCTTATGAGGTTGTGTACCAGCGTTATCGGGAGCAGGTACGGCAACTGCAATGAATCGATTCCCGGCGGCCGCGCCGTCGGCTGTTTCCTGCGCGAGTGCGCCTTTTGTGATGTGGAGAACCCATGTACCTGGTATGCGGTGAAGCCCTGTTCGATTTCTTCTGCAACCCTGGTGAGCGCAGCAGCGAGCTGAATTTCAAGGCACTGGCCGGCGGTTCTCCGTTCAACGTAGCGGTCGGCCTGCGCCGGCTGGGCGTAGAGTCGGCGTTGTTCAGCGGCATCTCCAGCGACTACCTGGGTCAGCGTCTGCGCCAGGTGTTGCAGGAGGAGGGGGTGAGCACGCAGTACCTGGTGCCCAGCGATGCACCGACCACCATGGCCATGGTCGCTCTGGATGCCCAGGGTTCGCCGCAGTACATGTTTCGGGGCGAGGGCTGCGCCGATCGGCAACTGCACCCCGAGCACCTGCCGACCCTGGATGAGCGGATCAGTGGCTTGCACGTCGGCTCCTATTCGCTGGTCGTGCCGCCGGTTGGCGATACTTTGCTGGCGTTGGTCGAGCGCGAGAGCGAACGACGGCTGATCAGCCTGGATCCCAACGTACGTCTCAATCCCGCACCGGATATCGAGCGCTGGCGCCAGCGGATTGAATCTTTTGCCGCCCACGCGCATCTGATCAAAGTCAGCGAGGAAGACCTGGATCTGCTCTATCCTGGTGTCGAGCCGCTGACGAGTATCGAGCGCTGGCTGGCTCAGCGTTGCCAGGTGGTGTTTCTGACCCGTGGCAGCGAAGGGGCGGGCGTGTTCAGCCGGCAGCATGGGCACTGGTCAGTGCCGGCGCGTCAGGTGATCACGCGTGACACGGTGGGAGCGGGGGATACCTTTCAGGCGGCGATCATCGCCTTCCTGGTGCAGCATGGGCTGGACAACCCGGCTGCCCTCGCTACGTTGTCTTGCGAGCGGCTCGATGCGATGCTCGATTTCGCGGTGCAGGCCGCGGCGTTGACCTGTTCGCGGGTCGGCCCGCAGTTGCCGTATCGCCATGAGCTGGAAACTGACCGTTGAGGCGAACCAGACGAGGCAGACACGATCATTGACGTGTGCCCGCGAGAGGGCGTCTCGACAGTCTGTCTGTGAATTCGTGAGCGAACCAAGGAGTCTTCATGCCGCACCTTTCATCATCGCTGGATGTCACGCAACTGCCGAGCTGGCAAGCCCTGGTCGCACATCGCGAGCACCTCGCCGGTTTCAGCATGCGCCAGGCCTTCGCCGCTGACGCGCAGCGCTTCGAGACCTTCAGCCTGAGCGGCTGCGGGCTGTTCCTCGATTACTCGAAGAATCTGATCAACACCGAAACCCGCGAACTGCTGGTCAATCTGGCCCGCGAAGTCGGCCTGGAACGAGGCATCCATGCGCTGTTCGACGGTGACCTGCTCAACGGTTCCGAGAAGCGCCCGGCCCTGCATACTGCGTTGCGCCGGCCGTTGGGCGACAAGGTGCAGGTCGATGGTGTCGACATCATGCCCGAGGTGCAGCGCGTGCTGCAGCAGATGACCGAGCTGGTCGGGCGTATTCACGATGGCCTGTGGCGCGGTTACACCGAAAAGCCCATCACCGACGTGGTGAACATCGGCATTGGCGGTTCCTTCCTCGGCCCGCAACTGGTTTCCGAGGCGCTGCTGCCCTTTGCCCAGCGCGGCGTACGCTGCCACTACCTGGCCAATATCGACGGCAGCGAGTTCCATGAGCTGTCGGCCAAGTTGCGCGCCGAGACCACGCTGTTCATCGTCTCGTCGAAGTCCTTCGGCACCCTGGAAACCCTCAAGAACGCCCAGGCCGCTCGCGGCTGGTACCTGGCTCAGGGTGGCTCCGAGGCCGAGCTGTACCGGCACTTCATCGCCGTGTCGAGCAACCGCGAAGCGGCGGTGGGCTTTGGTATTCGTGAAGAGAACATCTTCCCGATGTGGGACTGGGTCGGCGGGCGCTACTCGCTGTGGTCGGCCATCGGCCTGCCCATCGCGTTGTCCATCGGCATGTCCAACTTCAAGGAGCTGCTGTCCGGTGCCTACCGCATGGACGAGCATTTCCAGACCGCGCCGTTCGAAGAGAACATGCCGGTGCTGCTGGCGCTGCTCGGCGTCTGGTACGGCAATTTCTGGAATGCGCAGAGCCACGCCATCCTGCCGTATGACCATTACCTGCGTAACATCACCAAGCACCTGCAGCAATTGGACATGGAGTCCAACGGCAAGAGCGTGCGCCAGGATGGCCAGCCCGTCACCACGGCCACCGGCCCGGTGATCTGGGGGGGGGTCGGCTGTAACGGCCAGCACGCTTACCACCAGTTGCTGCATCAGGGCACTCAGCTGATTCCGGCCGACTTCATCGTCCCGGTGAGCAGCTACAACCCGGTTGCCGATCACCACCAGTGGCTGTACGCCAACTGCCTGTCGCAGAGCCAGGCGCTGATGCTCGGCAAGTCCCGTGAGGAAGCCGAAGAGGAGCTGCGCGCCAAGGGTGTGAGCGAGGAGGAAGTGCAGCGTCTGGCGCCGCACAAGGTGATCCCCGGCAACCGTCCGAGCAACACCCTGGTCATGGAACGCGTGAGCCCACGGCGGCTCGGCGCGCTGATCGCCATGTACGAGCACAAGGTGTTCGTGCAGAGCGTGATCTGGGGCAACAACGCCTTCGACCAGTGGGGCGTCGAGCTCGGCAAGGATCTCGGCAAGGGCGTCTATTCGCGCATGGTCGGCAGCGAAGAAGCGCGCGCGGAAGATGGCTCGACCCAGGGCCTGATCGACTTCTTCCGCGGCCGTCACCGCGGGTAAGGTAGACGTCGCTCTTCACGTTCCACGCGCTACCGGCCTATTCGGCTCCAGGGGTTGGCGAGGTTCACTCGTCTGCCCCTGATGGCGTGGCGCTGCATATCGAGCGCCACGGCCCCAACCGGCGCCTGGAAGGTCGTGGCTTGAACATGCGGTGCAGCAAGCCTGATCGCTGTTAGCAACAGGCGTGTGCTGACCCGACCGTGACAGCTGGCCGCATGCGCCAGTCGGTACCTTGGCAGCCAGTATCTGGTACCTTTTCCCGCTACTCATCGCCTGCCTGCCGATCCCATCTGCCAACCCGGCGCGACTCTCCGCGTCGGCCTGGGTTCATCAGGCCACTGGGCGATCACTTTCACTCAGATCATCGTGGCCGCCATGACCCGAAAGCAAATCACCGTATTCGTCCTCGTCGCCATCGTTGCCCTGGTGCTCGGGCTGACCGTCAACAAGGTACTCAGCGGCAAGTCGCAGAATAACCCTGCCGCGCTGCTCGACGCCGGCATCGTGATGCTGCCGCAACAGCGCCAGGTACCGGCACTGGATTTCATCGATCAGGATGGCCAGACCTTCTCGACCGGCCAGCTCAAGGATCAATGGAGCCTGCTGTTCTTCGGCTACACCTTCTGCCCGGACATCTGCCCGGCGACCCTGGCCCAACTGCGCCAGCTGCGTACGCAGATCCCCGAAGAGGCCTGGAACAATCTGCGCATCGTACTGGTGAGCGTCGACCCGGATCGCGACACGCCGGAGCAGATGAAGAAGTACCTGGGCTATTTCGATGCCGGTTTCATGGGCCTTACCGGCGAGCCGGACACCATCCAGAAACTGGCCAATGCGGTGAGCATTCCCTATATCCCGGCTGACACCAGCAAGGAAAATTACACCGTCGGCCACAGCGGCAACCTCGCCGTCATCGGCCCGGATGGCACTCAGCGCGGCTTCATTCGTGCGCCCATCAATATCGACAAACTGGCTGCGCAGTTGCCGGGGTTGATCCGCAAAGACTGAAAAAAGTGCGTAGGATGGGACGGGCCGCGCAGGCGCAACCCATCACATATCTCAAAACCGACCCAAGGAAGGGAACGTTAATGACTGGCTATCGCCGCCACTACCGCGCAGGCGGTGTGTATTTCTTCACCTTGACGCTCGCCGACCGCCGTAGGGATTGGCTGGTTTCCCATATCGATGTCCTACGCCAGAGCGTCCGGGAAGAGCAACGGCGTGCGCCCTTCGCCTTGCAAGCCTGGGTGGTGCTGCCTGAGCACCTTCACCTGCTGGTGCGCCTACCGGATGGCGACAGTGATTTCTCCAACCGGCTACGGCGTATCAAGGGCAGTTTCTCCCGCCAGATTCCCTTGCCCGCGCACCGGCGGCAAAGCCTGCTGGGCAAGGGTGAACGCGGTATCTGGCAACGCCGGTTCTGGGAGCATGCCATTCGTGACCAGGAGGATTGGCAGCGACATATCGAATACATCCATCACAACCCGGTCAAGCATGGACTGGTAGATCGGGTACGCGACTGGCCGTATTCATCCTTCCATGCCTATGTGCAGCGCGGGGACTATCCGCTGGATTGGGGCTGGGCAGCGGAAAAGGACATCCCCGCCGGGGAGTAAGTCAGGGCGCTAATTGATGGGTTGCACCCATCCAAGGATTGGGATGCGCGGCCCGTAGGATGGGTGAAACCCATCATGCATTCCCCACCATTCACCGTGTGGTACGAGTTGACCATCCGCAGGGTCGGTGTGGGCAGCCGAGCGGGTTTGGGCGGCGAT
>NZ_QJUJ01000005.1:0-380301 GCF_004327275.1 Phytopseudomonas daroniae
GAGTGATCGACAGCGGTGTCTGCTCGGCGGGCTTGAGCACCACGCAGTTGCCGGCCGCCAGGGCCGGGGCCAGCTTCCAGGCGGCCATCAGCAGCGGGAAGTTCCAGGGAATGATCTGCCCGACCACGCCCAGCGGTTCGTGGAAGTGATAGGAGGCGGTGTGTTCGTTGATCTCCGCAGCACTGCCTTCCTGGGCGCGGATGCAGCCGGCGAAATAACGGAAGTGGTCGGCGGCCAGCGGCACGTCGGCATTGAGCGTCTCGCGCACGGCCTTGCCGTTGTCCCAGGTTTCCGCCACGGCGAGCAGTTCGAGGTTGGCTTCGATGCGGTCGGCGATCTTCAGCAGGATCAGCGCGCGATCCTGTACCGACGTCTTGCCCCAGGCATCGGCGGCGGCATGGGCGGCGTCCAGGGCCTTGTCGATGTCCTTGGCGTCGGAACGGGGGAATTCGCCGATCACCGAGGCATCCACCGGACTGGTGTTGGTGAAGTACTGGCCGCCTACCGGCGCGACGAACTCGCCACCGATGTAGTTGCCGTAGCGCGGTTTGAGGGTGACGACGGCGCCTGCGGTACCTGGTTTGGCATAAATCATGTGAGTGACCTCTACTTTTTATGGAAGCCTGTCCTCTGAGGAGAGAGACAAGTCTTGGTTCGATTCCGAATAGCGCCTGACCGCAATGAGCCCTGGCAGAGATCGCCCGGGCATTGGCAGTAGCCGCAGAGAGGCATGGCAGAGCGCATGGGTGCCAGCCTGCTATCAGGGTAGACGCTCGCCAGCGCTTTCGCCGCTGACACCCTGCTCGCTGCATGTGGCCTTGAGGCGGCGCACCTTCGGGAAGATTCAGTGAACATTGCGCCACGCCAGCCGGTCACCTGATCACAGTACGAAGCCTGGGAGACGACGATGAAAACACTCACTGGATCGGTGGTTTTGCTTGCTGCCCTGTTCATCATCGGTGTGCAGGCCGACGATGACGGCCTGTCGTTGCAGCAGCAACGCGAAAAGATCGGCGATGACATGGTTCGCGATCGCACCGGGGCGCCTCCCGCTGACGGAGGCGGTGTCGGCCAACCGGCAACGGATCAGAATCAGCAGCAACAGCCCAACCAGGTGCCTGACCAGCAAGCACCGCGCAGCACGGTCAACTCCCCTGCCCGGCAGAATCGCTCTGCCGAACCGGCGGGCAACCCGGCCGTCGAGCGACAGCCCTCGAATCTGACGCCAGGGGCACCCGCTGATAATGGACAGCGTTCACCGACCATTCAGGGTGGTTCGACAGATACGCCTACCGCGCCGAGCGCACCGGGAGCCGCTGGTAGCACGGGCGGTTCGGCGACAGGTGGCGCGAGCAATTGAGGCGGGAATCCGCCAAGCCGAGCGCTGTTCTTGTGAGCAAGAGGCGGATTTTCGCCATCTGCCTCACGAAAACATGACAAACATATTGATACAGATCACCAGTTCATTGACCTGCGCTCGTTTCGGCATCGGTTTTGCTTGCTGCCGGCCGCCTGCGACGAATGCGCGCACTTGAAGGTAAATCACCCGGTGTTTCAAAAAAATCACCGGGGCTGACCGGTTTCGCAGAACGGAACCTGGCAGCACGCAACAGGCGATGCAGCTTCGCTACCCAGGGTTGTACAGAGCCGGTCGTGCCGTCATGCAATTACATTAATGAAATGGTCTGTCTAATGAAAAAACTCCTGCTGTCCCTACTGTGCTTGAGCGCGCTCGGCTGCGCCAAGCAGCCCGAACCGGAAAAATCCGTGGACGTCCTGCTGATCGGCGGGGGCATCATGAGCGCAAGCCTCGGCACCTACCTCAACGAGCTGGAGCCGACCTGGAAAATCGACCTGTACGAACGCCTGCCGCACGTTGCCGACGAAAGCTCCAACCCGTGGAACAACGCCGGTACCGGTCACTCGGCTTTCGCCGAACTGAACTACACCCCGGAAAAGGCCGACGGCAGCATCGATATCAGCAAGGCCGTGGCGATCAACGAATCCTTTGAGATCTCCAAGCAGTTCTGGGGCTATCAGGTCGAGAAAGGGATCCTCAACAACCCGAAATCGTTCATCAACAACGTGCCGCACATGAGCTTCGTGTGGGGTGACAAGAACACCGAGTTCCTGAAGAAGCGCCACGCGGCTCTGCAACACAGCTCGTTGTTCCGCGATATGCAGTTCTCCGATGATCCGGGGCAGATCAAGCAGTGGATCCCGCTGGTGATGGAAGGCCGTGAGCCGGGCGAGAAGCTGGCTGCCACTCGTGTGGAAATCGGCACCGACGTCAACTTCGGCGAAATCACCAACCAGTTGCTCGACTCGCTGTCGCAGAAAGACGAGTTCAATGTGCACGTACAGCATGAAGTACGTGACATTACCCGCGCCGACGACGGCAGCTGGAACGTCACCGTGGCCGACCTGGCCAATGGCGACAAGCTGAGCACCATCAACGCCAAGTTCGTGTTCATCGGTGCCGGTGGTGGTGCCCTCAAGTTGCTGCAGAAATCCGGCATTCCGGAAGCTGACGGCTATGCCGGTTTCCCGGTCGGTGGTTCGTTCCTGGTTACCCGTAACCCGGAAGTGGTCGCCAAGCACCAGGCCAAGGTCTACGGTCTGGCCTCGGTCGGCTCGCCGCCCATGTCGGTTCCGCACCTGGATACCCGTGTGATCGATGGCCAGAAAGTCATCCTGTTCGGGCCATTCGCGACCTTCTCCACCAAGTTCCTGAAAAACGGCTCGCTGCTGGATCTGTTCAGCACACTGACCACCCATAACATCATGCCGATGACCCACGCCGGTCTCGACAACATGTCGCTCAGCACCTACCTGATCGGCCAACTGATGCTCAGCCAGGAAGACCGCATGCACTCGCTGCGTGACTACTTCCCGGAAGCTCAGGACAAGGACTGGGAACTGGTGCAGGCTGGCCAGCGCGTACAGATCATCAAGAAAGACCCTGAGCTGGGCGGCGTCCTGCAGTTCGGTACCGAAGTGGTCAGTGCCGAAGATGGCTCCATCGCTGCGCTGCTCGGCGCTTCGCCAGGTGCTTCCACTGCCGCGCCGATCATGCTTCACCTGATGGAAAGAACCTTCAAGGACAAGATCAAGACCCCAGAGTGGCAGGCCAAGCTGAAGGAGATCATCCCCTCCTACGGCCAGACCCTGAACAATAACCTGGAGCTGACCAACAAGACCCGCGCCTGGAGCAGCGAGCGCCTGCAGTTGACCTTCGTCGAGGTCAAGCCTGAGCAGGAGCAAGCTGAAGAACCCGTAGAGGTCGAGGCTGAAGCCCTGTAATACCGCTTGAACGGGTGCCTCCACGCAAGGCGCCCTGCACCTACAACAACGGCCCGTCAGGGCCGTTGTCGTTTCTGGCATCCAAACCAGGGGGGCTCGGCTATAGGCTTACGCCGGCTCGGCGTTGCGCCCGTTGGCGATGAAACGCAGCATCCACTCACCGACCGTGCGCCCGTGGTGGATCTCGTGCAGGCTGTCCACGGCGACGCGGTACACCGACTCGCCGATATGCTGCTGACGGATATCGAGCAAGGCGCGCGAGTACTCGGGCACGAACTCCGGATGCCCCTGGAAGCACAGCACCTGATCACCGATACGGTAGGCTGCATGCGCGCAGAATGGGCTGGAGGCCAGCAGCGTGGCATTTTCCGGCAGGCGAGTGACCTGATCCTGGTGGCTGATCAGTAGCGTCAGCTCTTCGAGCGACGGCGTCATCCAGTCCGGTTTTTCGGCCAACTGGTAACGGTGGATACCCACACCCCAGCCACCGCTCGCACGCTCGGCCTTGCCGCCCAGCAGCAGCGCCAGCAATTGGTGTCCGAAACAGATGCCGAGCAGCTTGTCACCGGCCTGATAACGCTCGAGCAGATAAGCCCTGAGGGTCTCGATCCACGGATCAGTGGCGAACGAATCGGCTTTGCTACCGGTGACCAGGTAGGCATCGAAGCGCACATCGGCCGGCGGGTAGTCGCCGTTCATCACGTTGAACACACTGAAGGTGGCAGCAATGGCCTGCCCGGCAAAAAGACGTTCGAACATCCTGCCGTACCCCTGGTACTGGTCGACCAGCTCGGGACGCAGAATATCGGTTTCCAGAATGCAGATCTGCAACGACATGGACGGTACCTGAAAAGAATGATGACGCCGCTAAAGCGTGCCTGTGCCCGCCAAGCAAGGCAAGAGGCCAACTGCCAAAGGCAGTCATCAGTCGTTTCGATAGCTGCCATGAAGAACATTTACTTCTGTCGGGTACGCCCGAAGAAGATGATTCGCTCATCGGCCACCGGCCCCCTCGAAGCGAGCGCCGCATCATGCACAGCCAGACCGTCAGATATGCACGCAACGGCGCCTTTGGCGCTATCGCCCTCTACCTGCTGATCGCCGTACCGCTGCTTGGCCTGAGCATGCACAGCGGCTCGAGTGCCGGGCGTTATGCGTCGATACCAGGCACGTCGACCACCGCGCAGCCAGGATCCGCAACAGCGATCCAGGCGAGCCATTGAACGAAGCAGTTTTCCTGAACCTGCAGCGAAGAGGCGTACTCGAAGCTTCAACGCCTGAAAGCGGGCGTATCTTCCCGAAGAAAAAGGAGTTTTACGATGCTCAAGAAGACCCTGACTGCCCTCACCGCTGCCGCCGCCCTGAGTGCCGGTTTCGCCATGGCCGATCGTCCTGGTGCTGACTGGATCAGCATCGAGCAAGCCCTGAGCAGCGCCAAGCAGGCTGGCTTTACCCAGGTTCACAAGATCGAGGCCGACGACGACGGTTACTGGGAAGGCAAAGGCATCAAACAGGACAACCGCCTGTATGAATTCCGTATCGACGGCAAGTCGGGCAAGGTCATCCGCGAGCAGTTGGATGACTGAGCTGAGGTAATCCGAAAAACCGGCCGTCTCAGGCCGGTTTTTTGTTGCCTGCCATCCCTGGCGGCAACCCTACGGGCCGTCGCGGAGCGACGTCAAAAATTGCTCCCGGCAATTTTTTGTGGGTTTCCCCTTGGATCTTGCCGATCCTGACGAACGGTAAACGAGCATTGCAAGGCATGAACCAAGCCGCGCGGCGTCTGGCGCAGGGGTATGCGAAAGCGGCCAAGGGTTCCATAACTGTGCGGCACTCTCAGGCACTATGCTAGGAACCAACTGATATAAAAAAACAGAACATCCGCTCTACAGTGAATACATGCGCCGCCGGGTCTTGCTGGGGCGATCGCCGGGGGATACGGCACTCACCGGCCCACACGACAACAATCAAAAGGTAACGGCCATGTTCAAGAAGCCCAAATTCCGTCAGGCGGGACTGATCCTCTTTGCGACTGCAGTGCTTTTGATCCTGCCCAACCTGAGTCGGATGATCGGCTGAGCGCGCTGTCAGTTCACCAGTGGCATCCACCAGGCCAGAATCAGCGGTAGCAAACCAACCGCCAACACGGTTGAGCACAGCACCAGGCTGGCAACCTGTTCGGGCGAACGATTGGCGCGCACGGCAAACAGATAGTTGAACACCGCGACCGGCATGGCTGACTGCACCACCAGCACCGCGTGAGTCAGCGGCTCCAGTGCGAGTGCCGCACCGACTCCCCAGCCGACCCCTGCCCCCAGCAGAATGCGCAGCGCGCCAAGCAGCAGCCCGGAACCGAGGTGATGCAGGCGAATGCTGGCGAGCGAGACACCCAGGGTCAGCAACATCAAGGGAATCGTCATACCGCCCAGCAGGCTCACGGTATTGCCCAGCCAGCGTGGCAGTTGCAGGTCGAAGAAAATCATTGGCAGTGCCAGCAGCAGGCTGATCATGATGGGGTTACGCAGCAGATCCCGAAACGATGCTGCATTGCCCGACAGCGCGATACCTACGCTGAACTGGAAAATCGACAGGGTCAGAAAGAACGCTACAGCCAGCGCCAGACCGTGTTCACCAAAGGCATACAGGCTGATTGGCAGCCCCATGTTGCCGGTGTTGGGAAACAGGAAGGCCGGCACCAAGACCTTCCACTGCTGGCGAAACAGCCGGCTGAACAGCCAACCGAACAGCCCCATGCAACCAGTAGCCAGCACACACCCCACAGCCATGCTGGTGAACGCCTGCGGGTCGAGGTTGGTACGACTCAGGGTCGCCAGCACCAGGCTTGGCGTGCCGATGGACAGCACCAGGCGGGCGATGAAATCCGTGGGGTAGCTCTGGCCGCTGCGGGCCCAGACATAACCGATGCCGGCGACGATGACCACCGGCGCCAATACAGCGAACAACTCGGCCAACATGGCCATTCCCCTCGGGGCAAAACGCCCATCCTAGGAGGGATAGGCAACTTGTCGCAAGTCGTACAAGTGCAATTGACCAATCCTTGATGCCGCTATCGGGCCTGGAGCCCGACGCAGAAGCGCACGAAGGTCACGATCGCGAGCAGAGCATCAGATCCCTGCCCTCCCCCGATTACTGCTCCTGCGCGACGATCAGCGGTTCCACATCGACCCGCGCCATCATTCGTTCGCCACCACCGCCACGGCGCATGCCGCGTACCGGGCAGGCATCCAGGTAATCCAGCCCTACCGCCAGTTTCAGATGTCGCTCGGGTCTGGCCAGGCAGTTGGTCACATCGAAGCTGTACCAGGCGCCCTCCAGCCATGCTTCGGCCCAGGCATGGCTGGCCAGGTGATCACGGCTATCGGTGAACAGGTAGCCCGATACATAGCGCGCCGGAATGCCCAGGCTGCGGGCGCAGGCGATGAAGGCATGCGCATGATCCTGGCAAACACCCTGGCGGCCGGCAAAAGCCTGCGCGGCGCTGGTTTCCACCTCGGTGACGCCCGGCAGGTAACTGATATGGCCATTCAGGCCGTGCATCAGATCGATCAAAGCGTTGCGGTCACGGCGACGCGCGCATTGCACGGCGGCAAAATCACGCAGCGCCTCGTCCGCTTCGGTCAGGCGCGTGAAGCGCAGGAATGGCAGCGCCGACTGGCTTTCGTGCTCGGCGTCGCTGGACTCGTCGATCTCCACCTGGCCACGGGCGCCAATGACGATCGACTCGTGCGGCTCGTCCAGGGTCAGCACATGCAGGATGTTGCCGTACGGGTCACGCTGCGCCCGCACCGGACGCGGCAGATCCAGCTGCCAGCTGAGTACCTGCTGGCGCTCGCTGTCGTGGGGTGTGAGACGCAGATACTGGATGCTGGCACGTACCTGATCTTCGTAGTGATAGGTGGTGTTGTGGCGGATGGACAGTCTCATGCGACCTCCAGATAGGACGTGTGAATGGCGCGACCCAGTTCGTGCACCTGCCCGATGAAGTCAGTCAGCCAGGCGTGCAGGCCCTCCTCCAGCACCTCATCGATGCTGGTGTAACGCAACCGCGCGTCGAGTTCGGCAGCCAGGCGCTGTGCCGGGCGGCCGTTTTCACCGGGCAGGTTGTCGAGCATCAGGTACAACTCGTCCATGCAGGCACGCAGCGAACGCGGCACTTCAGGACGCAACAACAGTAATTCGGATACCTTGCGCGCGCCTGGAGAGCCGCGGTAGACCTCGGCGAACGCCTCGAACGACGACAGCGCGCGCAGCAACGCGCTCCACTGGTAGTAGCTGTGGGCCGGGCGGCCATCGATCTCGTCGATGTCCTCGCCCAGCAGCTCGTAGCGCGAATCGAGCAGGCGCAGGGTGTTGTCGGCTCGCTCGATGAAGGTGCCAAGGCGAATGAACCGATAAGCCTCGCCACGCACGATGGTGCCGAAGGTGGCGCCGCGAAACAGGTGCGAGCGTTCCTTGACCCACTCGCAGAAACGACTGATGCCGTAACGGCCCAGGCCCTGCTCGGCGATGCCGCGAATCTCCAGCCAGGTGGCGTTGATGTTCTCCCACATATCCGCGGTGATGCGTCCACGTACCGCATGGGCGTTGCTGCGTGCAGCACCCAGGCAACTGTAGATGCTCGCCGGGTTTTGCGCATCCAGCGCGAAGAAATGCAGCATGCGCTCGGCATGCAGCGGGCCATGGCGCTCCTGGTATTCCTCCAGGGTGCCGGTGATGAGCAGTGGCATCGCCAGCTCATCGAGGCCGTCGCGGCGACCGTCCTGCGGCATCAACGACAGCGAATAGCTGACATCCAGCATGCGCGCGAGGTTTTCCGCACGCTCCAGATAGCGGGACATCCAGTACAGATCGGAGGCAGTTCTCGATAGCATAATCAGGGCGCCCTCATGCTAAATGGCGAGCCGCGTTGGCGCTGTGAGCCTGCCAGGCAAGGCGCGGGACGCAGGCGATGGCCACTCCCTCGTCAAGTCCCGCAACGCAGCATGGCGGGCTCACAGCGCCAACCCGAAGGGCCACGCCTCGCAAGGCGCAATCCGGCGTCATTCGTCGTTCATTTGGAATAACCAAATCTCTCTCCTCATTCCTTGTCTTGCGCCTTGCGGGGCAGCGGCGCGGCCGTCATTTAGCGTGAGGGCGCCCTGTTAGTCCTCCACCACCCAGGTGTCCTTGGTACCGCCGCCTTGCGACGAGTTGACCACCAGTGAGCCCTCACGCAGGGCTACACGTGTGAGCCCGCCGGGTACCAGGCGGGTTTCCTTCCCGGACAGCACGAAGGGTCGCAAATCGATATGCCGCGGCGCGATGCCGTTTTCGACGAAGGTCGGGCAGGTCGACAGGCACAGGGTCGGTTGCGCGATGTACGCTTCCGGCCGGGCGATCAGACGCAGGCGAAACGCTTCGATCTCCGCCTTGCTGGCGGCCGGCCCGACCAGCATGCCGTAACCGCCGGAGCCCTGGGTTTCCTTGACCACCAGATCCTTGAGGTTGGCCAGCACGTGGGACAGTTCGCTGGGCTTGCGGCATTGCCAGGTCGGCACGTTCTTGAGGATCGGCTCCTCGTCGAGGTAGAAGCGGATCATCTCGTCGACATAGGGATAGATCGACTTGTCGTCAGCCACACCGGTGCCAATGGCATTGGCCAGCACCACGTTGCCGGAACGGTAGGTGGACAGCAGCCCGGGCACGCCGAGCATCGAATCGGGATTGAAGGCCAGCGGATCGAGGAAGTCGTCGTCGAGACGGCGATAGACCACATCGACCTGCCTGGCGCCGGAGGTAGTACGCATGAACAGTTTGTCGTCGCGCACGAACATGTCTGCGCCTTCGACCAGTTCCACGCCCATCTCCCGGGCCAGAAAGGCATGCTCGAAGTAGGCGCTGTTGAAACGGCCCGGCGTCAGCACCACCACGGTCGGATTATCCAATGGGCTGGAGCTCTTCAGAGTATCGAGGAGCAGGCTCGGGTAGTGGTCGATCGGCGCGATGCGCTGGTTGGCGAACAGCTCGGGGAACAGACGCATCATCATCTTGCGGTCTTCGAGCATGTAGCTGACACCGCTGGGCGTACGCAGGTTGTCTTCGAGCACGTAATAGGTGCCGTCGCCATCGCGCACCAAATCGACACCGGCGATATGGGCATACAGGTCGCGGTGCAGGTTCAGCCCCTGCATCGCCATCTGATAGCCGTCGTTGGCCAGCACCTGTTCGGCGGGAATCAGCCCGGCCTTGATGATGCGTTGATCGTGATACAGATCGGCGAGAAACATGTTCAATGCCTGCACCCGCTGGATGCAGCCACGTTCGACGATGCGCCATTCGCTGGCAGGAATACTGCGTGGAATGATGTCGAAAGGAATCAGCCGCTCGGTGCCCTGATCGTCCCCATAGAGCGTGAAAGTGATGCCAGCGCGATGAAAGAGAAGATCCGCCTCGCGACGCCGTTGCGCCAGCAACTCCTGTGGCGTGTCCGCCAGCCAGCGGGCAAAGGCCTGGTAATGCGGACGACACGCGCCATCCGTCAGGTGCATTTCGTCATAAAAGGTGCGGGCCATGCCGAACTCCATTGCCACCCGGGACTACATGATCCGTAGCAAAGCCCGAGCCATCAAAATTAATCCTTTAAAATCAATCACTTCAAACAAACAAAAGCAGACAACGCACCAAACAGGGGCGAGCAGTAATCGACAGACAGGCACCATGCCCCAAACCGTGGCGCAGCCACGAATCACCCTGTTCAGTTCGACCTGCATGCAGCGCGATACGCGCAATAAAAAAGTAACAGGAGGCTACGGCTAACGCCCGTGACCATGGTCTGGGAGGCAGCCTTCTAAAGATGGCAGACCATAAAAAATGGCCGGGAGCCATTTTTAACGTCGCTTGCGACGGCCCGCAGGGTGGCCGCCAGGGATGGCAGGCCATAAAAAAGACCAGCACGAGGCTGGTCTGTTGGTGATGGGGGTATCAGCGATGCGGCAGCGATACTTCCTGAGTGACACCCCAGCCATCCAGCTTGCCGCCTAGCGGTGCTACCACCGCCTCCATGTCCTGCTCGAAATCATCTATCCCCGCATAGGTGACATGCATCACTTTGCTCACCTGCAGGTGCCACCCACCCTCATCGCGTTCGGTCACCAGGGCATGCAGCGATTCGCCACGAAAATTGCGTGTCGCCTTCAAAGCGCCATCTTCATCAGGGAAGATCGCGTAGAACTCGATGGGATGGACACTGGCGAAATCGAACCCTCCTTTTTTCATCCGACCTAAAACGCCACCACTGACATCATCGTGCAAGACTGTGCTCATAACGTTGATCTCCATCAGGTGAAAGGTTGGATCGCCGAACCAACGGCTCCCCATTTGCCTGGTCTGGATGGTCGGTGCAGGCCGTAGAAGTCGGCCCTGCCACTCAGGATAGACCGCCCAGCGGCTTGCGTCGTTCCTGTCGCATTGCCATGCTATACCCATTCATGAAAGCAACGCCCGCTTGCCGGTGTGTTTCGATCAGGGATCGTCGTGCAGCCTCTGCGGGCCAGACTACACGAGGTATCACTTATGAGTACGCTACAGTGCACCCACCGCGACCACCGCATCAGTGCCGAGGTCATGGAACATCCAGGTATTCCGACTCCATGGGCCGGCGGCTGCCGGATTACCGCGCCGGACGGACGTACCACCCGACGTATGGCTCTGCCGATGAACGGAGCCTTTCTCGAAGACCTGGACAAGGCCCAGCACGCCTCCATTGCCCATGGCAAATGGCTGGTCGATCAATATCTCGATAACGGGCGGGATCTTTTCCCCGATAACGCGGCCAAACACCACGCAGCATGAGGCCGTAACGAGTGGCCCGCATCCGCAGCGGGCCACTCCATTTCAAAGCCAAAGCGCGCAAGCGCCCACTCCAGCCGGTCTCATGCCCAGACAGATCCGGTCGCAGCCGTATGCGGCCGTTCCCATTCGAGACGAAGGTTGGATTTCATGGCGAAACGCACGCTTTTCATTTCCACAGTTCTGATGACCGGCATCCTGGCGCTCAGCGCCTGCAGTGACGCCGACAAGATCCCCGCCAAGACCGCCTCCGCCACCCAGAGCAGCCCGCCAAAACTGCAGGAAAAAGAGGATCTCAGCCCGTTCAGCGGTTTCGCCAGCGCTCGCTTCGGCAGTGATGAAACCGCGGTACGTGCGGCCTGGAAGGGTTCTCTGCGCGACGGGGGTGGCACCTCCGACACCTGTCGTCAGCTGTTCCAGGATCCGCGGCCAGCCGATGGCTTCGGTATCTCGTTCATGCTGGAAAGCGGAGTTTTCGTACGTTACGACATCGATACGCGCGAACGTAAGGCACCACGAGGTTTGCAGGTCGGCAGCAGCGCCCAGCAGATTCGCGCCACCTTCCCCGGCCACTTCGAAGAACAACCGCACAAGTACGTCGAAGGTGCCAGCGATTTTATCGTCAAGCCCTTCATCGACAGCGAAGCCCGCCTGGTTTTCGAGACCGATCCCAATGGCCTGGTAACCCGCTGGCGAATCGGCATGCCGCCAGCAGTTTTCTATGTGGAAGGCTGCAGTTGAAGTGACGATAAGGCGAGACGCTGATTCGTCTCGCCCCGCGCATAGGAGCCCTGCCCCGGGGCGATTCGATTGCTGGGCGGCATGGCCGCCAATCGCCGGCAAGCCGGCTCCTACGCGATCGTATGTAGGAGCCCCATCCACTATGGCTTATCGGGCATGCCAGCCACCACGCCAGCAGTGTTATCCAGCAGGCTCTTGGTAGCTGTTTGCAGGAAACCTTCGAGACGCTTCTTCAACGCTTCATCGACCGGCCCTTCGATGCGCTCGGCAATCGGCTTGGCACCCAGACTGTAGCGATACAGGCGCGGTTCGAAGCCCTTGGGCTGCACCAACACCTGATCGGGCGTGACGATAGCCACCGTCTGGTCGCCGCCCGATGGCTTGATCACCCCGATGCCGCCATCGCCTTCAGGCAGGTTGAGCAGATCACGCCCCCAGCACTGGTGGCGTACCTCGCCGCCGAGGCGCCCCATGATGGTCGGTACGATGTCGACCTGAGTACCAACGGTATGGCTGACCTTGCCGAACTTCTCCTGGATACCGGGCGCGATCAACAGCAACGGCACGTTGAAACGCTGCAGATCCATCTCGGTGACCTGATCGAAGCCACCAAAACCATGGTCACCTACCACCACGAACAGGGTCTCCTTGAAGTAAGGCTCCGTGCGCGCCTTCTCGAAGAACTGCCCAAGCGCCCAATCCGAATAGCGCATCGCAGTGCGGTGCAGGTTTTCCCGGCCATCGATCAGCACCGGCTCTACCGGCAGATCCCTGGGCAAGGCGTAAGGCGTGTGGTTGGACAGCGTCTGCAACAGTGCATAGAACGGCTTGTCGCCGTAATGGGTCTTCAGCTCCAGCGCGCCACGGTCGAACATGTCCTGATCGGAAACGCCCCAGGTGGGATCCATGAACACCGGGTCGACGAAATCTTCACGACCAATGAAGTTGGTCATGCCCTGGTTACTGAAGAAGCCGGACTGGTTGTCCCACTGGAAATTGCCGTTATAGACGTACAGGTTGTCGAAACCACGGCCGCCAAGCAGCTGCGGCAGCCCGGAGAACTTGTGGGCGCCTTCCGGCGTACGCATGAGGTACTCGAAGCCCGGCAGATTGGGAAAACAGGCCATGGTGGCGAACATGCCCTGATGGGTATGGGTGCCATTGGAGAAGAAGCGCTCGAACAACAGTCCTTCCTGGCTCAGCTTGTCGAAATAAGGGGTGATATTGCCCGGCGCGCCGAGGGCTCCGACGGAATGCCCGGCGAAGCTCTCCATCAGGATGACTACCACGTTGCGGATCGGCAGCGTGCCGTCGGCGGGTGGCGTGTAGACGCGGCGGATTGCGGCACTGTCGGCATCGACCAGCTCGTCATCCTGGGTCAGCAGCATGTCACGGGTGATCTGCCGGGCCTGGTCGTCTTCCATGGTCGACTGCCAGGTGTTGTCGCGATGCGGGCCGAAGCTGGCCTGGGCGGCTGTGAACAGCGTCAGCGTACCGTTCAGGCCCAACTGGTTGGCGAACATCGACTCGGTGGTGTAGGCATCGCCCCAGCGCAGCGGCGGGCCTTGGCGCAAGTGGCCACGAGCGGCGATCACCGCGATCAGCAGGCAGAGGAAGAACACCGAAACGCGCCAGTACCAGGCTACCCTTGGACGTACGGTGGTAGCGCCAACTGGCGTCCTGGCGCGGCTGGCACGATCCAGCAACGTGAACATCCACCACAACAGGCCGGTGATGACGAACCAGACGATCAGGTAGCGCACCACCGGAAAACCGTTCCAGAGCATACCCATCACGGTGGCCTGGTCTTCCTGCAGGTACTGGAACACCAGGCTGTTCAGGCGCTGGTGAAATTCCTTGTAGAAATCCAGCTCGGCCAGGCCGAGAAACAGCGTCACGCTGGCGAAGAAGGTCAGCCAGACACGCTGCCAGCCGCGCGCGAGCATGGCGCGGGTGCTGAGCAAGGCGATCAGTAAGGGCGCGCAGGCGTACACCACCACGCGCAGGTCGAAACGCAAACCGTTGAAGAAGGCTTCAGCGAACACCGTAACCGGCGTGTCGCCGATCAGGTCGCGGTTGTAGGCCAGTAACGTGGCGCGCAGCACGGTGTACATCACCAACAACGTCAGGGCGCTGAACAGAGTGAATAGCAACTGGCTGCGTAACGGCTGGAAGGAATGCGAGGTGCTGGAAGGTGTGCCCTGAACTGCAGTAGGGGTCATGCTTGATCATCCACAAAAGACTTATACCGCCCAGCTCACCTCGAATAACGGCGACTGGTGGCGCGCGAGTGTGTTCGTGTGGATGTGAAAATTTTGTCGATAAGGATTCTCAGCGTGCTGAAGGCCAGCTTCCCGGCAGCCCTGGGCGCCCTGTTTGAAAGTCATTTTCCACGCTGACAAGACAGCGTCCTGCGGTTATCGTCAGCGCCATGACACAGAACAAAACCATCCTGCTGCCCTACCAGGCGCCCTGGAGCTGGCAACAGTTTCACGATCATTTCAAATTACGCGCCATCATCGGGCAGGAATGCCTGAGCGAACGGGATTATTGCCGCAGCTTTCGTCTGGATGGCATTACCGGCTGGTTCCGCGTCAGTGCCCTGCCCGACCAGGATGCGCTGGAGCTCGATTACAGCGCCTCGGCCAGAGCCTGCTTGCCACAGTTGACTCAGCGCGTACGCCGCATGTTCGATCTGGATGCCGACCCGGCCATCATCGCCGCCCACTTCGCGGCAGATGAACGCCTCGCGCCGATGCTCGCGCGCAATCCCGGTTTGCGTCTGCCTACGGCTTTCGATGCCTTCGAACAGGCCGTGCGGGCCATCGTCGGTCAGCAGGTCACGGTCAAGGCAGCGGTGACCATCACCGGCCGCCTGGTCGATCGCCTCGGTGAATCCCTGGCGGACGCACCAGTCGGCATCGACCGTTTATTCCCGACACCTGCCGCCATCGCAGCCGCCAACCTCGATGGCATCGGCATGCCCGGCAAACGTGTGCAGACCCTGCAGCACTTCGCCGCTCAGGTCGCAAGCGGCGCTTTGCGCCTGGACATCAGCCAGGGAGCGAGCGAGCTGATCGCACGCTTGTGCGCCCTGCCCGGCATCGGCCCCTGGACAGCGCAATACATCGCCCTGCGGGCCTTCGGTGACGCAGACGCCTTTCCCACCAGCGACCTGGGTTTGCTGAAAGCGCCGATCTGGGGCGCCGGGGGCATCGATGTTCGGCAACTACAGGCCCACGCTGAAGCCTGGCGGCCATGGCGCGCCTATGCGGCGGCCCATCTCTGGCACAACTACTCAGGAGGTTGAGATGTTCTACCGTTACCACGACAGCCCTATCGGCCGCCTGTTCATGGCTGGTGACGAGCAGGGGCTGCAACAGTTGCTCATGGACGTGGAGCGCACGCCCTGGCAGATCGGTGAAAACTGGCGTGATACAGGTTCCGCACTGGATGCTGCCAGCCGCCAGCTCGACGAATACTTCAGCGGCCGCCGTCAGCGCTTCGAGTTGCGACTCAATCCTCAGGGCACGCCGTTCCAGCAGGCCGTCTGGCGTGCCTTGCTGGAGATTCCTTTCGGTCGCCTCGACAGCTACAGCGCCCTGGCACAGCGTATAGACAGACCCAAGGCGGTACGCGCCGTCGGCGCAGCCAATGGCGCCAACCCGATCTGCATCATCATCCCCTGCCACCGCGTCATCGGCCGCGACGGCAGTCTGACCGGTTTTGCCGGCGGCCTGCCGCGCAAGCAACTGCTGCTGGAACTGGAAGGTGCCGTACCCAGGCCGCAGGCTTCGCTGTTCGACTGAAGCTCCGGCTCAGTCTTCCAGCCGTGGGAAGGAAGCGGCGATCCCGTCGCCGCTCGGCGTTCCCTCTGCCGCGATCCCAGCCGACAAGCGAACCATCGCACAATGAGGGAACTCGCCCAGATCGAACCAGTGGCGGGTGCCAGCCGGTACCGAGACCAGGGCATTGCGCTCACCCAGTAGCGCATACACATATTCGCCGACATGCAGGCTCAACAGCCCCTGCCCGGCCAGAAACAGATAGAGCTGCGTGCTATCCACAACGACTTCCTGCGGTGGACTGACGGGCTTGTCGTCTTCCCTTGGCCAGCGGCGCTGGTCGATGCTGATCACCTCCACGTGACCCAGATCGTGATCACGCTTCAGCTGTTCCAGCGGCCCGCCAATCGCGGCAAGGATATCCTCTTGCGCCGCGCCGGCCTGCAACCTGAGGTCGAGATCCAGAACGCTGAAATCGATACCGGCCGCAGCCAGCGTACTGGTGATGTCCTCGGCGTGCCCCAACACCTTGTTGGGGATATCGGGGCTGGACTGATGATGAACGCTCAGGCGGCTCATGGAAGAAATTCCTTATTAAGTGCTCGCCGCCCCGCGGGCAGCTTGATTTGACCCGTAACTCAGGCAGCCATCATGGTCGCGCCGGATCGGCTGTGCGTCTGGCCATGATAACGGCTGCAGCCAGTGCGGCCAGCCCCGCCAGGGCGAATGTCCACTCCGGGCCAAGCCCTTTCCAACTGTAACCCGCATACAGAGCGCCCAGGGCGCCGCCAATACCGGCCAGAGAGGCATACAGCGCCTGTCCCTGCCCTTGCTGGCGAGCACCGAAACTGCGTTGCACGAAGCTGATCGAGGCGGCGTGAAAGCTGCCGAACGTCGCCGCATGCAACAATTGCGCGAACAGCAGTACCAGCAGGTGGTCGGCCAGAAAGCCCATCAGTACCCAACGCAGCGCGGCGATGAAGAAGCTGACCACCAGCACCTGGCGCACGCTGAAATGCCTGAGCAGGCGTGCCATGCCCATGAACATCAGCACCTCGGCCACCACTCCCAGGGCCCAGAGCATGCCGATCAGCCCGCGACTGTAGCCGAGCTGTTCCAGGTGGATGCTGAGGAAGGTGTAGTACGGCCCGTGGGACAGCTGCATCAGCGCCACGCATAGGTAAAAGGCCAGCACGCCGGGTTGTTTCAGTTGCTGCACGAAGCCGCCGCGGTTTACCGATTGCGAAGACGCCAGCGGCTGGGCGTCCGGCACCCAGAAGCTGCTCAGGGCGATGCCGGCGATGATCAGCAACAGCGCCCAGGGATAGATATCCAGGCTGAACCAGTCGAAGGCCTTGCCCAGGCCGACCACACTGAGAATGAAGCCGATGGAGCCCCACAGGCGGATCTGCGCATAACGGGCCGACTGCTCGCGCAGATGCGCCAGGGTGATCACCTCGAACTGCGGCAGCACCGCATGCCAGAAGAACGCGTGCAAGGCCATCACCAGGGCCAGCCAGGCGTAACTCTGGCTGACGAAGATCAGGCTCAGGCTGAGCAGCGTGCACAAGGCGCCGAGGCGCACGATCAACAAGCGCCTGCCGCTGTAATCGCCCAGCCAGCCCCACAGATTCGGCGCGATGCAGCGCATCAGCATCGGGATGGCCACCAGCTCGCCGATGCGCGCCGGCGAGAATCCCAGATGCGCGAAATACAAACCCAGGAACGGCGCGGTGGCACCGAGCAGCGCGAAGTAGAACAGGTAGAAGCCGGACAGGCGCCAGTAAGGCAGGGAGTCAGCCATAAGCCGCAAGCTTCAAGCCACGAGTAAAAGCAGAGCAACAGCCCTGCTCATGACTTGCCGCATGAGTTTCAAAGCTGCTTCAGCACCGGCGTACTCACGCGCACATCGGCATTCTGGGCACGCTGGCGCAACAGGTGATCCATCAGCACGATCGCCATCATCGCCTCGGCGATCGGCGTGGCGCGGATGCCTACACACGGATCGTGACGGCCCTTGGTGATCACGTCCACCGGGTTGCCGTCGACGTCGATGGAGCGACCCGGCGTGGTGATGCTGGAGGTCGGCTTGAGCGCCAGGTGAGCGACGATCGGTTGGCCACTGGAAATACCGCCGAGAATGCCGCCGGCATGATTGGACAGGAAACCTTGCGGGGTCAGCTCGTCACGGTGTTCTGTACCGCGCTGCGCCACCGAGGCGAAACCGGCGCCGATCTCCACCCCCTTGACCGCGTTGATGCTCATCAACGCGTGGGCCAGCTCGGCGTCCAAACGGTCGAAGATCGGCTCGCCGAGACCCGGCATCACGCCTTCGGCGACCACGGTGATCTTCGCGCCGACAGAATCCTGATCGCGGCGCAACTGATCCATGTAGGCCTCCAGCTCCGGCACCTTGTCCGGGTCGGGGCTGAAGAAGGCGTTTTCCTCTACCGAGTCCCAGGTCTTGAACGGAATTTCGATGGGCCCGAGCTGGCTCATGTAGCCACGGATGACGATGCCCTGGCTGGCCAGGTACTTCTTGGCGATGGCGCCAGCGGCCACGCGCATCGCGGTTTCCCGCGCCGAGCTGCGGCCACCGCCACGGTAGTCGCGGATACCGTACTTGTGGTGGTAGGTGTAGTCGGCATGCGCTGGGCGGAACAGATCCTTGATCGCCGAATAGTCCTTGGACTTCTGGTCGGTATTGCGGATCAGCAGGCCGATGGCGCACCCCGTGGTCTTGCCTTCGAACACCCCGGAGAGGATTTCCACCTCGTCGGCTTCCTGACGCTGGGTGGTGTGGCGGCTGGTGCCGGGCTTGCGGCGGTCGAGGTCACGCTGCAGGTCATCCAGGGAAATGTCCAGCCCAGGCGGGCAGCCGTCGACGATGGCGACCAGCGCCGGGCCGTGACTCTCGCCGGCCGTGGTGACGGTGAACAGCTTGCCGAAGGTATTGCCGGACATTGCGCGAGGCTCCACGTAAGTTCGATCAGCAGCCTGCGGCGAAAAGGCAGGCCCAAGAGGAAAGCCGCTGAGTATACTCCGTCGCAACTGCGGAGATCACCCGCGAGCGAACCTTTGGCCAATCGCCAGCGTCCAACGAACCCCATCACAGACCTGTTCCTATCATGCTGCGAGCCCTGCTCTTGACCCTATCCCTCTTCACCGGCCTGGTTCAGGCAACCCCCATCCTGCGCGAGCAGGTCAGCCTGGATACCGGCCAGGGCGTGCTGCATGGCTCTCTGGTGCTGCCGCAACGTACCGAGGCCGTACCGGTGGTGCTGCTGGTGGCCGGCTCAGGGCCAACCGACCGCAACGGCAACAACCCGGGCGGCGGGCATAACGATGCCCATCGCAAACTGGCCCAGGCGCTGGCCCAGCAAGGCATCGCCAGTGTCCGTTACGACAAGCGCGGCATCGCTGCCAGCCATGCCGCCACGCCCCATGAGCGCGACCTGAGTGTCGAACGCTACGTCGCCGATGTGGTGGCCTGGAGCCGCAAGCTGCATCAGGACAAACGCTTCAGCCACGTCATCCTGATCGGCCATAGCGAAGGCGCGTTGATCGCCAGCCTTGCAGCCCCCGAAGCCGACGCCGATGCGTTGGTGTCCATCGCCGGCAGCGCCCGCCCCATCGATCAGTTGCTCCAGGAGCAACTGCGCAACCGCCTGCCGCCGCGTCTGCGCGCCGAGAGCGACGCTTTGCTCGAAGCCCTGCGCGAGGGCCGTCAGGTTGCCGAGGTGTCGGACGAACTGACCGTGCTGTACCGCACCAGCGTGCAGCCCTACCTGATTTCGCTGTTCCGCCAGGATCCGGCCGCTGCTTTTGCCCGAGTGCGCGTACCGGCGCTGATCGTCCAGGGCAGCCACGATATCCAGGTCAGCGTGCAGGATGCCGAGGTGCTGCATGCGGCCAATCCGGACGCTCAGTTGCAGATCGTCACGGGCATGAACCATGTGATGCGCATCGTGCCGATGGATTTCGAGGCGCAACTGGCTTCCTACGATAATCCGGACTTGCCCTTGGCTCGTGGCCTCACCAGCCGTATCGTCAGTTTCATTCAGGCATTACCGCCTGTAGAAACCGATATTGCTGCCGATAGCCATTAGGGTCTGCTGCCGTTTCAGCGCAACAGGCCCTACGCCAGCGCTCAACTTCGCGGTGGCTTTTCGAGGAATGCACCATGACCGACAGCGAAACGCCAGCCGTCGCCGCGCCAGAAACCGAACAGGCCGAGCCGTCCCATCCGTGGGCGACGCTTGGCCCCGAGCACTTTCGCCTGCTGCGCCTGGCGCCTTTGCCCATCGACCGCCACACCGGCGTGCGGCCGCTGCGTTTCGTGCAGTTCGGGCGGGTCGAGCGGCATAGCAAAGAACAGAGCCTGCTGCGCCTGAGCCTGCAATTGCCGGGGCAGAAAGTCCGCAAAGAACAGAACGTGCTGGAGCTCTGGCTCGACCACCGCAACAAGGAAGCCCGCTTCGGCCCGGACAGCGGCCTGAGCCTGGAGCCGCAGAACCGTGGTCTCGGCCGCTTTCTGCTGGCCCAGGCAGCCGCATGGGCCAAACAGCATTGCGCCCATTACACCGTCGAAACCGGCCCGCTGCCGAGCCGCGATGCCTTGAACGAAGAAGCCCGCGCACGTCGCGATCATTGCCTGAAAGCCCAGGGTTTCGCCGTCGACTATCAGGACGGTCAACTCAAGGCGCACTACAGCGCGCCGCGTCTCAGCGCCCTGCACAGCGACTGGAACGGCGAAAAGGTCATGTTCATCGAGCAGTTGGACGCCGCGCAGATGCTGCAGCAGGCGGATCAGAACCTGCACGAGCAGGATCTGCAACTGCGCAAGCAGCATGAACGCCTCGAACAGCTCAAGCGCGAAGACGGCGGCCTGCGCTTCACCATCGCCTGCCTGGTGGCATTCAGTCTGTTTCAGGCCGGCCTGCTGATCTGGATCGCGACCCACTAGAAGGGCGTGGCTCATGCGACAGCCAGTGCCCATAACGAAAAAAGGCCGTTGCCCCGGGGCAACGGCCTTTCTCATTTCAACAGACGCCGGTTGATCAGACGCGGAAATGGCTGACCATCATCTGCAGCTGGTTACCCAGGCGGGCCAGCTCGACGCTGGACTTGGCGGTTTCCTCGCTCGCGGCGGCGGTCTGTTCCGACACATCGCGTACGTTGAGGATACTGCGGCTGATTTCCTCGGCCACGGCGCTCTGCTGCTCGGCCGCGGCGGCTATCTGCTGGTTCATCGACTGGATGTTCGACACCGTACGGGTGATGCTTTCCAGTGAACCACCAGCCTTGCGGGTCAGCTCAACGCTGCTGTCGGTCAGGCCACGGCTGCTCTGCATGATGTTGGCCACCTGCTGGGTGCCCTGCTGCAGACCGGCAACCAGACCCTCGATCTCTTCAGTGGATTTCTGGGTGCGTTGCGCCAGACCACGGACTTCGTCGGCAACCACCGCGAAACCACGACCCGCCTCGCCGGCACGGGCGGCTTCGATGGCGGCGTTCAGCGCTAGCAGATTGGTCTGCTCGGCCACCGCCTTGATCACATCCATCACGCTGCCGATTTTGTTGCTCTCGCTCTGCAGGTGGGTCATCGCCTCGGTGGAACGGCTGACCTCGGCGGCCAGGCGTTCGATCTGTGCGATAGCCTCAGCGACCACGCGATCTCCCTGGGTAGCTTCACGATCTGCATCGGAAGCAGCCTGGGACGCATCGGCAGCATTGCGTGCGACCTCCTGCACGGTGGCGGACATTTCATGCATGGCCGTGGCCACCTGATCGGTTTCCACCTTCTGACTGTTGACCCCGGCACTGGTCTGCTCGGTTACCGCCGACAGTTCTTCGGCAGCGCTGGCGATCTGCGTGACACCATCACGGATGCCACCGATCAGTTCGCGCAAGGTGGTACCCATGCGCTGAATGCCCTGCTGCAGCACGCCGATTTCGTCGCGACGAGACACTTGCAGGGTCTGGCTCAGATCGCCACCGGCAATACGCTCGACCGCTAGCAGCGTGTCCTGTAACGGACGGGTGATCTGCCGGGTAATCAACCAGGCGGCCAGGATGCCGACCAGCAGCGCCAGCAGCGTAGCGCCGAGCTGCAGGGTGCGGGCGGCAGCACTTTCGCTGTCACGGCGCTCCAGCTGGATGGCGGTGAGCTCCTTGCTCAACTTGACGATCTCGTAGCCTTGCTCGGTCAGCTCCTTGCGCGCCGCGGCGATGGTTTCGATGGTCGCCTTGAACGTCATGACCGCTGTACGGTAGTTTTCCAGCGCTGTGCTGACCTGGCTGACTCGCTGCGAATGCTCGGCAGCGAACGCCTGGCGAAGTTGACCGAGATCGGCGATGGTCGAATCGATCTGGGTGATTGCCAGGCGCTCGGATTCGGTGCCGGGGTTGGCAGTGTAGCCACGCACCTGATAGCGCACCATCTGCCACCCTTCCTTCACCTTGGTGACCGCCTCGAACTGGGCAGCGCGGCTTTCGTCATACAGCGGCAGACTCACCACGGCGCTGTTGATCTCATCGACCAACTGGCCGGCGGTCACCGCATTGCGGGTCATTTCCTGACGCGCCTCATCGGCGGCGCGATAACCGCTGCGCATCTTGTTCAGCGATAGCTGATACGCATCGATCTGCGTACCCTGCGCCTGCAGTCGGCGAACGTTTTCAGGGCTCTTGAACATCGCCAATACTTCGGCATGTTGCGCCTTGAAGCCATCCAACGCTTTCTGCACGGGTTCGGCGGCTTTCTCGTCACCGTTCGTCAACATGTATTGCAAACGGGTAATGCGCAAATCGGTCA
The DNA here is from genome assembly GCF_004327275.1 of Phytopseudomonas daroniae. Classification (NCBI taxonomy): domain Bacteria; kingdom Pseudomonadati; phylum Pseudomonadota; class Gammaproteobacteria; order Pseudomonadales; family Pseudomonadaceae; genus Phytopseudomonas; species Phytopseudomonas daroniae. Next base: position 22,495 of record NZ_QJUJ01000005.1, read on the forward strand.
GCGTGTCGTTGAGACGGGAGATTTCCGTCATCCAGTCGCTCCGCTGAATCAGGCTGCCCAGGCTGGTCCAACCAGCCAGCGCGAGTACGCAGGTGAGAACCAGCACGAGGCCGAAGCCCAAGGCAAGTTTCAAGGTGACGCTGATATTGGCGAACCAGCTGTTCATAGTGTTCTCCGACCTTTTTTGAAGGGATTGCATGTAGCTGGAGAATTGTTTTTATGACCCAGCGGATTTAAGCGGCAGGCATTCTATCGGCAGGAAAACAAATAACTAGAACGACCCGTGTCGATTGTTCAGTCGGGTAGCGGAAAGCATCCGCAAAAGGATAGATAAACGAGACATAAAATATTAATTTTCAAATACATACGATCACTACAAGGATAGGTTTTGCGAGGCGTCAGATTTCGCACTGCGACATAAAACCGCATCAGCCCGGGCTAAGCAGCCAGACGCCGTCATCCAGCGCGCCATAGATCGCTCGCCCTGGCGCCGCCTCGATGGCCATACCACCGGTGAACTCACCGAAGGCCGGCAACAGCGTGATGTTTTCTTCCACGCGGAAGCACGGCATGCGCACACGATCGCGACCCCGGCCGCGCAGCACGAATACCGGATGCAGATGCCCGGCCAGCACGTGCAGGCCCGGACACTCCAAAGGTTCATGACACAGCGCGAAGGGGCCCACACGCCAGGGCTCGCTCACCACCTCGACGCCCAGATCAGCCGGTGGATCGCCGGCACTACGGTCATGGTTGCCACGTACCAGCAGGATCTTCAGCTCGGCATGCCGCTTACGCCACGACTGCAATGCCGCCAGAGTGCTACCGACGCGCGCAGGACGCGCATGGAGAAAATCACCCAGCAGGATCAGGCGGCGAGTCGGGTAGCTCGCCAGCATGTCATCCAGCCGTTGCAGATTACGAGCCGTGGTGCCCTGCGGTACTGGCTGGCCCAGGGTGCGATAGGTGGCGGCCTTGCCGAAATGCGCGTCGGCAATCAGCAGGGCCTGCTCGGCGGGCCAGTACAGCGCCTTGCCCGCCAACAACCAGAGCGTTTCACCAGCAATCTCCACGGTCAGGTAAGGCGTACCACTCATGCCTCATTGCCCCTGGCCTTGCTCCGAGGGCGGCCGTCCTTGCGCTTGCGTTCGCCACGGCGAATCGCCGGTTCGACTTCGATCAGCGGTTCGGTGATGGCCTGCCCGCCCGGCCCTGCGGCACGTTCCAGTTCGCCAAGCATGCGGGCAATGCGGTCGGCGAGCTTTTCCGAACTGAGCCGCTCACGGAAGCGCTCGACCATCAGCGGAAAGGCCAGCGGCGTCGCCCGGCGCAATGCATGCAGGTTCAGACGTGCCGCGCGCATATCGGCCAGGGTGCGCTGCAACTGACTGACATCCAGTTCCTGGCTGAGCACTTCATCGTGCGCCTGGGTGAGCAGCAGGTTGTCCGGGTCGTACTGGCGGAACACGTCGAAGAACAGCCCGCTGGAGGCCTGCACCTGACGCAGGCTCTTGCCCGCACCGGGGTAACCGCCGAACACCAGGCCGGCGATACGGGCGATCTCGCGAAAACGCCGCTGAGCCAGTTCGCCAGCGTTCAGGCTGGCAAGCACGTCATGCAGCAGATCGTGATCGCCGAACAGATCGCCGCCGAGCAGGCCCGTCCAATCCACCTCGCTGGCACACAGCAACTCCAGGCCGTAGTCGTTGACGGCGATGGAAAAGCTCAGCGGCTGCCGCTGGCCCAGTCGCCAGGCCAGCAGACTGGCCAGCCCCAGGTGCACATTGCGCCCGGCGAAGGGATACAGGAACAAGTGCCAGCCTTCGCGCGAATGCAGGGTTTCAGCCAGCAAGGTGCCTGGCGCCGGCAGTGCCGACCACTGCGCCTGTACCTCCAGCAGCGGCTGCAGCATGCGCATTTCCGGCCCATCGAAGCGTCCCTGAGCCGCTTCACCGAAACGCGCCACCACGGCCTCAGCCAGCGCGCTGGAGAGCGGCATGCGCCCACCGTTCCAGCGCGGCACACTGGCTTTGCTCGCGTTGCTGCGGCGCACATAGGCCGTCATGTTCTCCACACGCACCAGCTCCAGGGGTCGCCCGCCGAACAGAAACACGTCGCCTGGGCGCAGGCGAGCGATGAAGCCCTCCTCGATGCTGCCCAGAGATCCACCGCTGCCGCCCTTGCTCCACCACTTCACAGCCAGGCTGGCGTCGCTGACGATGGTGCCCACGCTCATCCGGTGGCGCCGTGCCAGGCGAGGGCTGGGCACGCGCCAGACGCCCTCCTCGTCCGGCTCCACGCGCTGATAATCGGGATAGGCACTGAGCGACTCACCACCCTGACGCACGAACGCCAGCGCCCAGCGCCACTGCGCGTCATCGAGATCACGATACGCCCAGGTACTGCGCACTTCGCGCAGCAGTTCATCGGGGCGAAAGCCGCCGCCCAGGGCCACGCTGACCAGATGCTGAACCAGCACGTCCAGCGGCTGATACGGCGACTCGCGAGCCTCGATGCGCCCAGCCGCCACGGCATCCTGCACGGCTATGGCTTCGATCAACTCAAGGGCATGTGTCGGCACCAGTGTGATACGCGACGTACGCCCCGGCGCATGGCCGGAACGCCCGGCGCGTTGCAGCAGGCGGGCTACGCCCTTGGCCGAGCCGATCTGCAAGACCCGCTCGACGGGCAGGAAGTCGACCCCCAGATCCAGGCTGGAGGTGCAGACCACAGCTTTCAACATGCCCTGTTTGAGCCCTGTCTCGACCCAGTCGCGGACTTCGCGCGCCAGCGAACCATGGTGCAGTGCGATCAACCCGGCCCAGTCCGGTCGCGCTTCGAGCAGCGCCTGGTACCAGAGCTCGGACTGCGAGCGGGTGTTGGTGAAGACCAGGGTGACGCTGCTGCTTTCCAGCTCCTCGACGACCTGGGGCAATAGCCGCAAGCCCAGGTGGCCAGCCCAGGGAAAGCGCTCCATCGCCGCCGGCAGCAGCGTATCGATTTGTGGCGCAGCGCCCAGCTCGCCGCGCACCAGGCAACCGCCGCCGTCCGGTAGCAGAACCTCCATGGCATGCGGCTGATTGCCGAGCGTGGCCGACAGCCCCCAGACGATCAGTTGCGGGTTCCACTGCCGCAGCCGCGCGAGAGCCAATTGCAACTGCACGCCGCGCTTGTTGCCGAGCAGTTCATGCCACTCATCCACCACCAGCATACCCACATGGGCGAACTGCGCTTTCGCATCACTGCCGGTCAGCAGCAGGGTCAGGCTTTCGGGAGTGGTGACCAAGGCGGACGGCAGCCGGCGTGCCTGGCGCTGACGCTCTGCGCTGCCGGTATCGCCAGTGCGCATGCCCAGGCTCCAGGGAATCTCCAGGCCATCCAGCGGCGTCTGCAGGGCACGCTGGGTGTCGGCGGCCAGGGCACGCATCGGCGTGATCCAGAGTACGGTGAGTGGCACGACCGGCGGCGCACGCTTGCCGCTTACCGCCTTCTTCGGCGCGCCTTTACCGGCGAAGCGATTGAGCGCCGCCAGCCATACGGCATAAGTCTTGCCCGCTCCGGTCGACGCATGCAGCAGGCCGCTACGCCCCTCGGCGACCGCCTGCCACACCTCCTTCTGAAACTCGAAAGCCTTCCAGCCGTTGCGGCGCAGCCAGGTACTCGCCAGGCTCATTGCAGCAACTCCTGCAGCAGCGCCAGGGTGTCGGCCTCCTCCACCGTCTTGTCATGGCGCCAGCGCAACATGCGCGGAAAGCGCACGGCGATGCCACTCTTGTGACGCGGGGAACGGGCGATCCCTTCGAAGCCCAGTTCGAACACCAGGCTTGGCGTCACGCTGCGCACCGGGCCGAATTTCTCCACCGTGGTCTTGCGCACGATGGCGTCGACCTTGCGCATTTCCTCGTCGGTCAACCCGGAATAGGCCTTGGCGAAGGGCACCAGGCGCCGCTCGGGATCGCCTGGCGCACCGTCCCATACGGCGAAGGTGTAGTCGCTGTACAGGCTGGCGCGCCGGCCATGCCCTCGCTGGGCGTAGATCAGCACGGCATCGACGCTCAGCGGATCGATCTTCCATTTCCACCAGACGCCGACATCCTTGCTACGCCCCACTCCGTAAGCGGACTCACGCGCCTTGAGCATCATGCCTTCCACGCCCAGAGCGCGTGAGGCCTCGCGCTGTTCGGCCAGCGCCTGCCAGCTATCCCCGTGCAGCAGTGGCGATGGCATCAGACGCGGGCTGGCGCACATGGCCACCACATGTTCCAACTGAGCGCGTCGTTCGTGCTGCGGGCGCATGCGCCAATCATCCCCCCGCCACTCCAGCAGGTCGTAGGCCAGCACGGCGACTGGCACCTCGTCGAGCAGCTTGCGGCTCAGGGTCTTGCGGCCGATGCGCTGCTGCAACAGCGCGAAGGGTTGAATACCGTATTGCTCGAGCTGCGCTTCGACCTGGTCGTTCAGCCGCTCGGGAGATTCCTCGGCAGCATGGGCCATCAACTCGCCCTGCTGAGCGGTGGCCTCTGGTGCGTGGCGCCAGACCACCAGTTCACCATCGATCACCGTGCCGTCCGGCAGCGATGGCGCCAACTCCTGCAATTCGGGAAAACGCTCGCTGATCAACTCTTCACCCCGTGACCAGACCCATAACTGGCCGTCGCGCTTGACCAGTTGCGCGCGGATTCCATCCCACTTCCATTCGATCAGCCAGTCGGCGGGCGACCCCAGGCTGGTTTCGAACTCCTCCAGTGGGCGCTGCAGCGGATGGGCGAGAAAGAACGGATAGGGCTGACCACCGCGCTGGGCGTGTTCGTCATCCGACTCGGCGGCGATCAGGCGCTTGTAGGATGCAGCCGTGGGCCGGTACGACAGGTCGGTATAGCCCACCAGACGCTGAGCGACGCGCTTGGCGTCGACCTCGGCAATACTCGCCAGGGCGCGGGTTACCAGCAGCCTGGAAACACCGACCCGAAAAGCCCCGGTGATCAACTTGATGCTGACCATCAACGACTGCGGATCGAGCTGCGCCCAGAGCGTATCGAGGCGCAGCGCGAGCTCGTCCGGCGGCAGGCCACGCAGCGGCAACAGTTTGTCTTCGACCCACACCGCCAGCCCATCCCGGGAGGTGCTGGTCGCCTCCGGCAGCAACAGTGCAATGGTTTCGGCCAGGTCGCCGACCGCCGAGTAGCTTTCTTCGAACAGCCAGGGAGAAAGGCCGGCCCGCTGCATGGCCAGTTCGCGCAGTTGACGCGAAGGCACCAGTTGCCGCGGGCGGCCACCGGCGAGAAAGTACACCGCCCAGGCCGCGTCGGCCGGTTCGGCGCCGCGCAGATAATCCTGCAGCGCCGCGAGCTTGGCATTGCTCGAAGTGGTGGCATCGAGGCGCGCGTAGAGCTGCGCGAAGGCGATCATGCCGCTGGCTCCGCAGCCGCATCGTCTTCCTCGCCGTACTCGGTTTCGAAGGCCTGAGCATCGAGGCCCTGCTCGCGCAGGTGACGCACCAGAATGTTCACCGAACCATGGGTAACCATGACCCGCTCGGCACCGGTCTGCTCGATAGCCCATAGCAGGCCGGGCCAGTCGGCGTGGTCGGAGAGCACGAAGCCGCGGTCGACACCGCGCCGCCGACGCGTGCCACGCAGCAGCATCCAGCCGCTGGCGAACGCATCGCTGTAGTCCCCGAAGCGTCGCATCCAGGTGCTACCGCCTGCCGAAGGCGGCGCCAGAATCAGGGCCTGACGCAGCAGCGGGTCGCCCTTTGCCACCCCACCGGCATAGCGCGTTTCGGGCAGGTAAACGCCAGCATCACGATAGACCTGATGCAAGGGTTCCATGGAGCCGTGACCGAGAATCGGCCCGATGTTCGCATCGATACCGTGCAGGATTCGCTGGGCCTTACCGAAGGCGTAGCAGAACAGCACGCTGGCCCGCCCGGCTTGCTGATTCAGTCGCCACCAATCATTGATGCCAGCGAAGATCTGCGCCTGGGGCTGCCAGCGATAGATCGGCAAGCCAAAGGTGGATTCGGTGATGAAGGTGTGGCAGCGCACCGGTTCGAAGGGATCGCAGGTACCGTCCGGCTCCACCTTGTAGTCGCCAGACGCCACCCAGACTTCGCCGCGATACTCGAGGCGTACCTGGGCCGAGCCCAGCACATGGCCGGCGGGATGAAATCTCAGGGTGACGCCGTGGTGATCGATGGGCTCGCCATAGGCCAGGGTTTGCAAGTTGATATCGCGACCCAGGCGGGTTCGCAGGATGCCCTCACCCGGCGCGGCGGCCAGATAATGGGCGCTGCCTGCGCGGGCATGGTCACCGTGCCCATGGGTGATGACGGCCCGCTCAACGGGGCGCCAGGGGTCAATATAGAAATCTCCGGGAGGACAGTACAGACCTTCAGGCCGTGCAATCACCAGATCCAAGCAGGCGACCTCCGGAAATGAAAACAGGGGAGAGAAAGGACAATCGGAAACTGGCCTTGGCCAGCTCAGCCGTCAGCGGCGAGCGCCGCCGACGGTGACTACCTACATCAAAGATGCAGGCGCTGGCTCATAGGTAGCCGAGTAGCAACAGCACCAGCACGATGACCAGCACCAGTCCAAGCCCACCAGTGGGCCCGTAGCCCCAGCTGCGGCTGTGCGGCCATGCCGGGATGGCACCAATCAGCATGAGGATCAAAATGATCAGCAGTATGGTTCCCAAGCCCATGGCTATCTCCTTGCGTATCTGTCGGCGAGCCACTCGAAGTGGCGCGCCAGGCATCAGAAGCCTGTGCAGGCATCCGTTCGGATGCAGGGCATGGCGCTGCGGCGAAGCCAGCGTCTGGCAGAGCGTTCGTCGCAGCGCCATGCCCTACCTCTTTTACGACTGAGCAAGGAAACGGAAAGTGCAAACTTTAAATCGGCGGTGCCAAGTCAGGCCGTGAAGGTGAACGACAGACTGGCGGCCTGGGGCAGCTCTGATTCTTACGACACCCCTGTAGCCGCGCCCCCGCGGCGAATCGTCTGTCTGACCCACGCAAAACTCGCGGTACGGCCAGCATCGTTCGCGCCGAGGTCGACGCGCCTACACGTATCGCCCCACAGACGCGCTATTCGGCCAGGGCAAAGCGTGCGGCGCGCGCGATCAACTCGGCATCGGGCCGCACGCCGGTGTACAGGGCGAACTGCTCCACGGCCTGCAACACGATCACTTCGCCACCGGTGATCACAGGCTTGTCCAGGGAACGGGCCAGCCGGATCAGCGGGGTTTCCACCGGCACGGCAACCACGTCGAAAACCCACTGCGCAGAAGCGACGGCGCGTTCGTCGAAAGCCAGTTGCTCGGCCTCCGGGCCGCGCATGCCCAGCGGCGTGACATTGACCAGCAGATCGGCGCCCTGTCCATCCAGTGCCGGGCGCCAATCAACGCCGCACTGCTGTGCCAATGCCCTGCCCGCCACCTCGTTACGGGCGACGATGCTGCCGTTGCCGAAGCCGCTGTCGCGCAACGCACAAGCCACCGCCTTGGCCATGCCGCCGCTACCGCGCAGGGCGTAGCGGATGTCGCTGGGCACGCCGTGCTGTTCGAGCAGATGCACCACCGCGCTGTAGTCGGTGTTGTAGCCGGTCAGGTGGCCATCATCCGCGACGATGGTGTTGACCGACTGCAGCGTCGCCGCCGATTCGTGCAGGGCGTCGAGGTGCTCGATGCAGGCTTCCTTGAACGGCATCGACACCGCACAGCCGCGAACGCCCAGTGCGCGGATACCAGCGATGGCAGCCGGCAGATCCGTGGTGGTGAACGCCTTGTAGAGGTAGTCCAGCTCCAACGCCTGATACAGGTAATTCTGGAAACGCGTACCGAAATTTCCGGGGCGGCCGGACAGTGACATGCACAGGCGCGTGTCTTTGCTGATGTTGAGTGTCATGCAGAGAACCTCAGAAGCTGCTCAAAGTCTGCTGCGCATTTGCATTGCTCCAGCTCGCGAGACGTCGAACAGGCTCTCAGAAAATGTAATCGGTGGTCAGGAAATTCGACGAGCGCTGGCGGATCACCTCACTCACCAGCGCCTTGTTGTCCTCCGTGAAACGGGTCGCTACCAGGGTGCGGATGGAGAAGGTACGCAGGGCGTCGTGCACCGACAGCGTGCCTTCGGCGGAATCCTTGCGCCCGTTGAACGGGAAGGTATCCGGCCCGCGCTGGCACTGAACGTTGATATTGATGCGCCCAACCTGGTTGGCGAAGGCGTCGACCAGGCGACCGATCTGCTGCGGGTCGTTGCCGAACAGGCTGAGCTGCTGGCCGAAATCCGACTGCAGCACGTAGTCGATCACCTCTTTCACATCGCGATACGGCACCACCGGCACCAAGGGGCCGAACTGTTCTTCACCATACAGGCGCATCTGCGGAGTCACCGGGCACAGCAACGCCGGGTAGAAGAAACTCTCGCGGTGTTCGCCGCCACCCGGATTGATGATCTTCGCCCCCTTGTCGATGGCATCGGCCATGACCGTTTTCAGGTAATCCACTTTGCCCGGCTCGGGCAGAGGCGTCAGGGCGACACCGGGCTCCCAGGGCATGCCCGGCTTGAGCGTGGCAAGGCCGGCACTGAATTTGTCGAGGAACGGCTGCAATACGTCCTCATGGACGAAAAGAATCTTCAGCGCCGTGCAGCGCTGGCCATTGAACGACAGCGTGCCGGTCAGTGCCTCGCTCACCGCGTTGTCGAGATCCACATCGGGCAGCACGATGCCCGGGTTCTTGGCATCCAGGCCCAGCGCCGCGCGCAGGCGGTGCGGTTTGGGGTGCAGTTTCTTCAGGTCGCTGGCGCCCTTGTGGGTACCGATGAAGGCGAACACATCGACCTTGCCGCTTTCCATCAAGGCACTGACCGTTTCGCGTCCACGGCCGTAGATGATGTTGATCACGCCCGGCGGGAAGCTGTCGCGAAACGCTTCCAGCAGCGGGCGCATCAGCAGCACGCCGAACTTGGCCGGCTTGAACACCACCGTATTGCCCATGATCAGTGCCGGGATCAGCGTGGTGAAGGTTTCATTCAGCGGGTAGTTGTACGGCCCCATGCACAGCGCCACACCCAGTGGCACGCGGCGGATCTGCCCCAGGGTGCCCTGCTCCAGTTCGAAACGGCTGGAGCGACGATCCAGCTCCTTGAGCGCACCGATGGTGTCGACGATGTAATCGCAGGTACGGTCGAACTCCTTTTCGGAGTCCTTGAGGTTCTTGCCGATCTCCCACATCAGCAGCTTGACCATTGCCGTACGCTGTTCGCGCATGCGCGTCAGGAAGGCTTCCACATGAGCGATGCGCTCGGCTACGCGCAGCTTCGGCCACAGCCCCTGGCCGTGATCATAAGCCGCGACGGCGGCATCCAACGCGGCCAGGGCGGCGTCGGCGTCCAGCAGCGGCGTACTACCGAGCACCACCTGACGCTCGCCGTCATCTTCGACGAGGTAGATCGGGCTGTGTACCTGAGCCAGCGGCCCTTGCCAGTGGCGTAGCTCGCCACCGACCAGGTATTCGCGTTGCTCGAGCGGGGCATCGGGACGGTAGGCTTCGGGGATATCGTGCAGACGGGGAAACAGCGCAGCGGGGTCGAATGGACGGGACATGAGAATTCCTGAACGCAAAGAGGCCCGGCCCCACGGCGCGGGCTATGACGAGGTATGTTCGCTCAATTCAGCAGCGCCAGTGCCTCGGCGCTGGTACGACGAACGTTGTCCCAGCCAGCGGAGCTGTCCAGCATCCAGCTGCCGCCTACGCACATCACGTTGGCGAGGGCCATGTAACGCTGCAGGTTGTCCGGATTGACCCCGCCAGTGGGGCAGAAACGCACATCCCCGAATGGGCCGCCAAGAGCCTTGAGCGCGGCAGTGCCGCCACAGATCTCGGCAGGGAACAACTTGAAGCGGCGATAGCCCAGGGCATAACCGATCATGAGATCCGAGGCGCTGGACACGCCGGGCAGCATCGGTACCGGGCTGTCGAGGGCGGCGCGCAGCAGTTCATCGGTGGAGCCAGGGCTGACGATGAACTGTGCGCCGGCCTTCTCCACCGCATCGAGCATGTGTCGATCGAGTACCGTGCCGGCACCGACACACAGGTGCGGACGCTCTTCGCGCAGGCGGCGAATGGCGGTCAGCCCGTGCGCCGAACGCAGGGTTATTTCCAGCACCTGCAGGCCGCCGGCATCCAGGGCATCGGCCAGCGGCAGAATGTCTTCCTCGCGGGCGATGGTGATCACCGGCATGATGCGCGCCCGAGCGCAGAGCGCGTCGATGCTGGCGATCTTCTCAGCCATGGTTGGGTTTGGGCGGCTGATGGCGTGTGTCATGTCTTTTGATCCTTTTGGCCTAAGGGCACCAGTAAATTTCTAAAGGCGCGCCAAGAAACGCGCTGATCGGCATTTTTTTGTGGTCACGGTGTTGTAGCGCCTGCTCCAGCACGTTCAATTTGCCCTGCCCCTCGATCGCCAGCAGCGGCAGACGTGCGGCCTTGAGCAGCGGCAGAGTCAGGGTCAGGCGCTGATGCGGTACCGAGGGTGCCAGCATCGGCAGGCAACGGCGCGGGCAATCGTCCTGCAGCGCTTCATGCAGATTCGGGCTGTCGGGAAACAGCGAAGCGGTATGCCCGTCATTGCCCATGCCCAGCACCAGTACATCGATGGGAGGCAGGTCGCTCAGCGTTTGTTCGGTCAGTCTGGCCGCCTCCTCGAGGCTGCCGGCACTATGGTACAGGCCAAGCAGTCGCGCTTCGGCTGCCGGCCCCTGCAACAGGTGCTGACGCACCAGCGCCTCGTTGCTGTCGGCGTGGCTAACCGGCACCCAGCGCTCATCGGCCAGGCTCACCAGCACCTTCGCCCAGGGCAATGGCTGCTGGGCCAACGCCTTGAAGAAGGCGATCGGGCTACGTCCGCCAGACACCACCAGCGTGGCGTGGTCATGGCTATCGATGGCATCGCGTAATGCATCGGCAACGGCCTGCGCCAGAGATGTGGCCAGATGCTGTGAGTCGCTGTGGCTACGAGCGACCACACCCACAGGGAATTCGAGGTCAGAGATCGCCATACCAGGCCCTCCCGTCGCGAGTGATCAGGGCGATGGAGTTCATCGGCCCCCAGGTGCCGGCGACGTACGGTTTGGGTGGGTCGCCGAGTTTCTTCCAGCCGGCGATCAGTTGATCGCACCATTGCCAGGCATGCTCGATTTCATCCTTGCGCACGAACAGGTTCTGATTGCCACGCATGACCTCCAGTAGCAACCGCTCGTAGGCATCGGGAATGCGCGAGCTGCCGTACGTCGCCGAGAAATTCAGTTGCAACGGGCCGCTACGCAACTGCATGCCTTTGTCCAGCCCCTGATCCTTGGTCATCACCTGCAGGGAAATGCTCTCGTCCGGCTGCAGGCGGATGATCAGCTTGTTGCCGATCAACTGGCGCTGTTCGGGGGCGAAGATGTAGTGCGGCGGCTCTTTGAAGTGGATGACGATCTGCGACAGCTTCTGCGCCATGCGCTTGCCGGTACGCAGGTAGAACGGCACGCCGGCCCAGCGCCAGTTGCGGATATCGGCACGCAGCGCGACGAAGGTTTCGGTGTCGCTGCGGGCGTTGGAATTCTCTTCCTCCAGGTAGCCGGGAACCGGTTTGCCGTCACTGGTGCCGCCTACGTACTGGCCACGCACTACATGGCGAGAGAGCTGCTCGGCAGTCATCGGCTCCAGCGCCTTGAGCACCTTGACTTTCTCGTCGCGGATGGCATCCGCGGAGAGATCGCCTGGCGGATCCATGGCGATCAGGCAGAGCAACTGCAGCAGGTGGTTCTGGATCATGTCGCGCAGTTGCCCGGCCTTGTCGAAGTAACCCCAGCGGCCTTCGATGCCGACCTTCTCCGCCACGGTGATTTCCACATGGGTGATGTGGTTCTGGTTCCATTGGGTCTCGAACAAGCTGTTGGCGAAACGCAGGGCGATCAGGTTCTGCACCGTTTCCTTGCCCAGATAGTGGTCGATCCGATAGACCTGGGTCTCTGGAAAGAACTCCGCCACTGCGTCGTTGACCGCTCGGGAGGATTCCAGATCATGACCGATGGGCTTTTCCAGAACGACCCGCGTACCTTCGGCCAGGCCGACCGCTGCCAGGTTGGTGCAGATGCCGCCATACACCGAGGCTGGCGTGGCGAAATAGGCGATCAACTGACGTCCGCTGCCAACCGCTTCGGCCAGTTGCGGGTAGCCGTCGGGCGGCAGGAATTCCATGCTCAGGTAACGCAAGCGCGCCTGGAAGCGTTGCATCACCGCCTCGTCCAGCTCGTTGGCCGGCAGGTAGCGGCGCAGGTGATTGTCGATGGCGCTCAGGTGCGTGGCGGGATCACCGCCTTCGCGTGCCAGAGCGAGGAGATGGGTATCCTCGTGCAGCAGCCCGGCGCGATCGAGCTGATAGAGTGCTGGGAACAGCTTGCGCAGTGCCAGGTCGCCCAGGGCGCCGAACAAAGCGAAGGTACAAGGCTCAACGGGAGTCACGGACATGATCTTTGTTCTTCTAACAAGTTACCCTATTGATAGCGGTTAACCGCCAATTCTGCAACCGGAAATGTAGTAATAAAAACAACATTTTTATAGACTGCGGTTAACGATAGCCACCAGTAGACAAGAACAGGTTGAGGGTCTGTTGCCGTTTCAGCGCGACCGCGCCGGAGCCCGTTTTGCCGCGAGGCAAGGCACGAGCCGCGAAGTTTAGCTGGCTAAATGAGCCGGCGAGAAACGCAGCGTCGCGGCAAAACGGGCCCGGCCCTTCGGGTTGCGCGCAAAATCCCGCCATGCGTTGTTGGAGGACTTGAAAAGGGAATGCCATTCCCTGCGTCCTCCGCCTAGCCTGGCGGGATTTTGCGCAGCAACGCGGCTTGTGCTGAAACGGCAACAGACCCTAGGATTAACCCGGCATTTCATCGGACAAGGACAATAATGGATCGCGTGCGCAATCTTCTCGAGCAGATCCAGGGCCGCCTCGACAGCCTGAACAAGGCCGAACGCAAGGTCGCCGAAGTGATACTGCACAATCCGCAGCAGGCCACCCGCCTGAGTATCGCCGCCCTCGCCCAGGCTGCGCAGGTCAGCGAACCGACGGTGAATCGCTTCTGCCGTTCCTTCGGCGTCAACGGCTATCCCGAGCTGAAAATGCAGCTGGCACAGAGCCTGGCCAGCGGCGCGGCGTATGTCAGCCGTGCGGTGGAAGCGGATGATGGCCCCGAAGCCTATACCCGCAAGATCTTCGGCAGTGCCATCGCCTCGCTGGACAGCGCCTGCCAGAGCCTCGATCCGCAACTGATCAGCCGCGCCGTCGATCTGCTGATCCAGGCACGGCAGATCCACTTCTTCGGCCTCGGCGCTTCGGCGCCGGTGGCGCTGGATGCCCAGCACAAGTTCTTCCGCTTCAACCTCGCGGTGTCCGCCCACGCCGACGTGCTGATGCAGCGCATGCTGGCCTCGGTGGCCCACACCGGCGACCTGTTCGTGATCATTTCCTACACCGGACGCACTCGCGAACTGGTCGAAGTGGCGCGCCTGGCACGGGAAAACGGTGCTTCGGTACTCGGCCTGACCGCCGCCGGCTCGCCCCTGGCGCAGACCAGCACCCTGAGCCTGGACATCCCACTGCCCGAGGACACCGACATCTACATGCCGATGACCTCGCGGATCATCCAGCTCACCGTGCTCGACGTGCTCGCCACGGGCATGACCCTGCGCCGCGGAGTGGATTTCCAACCCCATCTGCGCAAGATCAAGGAAAGCCTCAACGCCAGCCGCTATCCGGCCAGCGAAGAGCCGCTTTAGCAGCTGCAAGCTGCAAGCTGCAAGCTGCAAGCTGCAAGCTGCAAGCTGCAAGCTGCAAGCTAGTGTTGCGCGACTGCGAAATCGTAGTCAGCTTTTACTTGCGGCTTGTCGCTTGCAGCTCGAGGCTTTATTTCCACCAATACTCCACCTGCACACCGAAGTTGGAGCCATTGCGCGAGCTGCCGAAGGCGCCGGTGTCGGACAGTGCAGAACCTTCTGCAAGCAGGTTCGCCGCTTCCTGCGCGGCGCGGTTCCAGCTGGCGTAGGTGTAGTAGAGACGGATTTCCGGGCGTTCCCAGAAACCAGGGCCGGCTGGCGACCAGGTCGGGGCGACGGTGAACTTGGTCAGTTTGCGCGTACCGCCGGTAGCGTCCACCTGATCATGGCCGATCTCGCCAACCAGCTTGAACTGCTGCGTGAAGGCGTAGCTGGTACGCCCACCCACCGACCACCAGTCCTGATCCGCACCGTCATCACGCTTGTCCTTCTGGTAAACAGCCTGAACCTGCCCACCTAGACGCGGCGTCACCTGGAAGTCGAAGAACTCGACGACACGCCAGCTCTTGGCGCTGCCATCAAGGGTCGGATCGCCGGTGTAGCCCAGACCGGTTCCCGGCCCCTCGCCATATTGCAGCGCAAGCTTGTTGTCACCACCGAGCCCGAGGAAGTTCTTCTGCACATGCTGACCCGTCACCGCCCAGCCGCTGTGCGCATCATCGCTGTCGGGCTTGTCGATGTAGCTGACGCCGACCTCGATCTCACCGCCCGGATTGGGCGTGAAGCCACCGACGTTGAAGTCATGGCGGTTGATGTACTGCTTCTGGTCGTAGCTGTCCTTGCGCGAGAACACGTAGCTGTACTTGTAATCGCCGATCTTCATCTCGTCGATACCGAAACCGGTAGCGCTCTGGTTCCAGTAGTAGAAGTCGGAGATATGGATGTCGTTTCGTTTGTAGAAACGTCGCCCGGCCCACAATGAACCACCATTGAGCGCCGGCATGTTGCTCCACTCGGCGTACATCTGGTTCATCCTGGCGGTACCATGATCACCGGTGAATTTCGGCGTGTGGCCATACTCGTTGAAGAGCTGCGCCATACCCTCGATGCTCAGCACCGAGCCATCGTCGAGCGTGAACAGATCCTGGCGCAGATCCAGCTCGGCGTAGTGCTCGCACTCGTTACCCAGACGATACTTGGACTGCGCCCCCGGCAGTTGGAAGCATGACTGTCGGCCGTTGCCGTCGGCACTGCCGACACCGCTGCGCACATAGCCGCTGAACTCCAGCGCCATTCCCGTGGCCGGTAACGTCAGGGAACCCAACGCCATGGCCAGACCGATACCCGTTGATCGTTTCATACCCTCTCCTGCTGTTTTTATTGTTGTTACCGCTTTGCATGCCGGCATCAGGACAACCGAGGCCAGGACGGCGCTCGCGAGACCGACTCCTTTTCAATGATTCTTGAGCTGAGTGACATTGCTCTGTGGGGTGACATGGGCTTCGGGACGCACGCGCTCGCCACTGTCGGCATCGAACAGCAGTACCCGCGATGCATCGATATGCAGCTCGACGCTCTGCCCGACCTCTGGTGCCTGATCCGGCGCCAGGCGGCAGCACAGCTTGCTGTCATTGACGCTGACGAAGACCAGGGTGTCCGGGCCGGTGGGTTCGGTGACCTCGACCACGGCCGGTAGTGAAGCCTCCTGGCCGGAGGCGCTGGCCGGCTGGATCTGTTCAGGGCGAATACCGAGCAGCAACGTGCGTTGCTCGGCGCCTTCGGGCAGATAGCCGAGCGGCAGTTCGCAGCTGCCGCCCGATGAGGTCAGGCTGGCCCATACCTGGCCAGCACGCCGCTGCAATTGCACGGGCACGAAGTTCATCGGTGGCGAGCCGATGAAACTGGCCACGAACAGGTTGGACGGGTCGTTGTAGATCTGTTGCGGCGTGCCGAATTGCTGGATCACGCCCTCCTTCATCACCGCCACCTTGTCGCCGAGGGTCATGGCCTCGATCTGGTCGTGGGTGACGTACACCGTGGTGGTCTTCAGGCGCTGATGCATCAGCTTGATTTCGGTGCGCATCTCCACCCGCAACTTGGCGTCGAGGTTGGAAAGAGGCTCGTCGAACAGGTAGATCTTCGGCCGCCGCGCCAGCGCCCGGCCCATGGCCACGCGCTGCTGCTGGCCACCGGAAAGCTGACCGGGCTTGCGCCCCAGCAAGTGCTCGATCTGCAGCAGCTTGGCCACCCGTGCCACTTCTTCGTCTATGGCAGCTGGCGCCATCTTGCGCATCTTCAAACCGAAGGCAATGTTGTCGCGCACGCTCATGGTCGGGTACAGCGCGTAGGACTGGAACACCATGGCGATGTCACGATCCTTGGGGCTCATGCCGCTGATGTCGGCGTCGTCGACCAGGATCGCGCCGTTGCTGATGCTCTCCAGCCCGGCGATGCAGTTCATCAGGGTGGATTTGCCGCAGCCCGAGGGGCCGACCAGGATCAGGAATTCCCCGGCATCGATCTTCAGGTCGATGCTCTTGAGGGTGTCCGTCAGGCCACTGCCGTAGGACTTGTTGACGTTGCGCAGTTCAAGCGTTGCCATTTACTTCTCTCCACGTTGAAAGCGCAGCTTTCAACCCTTGACCGCGCCGGCCGTGAGGCCGCGCAGGAAATACTTGCCCGCCACGATGTACACCAGCAGGGTCGGCAGCCCGGCGATCATCGCCGCGGCCATGTCCACGTTGTATTCCTTGGCCCCGGTGCTGGTGTTCACCAGATTGTTGAGGGCCACGGTGATCGGCTGCGCGTCGCCACTGGCGAACACCACACCGAACAGGAAATCGTTCCAGATCTGGGTGAACTGCCAGATCAGGCAGACCATGATGATCGGCAGCGACATGGGCAGCAGAATGCGCCCGAAGATGGTGAAGAAGCCGGCACCGTCTAGGCGCGCCGCCTTGACCAGGGCATCCGGCACGCTGACGTAGAAGTTGCGGAAGAACAGCGTGGTGAAGGCGATGCCATAGACCACGTGAATCAGCACCAGGCCCGTGGTGGTATTCGCCAGGCCGAACTTGCCGAGGGTGAACGAGGCTGGCAGCAGTACCGTCTGGAACGGCAGGAAGCAGCCGAACAGCAACAGGCCGAAGAACAGCTGCGAGCCGCGGAAGCGCCACATCGACAGCACGTAGCCATTCAGAGCGCCGACAGCCGTGGAAATCAGCACGGCCGGCACGGCGATCTTCACCGAGTTCCAGAAGTAGCCACCGACCACATCCCAGGCCTTGACCCAGCCGATCAGGGTGAATGCCTCGGGCCAGGACAGCAGGTTACCGGCACGCACATCCTCGGGGGTCTTGAAGCTGGTCAGCAGCATCACCACCAGCGGCACCAGGTACAGCGCCGCGGCGAACAGCAGGGTGGCGTAGATCGCCACACGGCTTGGGCTGAAGGCTCTAGTCATGGCGTTTGCCCCGCAGTTCCGAGTAGAGATAGGGCACCAGAATCGCCAGGATCGCGCCGAGCATCATCATCGCGCTGGCCGAGCCGATGCCCATCTGGCCGCGGCTGAAGGTGAAGTTGTACATGAACATCGCCGGCAGATCGGAGGCGTAGCCGGGGCCGCCCGCAGTCATCGCCGCCACCAGGTCGAAGCTCTTGATGGCGATATGGGCGAGGATCATCACCGCGCTGAAGAACACCGGCCGCAGACTCGGCAGCACGATGCGCAGGTAGATGGTCGGCAGGCTGGCGCCGTCCACCTGGGCCGCCCGGATGATCGATTGATCGACACTGCGCAGCCCCGCCAGGAACAGCGCCATGACGAAGCCCGAGGCCTGCCACACGGCAGCGATCACCAGGCAGTAGATGACCCGATCCTGATCCACCAGCCAGTCCAGGCGAAAGCCTTCCCAGCCCCAGTCGCGCAGCATCTTGTCCAGCCCGAGGCCGGGGTTGAGCAGCCATTTCCAGGCGGTACCGGTGACGATCATCGACAGCGCCATGGGATACAGATAGATGGTGCGGATGAAGCCTTCGCGGCGAATGCGCTGATCCAGCAACACCGCGAGCAACACGCCGATGACCAGGCTGATGCCGATGAACATGCCGCCGAACACCATCAGGTTCTTGCTCGCCACCCACCAGCGGTCGTTGTCCATCAGCCGCACGTACTGCTGCAGGCCAACCCACTTGTAGCTGGGCATGAAGCTGGAGTTGGTGAACGACAGCACCAGCGTCCAGAGGATGTAGCCGTAGAAGCCGACCAGCACCACCAGCATGCTCGGCGCCAACACCAGCTTGGGCAGCCAGCGCTGCAGCGCGTCGAAGGGTGAAGCCTTGCCGATTACCGTCGTGACACTCATCGGGCATTACCAGTGTGAAGATGAAATTCGGGTCGAACGCCGCCTACGACAGCGCTGAACGCCTGTCGCAGGTGGGCTTGGGAAAGATGCGCGGGCCGTCGATGGCGGCCCGCATCACGCCTATTGAGCGGACTTGATCGCGGCGTAGATCTGCGCGCCGGCCTTGCTCGGGTCGGCGTTCTTCTCGCTCATGAAGTTGGTCACCACATCGAAGATCGCACCCTGCACCGCCAGGTTGGTGGCCATGCTGTGGGCCATGCTCGGCTCCAGCTTGCCGTTCTCGTCGGCTTCCTGGAAATCCTTCATGGAGGCCTGGGCGCAGCTGTCGAACTTGCTCATGTCCAGATCGGAACGTACCGGAATCGAGCCCTTGTTCTCGTTGAAAACGTACTGGAACTCGGGCTCCAGCGCGATACGCGCCAGTGCGTGCTGGGCGGCGACGTCACCTTCGTTCTTGAGCTTGAACATGGCCATGGAGTCGATGTTGTAGGTGTAGCTGCCGGCAGTACCGGGCATCGGTACGCACTGGTAGTCCTTGCCCGCGACCTTGCCGGCGGCCGTCCACTCGCTCTTGGCCCAGTCGCCCATGATCTGCATACCGGCCTTGCCATCGATGACCTCGGCTGTGGCCAGGTTCCAGTCACGGCCAGCGCGGTTGTCGTCCATGTAGGTCGAGAGTTTTTTCAGGGCGGTGAACACTTCGGTCATCTGCGCACTGGTGAGGGTCGCCTCGTCGTTCTCGACGAACGCCTTGTGATAGCCATCGGCCCCCATGATGCCGAGCACCAGCCCTTCGAATACGGTGCTGTCCTGCCACGGCTGGCCACCATGGGCCAGAGGCACGAAACCAGCGGCCTTGAGTTTGTCGCCAGCGGCATAGAGCTCGTCGAGGGTGGTTGGAGGCTTCTCGATACCGGCCTTCTTGAATACTTCGGGGTTGATCCACAGCCAGTTGACGCGGTGGATGTTCACCGGCACGGCCACGTAATGACCGTCGTATTGCATGGTGCTGGAGACGGTCTTGGAGAGCAGCCCGTCCCAGTTGTTGGCCTTGGCGACATCATCCAGCGGGCTGAGCAGATCCAGCGCACCCCACTCCTGCAGATCCGGCCCCTTGATCTGCGCGGCGCCGGGCGGATTGCCGGAAACCACACGGGTCTTCAGCACGGTCATCGCGGCAGAGCCTGCGCCACCGGCCACGGCGCTGTCCTTCCAGGTGAAGCCGTCCTTCTCGACCAGCTCACGCAGAACCTTCACGGCCGCAGCCTCGCCGCCGGACGTCCACCAGTGCACGACTTCGACAGTACCTTTGGAGTCGGCTGCCAGGGCAGTGAGTGGGAACAACGAGGCGAGAGAAACGGCAGTAGCGAGACGGGTGATCGCGTTCATCGGAGTACCTTTCTTGTTGTTATCGGGCAAGTCGTGGTGCTTGCGTTGCATGGAGTTTAATCAGGCTTTGCTGGCAGCCAGGTAACGAAGGGATGCGCGAATGTCACCGCCCCGTTACATGGCCGCCAATGCCGTGGCCAGGCTCGGTGCCAGCGCCAGGCGCGGCAGTAGAACCGCCTGGTAAGCGTGATAGAGATCGGGCTTTCCGGGCCAGATGCTGGCAGCCGGGTGGTTGTCGTTGTCGAGTTCGTGATGCCAGCTGCCGCCCTGCAGGTCGATGAAATAACTGGATGTGAATTCCCAGAACCGTCGATACCACTGCTCGTAGATGGCCTCGCCAGTGCGCCGCAGCAGCGCGGCGGCAGCCGCACTGGCTTCGGCCTGCACCCAGTGCAGCCGCGCCCGCACCACCGGCCGCCCCAACCAGTCGAGGTTGTAGACCAGCCCCGGCTCACCATCGGCATGCCAGGCGTCCCGACAGGCACTGGCGAACAGCCCGCGGGCATCCTCCAGCAACCAGTCGGGCGCGATGAGCCCGGCCTGTGCCAGCGCTGCCTCGAGATGCAGCAGCAAGCGCGCCCATTCGAAGCTGTGACCTGGCGTGCTGCCATAGGGCCGAAACGGATCGGCGCGGTTATCGGCGTTGTATTCCGGCAAGGCCTGCCACTGCCGATCGAAATGCTCGACCACCACATAACCACGGGAGGCGGCATGGTCGTGGATCAGACGCTCGACGATACGCAGCGCACGCTGCAGCCAGAGGGTGTCCCCGGTGACGTCGGCCAGAGCGAGAAAGGCTTCGGTGGCGTGCATGTTGCTGTTGGCACCGCGGTAGGCTTCTTCCTGCGCCCAGTCGCTACTGAAACTCTCACGCAGCGCCCCCTCCTCCTCGCTCCAGAAATGTCTCTCGAGGATGGTGATCGCCTCATCCAGCAGCACCTCGGCTCCAGGCCTGTCGGCGGCTTGCGCGGAGCTGGCGGCCAGGGCCACGAAGGCATGCAGGTAGGCCGATTTGTCACCGCTACGGCTGGCATCGGCGAACCAGCCGCCCGTCACCTCATCACGCAAGGTGCCCTGCAGCGCGGCGATACCGTGATCGATCAGATGGGCATAGCCGGGAATACCCTGGACATGGGCCAGAGCGAAACAGTGGGTCATGCGGGTGGTATGGATCAACTCGGCGATGGCGCCTGACGGCAGTCGGCCATGGGAGTCGAGGGCGGCGAAGCCCTGCTCGACAGCCGAGGCCCTGGCGAACGGCAGGAGTCGCATACCTTCGGCGTTCAGCCAGGCCCGGTGCGCCGGTTTCACCAACCAGCTGTCGGAGGGCAATGCAGGTGTTTTCATTGTTGTTATTCCGTAATGCGTGAACCGTAGGGTGGGTGACGCTTCATTCACCCACCAACCCACTCCCTCAGGGCTCCATGACAAGAGTCTAATGGCGACTCCGCATCATTCGAGTAACGAAGGCTGGTTGCTTTGTCACCATCCGGTGACATTCACTCGGGCGAGCGTGGCAGTTGAAGCGTCACCCGCAATCCTCCCTCACGCAGGTTCTGCAGGCTCACTTCGCCGCCATGGCTATGAGCGATATTGCGGGCGATGCCCAGCCCCAGGCCGTAGCCCTGTTGCTGCCCGGCCAGGCGGAAGTGCGGCTCGAACACCTGCTCCAGGCGCTGCTCGGGAACGCCCGGCCCTTCATCGTCGACGTGCAGCACATAAGCACCGCCGTCATCTTCAACGTGCAGATGAGCGTTGTGGCCGTACTTGAGGGCGTTATCGATCAAGTTGCCAATGCAGCGGCGCAACGCCAGGGGCTTGCCCGGGTAGGCGATGCTGGCCTCGCCATGCAAGGTCACCCGGCCATTGCCGCCGGGCGCCAGGTAGGGCTCGACCAGGCAATGCAGCAACTGGTTGAGATCCACAGGCTCGATATTTTCGTGGATGTCGGTGTCTTTCACGCACTGCAGAGCGCCCTTGACCAGCAGTTCCAGCTCATCCAGATCCCGGCCGAACTTGGTCTGCAGCCCCTCGTCGTCGAGCAGTTCCACGCGCAGACGCAGGCGCGTGATCGGCGTGCGCAGGTCGTGGGAAATGGCGCTGAACAGTTGGGCACGCTCGGTCAGGTAACGGCTGATGCGCTCACGCATGGCATTGAAGGCGCGCCCTACTTCGACGACCTCACGCCCGCCGCCTTCGACCACCGGCTCGACGTCGGCACCCAGCGACATATGCCGCGCCGCCCGCGCCAGACGCTTGAGCGGGCGGCTCTGCCAATGCACCAGGATGCCGATGAACAACAGCAGGAAACCACTGCTGAGCAGGATGAACCACAGCTGCTGGGTCGGCAGCACCGGTTCCTCCAGGCTGGTATAGGGTTCGGGCAACAGCGAGGCGATATACAGCCACTCGCCGGGCGCCAGCTGGATCTGCGTGACCAGCACCGGTGGATTGACCGGCTCCAGGGTCAGCGCGTAATGCGCCCAGGAGCGCGGCAATTCGTCGAGCTTCAGGCCGCCATTGAAGATACGCAGGTCGTCCGGGCTGACGAAGGTCACGGAAATGTCCGCGCTATTGCCCAGGGACTCGCGCAACACCTCGCTCACCGCCTGGGTCACCGCCTGCTTGCGCGGCGTGACCGGCAGCAGATGCATCGACAAGGGCCGGTCATTGAGGCTGACGACGAAACGCGTGCCGCCCATGCTGCGCAGCTGGTCGAGCACCAGGGGGCGGTAGGCCACCGGCAGCGAGCGGAAATAACGCACGCTGGCCGACATCGAATGAGCCAGGCTGCGCGCCGTGGTCACCAGCCCCTCGAGTTGCGTCGCTCGCAGCTGGGACAGCCAGATGGCGCTGGACAGCGCCTGGGCGACCAGCACCGAGAGCAGTGTCAGCAACAACATGCGCCCCAGCAACGAACGCGGAATCGGCAGCAGCCGACGCCACTCAGCGCGCATTGCCAGCCTGGGCGGTAACGACAGCGGCCAGTTGGTAACCGCTACCGCGCACGGTACGGATCAGGCGTGGAGGTTTGTCGGTATCGCGCAGGCGTTGACGCAGGCGGCTCACGGCCATGTCGACGATCCGTTCCAGCGGCATCACCTCGCGTCCGCGGGTGGCATTGCCGATGGTGTCGCGGTCGAGGATCTGCTGCGGATGATCGAGAAACAGCTTGAGCAGCGCGAAGTCGGCACCGGATAGCAGCACCTCCTCGCCGTCGAGATGGAACAACCGATGGCTGACCATATCCAGGCGCCACTCATCGAAGGTCAGCACGTCTGCAGCGCGCTCCTGGGAAAAGTGCACACGGCGCAGCAACGCCTTGATGCGCGCCAGCAATTCGCGAGGGCTAAAGGGTTTGCCGAGGTAATCGTCAGCGCCCAGCTCCAGACCGATCACCCGATCGGTCTCGTCGGAACTGGCGGTGAGCATGATGATCGGCACCTGGGCGAAACGCTGGTGCTCGCGCGTCCATCGGCACAGGCTGAAGCCGTCTTCGTCGGGCAGCATCACATCGAGAATCACCAGATCCGCACCGCCTTCGCACAACGCCTGGCGAAAGCCGGCGCCATCGGCCACGGTGCGCACCTGCAGGCCGGCACGACCGAGGTAGGTTTGCAGCAGCTCACGAATATCCTGGTCGTCGTCGACCAGCAGGATGGATTTTCCAGTTGGGCTCACATCGATAATCCTTGTTTTTGTTATCAGCGATGCTTGGACAAGCGAATCGAGTCTCTAACTCCGTAACAGATGCTGTTGTGCTGCAACCCCCGCGCCCATCAGACCAGGATACTCGGCAGTCACCAGCCACACCGGCAAATCATCGAAATAGTCGCTCATGCAGCCCTTGTCCCGCAGGCTGCGGGAGAAGCCGCTGGCCAGGAAGAAATCGGCAAAACGCGGCACCATGCCTCCGGCGATATACACACCGCCACGGGCACCCAGGGTCAGCACGTTGTTCCCGGCGACGCGACCGAGCAGGCAGCAGAAAAGCTCCAGCACGTTGACCGCCAGCGGCTCGCCCTCCAGCGCGGCGCGAGTCACCTGTGCCGCGCTCTGCAGCGCTGCGGGTTGACCGTCTACCGCGCAAGTCGCGCGGTACAGCGCCAGCAGCCCATTGCCACTCAGCGCGCCAGCCTCGGCGCTGACGTGCCCGAGCTGGCGATGCAGGGCCTGCCAGATCTGTGCCTCGCGGGCACTGCCAACCGGCAGATCGACATGCCCGCCCTCGCCCGGCAGCGCGTGCCAGCTGCCATCCGGCAATGCCAGCAGCGTGCCGACACCCAGGCCGGTGCCAGCGCCAATCACCACGGCCGGTCGCTGCGGCTGCGCCACGCCTGGGCAGACGGTGATGTATTCATCATTCTGCAGACGGGTCATGCCCAGGGCCATGGCCGAAAAATCGTTGATCAGCAGCAGCTCGCGCACCTGCAACTCGGCGCAGAACGCCGCGCGACTGATGCGCCATGGGTTGTTGGTGAAACGAAACGGGTCGACCTCGACCGGGCCAGCACAGGCCAGGCAGATAGTTTCCACCTCGCCGAGCGCCAAGCCTTCGGCCGCCATATAGGCCTGGATGGCCTGCTCGACGGTGGCGTGATCGGCGGTGGCCGATACGCGCACCGACTCCAGACGCTCGTCGCGCCAAAGAGCGAAGCGCGCGTTGGTACCACCAATGTCGCCAACCAGCGCCAGACTCATCGTAGCGAATCCAGTTCGGCGGTGAAGGCACTGGCGCCCTCTTCCGCCGGGCTGAACGCGGCACGCATGAACGCGAACAGCTCGCGGCCGCAACCAACACCAGTGCCTTGCGGGCGCGGCGCAGAATCGCGGGCCGCCCATTCGATCTCGTCGACCAGAATCTGCAAGCGCCCCTCCACGCCATCGACGCGAATTACGTCACCGTCACGCACCCGAGCCAACGGCCCGCCATCCCAGGCTTCCGGGCTAACGTGAATGGCTGCCGGCACCTTGCCCGAGGCGCCGGACATGCGCCCGTCGGTGACCAGCGCCACCTTGAAGCCGCGATCCTGAAGGATGCCCAGATACGGCGTGAGTTTGTGCAGCTCGGGCATGCCATTGGCCTTGGGGCCCTGGAAGCGCACCACGGCGATGAAATCGCGCTCCAGCTCGCCGGCCTTGAAGGCTTCGGCCAGGTCGACCTGGGTCTCGAATACCCGCGCCGGGGCTTCGACCACCTGATGCTCCGGTGCCACCGCCGAGACCTTGGCCACGCCGTTGCCGAGGTTACCCTTGAGCACGCGCAGCCCGCCTTCCGGAGAGAAGGCTTCCGGCACGCTACGCAGGATATTGCGATCCAGACTCTGCTCCGGGCCCTGACGCCACACCAGGCCGTTGTCGCCGAGGAAAGGCTCCTGGGTGTAGCGCGACAGGCCATGCCCGGCGACGGTATAGACGTCCTCGTGCAGCAGGCCGGCTTCGAGCAGCGTACGCACCATGAACGGCACGCCGCCGCAGGCATGGAAGTGGTTCACGTCGGCCTGCCCATTGGGATAGACCTTGGCCAGCGTCGGGGTAACGGCGGACAGGTCGGCCATGTCCTGCCAGGTCAATTGAATACCGGCGGCGCGGGCGAAGGCTGGAATGTGCAGCGTGTGATTGGTCGAGCCGCCCGTGGCGTTGAGCGCCACCACCGAGTTGACGATGGCCTTCTCGTCGATGATCCGGCACAGCGGCGTGTACTCGCCGCCCTGACGGGTCAGGCGCACTACCTGATGCGCGGCCTCTGCAGTCAACGCGTCACGCAGCGGCGTGTATGGGTTGACGAAGGATGAGCCCGGCAGGTGCAGGCCCATGATTTCCATCACCACCTGATTGGTGTTGGCGGTGCCGTAAAAGGTGCAGGTGCCGGGGCTGTGGTAGGACTTCATCTCCGATTCCAGCAGCTCGTCGCGAGTCGCCTTGCCTTCGGCGTAAAGCTGGCGGACTTCGGCCTTTTGCTTGTTGGGAATGCCCGACGGCATCGGCCCGCCCGGCACGAAGATCATCGGTAGGTGGCCGAAACGCAGGGCGCCGATCATCAGCCCCGGGATGATCTTGTCGCAGATGCCCAGCAGCATCGCCGCGTCGAACATGTTGTGCGACAGCGCCACCGCGGTAGACATGGCGATCACCTCGCGGCTCGCCAGGCTTAATTCCATACCCGGTTCGCCTTGGGTCACACCGTCGCACATCGCTGGCACGCCGCCCGCGACCTGGCCGACCGAGCCCACGGCGCGCAGCGCCTGCTTGATCAGTTCGGGATAGTGTTCGTAGGGCTGATGGGCGGACAGCATGTCGTTGTAGGCAGTAACGATGCCGACGTTGGCCTCGTTCATCAGCCGCAACCGCTGCTTGTCTTCACTGGAACCACAGCCGGCAACGCCGTGGGCGAAGTTGGCGCATTGCAGCGCACCGCGGTGTGGGCCTTCACTATCGGCGGCGGCCATTTGCGCCAGGTAGCGTTCGCGAGTCGCGCGGCTGCGGGCGATCAGGCGGTCGGTTACCTCGAGAATGCGGGGATGCATGGTGTCGACTCCAGGCTAACAGGTAGCAATTCGAATTGTATTTTTATCAAAATACTGACAGCTAAAACGCTTGATTTCTACTTTCATGAGAATAATCTTGTTTTTAAAACAACATATAAGGATCAGCGCTCATGACATTGCGAATTGCCATCAATGGTTTCGGTCGCATCGGCCGTAACGTCCTCCGTGCACTCTATACCCAGAGCTACCGCGAAAACCTGCAAGTCGTCGCGATCAACGATCTGGGTGACAGTGCAATCAATGCGCACCTTCTCAAATACGACAGCGTACACGGCATTTTCGATGCGTCCGTCGAGGTCGACGGGCAGAACCTGATCATCAATGGCGATCGCATTGCCGTCAGCGCGATCCGCAACCCGGCGGATCTGCCCTGGAAGGATCTCGACGTCGACGTGGTGTTCGAGTGCACCGGCCTGTTCACCGACCGCGACAAGGCCGCCGCACACCTGACTGCCGGCGCGCGCAAGGTGATCATCTCCGCACCCGCCAAAGGCGCTGACGCCACGGTGGTCTACGGCGTCAATCACGACAGCCTGCGCGCCAGCCATCAGATCATCTCCAACGCTTCCTGCACCACCAACTGCCTGGCGCCGGTCGCCCAGGTGCTGCAGCGCGAGCTGGGCATCGAGAGCGGGCTGATGACCACCATCCACGCCTACACCAACGACCAGAACCTGTCCGACGTTTACCACAGCGACCCGTTCCGCGCGCGCTCGGCCACGCAGTCGATGATTCCCACCAAGACCGGTGCGGCCGAAGCCGTCGGCCTGGTGCTGCCGGAGCTAGCGGGTCGCCTGACCGGCATGGCGGTGCGGGTGCCGGTGATCAATGTCTCGCTGGTCGACCTGACGGTGCAGGTACAACGCAACACCAGCGCCGAGGAAATCAATGCGCTGCTGCGCGCAGCCAGCCAGCAATCGCCGGTACTGGGCTACAACGAACTGCCGCTGGTGTCCTGCGACTTCAACCACAACCCGCTGTCGTCGATCTTCGACGCCAACCACACCAAGGTGAACGGCCGGCTGGTCAAGGTACTGGCCTGGTACGACAACGAGTGGGGCTTTTCAAACCGCATGCTCGACACCTGCCTGGCTGCCCACGCGGCCAAATAAGGCAGCGCTCACCAGTGCGGCGAGGCATCGACGCGGATTACGCTCGGTAAATCGCCGTGAGCGGATTACAATTGCCGCCCGCTTGAACCTCAATGCCGTCCACTGACGCCAGAACGCTCTGGTCGGCATCGCCAGCCGCGTCGGCAGGCAGCAGGTACATTGTCATCCGAACATCACTGGAAGCCGCATGGACTCTAGCCGTAACACTCTCGAACAGCATTACACCGCGATCCTCGGCCAACTCGGCGAAGACGTCTCCCGCGAAGGCCTGCTCGACACGCCCAAGCGCGCCGCCAAGGCCATGCAATACCTCTGCAACGGCTATGAGAAGACCCTGGAAGAAGTCACCAACGGTGCGCTCTTCAGCTCCGACGCCAGCGAGATGGTGCTGGTCAAGAACATCGAGCTGTATTCCCTGTGCGAGCATCACCTGCTGCCCTTTATCGGCAAGGCCCATGTCGCCTATATCCCCAACGGCAAGGTACTGGGGCTGTCCAAGGTAGCGCGCATCGTCGACATGTATGCCCGCCGCCTGCAGATTCAGGAAAGTCTGAGCCGGCAGATCGCCGAAGCCGTTCAGCAGGTCACCGGCGCACTCGGCGTGGCGGTGGTCATCGAAGCGAAGCACATGTGCATGATGATGCGCGGCGTGGAGAAGCAGAACTCCTCCATGGTCACCTCGGTGATGCTCGGCGAATTCCGCGAAAATGCCGCGACCCGCAGCGAGTTCCTCAGCTTGGTCAATAGCTGAGACCGAGCACTTCAGCGCTTACTCGTAGGAGCATCGCCCTCGGCGCGAAACGATGGCAGCGTCACCGCAATATCGGCGCCGCCTGCACCATTCGCCGCGGGGTCGCGGCTCCTACAAATGGTGTGAACGCCCCTCTACCCGTAGGAGCGTCGCCCTCGGCGCGAAACGATGGTGGTCATTGCGCGCTATTGCGGCCTGACCACCAGTCGTCGGTAAGCCGGCTCGTGCCGCCCCTGATAATCCGCCTCAGATTTTCTCCACGAACTGCAACTCGGCCAGCCGCGCGTATAGCAGGTTGCTGGCGACCAGTTCGGCATGCGTGCCCAAGGCAACCAACCGTCCCTGATCGAAGACGGCGATACGATCGGCGCTCTTCACCGTGGCCAGACGGTGGGCGATCACCAGGGTGGTACGGCCGCGCATCAGTTCCGGCAGTGCCTGCTGGATCAGGTGCTCGCTCTCGGCATCCAGGGCACTGGTGGCCTCGTCGAGCAACAGGATCGGCGCATCCACCAGCAGGGCACGGGCAATCGCCAGGCGCTGACGTTGACCGCCGGACAAGCCCAGCCCGGCATCGCCCAGATGAGTCTGATAGCCCTGCGGCAGTCTCTCGATGAATTCATGGGCATGCGCCGCACGAGCCGCGGCTTCCACTTCGGCGCTGCTGGCGTCCAGGCGCCCGTAGCGGATGTTGTCTTCCACGCTGCCGAAGAACAACGCCGGGTGCTGGGAAACCAGAGCGAAGCTCTCGCGCAGGATCTGGGGGTCGAGGCGCTCGATCGGCAGCCCGTCGATCATGATGCGCCCCTGCTGAGGATCGTAGAAACGCAGCAGCAGATCGAACAGGGTCGACTTGCCCGCCCCGGATGGCCCGACGATGGCCAGGGTTTCACCGGGTACGACAGTCAGATCGATGCCCTCCAGTGCGAGACTTTGCGGACGTGTCGGGTAAGCGAAGGATAGACCCTGTACCTCGATGCGGCCCTGCACCGGCTGCGTGGGAATCAGCGCACCCTCGAGCGGGGCATGAATCTCGTTGCGCGCGCGCAGCAATTCGGTAATGCGCTCGGCGGCGCCGGCCGCACGCTGCAGCTCGCCGATAACTTCGCTGAGGGTGCCGAACGAGGAGCCGACGATCAGGCTGTAGAACACGAACGCGGCCAGCTCGCCACCGCTGATGCGCCCGGCGATCACGTCCATGCCACCGACCCAGAGCATCACACCCACGGCGCCCAGTACCAGAACGATGACCACGGTAATCAGCCAGGCGCGCTGGGCGACGCGCTTGCGCGCCGTGTCGAACGCCGCTTCGGCGGACAGGGCGAAACGGCGGCGGTCTTCGGCCTGGTGATTATAGGCCTGTACCGTCTTGATCTGCCCCAGTACCTCGCTGACGTAGCTGCCCACGTCGGCGATGCGATCCTGGCTGAGTCGCGACAGTTCACGTACCCGTCGGCCAAACAGCAGGATCGGCGCCACCACCAGCGGCAACGCCGCCAGCACGATAGCGCTCAGCTTGAGGTTGGTGACCACCAGCAGAATCATGCCGCCGACCAGCATGATCAGGTTGCGCAGCGCCATCGACAGGGACGAACCGATCACCGACTGCAACAAGGTGGTATCGGCGGTCAGCCGCGACTGGATCTCCGAGCTGCGGTTGTGCGCATAGAACCCGGGGTGCAGACCGACCAGGTGATCGAACACGCGCTTGCGGATGTCCGCCACCACCCGTTCGCCAAGCCAGGACACCAGATAGAAACGCGTGTAGGTACCCACCGCCAGGGCGAGCACCAGCACGAAGAACAGCAGGATCGAATGGCGCAGCGCTTCAGGCGACTGGGTGGCCAGGCCCTGATCCACCAGCAGTTTGATGCCCTGCCCCATGGACAGGGTGATCGCTGCGGTAAACAGCAACGCCAGCAGCGCGCCGACCACACGGCCACGATAAGGGGCGATAAACGCCCACGACATGCGCAAGGCCGCGCGCTGGCGGGAAGACAAAAACAAGGTCATGGTGGGCTCGAAGGCTGATGACAGAAGGGCTCTAGCACATCAGATGGGGCCGCGAGCGGTAAACATCAAGCGCAGGAGCCTATGTTGGCGGCAGCGTATCGTTCAAATTAATATATGGAACACGATTCCAAAAACAATCATAACCCCACCAGGAACCCAAGATGC
The DNA here is from genome assembly GCF_004327275.1 of Phytopseudomonas daroniae. Taxonomy (NCBI): domain Bacteria; kingdom Pseudomonadati; phylum Pseudomonadota; class Gammaproteobacteria; order Pseudomonadales; family Pseudomonadaceae; genus Phytopseudomonas; species Phytopseudomonas daroniae. Next base: position 52,658 of record NZ_QJUJ01000005.1, read on the forward strand.
CCACCACAGCTTCCACCCCGCTCCCTCAAGAATGCGACCTGCTGGTGGTCGGCTCCGGCGCTGCCGGGTTGGCTGCAGCGGTGACCGCCGCCTGGCACGGCCAGAAGGTCGTGCTGGTGGAAAAGGACGCCGTATTCGGTGGCGCCACCGCCTGGTCGGGTGGCTGGGCCTGGGTACCGCGCAATCCGTTGGCGCGTCGCGCCGGCATCGAGGAAGACATCGAACAGCCGCGCACCTACCTGCGCCACGAACTCGGCGAACACTACGATAGCGCTCGCGTCGACGCTTTTCTCGAGGCCTGTCCGCATATGGTGGCGTTCTTCGAACGGCACACCGCTCTGCAGTTCGCCGACGGCAACGCCATTCCCGATATGCACGGCGATACGCCCGGTGCCGCCACGGGCGGCCATCAGGTGATTGCCGCGCCCTATGATGCCCACGAGGTACTGGATCTGTTACCTCGCCTGCGCAAGACCATGCGGGAAACCTCTTTCATGGGCATGCCGATCATGGCGGGTGCCGATCTGGCGGCGTTTCTCAGTATGACCCGCTCGCCGAAATCGCTGTGGCACGTGATCCGCCGCTTCAGCACTCACCTCTATCACCTGGCCCGCTATGGCCGCGCCATGCACCTGGTCAACGGCGTCGCACTGGTGGCGCGGCTGGCACGTACGGCTGCCGATCTCGGTGTCGAACTGATCGAGTCCACTCCGGTTGTTCGCCTGCATCAGCAGGATGGCCGGGTGAACGGCGCCACGCTGCTCCGCCAGGATGGCGAGCATTTCATCAGCGCCCGCGCAGTGATCCTCGCGGCCGGTGGTTTCCCGAACGACCCACTGCGACGCCAGCAGCTGTTTCCCCGCGAGGCCAGCGGCCAGGACAACCTGGCGCTGCCGCCAGCATCCTGCTCCGGCGATGGGCTGCGTCTGGGCGAAGCGCTGGGTGCCCAGGTCGACACCGCGCTGAAGTCACCCGTCGCCTGGGCACCCGTTTCCAAGGTACCCCATGCGGACGGCAGCGTCGGCCACTTCCCGCATATCATCGAGCGCGGCAAGCCAGGCATCATCGGTGTGCTGGCCAACGGCAAACGTTTCGTCAACGAGGCCCATGGTTACTACGACTACGTATCGGCAATGGTCGAGCAGGTGCCGGAAGGCCAGGCAGTGTGCTCCTGGCTGATCTGCGATCACCGTTTCCAGCGCCGCTACGGCCTGGGCTTCGCCCGCCCCGCTCCCGTGCCGCTCTGGCCGGCGTTGCGCAACGGCTACCTGCAACGCGCCGCCACTGTGGAGCAACTGGCACTGCAGTGCGGTATCGATCCGGTTGCGCTCGCGACCACGGTAGCTACATTCAATCAGCACGCGCGGGCTGGCGAGGATCCCGAGTTCGGCCGCGGCAGCACCGCCTTCAACCGCAAACAGGGCGATCCGTTGCATCCGGGGCCGAATCCCTGTGTCGCGCCAATCGAACAGGGGCCCTTCTATGCAGTCAAAGTACAACCTGGCTGCTTCGGCACTTTCGCCGGCTTGAAGACCGATGCGGCGGCCCGCGTACTCGACGCCGAAGGTCAGCCGATCACCGGCCTGTATGCCGCTGGTGCGGACATGGCCAGCGTGTTCGGCGGTCATTACCCGTCGGGCGGCATCAACCTGGGCCCCGCCCTCACCTTCGGCTACGTCGCCGCGCGCCATGCCGCCGGCATCAGCGCCTACGAATAGCCATCCGTTGTCATCAGGAGGATTCACATGCAGGCCATCCGCAATCGTTACCAACTGAACATGCCGAAACTCGGCCTGGGCACCTGGCCCATGAAGGACGACGAATGTACCCGAGCGGTGCACCAGGCTCTGCAGATCGGCTACCGGCATATCGATACCGCCACCGCCTATGAGAACGAGGCGGCAGTGGGCAAGGCGCTGGCCGAGACCGACGTCGAGCGCGAGAAGATTCACCTGACCACCAAGGTCTGGTGGGACAAGCTGCAACCCGACGCCATCCGCGCTTCGCTCGCCGCCAGCCTGCAGGCGCTGCGCACCGAGTATGTCGACCTGTTCCTGATCCACTGGCCGGGAAACGCCGGCAGCCTGGCCGGTGATGACCTGCGCCGCGCCCTGGAAACCCTGGCGGCTCTGCGCGACGAAGGGAAAACGCTGAACATCGGCGTCGCCAACTTCCCGCTGCCGCTGCTGCGCCAGAGTATCGAGGAGTTCCAGGCACCCATCGCCGCGATCCAGGTGGAGTACCACGTGCTGCTCGACCAGCAGCCGATGCTCGATTACGCCCGCGAACACAACCTGGCGTTCACCGCCTATTGCCCGCTGGCCCGCGGCGAAGCCGCGCAATTGCCGGAAATCCGCCAGATCGCCGCCAAGCACGGCGTGTTCCCCAGCCAGGTGGTGCTGCAGTGGCTGCTCGCCCAGGACAATGTGGCAGCGATTCCCAAGGCCAGCGGCGTGGAAAATCAGCGGGCCAACCTGGCCGCCCTGGATATCCGCCTCGACGACGAAGACCGCGCCCTGATCGCCAGCCTGCCGAAGGATCGGCGCCTGGTCAGCCCGGATTTCGCGCCGAAATGGTAAGCGGAAAATGAAGAGCCCCGCCTGAAGCGGGGCTCAAACCGTAGCCTGGGTGAAGCACAGCGATACCCGGGAGCGGTTGGTGGAAGAAAACAGCGTCTTCCACCCTACGGGATAGCAACGCCCGCGTAGGAGCCCCGCCCACGGGGCGATGCGATTAAGGCAACCCGCAACACCAACGCCGAACACCCACCCGTAGCCCGGGTCAAGCGCAGCGATACCCGGGAATGCACCGATGCACGCTCACTACTTGTCGAGGGACTCGACGCCGACTTCGTCCCACAGCTCTTCGGCAAGGTGGAAGGTGGCATTCGCCGCTGGGATACCGCAGTAGATCGCGCTCTGCATGATCACTTCCTTGAGTTCCTCACGGGTCACGCCATTGTTCTTGGCAGCCTTGAGGTGCAGCTTCAACTCGCCTTCGCGGTTCATTCCGATCAGCATGGCGATGGTGATCAGGCTGCGGGTGTGGCGCGGCAAGCCCGGACGCGTCCAGATATCACCCCAGGCATGACGGGTGATCATTTCCTGAAACTCTTGGTTGAACGGCGTGATGTTCTGCAGGCTGCGATCGACATGGGCATCGCCCAGCACCGCACGGCGTACCTGCATGCCGGCTTCGTAACGTTGTTTCTCGTCCATCTTTTCGGATCCATTATAGTGAGACGTTTGCGGGCCGGGCATCGCGGTTTTATCGACGCAACGTGGGCACCGCCAGGCAAAGGTGGATGAAAAAAGCGTCAGCTACGCGCCCCGATCCACCCTAGGGGTTGAGCTTGCACGGCCGTAGGGTGGATCGCGCTTCATCGATCCACCATTGGCACCGATGAAGAAGCGCAATTACACGCCTCGATCCACCCTGCGGGTCATTTGCCTTGCAGGAAACCCAGCACGCGCTGAGTGAACAGCTCGCCAGCCTGCACATTGGACAGGTGCGCGGCGTCGAACTCGACCAGCTCTGCATCGGCGATACGCGCCTGCATGAAGCGACCGTGTTCCGGCGTGGTCACCGCGTCGCCAGTGCCGCAGACGATCAGGGTCGGCGCGCTGATCGCGGCGATCTGCTCGCGGAAATCGGCATCGCGCACCGCGGCGCAGTTGGCCGCATAACCCTGGGGCGAGGTCTGCGCCAGCATGCTGACGATGGCCTCGACCTGCTGCGGATGCCCAGCGGCGAACGACGGGGTGAACCAGCGCTCGATCGAGGCATCGCGCAGGTCGCGCATGGCCTTCTCGCCGCCCTTTAGCACGGTGTCGATGCGCGTGTTCCACACCTCGTCCGTGCCGATCTTGGAGCCGGTGTTGCACAGCACCAGGCGCTCCAGGCGCTCGGCCGCGTTGATACCGAACCACTGGCCGATCAAACCGCCCATGGACAGGCCGCAGAAATGCACCTTGTCGATATCCAGTGCATCGAGCAGTGCCAATACGTCGTGACCGTTCTGCTCGATGCTGTAAAAGCCCGGGCTGACCAGTGACTGGCCATGGCCACGCGTGTCGTAACGCAACACGCGAAAATGCTCGGTGAACGCCGGAATCTGCGCGTCCCACATATGCAGGTTGGTGCCCAGGGAATTGGACAGCACCAGTACCGGCGCATCCGCCGGGCCTTCGAGTTGGTAGTTCAGGTCGCCATCGGCGAGGGATACCACAGGCATGACAATCTCCTAACGAGAAGCGTTTTTTTGTTCCAGTTGACGGCTCTGCGCCACGGCACGCTCGACCCAGCGGCGAGCCTGGCCCAGGTAATGGGCGGGATCGAGCAGGCGATCCAGCTCTTCTGCGGATAGCTGGGCAGTGACCTCGGCATTGGCGCCCAGTACCTCACGCAGATGAGCACCCTCCTTCACCGCCTGTTTGCAGCATTGCTCGACGAGATGGTGAGCCGCGTCGCGACCGATTCGTTGCGCCAGGGCGATGCTGACCGCCTCGGCCAGCACCAGGCCACGGGTCAGATCGAGGTTGCGAGCCATACGCTCGGCATCCACTTCCAGCCCCGGCACCACCAGCAGCGCCTGCTGCAGCGCACCGGACACCAGGCAGCAGAGCTCCGGCAGGGTTTCCCACTCGGCATGCCACAAGCCGAGGCTGCGCTCGTGCTCCTGAGGCATGGCCGTGAACATGGTGGCAACCAGACCGGGCGCGCGGGTGGCGGCACCGATCAGCACCGCAGCACTGACCGGGTTGCGCTTGTGCGGCATGGTCGAGGAGCCACCCTTGCCCGGCGCGGAAGGTTCGAACAACTCACCGGCCTCGGTCTGCATCAGCAGACTGAGGTCACGGCCCAGCTTGCCCAGGCTGCCGGCGATCAGGCCAAGCAGGCTGGCGAACTCGACCAGGCGATCGCGCTGGGTGTGCCAGGGCTGCTCCGGCAGTTGCAGATCCAGCGCAGCGGCCAGGGCTTCGGCCACTGGCCAGGCCTGGTCGCCCAGCGCCGCCAGGCTGCCGGATGCGCCACCGAACTGCAGGCAAAGCAGTCGTGGTTTGATTTCCTGCAAACGCTGACGATGACGGTCGACCGCACCCAGCCATCCGGCGATCTTCATGCCCAGGGTCACCGGTGTGGCGTGCTGCAGCCAGGTGCGCCCAGCCATGGGGGTGGCGGCATGTCGCTCGGCCTGCTCGGCCAACGATTCGCTCAATGCGGCCAGATCCCTCTCCAGCAGCGCGATGGCGGCGCGCAATTGCAGCACCAGGCCGGTGTCCATGGCGTCCTGGCTGGTAGCACCCAGGTGCACGTAGCGCTCGGCCTCTTCGCTCTGCGCCGCGATGCGTTTGCCCAGGGCCTTGACCAGCGGAATCGCCGAGTTGCCGGCGCTACCGATGGCTACCGCCAGGGCATCGAAATCATAGAGTTCAGCCCGGCAGGCGGCTTCGATATCCGCGACCACCGTCGCAGGAATCACACCAACCGCAGCCTCGGCCCTGGCCAGCGCCGCCTCGAAGTCGAGCATGCCCTGCACGCGGCCATGGTCGCTGAACACCTCGCGCATCGGCGCACTGGTGAAATAGGCATCGAACAGTTGGCTGCAGGGCCTTGAACTCATACTGCGATAACTCCGTGGTCAATGATCGTGGTGTAGATAACTGGCCTGTCGCGGCAGACGCAAGCTGACCAGGAAGGCCAACACCATCATGCCCGACACGTACCAATAGAAGGTCTGCTCCAGGCCAATGGACTTCAGCCCCAGTGCCACGTATTCGGCGGATCCACCGAACAGCGCATTGGCCACCGCGTAGGCCAGACCGACGCCCAGGGCGCGTACTTCCGGCGGGAACATCTCGGCCTTTACCAGGCCACTGATCGAGGTATACAGGCTGACGATGGCCAGGGCCACAATGATCAGCAGGAAGGCAATCACCGGGCTATGTACCGTTTGCAGCAGCGCCAGGATGGGCCAGGTGAAGATCGCGCCCAAGGCGCCGAACCAGAGCATCGAGGTGCGCCGACCGATACGGTCGGACAAGGCACCGAACAGTGGCTGCATGATCATGAACAGGAACAGCGCGCCAGTCATGATGCCGCTGGCGGTCTTGGCTGTCATGCCTACCGAATTGACCAGGTACTTCTGCATGTACGTGGTGAAGGTATAGAAGATCAGCGAGCCGCCGGCTGTATAGCCGAGCACGGTGAAGAACGCCGCCTTATGGTGCTTGAACAGGTAGGCGATGCTGCCTGACTCCTTGTTGCCGATCTGGTCTTTCTTGGCAGTCTCGTCCAGGGAACGGCGCAGGTAGAAGGCCACCACCGCGGCCAGGGCACCGATCACGAATGGGATGCGCCAGCCCCAGGCACGCAGCTCATCTTCAGTGAGCAGTTGCTGCAGAATCACCACCACCAACACCGCCAGCAACTGGCCGCCGATCAGGGTGACGTACTGGAAGGAGGCGAAAAAGCCGCGCTGCCCCTTGAGCGCCACTTCGCTCATGTAGGTGGCCGTGGTGCCGTACTCGCCGCCCACCGACAGGCCCTGGAACAGACGGGCCAGCAACAGCAGCAGCGGCGCCAGGGTGCCGATGCTGTCGTAGGTCGGCATGAAGGCGATGGCCAGCGAGCCCAGGCACATCATCAGCACCGAGATCATCATCGACACCTTGCGCCCGTACTTGTCGGCGATGCGACCGAACACCCAGCCACCGATCGGCCGCATCAGGAAGCCGGCAGCGAATACGCCTGCGGTATTGAGCAGTTGCACGGTGGGGTCGTCGGAGGGAAAGAAGGCCGGCGCGAAATAGATCGCGCAGAAGGCGTAGACGTAAAAGTCGAACCACTCGACCAGGTTGCCGGACGATGCGCCGACGATGGCGAAGATACGCTTGCGCCGTTCTTCGGCGCTGTAGTTGGGTGCTTCATACACCGCGCTGGCATCAGAACTCATCATGGGTACTCACTGGTAAGGGGAGGAAATCATCCCTTACTCCGACTCATATGTAACCAAATGATTCGAGCATTATTGCCCTGCTTGATCGCTTGCAACAGTAGCGAACATGGTTGCGCGGAACCCTGTCCGATACCGAAGCAAGCAAACTTCTGGTACCTGTCGACCATCTCGCCGGCTAGGCCGGCGTAAGCAGACGTAGGGTGGATGACGCTCTTTTCATCCACCATTGCGATTGTGGAACGGTGGACGGGTCGGGCCGCGTAGGTGAAGCGTCGTCCACCCTACGAATGGCCGTTTGTGCCTTTAAGACTGTAGAACGTAGCCTGGATTAGCCGCAGGCGTAATCCGGGGCCGAAGGCCGTGATCCATGGTTCAACGCGGGTCACCGACCGTCCGCTTCCGCCTTTTTGCGGCCGTATATACAGGCTTCTAGACGCGCTCGATGGCCAGGGCCAGGCCTTGGCCGACGCCTACGCACATGGTCGCCAGACCGAGCTTGCCACCGGTTTTCTCCAGGTGATGAACAGCGGTCAGCACCAGGCGATTGCCGCTCATGCCCAACGGATGGCCCAGGGCAATGGCACCGCCATTCGGATTGACCTTGGGACTGTCGTCCGCCAGGCCGAGATCACGGGTGACCGCCAGGCCCTGAGCGGCGAAGGCTTCGTTGAGTTCAATCACGTCGAAGGCATCGATATCGAGGTTCAGGCGCGCCAGCAGCTTGCGCACCGCCGGCACCGGGCCGACGCCCATGACCCGGGGTGCCACGCCGCCGCTGGCCATGCCGAGCACCTTGGCGCGGGCCTTGAGGCCGTACTTCTGCACCGCGTCGGCGGAGGCTAGGATCATCGCCGAGGCACCGTCGTTGAGGCCCGAGGCATTGCCGGCGGTCACCGTCTTGTCCGCACCATTGACCGGCTTGAGCCTGGCCAGGCCCTCGGCGCTGGTGTCCGCACGGGGGTGTTCGTCGGTGTCGACGACGGTCTCGCCCTTCTTGCCCTTGATCACCACCGGGACGATTTCCTCGGCGTAGTAGCCGCTTTCCCGGGCCGCCGCGGCCCGCTGCTGGCTGCGCAGGGCGAAGGCATCCTGGTCGGCGCGGCTGACGCCGTAGTCCTCGGCGACGTTGTCGCCGGTGACCGGCATCGGATCGACGCCGTAGCGCTCCTTCATCGCCGGGTTGACGAAGCGCCAGCCCAGGGTGGTGTCTTCCAGCTTCTGGCCACGACCGAAGGCGCTGTCGGCCTTGCCCATCACGTAGGGCGCGCGGGTCATGGACTCGACGCCGGCGGCGATGGCCAGTTCCATCTCGCCCGTGGCGATGGCGCGGAAGGCCGCCCCCACCGCCTCCATCCCCGAGGCACAGAGACGGTTGAGGGTCACCCCCGGCACCGTTTCCGGCAGGCCGGCGAGCAGCAGCGCCATGCGGGCGACGTTGCGGTTGTCCTCGCCGGACTGGTTGGCGCAGCCCATGAAGACTTCGTCCACCGCACTCCAGTCGACCTGCGGATTACGCTCGATCAGGGCCTTGAGCGGGATCGCCGCCAGGTCGTCGGCACGCACGGCGGACAGGCCGCCATTGAGCCGGCCGATCGGTGTGCGCACGGCGTCGCAGATGAAAACCTCGCGGCTCATTCGTCACTCCCCTTCTGCCCATGGGCGGCGGCGGTACGCGCTTCGAGGTCGCGCAGGGCGGCCAGTTCCTCGGCTGTCGGCGCCTCGGTGGTGGTGACCTCCTCGGCGAAACGGATTTGCCAGCCGGTGTTCTCGATCACCTGCTCGCGGGTCACGCCTGGGTGCAGCGAGGTGACGATGAATTCGTTGCTGCCGGCTTCCGGCTCCATGATGCACAGGTCGGTGATGATCGCCACCGGCCCTTCGCCGGGCAGGCCGAGACGCTTGCGATGGTCACCGCCTTCGCCATGACCGACCGAGGTGATGAACGCCAGCTTGTCGACGAAGGTGCGATGGCCCTGCTTGAGGATGATCAGCACCTTCTTCGCGCTACCGGCGATTTCCGGCGCGCCGCCGGCACCCGGCAGGCGCACCTTGGGCTGGTGGTAGTCGCCGATCACCGTGGTGTTGATGTTGCCGAACTTGTCGACCTGGGCCGCGCCGAGGAAGCCGACATCGATGCGCCCGCCCTGCAGCCAGTAGCGGAAGATCTCGCCAGTGGGCACTACGGTGTCGGCGGTCTCGGCCAGCTCGCCATCACCGATGGACAGTGGCAGCACGGTCGGCTTGGCGCCAATCGGGCCGGATTCATAGATCAGTACCACTTCCGGGGCATGGGTCAGGCGCGCCAGGTTGGCCGCCTTGGAGGGCAGGCCGATGCCGACGAAGCACACGCTGCCATTACCGAGGCGGCGAGCGGCGGCCACGGTCATCATTTCATTGGTGTTGAAGTCGCTCATCACTTGGCCTCCCCGTTAATTTTCGCCTGGTACTGCGCAAAATCCTCGGTGCCACGGATGTATTCGTCGATCCAGGCGGTGAAGGTCTCGCGGTCACGGGAAATCGGGTCCCAGGCCTGGTAGAAGCGGTTGTCGCGCTCGTAGTAACCGTGGGCGTAGGACGGATGGGCGCCACCGGGCACCACGCAGACCGCGGTCAGTGCCCAGGTCGGCAGTACACAGGCGTTCATCGGTGCCTGCAGGTCGTCGACGATTTCCTCGACGGTGACGATGCAGCGCTTGGCAGCCAGGGCGGCTTCCTTCTGCACACCGAGAATGCCCTGGATCAGCACGTTGCCCTTGCGGTCGGCCTTCTGCGCATGGATCACGGTGACGTCAGGGCGTACGCTCGGTACGGTTGCCAGGCTCTCGCCGGTATACGGGCACTCGATGAACTTGATCTCGGGGTTGACCTTGACCAGATCCGAGCCCTGATAACCGCGCAGCACGGCGAACGGCAGGTTGGATGCGCCGGCGACATAGGCGTTGGCCATGGCGGCATGGCTGTGTTCGCTGATTTCCAGCTTGTGCGGCCAGTGTTTCTCCACCGCATCGCGCAGGCGGTGCAGCGAACCGACGCCAGGGTTGCCACCCCAGGAGAAGATCAGCCGTTTGGCACAGCCGGCACCGATCAGCAGGTCATAGACCAGATCCGGCGTCATGCGCACCAGGGTCAGGTCTTTCTTGCCCTGACGGATCAGTTCATGAGACGCAGCGGTCGGGATCAGGTGGGTGAAGCCTTCGAGGGCGACGGTGTCGCCGTCGTTGACGAAGCGCTCGACCGCCTCGCGCAGGGAGAGAATTTCAGCCATGGTCGTTCTCGTCTTATTGCTCTGGATACCGTGGGCGGCTGTTACGCCGTGTAGTCACAAGGTACCCACCCCATAGGCAGCTAACAATCCGATAATCGATTAGACGTTCGATAATCGAACGATACTTGTATGGGTTTTCAATCGCTCATACGACCCGGCTGCCAGATGCGTCGCCCGGCTATCCATGAGCACCCATGGCGTACCAGGCGGTTCCCTCAGCGGTTGCGCCTGTAGGTCTCGGAAGGCAGTTCGCCAAAGCAGCGACGATAGGATTCGGCAAACCGTCCCAGGTGCAGGAAACCATGATCCAGGGCGATTTCAGTCACGCTGCGCACCTTGCACGCGGGATCGAGCAGTTGAGCATGAATGCGTTCCAGCTTGCGCTGGCGAATGTAGTCCTTGGGCGTGATGCCGGCGTGGCGTTCGAACAGTGCATACAGTGAGCGCTCGCTGACTCGAGCGACGGCCAGCAACTGATCGACGCCAATGTCCTGAGTCAGATGATGCTCGATGTAATCCACGACCTGTTCGAACGAAGTGGCCTGGGTCTGTGGCTGAACCCGCTGCACGTTATTGTCCAACAGGGCCAGCAGCTTGCTGGCGACGATACGCACGTAATGCTCCTGCACCTGAGGCATGCTGGCAGCCGCTTCGGCCTCCTCGCAGATCAGCATCAGCAGGCTGGCAAAGCCCTCCAGCTCACGCATGTCATGCCGTGCCGCACTAAAGCGGATACCACTTTCCGGCAACATCCAGCGTTGCTCCAGACAGGTATTTTCGAACAGGCTGACCGGCAGTTTGACGATGAATTTTTCGCAGTCCGCCGAATAGGTGAGATCCACCGGATCGTCCGGGTTGATCAGCAGCAGTTCGCCCGGCACATAGAAATGCTCCTGATCGCGACACTGCGAGCGGCAGTGTCCCTTGAGCAGGATTTGCAGGTGGTAGATGGTCTCCAGCGCTGGCGAGGTGACCCGCACACTGCCGCCATAGCTGATGCGGCACAGGTCGAGGCTGGAAAACTTGCGATGGCTGAGGCTCGCCTCGGGAAATCCGCTGGTGGGCAGGCGTATGCAATGGGCACCCACATGCTGATTGACGTAATCCGACACCGAATAGGGGTCGGCGCGTTCGAACACGCTGCTGCGCTCGCTCAGCAATGAGTTGCTCATCATCAGGCCTCTTGTTTCTCTTTATTTTTCTTAGAGGGGCTGACCGCCGGCGACCGGCAATCCGCTAATCACTCGGCGATTCTAACCATCCCCCGGCGCCGCGATACAACGGCGAGACAAAGGGTTACATCTTGCAGGCCAGGCTGGGTGAAACGGCTCACCCAAGCGTGTCAGCCAAACGCGATTACCCCCTGTAGCAGGGGGTAACGCTGGCTCGCCAGGCTTCAGGCTGGGCCTGATGAGCTACTTCAAACCTCCAGCGCCCGCACTCGCTCATGGCGTTGCTGGGCCTTGGGCTCGGCGGTGGATTGCAGGGTGAAATCGAATTCGATTTCGGCAAAGCGCCCTTCCACACCATGGGCCTTGGCACGCGCGGCGTCATCGAAGAAGTCGATTCGGGCGATCAGCTCATCACGGGTGGCGTAGGCGAAGTCGTCGTGCAGGTACTTGTCGCCATCCAGGTTGATCTGGGTGGTGAGGTGACGATGGCCCGGCGCCGAAATGAAGAAGTGCACGTGCGCCGGGCGCTGGCCATGGCGACCGAGCTGGTCGAGCAGTTGCTGGGTCGGGCCATCGGGCGGGCAGCCATAGCCGGACGGTACGATGCTGCGGAAACGATAGCGGCCTTCGGCGTCGGTCTCGATACGGCGGCGCAGGTTGAACTCCGACTGCGCGGGGTCGAAGTAGGAATAGGTGCCGCCCGTGTTGGCGTGCCAGACATCGACAATAGCGCCAGCCAGCGGTTTGCCGTCGGTGTCGAACACCCGCCCCTGCATGAACAAAGGCGTACCGGCATCCTGGCCATCGTCCAGGCGCGCTTCGCCCTTGCTCAGCGGCGCTCCAGCGACATACAGCGGACCTTCGATGGTACGCGGCGTGCCGCCAGTACGGCCGGCCTCTTCGTCTTCGGCATCCATCAGCATATCGAGGTAATGCTCGATACCCAGGCCGGCGACTACCAGGCCGGCTTCCTGGCGGCTGCCGAGCTCGTTGAGATAGTTCACCGCTTTCCAGAACTCTTCCGGGGTGATCTGCAGGTCTTCGATAATTCTCGCCGTGTCGTTGAGCACCCGGTGGATCACCGTTTTCATGCGGGCGTTACCCTGGTCATTGCTGAACCCACTGGCCTCTTCGAAGAACTTCTGCACGTCCACGGTCTGAGCGATACGTACGGTCATGGTCATCTCCTCATCTTGTTTTTGTCTTGAACGGATTATGCGAGCAAAGGGTGCGAATCAGCGATCGTCATCACGGATCGAAGACGGATGACGACACAGCGCCATGACCTCGATCTCCATGTAGGGGTACAGCGGCAACTGCATCAGGGTGTCATGCAGGGCCTGAGCGTCCGGCACATCGAACACGCTGACGTTGGCGTACAGCCCGGCGATGCGCCACAGGTGACGCCAGGTGCCCTCACGCTGCAGACGCTGAGCCAATTCTTTTTCATCCGCCTTCAGGCGTGTCGCCTGCTCGACGGGCATGTCGGTGGGCAGTTTTACGGTCATGCGCACATGGAACAGCATGGCAATGTCCTTTCGATATTGAGTTAACGACGGCGGAAGTGCTGCAGGCGCTCTTCATCGAGCGTCACACCCAGGCCGGGCGTGGTCGGAATCTTCAGTTCGAAATCGCGATACACCGGCACCTCGACGAGGATGTCCTCGGTCAGCAGCAAGGGGCCGAACAGTTCGGTGTGCCACTCCAGCTTGGCCAGGGTGGCGAAGGCGTGAGCGGAGGCCAGGGTGCCGACGCTGCCTTCGAGCATGGTGCCGCCGTATAGACCGATGCCTGCGGCTTCGGCGATATAGGCACTGCGCAGCACTGCACGCGGGCCGCCGTTCTTGGCGATCTTCAGGGCAAATACCGGTGCCGCGCCCGCGCGGGCCAAAGCGAAGCTGTCTTCCACGCTTTCGATGGCTTCGTCAGCCATTACCGGCACCGGGCTGCGTGCGCTGACGCGGGCCTGGGCCTGTACGTCCTGGCGCGGGATCGGCTGTTCGATCAGATCCACACCGGCATCACCCAGCGCCTGGCAGGCACGCAGGGCTACCGCTTCGCTCCACGCCTGGTTGACGTCCACCCGCACGCTGGCGCGATCCCCCAGCGCTCGCTTGATCGCCGCCACGTGGGCGATATCCAGGGCGGCATCGCGGCTACCGATCTTCAACTTGAAGATCCGATGGCGACGCAGATCGAGCATACGCTCGGCCTCTTCGATGTCTTTGGCGGTATCGCCACTGGCCAGTGTCCAGGCGACCTCCAGGCCGTCACGCACACGGCCACCCAGCAACTCGGCGACCGGCAGCCCCAGGCGTTTGCCTTGAGCATCGAGCAGCGCGGTTTCCACCGCCGACCTGGCGAAGGTGTTGCCGCGCACGGCGCGGTCGATACGCTGCATCGCCGCATTGATATTGCCGGCCGGCTGGCCAATCAGCAGCGGCGAAAAATAGGTGTCCAGGTTGGTTTTGATGCTTTCCGGGCTTTCCCCGGCATAGGCCAGACCACCAATGGTGGTCGCCTCGCCGACGCCTTCGATACCGTCGCTACAACGCAGGCGCAGGATCACCAACGTCTGCTGCTGCATGGTATGCATCGCCAGCTTGTGGGGGCGAATGGTCGGCAAATCGACAATCAGGGTGTCGAGGCTTTCGATCAGGGGAAGGCTCATGAACGTGATCCGTGTGCAGGTCAGAGCGACTGGGCACAAGGCAGCGAACCAGAGCGCGGCTGCGCCTCGTTCACAAGGCCAGCCAGGCGCGGAAATTCAGCGGAAGAAGAGAAGATGCGTGTCATCACGAGCATATCCTTCAGGTTTTATTTTTGTTCGGGCACAGATTGACCTCAGCAAACAAGCCAGTCCAATATTGAATCGGTCTGGTTTCATACCCTGGAGGTATCATGGAGCTGCGCCACTTGCGCTACTTCCGCGTGCTGGCGGAAACCCTCAATTTCACCCGTGCAGCCGAACGTCTGCACATCGCCCAGCCGCCGCTGAGTCGGCAGATCCAGCAACTGGAGGATGAGTTGGGAGTAGCCTTGATCGAACGCGCTCGACCGCTACGCCTCACCGAAGCCGGGCGCTTCTTTTACGAACACTCCGTGCAATTGCTCGAGCAACTCGGCCGCGTCAGCGAAGACACCCGACGGATCTCCGAGGGTCAGCGACGTTGGCTGGGCATCGGCTTCGCACCTTCCACCCTGTACGGCGCCCTACCGGAGTTGATCCGCCAGTTGCGTAGCGAAGCCGCCATCGAACTGGGGCTGTCCGAGCTGATTACCCTGCAGCAGGTGGAAGCGCTCAAGCGTGGGCGTATCGATATCGGTTTCGGGCGCATCCATATCGACGACCCGGCCATCGTCCAGGAAGTGATTCGTGAAGACCCACTGGTGGCCGCCCTGCCCGCTGGCCATCGACTGTTGGCCGAACCTGCATCGCTGGAAGACCTGGCGCGCGAACCCTTCGTGCTCTACCCCGGCACCCCGCGACCCAGCTATGCCGATCATGTGCTCGGGCTGTTCGCTCGCAACGGCTTGAAGATTCGCGTGGCACAGATGACCAATGAACTGCAGACCGCCATCGGCCTGGTGGCAGCCGGTATCGGCATCACCCTGGTGCCCGCCTCGGTACAACGTCTGCACCGCGACGACATCGGCTACACGCCACTGCTCGACATCAGCGCCACCTCGCCGATCGTGATCAGCTATCGCAAGGATGATGATTCGCCGCTGCTCAGGCGTTGCCTGAACCTGGTCAAGAATCTCGACCTCGAGTGATCCCCCTACTGAGTGTTCGCCACGGCAGAGTCGCGGTGACGAACATCCAGGACGTAGGGTGGATCGGGCCGCGCAGGTGAAGCGTCTTCTCCGTTGTTCTTGTATCAGGCAGCCCGTAGGATGGGTGCAACCCATCGGCAATTGATGGGTTTCACCCATCCTACGACCTGGTTTGCGTGCCGAGCTCCCCTGAAGCGAGCTTCTCCCTTAGAAGCTGTTCACGATCTTTCGACGAGATTTCACACGCAATGACAGCAAAATGGCGATAGCGGCCGTAGGGTGGATCGGGGCGCGTAGCTGACGCTCTTTCATCCACCATTGCGATCGCAAGGCTGGTGAACGGATCGGGCCGCGCAGGTGAAGCGTCTTCTCCGTTGTTCTTGTATCAGGCAGGGCCAGATTAGGCGGGGGTATCACAGGGCAATAGCCGTTTACTGCAGATCGCTATCCGAATCCTGCACGTGGCAAGGGTGCTCGAGCAGCGGGAGGCATTAGCCTCGATCAGAGGCTTGCGGGTGAGGCCTGTTGTCCGCTGGGATCGCCCGCAAGGCCAGGCGCCCTCGCAGCCCCTACAAGATGCGGTGTCCGGAACACTTCAGGCAGATAAGGCTGCAAAACGCCGAGAGCGATTCTGACGGCGCCTGCAACGGCCCGCAGGGTGGCCGCCAGGAATGGCGCCCACAAAAAAGGGCGACCGAAGTCGCCCTTTTTCGCTGGATTACCCGAACTTAGTTCTGGTTTTCCATTTGCGCGCGGATCAGATCACCGATGGTGGTCGGACCGGAAGTTTCAACTTCCTGCTTACGCATTTCCTTGATTGCTTCTTTTTCGTCTTCAACGTCTTTCGACTTGACGGACAGGCTGATCACGCGGCTCTTGCGATCCACGCTGATGATCTTGGCCTCGACTTCTTCGCCTTCTTTCAGAACGTTACGCGCGTCTTCAACGCGGTCACGGCTGATTTCGGAGGCTTTCAGAGTGGCTTCGATGCCCTCGGCCAGGGTGATGATCGCGCCCTTGGCGTCAACTTCTTTCACAGTACCGCGAACGATAGTGCCTTTGTCGTTGACTGCAACGTAGTCGGAGAACGGATCTTCTTCCAGTTGCTTGATGCCCAGGGAGATGCGCTCGCGCTCCGGGTCGACCGACAGGATGACGGTTTCCAGCTCGTCGCCCTTCTTGAAACGACGTACGGCTTCTTCGCCGACTTCGTTCCAGGAGATGTCGGACAGGTGAACCAGGCCGTCGATGCCGCCGTCCAGACCAATGAAGATACCGAAATCGGTGATCGACTTGATGGTGCCGGAGATCTTGTCACCCTTGTTGAACTGGCCGGAGAAGTCTTCCCATGGGTTGGTCTTGCACTGCTTGATACCCAGGGAAATACGACGACGCTCTTCGTCGATGTCCAGAACCATGACTTCCACTTCGTCGCCAACCTGAACGACTTTCGACGGGTGGATGTTCTTGTTGGTCCAGTCCATTTCGGAAACGTGTACCAGGCCTTCCACGCCTTCTTCCAGCTCTGCGAAGCAGCCGTAGTCGGTCAGGTTGGTCACGCGCGCAACAACGCGGGTGCTTTCCGGGTAACGAGCCTTGATGGCAACCCATGGGTCTTCGCCCAGTTGCTTCAGGCCCAGGGAAACACGGTTACGCTCGCGATCGTACTTCAGAACCTTGACGTCGATCTCGTCGCCAACGTTGACGATCTCGGACGGGTGCTTGATACGCTTCCAGGCCATGTCGGTGATGTGCAGCAGGCCGTCGACGCCACCCAGATCCACGAATGCGCCGTAGTCGGTGAGGTTCTTGACGATACCCTTGACCTGTTGGCCTTCCTGCAGCGATTCCAGCAGTGCTTCGCGCTCTGCGGAGTTTTCGGCTTCCAGGACGCTACGACGGGAAACGACAACGTTGTTGCGCTTCTGGTCAAGTTTGATGACCTTGAACTCGAGCTCTTTGCCTTCCAGGTGAGTGGTATCACGCACCGGACGGACATCGACCAAGGAACCTGGCAGGAACGCACGGATGCCGTTAACGTCGACAGTGAAGCCGCCTTTAACCTTACCGTTGATAACGCCCTTGACCACTTCCTCAGCGGCGAAAGCTGCTTCCAGGACGATCCAGCACTCGGCGCGCTTGGCTTTTTCGCGGGACAGCTTGGTTTCACCGAAGCCATCTTCAACCGCGTCCAGCGCAACGTGGACTTCGTCACCGACCTTGATGGTCAGCTCGCCTTGTTCGTTGAAGAACTGCTCCAGAGGGATGACGCCCTCGGATTTCAGGCCAGCGTGAACGGTAACCCAGTCGCCGTCGATGTCTACCACGATGCCAGTGATGATGGCACCCGGCTGCATGTCCAGGGTTTTCAGGCTTTCTTCAAAAAGTTCTGCAAAGCTTTCGCTCATGTTGATTCCTGTTGGATCGGGCGGGGATTCGCCCTGCTCCGCATTCCAGACAATGCGGGTTCGTTCATATAAAAAGAGGCCTACGGGACTGGGACTGGTTCCCCGTATGCCTCCCTTGCGAGCCGAAAGTGGCTCTTTTCAACCGGCGAGGTCGCGATTGGCGACTTCGCTCAGGATTCTTTCAAGCACCTGCTCGATGGATAATTCAGTGGAATCCAGCTGGATTGCGTCGGCTGCCGGCTTGAGCGGAGCCACCGCGCGCTGGGTATCGCGCTCGTCGCGCGCCCGAATCTCATCGAGAAGACTCGCGAGATTAACATCATCGCCCTTGGCCTTCAACTGCAGGTAACGTCGATTGGCCCGTTCCTCGGCACTGGCGGTCAGGAAAACCTTCAACGGCGCATCGACGAATACCACGGTACCCATGTCGCGACCGTCAGCCACCAGGCCGGGCGCTTCACGGAAAGCACGCTGACGTTGCAGCAATGCGTCGCGCACCGCCGGCAGTGCAGCGACCTGCGAAGCACCGGCGCCGACCTGCTCGTTGCGGATGGCATCGGTCACCTCCTCGCCTTCGAGGATGATGCGCTGCGGCTTGCCGTCACCAGCGGCGAGAAACTGCACATCGAGGTGAGCGGCCAGCAGTTTCAGCGACTCTTCGTTGGTCAGATCCACACCGTGGTTGCGTGCGGAGAACGCCAGCAGGCGATACAACGCACCGGAGTCCAGCAGGCTCCAGCCGAGCTGCTTGGCCAGCAGGCCGGCAACCGTGCCTTTACCCGAGCCGCTCGGCCCATCGATGGTGATCACCGGCGCGTTGAGGCTCATTGCTGCCCCTCCACAGCCACGCGAATGCCAACCTGTTCGGCCAGTGCGAGGAAGTTGGGGAACGAGGTCGCGACGTTGGCGCAGTCATGGATACGGATCGGCGCCGTAGCGCGCAAGGAGGCGACACTGAAGGCCATGGCGATACGGTGATCGCCATGGCTGTACACTTCGCCACCACCGATCTGACCACCATCGATGATGATGCCATCCGGGGTTGGCTCGCACTTCACACCCAGGCTGATCAGGCCATCGGCCATGACCTGAATGCGGTCGGACTCCTTGACTCGCAGCTCTTCGGCGCCACGCAGGATGGTGCGGCCTTCGGCGCAGGCCGCAGCCACGAACAGTACCGGGAACTCGTCGATGGCCAGTGGCACCAGATCTTCGGGAATCTCGATGCCCTTGAGCCTGGCGCCACGCACACGCAGGTCTGCAACTGGCTCGCCGCCGACTTCACGCTGGTTTTCCAGGGTGATGTCACCGCCCATCAGGCGCAGGATGTCGATGACGCCAGTACGGGTCGGGTTGATGCCAACGTGCTCGAGCAGCAGTTCGGCATCCTGGGCAATGGAGGCTGCCACCAGGAAGAACGCGGCCGAGGAAATGTCCGCAGGCACTTCGATACGGGTTGCCGTCAGCTTGCCACCGGCCTGCAGGGAAGCCACCGGCCCTTTGGACTCCACGGCGTAGCCGAAGCCGCGAAGCATGCGCTCGGTGTGATCACGGGTCGGGGCTGGCTCGGTAACGGTGGTGACGCCTTCGGCGTACAGGCCAGCCAGCAGCAGGCAGGACTTCACCTGGGCACTGGCCATCGGCAAGGTGTAGGTCAGCGCCTTGAGCTTCTGGCCACCACGGATGGTCAGCGGCGGACGCCCGTCCGGGCCAGTCTCGACCACGGCGCCCATTTCGCGCAGCGGATTGGCTACACGGTTCATGGGGCGCTTGGACAGCGAAGCGTCGCCGGTCATGGTCACGTCGAACGGCTGACCAGCCAGCAGGCCGGACAACAGACGCATCGACGTACCCGAGTTGCCCACGTAGATCGGGCCGGGTGGCGGCTTCAGACCGTGCAGGCCAACGCCATGAATGGTCACGCGGCCATGGTGCGGGCCTTCGATGACCACACCCATATCGCGGAAGGCCTGCAGGGTCGCCAGGGCATCTTCACCCTCGAGGAAGCCTTCGACCTCGGTAGTGCCTTCGGCCAGCGAGCCGAGCATGATCGAGCGGTGGGAGATGGACTTGTCGCCTGGAACGCGGATACGCCCACGGACATTGCCACCAGGATTAGCCAGGAAAACCAGATCGTTCGAGTGCATAGCGTCCACATAGGCCCGACGGGCCAGTATTTTGCTGAAATGTTCGCGGGCCACGCGGGCGCGTGTGAATACGCCCAGCAGATGATGCCCGTCCCCTGCGTCGACCGCGTCGCGCAAGGCGTCGAGATCATCGCGAAATACATCCAGAGTGCGCAGCACGGCCTCGCGGTTGGCAAGAAAGATGTCGTGCCACATGACCGGGTCGCTGCCGGCGATTCTCGTGAAATCGCGGAAGCCGCCGGCGGCGTAGCGGAAGATTTCCAGATTTTCGTTGCGCTTGGCCAACGAGTCGACCAGACCAAAGGCCAGCAGATGCGGCAGATGGCTGGTGGCAGCGAGTACCTGGTCATGGTGCTCGACCTGCATGTGCTCGACGTCCGCACCCAGTTCGCGCCACAACTGATCGACTCGCTGCAGGGCCACGGCATCGGTATGCGCCAGCGGTGTAAGAATCACCTTGTGGCGCTTGAACAGCTCGCCATTGGCCGCTTCGACACCGCTCTGCTCGGAGCCGGCAATCGGGTGGCCCGGCACGAACCGCGCCGGTACACCGCCGAATGCAGCCTCGGCAGCACGCACCACATTGCCCTTGGCGCTGCCGGCATCGGTCAGCACGGCGTCGCCCAGATCCAGCTTCGCGAGCTCGCCGAGCAAGCGCTCCATGGCCAGGATAGGTACGGCCAGCATGATCACATCGGCGCCCTGACAAGCGGCAGCCAACTGTTCCTCACAACGGTCGACCACACCCAGTTCGACGGCCAGACGCCGTGACTGCGGATCCAGGTCGACGCCAACCACCTCGCGACACACCCCGCGGGCGCGCAGGCCCTTGGCGAAGGAGCCGCCGATCAGCCCCAGACCAACCACGACCAGACGTTCGACCAGCGGCTTGATTGCCGGTGTCTTGCGTTCCGTCACGCGTTCAGCACCTTGCGCAGCGCTTCCAGGAAGCGGGCGTTCTCGGCCGGCAGGCCAATGGAAACGCGCAGGTGGTTGGGCATGCCGTAGCCGGCAACCGGCCGCACGATCACGCCTTCACGCAACAGTCCCTGATTGATCGCAGCGGTATCACGACCGAAGTCGATGGCCAGGAAGTTGGCCTTGGACGGAATCCAGCCCAGGCCCAGTTCGCGGCAACCTTCCTGCAACTGCAGCATGCCGGCGGCGTTGATTTCACGGCTACGCGCCAGGTAGTCGACATCGTCGAACGCTGCGCAGGCCGCGGCCAGGGCGAAGCTGTTGACGTTGAACGGCTGACGTACGCGATTCAGTACATCGGCGACCTGAGTCGAGCTGAGGCCGTAGCCGACGCGTAGCGACGCCAGGCCATAAGCCTTGGAGAAGGTACGCGAGACCAGCAGATTGGCATGACCGGCCAGGAAATCCAGGCCGTTCGGCAGTTCGTCGCCATCGGCGTATTCGATGTAGGCCTCGTCCAGCACCACCAGCACGTTTTCCGGCACACCGGCGAGGAAGTCGCGCAGCGCCTGGGTGTCGAACCAGGTGCCGGTCGGGTTGTTGGGGTTGGCAATGAATACCACGCGGGTATTGGCATCGATGGCCGCCAGCATGGCCGGCAGGTCATGGCCGAACGCCTTGGCCGGCACCACCTTGCTCTGGGCACCAACGGCCTGGGTGGCGATCGGGTATACGGCGAACGCATGCTCGCTGAACACGGCATTCAGACCAGAGGCCAGGTACGCGCGAGCGACCAGCTCGAGGATGTCGTTGGAGCCGTTACCCAGGGTCACCTGAGCGGTGGAGACGCCACAACGCTCGGCCAGCAGGGTCTTCAGAGTGAAGCCGTTGCCATCCGGATAGCGGGTCAGCTCATCCAGCTCGGCGCGGATGGCCTCCAGTGCTTTCGGGCTGGGGCCAAGCGGGTTCTCGTTACTGGCCAGTTTGACGATATGGGCCGGATCCATATTCAGTTCGCGGGCCAACTCATCCACTGGCTTGCCCGGCACATAGGGCGACAGCTTTTGCACGCCCGGCTGGGCCAGGGCGATGAAATCACAAGACATAGCGACAAGCCTCAAGCTATAAGCCACAAGCTAGCAGCCAGAACGCCGCTCACTTGCAGCTTGTGGCTTGCAGCTTGCAGCTGCTGTTTAAAGTACCGCTTTGGGATAGGAACCCAGCACCTTGAGCGCCACGGCTTCCTGGTTGATTTTTTCCAGTACGTCCTTGATCAGCGGGTCGCGGTGGTGGCCGACGAAGTCGATGAAAAAGGCGTACGTCCACTTGCCGCTGCGCGACGGCCGGGTTTCGATGCGAGTCAGGTCGATGCCGTTCTGGTGGAACGGCACCAGCAACTCATGCAGCGCGCCCGGCTTGTTGCGCATGGAGACGATCACCGAAGTCTTGTCATCGCCAGTCGGCGGGACTTCCTGGTTGCCGATGATCAGGAAACGCGTGGAGTTGTCCGGACGATCCTCGATCTTTTCGGCAAGACGGGTCAGGTCGTACAGGTTCGCCGCCATGTCACCGGCAATGGCAGCCGAATTCCATTCGCTCTTCACCCGGCGGGCGGCATCGGCGTTGCTGGAAACCGCCACGCGCTCGACGTTCGGGTAATGGGCGTCCAGCCACTTGCGGCACTGGGCCAGGGACTGGGCGTGGGAGTAGATGCGGGTAATCCGATCGGTCTTGGTGGCGTCGCCGACCAGCAGATGGTGGTGGATACGCAACTCCACCTCGCCGCAGATCACCAGGTCGTGCTCGAGGAAGCTGTCGAGGGTGTGGTTGACCGCACCTTCGGTCGAGTTCTCGACCGGCACCACACCGAAGTTGACAGCACCGGCCACCACTTCGCGGAACACTTCATCGATCGCAGCCATGGGCTGGCTGATCACCGCGTGACCGAAATGCTTCATCGCCGCCGCCTGGGAGAAGGTGCCTTCCGGGCCCAGATAAGCGACCTTCAGGGGATTCTCCAGGGCCAGGCAGGAGGACATGATCTCGCGGAACAGCCGCGCCATTTCCTCGTTGCCGAGCGGGCCGCGATTACGCTCCATCACCCGTTTGAGTACCTGGGCTTCACGCTCGGGACGGTAGAATACCGGCACCTCTCCTTCTGCCAGGGTGGCCATCTTGACCCGCGCCACTTCTTCGGCGCAGCGCGCGCGGTCGCTGATCAGCTCGAGGATTCGTTCATCGAGATTGTCGATGCGTACCCGCAGAGCCTGCAGTGCCTGATCCGAGGCTACATCCGTCATCAGCCGTGCTCCTTCTCGAACTCCGCCATGTAAGCGACCAGGGCCTGCACTGCATCCAGACCCACGGCGTTGTAAATGGAAGCGCGCATGCCGCCAACCGAGCGATGGCCCTTGAGATTGAGCAGGCCACGGGCATCGGCGCCGGCCAGGAACGGCTTGTCCAGGCGCTCGTCAGCCAGGCGGAACGGCACGTTCATCCACGAACGGGCATTGCCGGCAATCGGGTTACTGTAGAAGTCGCTGGCGTCGATCACGCCGTACAGCAGATCCTTCTTGGCCTTGTTGCGTTGCTCCATTACCGCGACACCGCCCTGCTCTTTCAGCCATTCGAAGACCAGGCCGGACAGGTACCACGAGAAGGTCGCCGGGGTGTTGTACATCGAGCCATTATCGGCGGCGATCTTGTAGTTGAGCATGGTCGGGCAGGCGCTACGCGCACGACCGAGCAGGTCTTCACGGATGATCGCGACCACCAGGCCGCTCGGCCCGATATTCTTCTGGGCGCCGGCATAGATCAGGCCGAACCTGGATATGTCGATTTCACGCGAAAGGATATCGGACGACATGTCGACCACCAGCGGTACATCGCCGACCTCCGGAGTCCAGTCGAACTGCAAACCGCCGATGGTTTCGTTGCTGGCGTAATGCAGGTAGGCGGCACCTTTGGACAGCTGCCACTCGTTCTGCCCGGGAATGGCGAAGTAGTCGTAGGCCTTTGCACTGGCGGCGACGTTGACGTTGCCGTAGCGACGCGCCTCCTCGATGCTCTTCTTCGACCAGATGCCGGTATCGATGTAATCGGCCGTACCGTCTTCAGGCAGCAGGTTGAGCGGAATTTCAGCGAATTGCTGACTGGCCCCGCCTTGCAGGAACAGCACCTTGTAGTCGGAGGGAATGGTCAGCAGATCGCGCAGATCCTGCTCGGCCTTTTCGGCGATGGCGGTGTACTCATCACTGCGATGGCTCATTTCCATGACGGACAGGCCTTTGCCCTGCCAGTCGAGAAGCTCGGCCTGGGCACGCTGCAGAACGGCTTCGGGAAGCGCGGCTGGGCCGGCGCAGAAGTTAAAGGCTCGCTTGCTCACAATTCACTCTCGCTTGACTGTCTGGTTACAGCGCTACATCTACCTGGCGAAATGCTGCCTGCAGCACCCTGGTGCTACAGGCAAAGCGGCGCGATTATGCGTCGCGTTCTTCCTCGGCCTGCTCGCCGCCCTCTGCTGCCGGCTCTTCGCCAACAGCGTTTTCATCGACTTCGGCGACGACGATCGGATTGCCCTCCTCGTCCAATGCTTCTTCGATGTCTTCCTCGGACGGCTCCTGCACGCGCTCCAGGCCGACCAGTTTCTCGTCCTTGGCCAGCTTGATCAGGGTCACGCCCTGGGTGTTACGGCCGGAACTGGAAACTTCGTCGACACGGGTACGCACCAGGGTGCCCTGGTCGGAAATCAGCATGATTTCCTCGCCGTCCTGCACCTGGATGGCACCGATCAGCGCACCGTTACGCTCTTTGGTGATCATGCCGATCACGCCCTGACCGCCACGACCGCGACGCGGGAACTTGCTCAGCGCCGTGCGCTTGCCGAAACCGCGCTCGGAAGCAGTGAGAATCTGCGCGCCCGACTCGGGAATCAGCATGGAGATCAGGCGTTGTTCCTTGCCGATGCGCATGCCGCGGATACCGCGGGCGCCACGGCCCATCACGCGCACCACGCCTTCGGCGAAACGGATCACCTTGCCGGCATCGGAGAACAGCATGACTTCCTTGGCGCCGTCGGTGATGGCCGCGGCGATCAGGGTGTCGCCTTCCTTCAGCTTCAGGGCGATCAGGCCACTGGAGCGCGGACGGCTGAACTGCGACAGCGGGGTCTTCTTCACGGTACCGAAGGCGGTGGCCATGAAGATGTAGGCACCGGTCGGCTCGGCCACCAACTCGGCGGTCTCGCCGTCGACTTCCTCGACCTCGGCCACTTCAGCAGCCTCATCGGCCTCGACCACTTCGCCCTCGATCACCGCGTCGTCGGCATCGTCCAGATCGTCGTCGGCGCCACCATTCTGCTGCTGCAGGGCTTCCAGGTCGATCTGCAGCATGGTGGTGATGTACTCGCCCTCGTCCAGCGGCAGCAGGTTGACCAGCGGCCGGCCGCGGGCGGCGCGGGACGCCTCGGGGATTTCATAGGTCTTGAGCCAGTACACCTTGCCCTTGCTGGAGAACAGCAGCAGCGTGGCATGGCTGTTGGCGACCAGCAGGTGAGCGATGTAGTCCTCGTCCTTGATGCCGGTCGCCGACTTGCCCTTGCCGCCACGGCGCTGGGCCTGGTAGGCGGCCAGGGGCTGGGTCTTGGCGTAGCCACTGTGGGAGATGGTCACCACGCGCTCTTCTTCGGGGATCATGTCGCCGAGGGTCAGATCCAGGCGCGAGTCGAGGATTTCGGTACGGCGCTTGTCGCCGAACTCGGCCTTGACCGCTTCCAGCTCTTCGCGGATCACTTCCATCAGGCGCACGGCGCTGGTGAGGATGCGGATCAGCTCGCCGATCTGGGCCAGGATTTCCTGGTACTCGGCCAGCAGCTTCTCGTGCTCCAGGCCGGTCAGGCGGTGCAGGCGCAGGTCGAGGATGGCCTGGGCCTGTTCCGGCGACAGGTAGTACTTGCCTTCGCGCAGGCCGTATTGCGGATCGAGGTTCTCCGGGCGGCAGGAATCGGCGCCGGCGCGTTCGACCATGGCCTCCACGGCGCTGGATTCCCACGGTGTGGAGATCAGCGCTTCCTTGGCCTCGGACGGCGTCGGCGAGGCCTTGATCAGGGCGATCACCGGGTCGATGTTGGACAGTGCGACGGCCTGGCCTTCGAGGATATGGCCACGCTCGCGCGCCTTGCGCAGTTCGAACACGGTGCGCCGGGTCACCACCTCGCGGCGGTGCAGGATAAAGGCCTCGAGCATGTCCTTGAGGTTGAGGATCTTCGGCTGGCCGTCGATCAGCGCCACCACGTTGATGCCGAACACGCTCTGCATCTGGGTCTGGGCGTAGAGGTTGTTGAGGATCACCTCCGGCACTTCGCCGCGGCGCAGCTCGATGACCACGCGCATGCCGTCCTTGTCGGACTCGTCGCGCAGCTCGGTGATGCCTTCGAGCTTCTTCTCCTTGACCAGCTCGGCGATCTTCTCGATCAGCCGGGCCTTGTTCAGCTGGTACGGCAGCTCGGTGATGACGATCTGCTGGCGGCCGCCGACCTTGTCGATGTCTTCGACCTCGGCACGGGCACGGATATAGATGCGCCCGCGGCCGGTGCGGTAGGCCTCGATGATGCCGGCGCGGCCGTTGATGATCGCCGCGGTGGGGAAATCCGGGCCCGGAATGTATTGCATCAGGTCGTCGACCGTCAGCTCCGGGTTGTCGATCAGCGCCAGGCAGCCGTCGATGACTTCACCGAGGTTGTGCGGCGGAATGTTGGTCGCCATGCCCACGGCGATACCGCTGGAACCGTTGACCAGCAGGTTGGGGATCTTGGTCGGCATGACCGCCGGGATCTGCTCGGTGCCGTCGTAGTTGGGCACCCAGTCCACGGTTTCCTTGTGCAGGTCGGCCAGCAGCTCGTGGGCCAGCTTGGTCATGCGCACTTCGGTGTAACGCATGGCCGCGGCGTTGTCGCCGTCCACCGAACCGAAGTTGCCCTGGCCATCGACCAGCAGGTAACGCAACGAGAACGGCTGAGCCATACGTACGATGGTGTCGTATACGGCGGTATCACCGTGGGGGTGATATTTACCGATCACGTCACCGACCACACGGGCGGATTTCTTGTACGCCTTGTTCCAGTCGTTGCCCAGCTCGCTCATGGCGAACAGCACCCGACGATGCACGGGCTTGAGACCATCGCGCGCATCCGGCAAGGCACGCCCGACGATCACGCTCATGGCGTAGTCGAGGTAGGACTGTTTCAGTTCGTCTTCGATGTTGACCGGGAGGATTTCTTTGGCCAGTTCGCCCATGAGTAGCCTGATTCCTTTTTTCTGGTGAAACTCCGCCCCGTTCACAGGGAACCTGGCGAAGCGCGTCGCGATGGCATCAGGCCAACGACGACTCACAACAAATCAATACGTTATGGCATCTATTCGAGCAGTGACGGCAACCGCTGACGGTGCCCCTGAAAACTGCCGGAGTTTACCACAAAGCATGCCCCGCACCTAACCCTGAAGCCTGACGAGGTCAGGGGCTCAGTGCAGGCGCTTGCGTGACATCAATTGGGCGATCTTGGTGGTATCCGGCCGTTCGATCACGCCCTTCTCGGTGACCAGAAAATCCACCAGGTCAGCGGGTGTCACATCGAATTGCGGCTCGACCTCGTCCACGCCCGCCACCCGTTCGTTTTCGGGGTAAGCCAACGACGCATGGCCGAGTTCGTGAAAACATTCTTCGCCACTCTCGGCCTGCAGCTCGATGACGGCGCTCGGCGCCACCACCATCAGCCTGACGCCATGGTGCATGGCGGCCACCGCCAATTGGTAGGTGCCAATCACGCCAAGCACGTCACCGTTGGCGGCGATTCGCTCGGCGCCGACGATGGCCCAGGTGATGCCACGCACTTTCATCAGATGGGCCAGAGCAGCGTCCGCGCTCAGCGCCACGGCGATCCCCTCTTCGCTCAGCTCCCAGGCCGCCAGCCGGGCGCCCTGCAGCAATGGCCGGCTTTCGCCCAGGTAACAGCGCTCCAGCAAACCTTCGAGCTGAGCGCCGCGGATCACCGCCAGGGCCGTGCCAAAACCACCGCTGGCCATCGCCCCGGCGCAGCCGATGCTGAGCAGATTTTGCGAGTTGCCCTGAAAACCGCGGATCAGCTCCACGCCCAGCTGCGCCATGGCGAGGCTGGCTTCGCGATCACGTTGATGGATGCCATGGGCTTCATCTTCCAGCACCGCCAGAGGCTGGGCACCAGGCCGCAACCGTGCCAGACGCTCGTGCATCTGCTGCAGCAACCACTCGCGGTCGCCGGCAAGAAGGCCAGCCGCTTCGAGCGCCTCGCCATCCACCTGCAACCCGGCATACCAGTCGCCGCCTTCATCCATACGCTGGCGGGCGCCCAGCACCAGGGCGTAGGCACTGCAGATGGTCTTGGCAGCGGCACCGAGCACCGCGCCGCCTGCAAGCAGCGCCACTACGGCAGATACCGAATGACAGGCGTGCCAGACCTGCTCACCCGGCAGGCGGCGCTGATCGAGCACATGCAGGGCACCCTCGCGCCACACAAAGCCCACGACCTGCTCGGCAGCCAGCAAACGCTCGCGCATCACCCACTCCATCCTCAAAAGCCGGCCAGTATACGCCGCCCCAACGGGCAGCCGCACCCGTGCACTGCCCCACGCAACACTATGCACCTTCAAGACCGCGGCATTCCTCTATAGACTCAGCGTTTTGGATGACGGAACCCGCCCATGGCCGACGCCCCGCTCGACCTTTTGCTGCTGCCCACCTGGCTGGTGCCGGTCGAACCGGCAGGCGTGGTGCTGCATGATCATGGCCTGGGCATCCGCGATGGAAAGATCGCCCTGATCGCACCACGCAGTGAAGCCTTGCGTCGTGGCGCGACGCAAATCCGCGAGCTGCCCGGGCGCCTGCTGACACCGGGCCTGGTCAATGCTCACGGCCATGCAGCCATGACACTGTTTCGCGGCCTGGCCGATGATCTGCCACTGATGACCTGGCTGGAGAAGCACATCTGGCCGGCGGAAGCCAAGTGGGTCGATGAGCAGTTCGTTCAGGACGGCACCGAACTGGCCATCGCCGAGCAGATAAAAAGCGGCATCAGCTGTTTCGCCGACATGTACTTCTTCCCGGAGATGGCCTGCGAACGGGTGCATGCCAGCGGCATGCGCGCGCAAATCAGCATCCCGGTGCTGGACTTCGCCATCCCTGGTGCCCGTGACGCCGACGAGGCGCTGCGCAAGGGCATGACGCTGTTCGACGAGCTCAGGCACCATTCACGCCTGAGCGTCTCCTTCGGCCCTCACGCGCCCTATACCGTCAGCGACGCGAACCTCGAGAAACTGCTCATCCTCGCCGAAGAGCTGGATGCCGGCATTCATATGCACGTGCAGGAAACCGCCTTCGAAGTGCAGCAGAGCCTCGAACACTACGGCGAGCGGCCACTGGCACGCCTGCACCGCCTGGGCTTGCTCGGCCCGCGCTTCCAGGCAGTGCACATGACCCAGGTCGATGACGACGATATCGCCCTGCTGGTCGCCACCAACAGCAGCGTGATCCACTGCCCGGAATCCAACCTCAAGCTGGCCAGTGGTTTCTGCCCGGTCGAGAAGCTCTGGCAGGCCGGCGTCAACGTCGCCATCGGCACCGACGGCGCAGCCAGCAACAACGATCTCGACCTGCTCGGTGAAACCCGCACCGCCGCCCTGCTGGCCAAGGCGGTAGCCGGCTCGGCCAGCGCCCTGGACGCCCATCGCGCACTGCGCATGGCGACCCTCAATGGTGCCCGCGCCCTGGGTCTCGATAACGAGATCGGCTCCCTGGAACTCGGCAAATCCGCCGATATCGTCGCCTTCGACCTGCGCGGCCTGGCCCAACAGCCGGTCTACGACCCTGTTTCGCAACTGATCTATGCCACCTCCCGAGACTGCGTCGAGCATCTCTGGGTCGCCGGCAAGCCGTTGCTCGAAGACGGCAAGCTGACCCGACTGGACGAGGAACGCATCATCGCCACCACGCGACAGTGGGCGGCGAAAATAGCCGGGCGTCCGACGCATTGAGCCTAAACTACGGCAAACTGTCATACACCCAAGGCCATCACGCCGAGCAGAACTGGCAACATGGGCGCCACACGCGCCATGCCCCACGCACCCGCTTTATTCAGGGAATACCATGAGCAACGTCGACCACGCTGAAATCGCCAAATTCGAAGCCCTCGCCCACCGCTGGTGGGATCGGGAGAGCGAGTTCAAGCCTTTGCACGAGATCAACCCGTTGCGGGTCAACTGGATCGACGAGCGCGCTGGCCTGGCTGGCAAGAAGGTGCTCGACGTCGGCTGTGGTGGCGGCATCCTCAGCGAAGCCATGGCTCAACGTGGCGCCACGGTGACCGGTATCGACATGGGTGAAGCGCCACTGGCCGTGGCCCGCCTGCACCAGCTGGAGTCGGGCGTGGAAGTGGATTACCGGCAGATCACCGCCGAAGCCATGGCCGAGGAGATGCCCGGCCAGTTCGACGTGGTCACCTGCCTGGAGATGCTCGAGCACGTGCCCGACCCATCCTCGGTGATTCGTGCCTGCCACAAGCTGGTCAAGCCCGGCGGCCAGGTGTTCTTCTCCACCATCAACCGCAATCCCAAGGCCTACCTGTTCGCGGTGATCGGTGCCGAATACATCCTGCGCCTGCTGCCGCGCGGCACCCACGATTTCAAGAAATTCATCCGCCCATCGGAACTGGGTGCCTGGAGCCGCGACGCCGGTCTGCAGGTCAAGGACATCATCGGCCTGACCTACAATCCGCTGACCAAGCACTACAAGCTGGCCAGCGATGTCGACGTCAATTACATGGTGCACACCCAAAAGGCAGACTGAGACAGCCGGGCGAGTGCACCTTCGCGCACTCGCCGCTCATGCCGCTGGCTTTGCCTGCGGCGGCTCCAGGGCCAACGCCTCGACCCAATCCACGCATGCCTGAATCGCCAGCGCCACATCGTCAACCTCCACGGCCTCGGCCGGATGGTGGCTGACCCCTCCTTCGCAGCGTACGAACAGCATGCCGACCGGCCAGCGCTCGGCCATGGCGATCGCGTCATGCCCGGCGCCGCTGGGTAGCGACAGGCTGCGCCCCTGCACCCGGGTCAACACATGTGCCAGCGACGCCTGCATCGCATCATCGCAACGGGTCGCCGGAATACCGTAGTACTGGCTGGCGTGGAACTCCAGACCACGCTGCCGGGCAATCGCCTCGCCCTGGCTCAGCAGGTCGTCCAGCAGATCCGCCAACGCCTGATCCTGCGGGCCTCGTACATCCAGGGTCAGGGCGACTTCACCCGGGATGACGTTGACCGCACCGGGGTGGCACTGGAGGCTGCCCACTGTGGCCACCAACTGCGGATCGCGCTGCGCAGTCTGCGCTTCGATGTAGACCATCCACTGCGCCGCAGCGGCCAGGGCATCCTTGCGATGGCTCATCGGCACAGTACCGGCATGCCCCGCCAGGCCGACGAACCGGCAATTCAGGCGGCGCGCACCATTGATGGCCGTCACTACGCCCAGCGCCAGTTGATCACGCTCCAGGCACGGCCCCTGCTCGATATGCAGCTCCAGATAGGCGGCGAAATCACTGTTTTTCCGTGCGGCGCCGGGAATGTCAGCCGCGTCCAGACCGACCGCAGCCATCGCCTGGGCGACGCTGACGCCGTTGGCATCAGCCTGATCGACCCAGCCCTCCGGCCAACTGCCGGTCAGGCCGCGGCTACCCAGCAGGGTGATGCCAAAACGCGTGCCCTCCTCATCGGCGAACCCGACGATCTCGATGGCCAGCGGCAAACGTATGCCGCGGTCATGAAAATGCTGCACGGTTTCGATGGCGGCGACCACGCCGAGCATGCCGTCATAGCGGCCGGCATTGCGCACGGTATCGAGGTGCGAGCCCAGCAACAGCGCCTGCGCTCCGGCGCTCTGGCCCTCGTAACGACCGCAGATGTTGCCGACGGCGTCCTGCCAGACGCGCATACCGGCCGCCTGCATCCACTCGCCCACCAGCGCGTTGGCGCGCAGGTGCTCTGGCGACAGGTACACGCGGGTCAGGCCATCGGCGGATTCGCTGATCGCGGCCAGCTCGTCGCAGCGCGCCATCACCCGAGCGCCAGCGCTACCTGCTGCGAGGTTTTCCATGGCACTCATCAGCAACGCTCGCTGTAGTGATCCCAGGCCGCTTGCATCGCAGCGCCCTGAGTGGTGCGCAGACCGAGGTGGTTCAATACCGCTTCCAGGGCGCAGAGGGTCTGCATGACGCAATCCTTGCGGGCGTTGTAGCCCATGGTGCCGATACGCCAGATCTTGCCGGCCAGCGGCCCGAACGAGGTGCCGATTTCGATGCCGAAGTCCTCGAGCATCAACTTGCGTACCTGGTCGCCATTGACCGCTTCGGGAATCACCACGCCAAGCACGTTGTTCATCTTGTATTCGAGGTTGCCGAAGGTCTCCAGGCCCATGCCCTGGATGCCCTTGAGCAGGGCATCACCGTGCAGCTTGTGGCGGGCGATACCCGCATCCAGACCTTCCTCGCCAATCACCCGCGCGCACTCACGGGCCGCGAACAGTGCCGAGGTGGCTTCGGTGTGATGGTTGAGCCGCTCGGGGCCCCAGTAATCGAGGATCATGCCGAGGTCGAAATAGTTGGAGTAGATCATCTCGTCGTCGCCGTCCTGATGGGCAGCGGTACGGATGCCGGCCTCCACGCAGGCGCGGCGACGAATCACCTCCTCCATGCGCGCACTGAGGGTGATCGGCGCGGTGCCGGACGGGCCACCGAGACATTTCTGCAGGCCGGCCGACACCGCATCCAGGCCCCAGGCATCGGCTTCCAGCAGGTTGCCGCCCAGCGAGGCAGTGGCATCGGTATAGAACAGCACGTCATGGCGGCGGCAGATGTCGCCCAGCTCGGCCAGCGGCTGCAGCATGGTGGTCGAGGTGTCGCCCTGCACGGTCAGCAGCAGACGCGGCTTCACCTGCTTGATCGCATCCTCGATCTGCTGCGGGGTGAACACCTCGCCCCAGGGCACTTCGATGCTGTGAACATCGGCGCGGCAACGCCGGGCGATTTCACAGAGCAGATGGCCGAAACGGCCGAACACCGGCACCAGCACCTTGTCGCCTGGGCGAATCGCCGAGACCAGAATGGCCTCGATACCGGCCCGCGAGGTACCGTCGATCAGCAATGTGGCGGCGTTTTCGGTGCGGAAGACGCCGCGGTACAGTGCCATCACCTCGTTCATGTAGCGGGTCATGGCCGGGTCGTACTGGCCAATCAGCTGGCTGGACATGGCGCGCAGCACGCGGGGGTCGGCATTGATCGGGCCCGGCCCCATCAGCAGACGCTGGGGCGGGTTCACCGGCGAGTAACTTGTGGTCATCTGGGATATCTCGTTGACACTCATGAGAGGCTCAGTTCAGTCCGCGTACGGACGAGATGAATTGCTTGAGTTCGGCGGTCTGCGGGTTGGCGAACAGCTCACGGCTGGCGCCCTGCTCCCACACACGGCCCTGGTGCATGAACACCACGCGGTCGCCAACCTCCTGGGCGAAGTTCATTTCGTGGGTGACCAGAATCAGCGTCATGCCCTCCTTCGCCAGTTGCTCCAGCACCTTGAGCACTTCGCCGACCAGCTCGGGGTCGAGGGCCGAGGTGATCTCGTCGCACAGCAATACCTTGGGCGACATGGCCAGGGCACGGGCAATGGCGACCCGCTGCTGCTGGCCGCCAGAGAGGTTGGCCGGGTAATAGTCCATGCGATCGCCGAGGCCGACCTTTTCCAGCATCTGCGCCGCCAGCTCGCGGCACTCGGCGTCGCTCTTCTTCAGCACGCGGCGCGGCGCCAGCATGACGTTCTCACGGGCGGTCATGTGCGGGAACAGGTTGAAGTTCTGGAACACCATGCCGATCGAGCGGCTGATTTCCCGCGCCTGGGAATCGCGGTCGGTAACGGTCATGCCGCCCAGCTTGATGCTGCCGTCCTGATAGCCTTCGAGGCCGTTGATGCAGCGCAGCAAGGTGCTTTTCCCCGAGCCGCTGCGGCCGATGATCGAAACCACCTCGCCCACCTCGATATCGAGATCGACGCCTTTGAGCACATGGTTGTCGCCGTAGTACTTCTGTACCTGATCAATGGTGATGAGCGGCATTGAATTTCTTCTCCAGATACTGGCTGTAACGCGACAGTGGATAACACATGAGGAAGTAGCCAAGCGCCACCAGGCCGAACACCTTGAAGGGCTCGTAGGTGACATTGTTGAGGATGGTGCCGGCCTTGGTCAGCTCGACGAAACCGATGATCGACGCCAGGGCCGTGCCCTTCACCACCTGCACGGCAAAACCCACGGTCGGCGCGATACCGATGCGCAATGCCTGGGGCAGGACGACGCGAAACAGGGTCTGGCCGAAACCCAGCCCCAGGCAGCGACAGGCTTCCCACTGGCCTTTGGGCAACGCACGGATGCTGCCGTGCCAGATGTCCACCAGAAACGCACTGGTATAGAAAGTCAGCGCCAGCGAGGCAGCCGTCCAGGGCGACACGTCGATACCCAGCAGCGCCACGCCGAAAAACGCCAGGAACAGCTGCATCAGCAGCGGCGTGCCCTGGAACAACTCGGTGTAGCCACGAATCAGCCAATGCGGCCAGACACGCTTGGAAAGCCGTGCCATGACCAGCGGAATGGCCACCAGCGTACCGCCAATGAACGCGGTCAGAGACAGCAGTACCGTCCAGCGAGCGGCCAGGAGCAGGTTGCGCAGGATGTCCCAGTCGGTGAAGGTGGTCATCATGGCTGTTCTCCAAACCATTTGCGGCCGGCGGCCAGCAATAGCTGACGCATGCAGATGGACAGGGCCAGGTACATCAGTGTGGTCACCAGGTAGACCTCGAAGCTCAGAAAGGTGCGCGACTGGATCAGGTTGGCGGCAAAGGTCAGCTCCTCATGGGATACCTGCGAAACCACCGACGAACCGAGCATCACGATGATGCACTGGCTGACCAGCGCCGGATAAATGCGCTTCAGGGACGGCGGCAATACCACCTGAATGAAGGTTTGCGTACGGCTCAGGCCCAGCACGCGTCCGGCCTCCCATTGCCCACGAGGCGTCACCTGGATGCCGGCGCGGATGATCTCGGTGCTGTAGGCCCCCAGGTTGATCAGCATGGCCAGCAGTGCCGCCTCGCCCGCCGTCAGTTTCAGACCCAGACTGGGCAAACCGAAGACGATGAAGAACAACTGCACCACGAACGGCGTATTGCGGATCAGCTCGACGTAGAGGCCCCACAGGCGACTGGGGATGGTCGGGCGGCCGCTGCGCAGTGCAGCGCCCAGAATGCCCAGAGCCACACCGCCCACGGTGGCCATCACCGTGAGCTGGATGGTCACCCAGAGGCCGGAAAGCAGCTCCGGCCAGTAGGGCCACAGGGCGGAAAAATTCAGCTGCGCCATCATCGCAAAGTCCTTATGCGCCCAGGTTCGCCGGCAGCGGCGCCTTCAGCCAGTCTTCGGACAGACCGTTGAGGGTGCCATCGGCCTTGGCCTGCTGGATCAGCGCATTCACTTTGGCCTTCAACGCGGCCTCGTCTTTGCGCAGGCCGATAAAGCACGGCGAGTCCTTGAGCATGAACTTGGCGACAGGTGCCCGATCAGCGCTCTGGCGCTCGATGGCCGCTACCACCAGATTGCCGGTGGCCACATACTCGACCTGCCCGGACAGGTACGCCGACAAGGTGGTGTTGTTATCTTCGTAGCGCTTCACCTGCGCGCCGCTCGGCGCCACCTCGGTGAGCACCATGTCCTCGACCGCCCCTCGGGTAACACCGATCGATTTGCCCGTCAGCTCCTCGGCGTTCTGTAGAGCGCTGTCCTTGCTGCCGAATACACCGAGAAAGAACGGTGCGTAGGCATCGCTGAAATCGATCACCTGCTCACGCTCGGCATTCTTGCCGAGACTCGAGATAACCAGGTCGACCTTGTTGGTCTGCAGGTACGGAACACGGTTGGCGCTGGTGACCGGGACAAGTTGCAACTTGAGCCCCATTTCCTTGGCCAGATACCTGGCCATATCGATGTCGTAACCCTGAACCTGCAGATCGGTGCCCACCGAGCCGAAGGGTGGAAAGTCCTGAGGCACGGCGATACGAATCACGCCGCGCTTTTCGATCTCTTGCAACTGATCCGCCAGTGCAGCGGCGGCCTGGGTCAGCAGAAGACCGGCAGCCAGTATCGCGATCAATCCCTTTTTCATTTTCGACACCCCGTTAACGTTAGCCATGAAACAAAAGATTTGTTAACGACAATTTTGCAACCAACGTGCCATGGCGTTTCATGCCGCCATTTTTTCCCGTCGCCATCAGCCTGCAGAGAATGGAAGCGCCGAATGACGGGCTCTCCATGGCTTTACACGGAGCTCGACCTGAGCGGGAAAACTGCAGCTGAAGGCTCATCGCTCGGTAAAAACACACAAAAAAAGGCGCCAAAACGGCGCCAACTTCATCCTTAACGCACCATCAAGGTGCTCTATCGCGGTTCCAGCTCGTCGAGTTGCCCATAGAGCGCGGCGATCTGATGAATCCTCTGCCGCCCCTCACTCAAATGCTCGTGCAGCACGGCGTTGACCAGCAGATTGATCAGGCTGTTGACACCGGCATAACTGTCGAAGGCCGACACGCTGTCCAGCGGCGTGCAGAGCCGCCACCTGGCCAGTTCGATGATCGCCTGTGCCTGCGGCTCGCAGATGACCAGCGTCGGGATCTGCTGCACCTGCAAGGCCTGCAGAAGGGGGCGAATGATTCGTGGCCGACGCCGGAACGCCAGCACCACCACCATGTCCTCGGCAGTCAGATCCACCAGCTCTTCCGCCAGCGTCTGGCCAGGCTGGGGCAGCACCTGAACGCCGGTACGAATCTGCAGCAGTTGCTGACGCAGGTGCAAGGCCGCGGGAAAGGCGTTGCGCATGCCGACGACGAAAACGCGCTTGCTGTTGCCCAGCGCCTGCACCACTTCGGTGAACTGCCTGGCATCGATACCATTCACCCATTGGCTGAGATTGGCCATCTCCTGCTTGTAATGGCGGGCCAGCAAGGTGTTGCCCTGCACCACGTCGCGGCTGTCGGCGACGGGCATGCCGCTCTGGCGCAGCGTGCGCAGTTCCTCGCGCATGTCCTTGTATTTTTCGTAGCCCAGGCGCTTGAACAGGCGGCTGACGGTAGCCTTGGAAACCCCGGTCAGACGCGCCAGCTCGGCGCTGTTGTAGCTGACCAGGTCGTCGTAATGATCGAGTACGAAATCGGCGATTCGCTGCTCCTGGGGAGCGAGTTGCGAATAGTGGCTACGCAGACGTTCATCGAGTTGATTCATGGCGGCGCCTTGTAACTTTCGTTTCATTCAGCCGATGATATAGGAAGTCACGTGCCTGCTTGAAGTCGCAATGCAGGAATTCGTCAACCCGCGCCAGGCGGCTATGCCGCTGCCTCCGAGAGGAGTTCACCATGACACAGATCACGCCCGACTGGGCAGCGTACGTCGCACAGATGGAACAGGTTCTGGCCCTGGAGCTGGACGACGCGCGCCGCCACGAATTGCTCACCCAGTTCAGCCGCATCGCGGCGATGGCCAAGCCGCTGATGGAGTACCCGCTCGACGACAGACTGGAAGTCGCGGGGGTGTACAAGGCATGAATCCAGCCCTCCTGTCGATCAGCCAATTGAGGAATGCCCTGGCATCGGGCGACCTCAGCGCACGCGAAATTGCCGAGCACAGCCTCGCAGCGATCGAGCAGCACAATCCAGCGATCAACGCCTGGACGCAGATCACCCACCAGCGGATGAAGGATGAGGCCGATGGCCTGGATCGCTTGCGTCGCCAGGGCTCGCCCCTGCCCGCTCTGGCGGCAGTGCCTTATGCGGTGAAGAACCTGTTCGATGTCGCCGGTTTCCCGACCCTGGCCGGCGCCCGTCTCTTTCAGAACCGCCCCGCGGCAGGTATCGACGCCTGGGCAGTACGCCAGTTGGCGGCCAGCGGCGGGCTGCTATCGGGCATGCTGAACATGGATGCCTACGCCTACGGCTTCACCACGGAAAACACCCATTTCGGTGCAACCCGCAACCCCCACGATCTTTCCCGTATCGCCGGTGGCTCCTCCGGAGGCTCGGCAGCCGCCGTCGCGGCCGGGCTGGTGAATTTCTCCCTGGGCAGTGACACCAACGGCTCCATCCGCGTGCCTGCCTCGCTATGCGGCGTCTTCGGTCTCAAACCCACCTTTGGCCGGTTGTCGCGCAGTGGCTCTCACCCGTTCGTGGGTAGCCTCGACCACATCGGCCCACTGGCGCGCAGAACCCGCGATCTCGCCGAGGTCTACGACACGCTGCAAGGGCATGACCCTGAAGACGGGTTTCAGGCCACGCAGGATCATCAACCAGTAGCAGCACTGCTGGATCGCGACCTGGACGGCCTGCGCTTCGGCGTACTTGGCGGTTACTTTCAGCAGTGGTGCGACGACACCGCCCGCGAGGCCGTGGCCCAGGTGGCCAAGGCCCTGAACGCCAGCGAAGAGGTCATCCTGGCGGATGCCGAGCTGGCGCGTACCTCGGCGTTCATCATCAGCGCGTCGGAAGGCGGCAACAGCTACCTGCCGGCGCTGCGCAGCTCGCCGGAATCCTTCGAGCCGCTGTCACGTGAACGCCTGCTGGCCGGCGCGATGATCCCCGCCGCCTGGTATGTGCAGGCACAACGCTTCCGGCGCCACTTCCAGAGACAGGTATTGCCCCTGTTCGCCGGTGTCGACGTGTTGATCGCACCGGCGACACCGACCAGTGCGACACCCATCGGCCAGGAGACGATGCGTATCAACGGTACCGACCTGCCGACTCGCGCCAGCATGGGCATGCTGGCTCAGCCGATCTCCTTCCTTGGCCTGCCAGTCGTCAGCGTGCCGTTGCGCAGCGCCAGTGGCTTGCCGATTGGCGTGCAACTGATCGCCGCCCCGTTCAAGGAAGAGGCTTGCCTGCGTGCAGCCAGCGCGCTCGAGCGCATGGGCATCGCGCACGCCGCGCCTGCCAAACTGGAGTGAATCGATGAGCCCTGAACAGATAGATCGCCCTGACGTACTGGCCGAAGTCACAACCGCCTTCCAGCGCTACGAAAAAGCACTGGTCGGCAACGATATCGAGGTGCTGGACGAGCTGTTCTGGCACGACGAACGCACGGTACGCCTGGGTGCTGGAGAAAACCTCTACGGCATCGGCGAGATTCGTGAATTCCGCGCCTCGCGGCCGGCTGCGGGGCTGGATCGCAAGCTGAGCAATACCGTCATCACCACCTACGGTGACAGCTTCGCGGTGTGCAGTACCGAATTCACCCGTGAGGGCAGCGACAGGATCGGGCGCCAGCAACAGAGCTGGGTGAAACTGGCCGGCAACTGGCGCATCGTGGCCGCACAGGTCAGTTTGATGGGCTGAGCTGCGCCCATCCTAGCTGCACACTGCGACAAAGTGACATACAGTGAGACACACACCGCAGCACAATCAGGCCCTGGAAACTGGCAACATGAGTCTCTAGCCCGTTGCGACACGCCAGCCTGCGGGCCAACACGTCAACGACATGGTTCAGATACCCAAGGAGGCCTGATGCGCCTGCGCGCAGTTCTTTTCGACATGGACGGTACGCTGCTCGACAGTGCACCGGATTTCATCGCCATCTGCCAGGCCATGCGTGCCGAGCGCGGCCTGCCGCCGGTGGACGAGCAACTGATCCGCGACCACGTCTCGGGTGGCGCACGCGCCATGATCCTCAATTCCTTCGACATCGACCCGATGAGCGATGGCTTCGAAGCGCTGCGCCTGGAGTTCCTCGAGCGCTATCAGGATCACTGCGCGGTACTGACGCGCCCCTTCGACGGCATCGAGGCCCTGCTCGAGGATATCGAGCGCGCCAAACTGACCTGGGGGGTGGTGACCAACAAGCCGCTGCGCTTCGCCGAGCCGATCATGCAGCGCCTGGGGCTGGCCGAGCGCTCCTCCATACTCATCTGCCCTGACCACGTGACCCGCAGCAAGCCGGATCCGGAACCGATGATCCTTGCCTGCTCGACCCTCAAGCTGGATCCGGCCAGCGTGCTGTTCGTCGGCGACGACCTGCGCGACATCGAATCCGGTCGCGACGCGGGCACCAAGACTGCCGCGGTGACCTACGGCTATATCCACCCCGACGACAACCCCCGTCACTGGGGCGCGGACGTGGTGGTCGATCATCCACTGGAGCTGCGTGCCGTGCTCGATCAGGCACTGTGCAGTTGCTAAGGCGACAGCGGCACGCCGCGCGACGGCGCACAGCTAGAAATTTTCAGAATGCGAGCTTTTGCTTGAAGCTTATGGCTTGAAGCTTGTAGCTCTGCGAAGGAGCTTTCCCATGTTCGATTACAGCGCCCGCCCCGACTTGCTCAAGGATCGTGTAATCCTCGTCACCGGAGCCGGACGCGGGATAGGCGCGGCAGCCGCCCGCACCTATGCGGCCCACGGCGCTACCGTACTGCTGCTCGGCAAGAGCGAAGACAACCTGACGCGTACCTATGACGCCATCGAACAGGCCGGCCACCCGCAGCCGGCAGTGATTCCCTTCGACCTGGAAAGCGCCCTGCCGCACCAGTACGACGAACTGGCGGCCATGATCGAGAAGGAATTCGGCAAGCTCGATGGCCTGCTGCACAACGCCTCGATCATCGGCCCGCGCACACCGCTCGAGCAGTTGTCCGGCGACAATTTCATGCGCGTCATGCAGATCAACGTCAACGCGACGTTCATGCTCACCAGTACGCTGCTACCACTGCTCAAGCTCTCCGCAGACGCTTCGGTGATCTTCACTTCCAGCAGCGTTGGCCGCAAGGGCCGGGCCTACTGGGGCGCCTACGCGGTGTCCAAATTCGCCACCGAAGGGCTGATGCAGGTGATGGCTGACGAAGTCGATGGCATCACGGCGATTCGCGCCAACAGCGTCAACCCGGGCGCCACCCGTACCGATATGCGCGCCCAGGCTTACCCAGGCGAAAACCCGGACAACAATCCGCAGCCCGAAGCCATCATGCCGGTCTATCTGTACCTGATGGGCCCCGACAGCCAGGGCATCAATGGCCAGGCTTTCGACGCGCAATAGCCGCTGTGGGTGATCTGGCGATATAGCGGATTGCCCGTCCTAGACGCCCTCCATCGCGAACCGATATGCCGTGACATTAAATTGTCGCGGCAGTGCTCGAACCGGCAAATGATTGCCGTTCTTCTGACGGCGGATTGCCACTAACGGCCATACGCCACCCTCCAATTTAGCCAACCTGTTGAACCTTAAGGCTTTTATACGGCCCATAACGACTGGCACGAAATTCGCTCTATTGCTCGCAAGCCGTAACGAAGCGCCAAAGGTTCAGCAAAATGGTTCCACCCAGCCAGAAAAACACGATCGATTTCGACGCTGCCAAGCTGCAGCGCCTCGGCTTCTCGAATCGTAAGGATCAGGCCCGCCCGATCAGCCTCGCCCAGTTGCGCCAGCGCCTCGGCCTGCAATTGCAGACCAGCCTGGATACAGAGCGCATTCTCGGTATGTTCTTTCGCGAGCTGCAACATCTGGTACCAGTCGACGCACTGGATTACCAACACCCGAGCAGCGACCTGCGTCTGCAGATGGGCCAGCAGGCCAATCATTCGGCCAGCTACCGCCTCAGCCACGAGAGCGAGTACCTGGGCGAGCTGACCTTTCGTCGTTGTCAGCGCTTCTCCGAACAGGAACTGGCGCAACTGGAGGCGTTGCTGGCCAGCCTGCTCTTCCCCCTGCGCAACTCCCTGCTCTACCGCGTCGCCATCCAGAGTGCGCTGCGCGATCCTTTGACCAACACCGGCAACCGCATCGCCATGGATCAGGTACTGGGCCGGGAAATCGAACTGGCACGCCGCAACGCTCAACCGCTGTCACTGCTGATGCTGGACATCGACCATTTCAAACGCATCAACGACGAGCATGGTCACAGTGCCGGCGACGAGATGCTGAAAGCCGTCGCCACGACCCTGAAGGATCAGCTGCGCAATATCGACATGGTATTCCGCTACGGCGGCGAAGAATTTCTGGTGCTGCTCTCCGACACGTCATCCGAAGGTGCCGCACTGGTCGGCGAGCGCCTGCGTCAGTCGGTGATGGAGCTGCAGTACGTGACGCAGGGCAAGCCCATCGAGATGTCGATCAGTCTCGGTTGCGCCACCCTCGAAGCCGGTGAGCCGATCGAAAGCCTGCTCACCCGCGCGGACAAGGCGCTGTACAGCGCCAAACGCAGTGGCCGCAACTGTATGACCATGGCGAGCTGATCCACGACAAACGGCAGAGGCACGTCTGCCTGGCAAATGAAAAGGGCCCCATTCCTCATGGATGGGGCCCTTTTTCATTATCACGGGCAGCTCCTGCGAGCTGCCGTGAGATCAGTTACTGCGGCTTGCGGCTACCACGCCCGAAACCCGGGCGCTGGCCTTCGCCTGCCGGGCGGCTACG
Source organism: Phytopseudomonas daroniae (assembly GCF_004327275.1). Taxonomy (NCBI): domain Bacteria; kingdom Pseudomonadati; phylum Pseudomonadota; class Gammaproteobacteria; order Pseudomonadales; family Pseudomonadaceae; genus Phytopseudomonas; species Phytopseudomonas daroniae. The sequence goes on from NZ_QJUJ01000005.1 coordinate 94,867, forward strand.
ACGGTTGTCGGCGCCAGCAGGCTTGCGCGGCGCGTTCGATTCAGGACGCTCGCCGCGGGGCTTGCCAGGCTTCTTGCCGACATCACGTGGGCGCTCGGCCACTGGCGTGCCGCGCGATGGCTCGCTACGACCCTCACCACGCGGAGCGCGAGGCGCACGGGTCGGACGCTCGCCCTGCTCGTCACGGGAACCACGACCGTTGCTGGAACCCTGAGCAGGGCCGCCACTGGCCGGACGCAAGGTGCGCGCTGGACGCTCACCACGGCCAATCGGCTTCGCCGCCTTGCGCTGCAGGCGCTCAAGCTTCTCGCGGGCTTTTTCCTTCATTTCCGGCAATGCTACCGGCTTGAGGCCGACTTCTTCGCTGAGGATGTCGACTTCGCGCTGGCCCATTTCGCGCCAGCGGCCCATGGGCAGATCGGAGGTCATGAACACCGGGCCGAAGCGCACGCGCTTCAGACGGCTGACCACCAGCCCCTGGGATTCCCACAGGCGACGCACCTCACGGTTACGGCCTTCCATGACCACACAGTGGTACCAGTGGTTGAAGCCGACACCGCCAGGTGCTTCCTTGATGTCGGTGAACTTCGCCGGGCCGTCTTCGAGCATCACGCCAGCCTTGAGGCGTTCGATCATTTCCTCGTCGACTTCGCCACGCACACGCACGGCGTACTCGCGATCCATCTGGTAGGACGGGTGCATCAACCGGTTGGCCAGCTCACCGTCAGTGGTGAACATCAGCAAGCCAGTGGTGTTGATGTCGAGGCGGCCGATATTGATCCAGCGGCCTTCCTTCGGGCGCGGCAGGCGGTCGAACACCGTCGGCCGACCTTCCGGATCGTCGCGGGTACAGATTTCGCCGTCGGGTTTGTTGTAGATCAGCACGCGACGCAGATTTTCCGCGGCCTCTTCGCGGCGCAGCACACGGCCGTCGATGGCAATGGCGTCATGCAGGTCGACGCGCTGGCCCAGGGTGGCATCTTTGCCGTTGACCTTGACGCGGCCGGCACTGATCCAGGATTCGATTTCGCGGCGCGAGGCCAGGCCCATGCGAGCCAGGACTTTCTGCAGTTTCTCGCCAGCGGGGCTGTATTCTTCGGTTTCACTCATCTGGGCACCTCCCGGTGTTTTCTGGTGATGGGACGATCATGTCGTCGAAGGGGCGCGCATCATACGCGGATAAGGCACGTGACGCACCTGGCGCAAGAGCATAGCTGACCAGACGAAGGCGTCCAGCGTCGGACTCAGCGCTTGCGCCGCGCCTTGGAGCCCAAAGCCAGCAGACGCATATCGGCCTCGGCCATGACCAGGCGCTGTTCGCCCTTGTCGAGCTTCTTCCAGGCTTTTATCTCGGCCTTGCTGCGCCCACAGCCGAGGCAGATGCTGTCACTGAACTTACAGACACCAATGCAGGGGTCTTTCATGGGCTCTCTTCACGGCTGGCGGGCTCATCATCCACGAGCGTAGAGCGCGCACCCTGCTCCTCGTCGTCCGGCTCATCCTCACCACGCGCCAGGTCGTCGAAATCGGTTTTCAGGCCCTGCTCCATGGCATCCAGCTCGGCCAGCAGCGAACCGAAGCTGGTTTCGGATCCGGCATCCGCTTCGGGCTCGTCGCCCAGGGCGAGGTCGGCGCGAGCCTGCAGACTCTGTGGCACCTCCGGGTCATCGTCCTGGGCCAGAATCGGTTCGGGCTCCAGCTCGCGCAGCGCGGCCAGGGGCGGCAGTTCGTCAAGATTCTTCAGGTTGAAATGATCGAGAAAGCCCTTGGTGGTGGCGAACATTGCCGGGCGACCGGGAACATCCCGATAGCCCACCACGCGAATCCACTCGCGCTCCTGCAGGGTTTTGACGATCTGACTGTTGACCGCCACGCCGCGAATCTCTTCGATCTCGCCGCGGGTGATCGGCTGACGGTAGGCGATCAGCGCCAGGGTTTCGAGCATGGCGCGGGAGTAGCGCTGTGGGCGCTCTTCCCATAAACGGCCAACCCAGGGGGAGAAACTCTCACGAATCTGCAGCCGGTAGCCGGAGGCCACTTCCTTGAGTTCGAATGCCCGCCCCTTGCAGCTGCCCCCCAGAATCGCCAGGGCCTTTCTGAACACATCCGCTTCGGGTCGCTCGGCTTCTTCGAACAGCTCCATCAGCCGTTCCAGGGACTGCGGCTTGCCGGCTGCCAGCAGCAGGCCTTCGAGCAGGGTGGAAAGTTGGCGAGGGTCGGACAGATTCATCGTCGAGGGCTACCAGCCGTAGGCAAGGGAAACGAGAGCACGCGAGTCTAGCATTTAGACAGGCTCCTCCTGCTCTTGCTCGCCAGCGTCGATACGCAAGCGCACATGCACGGCGGCAAAAGCTTCATTCTGCACCAGCTCGACCAGCGACTCCTTGACCAGTTCGAGAATTGCCATGAAGGTCACCACCACACCGAGGCGCCCTTCCTCGGCGCCGAACAGCTCGACGAAGGGCACGAATGCGCCGCCCTTCAGGCGCTCCAGCACTTCACTCATGCGCTCGCGGGTCGACAGCGCCTCGCGGCTGACCTGATGGCTCTCGAACATGTCGGCGCGGCGCAGCACTTCGGCCATGGACACCAGCAACTCCTGCAGGCTGACCTCGGGCAGCAGCTTGCGCGCTCGCGCTTCGGGCGCCTCGACCCGCGGCACGATGAGGTCGCGGCCAACCCTGGGCAGGGTGTCGATACCTTCGGCGGCCGCCTTGTAGCGTTCGTACTCCAGCAGCCGGCGGATCAGTTCGGCACGCGGATCGTCTTCCTCCGCCTCGGCTTCGGCCGAGCGCGGCAGGAGCATGCGTGACTTGATCTCGGCGAGCATGGCGGCCATCACCAGATACTCGGCGGCCAGTTCCAGACGCACGCTGTGCATCAGCTCGACATAGCCCATGTACTGGCGGGTGATCTCCGCCACGGGGATGTCGAGTACGTCGATGTTCTGCTTGCGGATCAGGTAGAGCAGCAGATCCAGCGGCCCTTCGAAGGCTTCGAGAAACACCTCCAGGGCGTCCGGCGGAATGTACAGATCCACCGGCAGTTCGGTCAGCGCCTGGCCGTAGACCAGCGCGAAGGGCAGCTCCTGCTGGGTGCCAGCCTGACTGTCGACGTGTTCGGCAGGGTTCGACATCGGCTCAGCGCTGTTCGGTAAACGGCGACGGATCGCCACAGCCGACGCGGATCACCTCGGGCTCGTCGTTCACCAGGCTGATCACCGTGGAAGCCTCTAGCCCACCGAAACCGCCATCGATGATCAGATCCACCTGATGCTCGAGCATCTGGCGCATCTCGTAGGGATCGCTCATCGGCAGTTCCTCGCCAGGCAGGATCAGGCTGACGCTCATCATCGTTTCGCCCAGCTCCTCCAGCAGCGCCGATGCAATCGGATGATTGGGCACACGCAGGCCGATGGTGCGGCGCTTGGGATGCAGCAGCATGCGCGGCACTTCCCGAGTGGCGTTGAGGATGAAGGTGTAGGGGCCCGGGGTGTGGTTCTTCAGCAGGCGAAAGGCCGCGGTGTCGACCTTGGCGAAGGTGCTGAGCTGCGACAGGTCGCGGCACACCAGGGTGAAGTTGTGCTTGTCATCGAGCTGGCGCAGACGGCGAATGCGCTCCAGAGCGCTCTTGGCGCCCATCACGCAACCCACCGCGTAGGACGAGTCGGTGGGATAGACCACCACTCCGCCATTGCGGATGATTTCGACCGCCTGCTTGATCAGGCGGGCCTGAGGACTCTCCGGATGGATCTGGAAAAACTGGCTCATGGCTAGGGGCTCTCAAACGGCATCGGCAGACGGGGAACAGGCGAACCGCGTCCAGATGGGTGACAGATCATCAGGCAACGGTCGGTACAGTCCCAGTTCCGACCAATCGCCCGGCGCGTGAAAATCGCTGCCGACGCTGGCCAGCAGACCGAACTCGCGCGCGAGGATCGCCAGGCCACCGACCTGCTCCGCAGGCTGCATACCGTTGACCACTTCCAACGCATGGCCCCCAGCCGCCGCAAAGGCTGTCACCAGCTTGCGCCGCTTGCTGCGGGTGAAATCGTACTGCCACGGATGAGCCAGGCTGATCCACGCGTTGGACTGGCGCAGGGTCTCGAGCGTTTCATCTAACGTTGGCCAGTGCTGCTTGACGTCGCCCAGTTTGCCGGAACCCAGCCACTTGCGAAACGCATCGGCGCGATCCTTGACGTAGCCGCCGCGCACCAGGAACTCGGCGAAATGCGGTCGCGCCGGCGCGTTACCGCTCTCGCCCTGGGCCTGCTGAATGGCACGCGCGCCTTCCAGTGCACCGTCCATGCCCTTGAGCGCCAGGCGCCGGGATATCTCCTCGGCGCGCAACCAGCGGCCCTGGTGCAGGTCGGCGATCGCCTGGCGCAATGCTGGCGCATCACTATCGAAGGCATAGCCGAGCACATGGATGGTCGCACCGCCCCAGGTGCAGGACAGCTCGATGCCATTGACCAGCCGCACCCCCAGCGTTTTAGCCGCAGCGCTGGCCTCGTCGAGACCTTCGAGGGTGTCGTGGTCGGTCAGCGCCAGCATGTGAACACCACGCCCGTGCGCGCGCGCGACCACCTCGGCAGGCGGCAAGGCGCCATCCGAGGCGGTGCTGTGACAGTGAAGATCAACCTGCATAAGGGGCGCTTTCCCGATGATTCATGTTTGTTATTATGCCCCGGCTCGCGGATTCTTGCTGGCACTGCACAGCCTTCCCTCCCGATGTTTCCGAACACAAGGATCGACATGCTCTACGCCATCATCGCCACCGACGTGGAAAACTCCCTGGAACGTCGTCTCTCCGTACGCCCAGCCCATCTGGCACGCCTGGAAAAACTGAAAACCGAAGGACGGCTGATTCTCGCCGGCCCGAACCCGGCCGTCGACAGCAACGATCCAGGCCCGGCAGGTTTCAGCGGCAGCCTGATCGTCGCCGAGTTCGAGTCGCTGGATGCAGCGAAGACCTGGGCCGATGCCGATCCTTACCGCGATGCCGGCGTTTACGCCGAAGTGGTGGTCAAGCCGTTCAAACACGTGCTGCCTTGAAAGGCAGTCTGATTGGGAATCTTCACCTCTTACCATGAGCAATCTGCTGCTGATCGACGACGATGTCGAACTCTGTGATCTGTTGGCCAGCTGGCTGACCCAGGAAGGTTTTCAGGTCACCGCCTGCCACGATGGCCAGAGCGCCCGCCAGGCGCTCGCGCAAAATGCCCCCGATGCCGTGGTGCTGGACGTGATGCTGCCCGACGGCAGTGGCCTGGAGGTGCTCAAACAGCTGCGCAGCGAGCACCCGGAGCTACCGGTGCTGATGCTGTCCGCCCGCGGCGAGCCGCTGGATCGGATTCTCGGCCTGGAACTGGGCGCCGACGATTACCTGGCCAAACCCTGCGACCCTCGCGAGCTGACCGCCCGCCTGCGCGCCGTGCTGCGCCGCAGCCTGCCACCGGCAACCTCGAGCCAGCTGGAACTGGGCGACCTGCGCTTCAGTTCGGCACGCGGCGTGGTTGCGCTTGGCGAGGATGGCCAGGAAATCGTCCTCACGCTGTCCGAAAGCCGTGTGCTGGAAGCCCTGCTCAAGCAGCCCGGCGAGCCGGTGGACAAGCAGGTGCTGGCGCAGTTGGCTCTTGGCCGCAAGCTGACCCTCTATGACCGCAGCCTGGACATGCACGTCAGCAACCTGCGCAAGAAGATCGGCCCGCACCCGGACGGCCGCCAACGCATCATCGCCCTGCGCAGCCGCGGCTATTACTACGCAATCTGAGAGCCTGTTCAACGTCTCCCGAGCCAGAAGCCTGACAGGACGCTACAAGGCGAAAGCAGACGTAGGGTGGATCGGGGCGCGTAGCCGACGCTTTTTTCATCCACCATTGCGATCGCGTGGTGGTGGACGGATGAAGCGTCGTCCACCCTACGAAGGCGACACGCAACAGATCATGAACAGCTCGTAGGATGGGTGAAACCCATCAATATGCCGATGGGTTTCACCCATCCTACGTCCGCTCCCGCCTTGTTGCAGTCGCACCTGTTACGTCTGCAGGCGACACGCAGCAGATCGTGAACAGGTTCTGAGCGATTTACACAGCCCGGTTTCTCTTTACCCTGCCTTTACCTTGGCTGACTGCGCCTTACCTTGAAACCCCTAATCTGGGCACATCCGGCAACTGGCCGGTTTCGAGACAAGGAGATACACCATGCGCAAGACCATGACCGCCCTGCTCCTCGCCATGACCCTGCCGACGCTGGCAATGGCTGCCCCTGGTGGCGACCATCGCCCGGGCAGTGATCACGGCCCACGGTTCTTCCATGAACTGGATCTGAGCAAGGATCAACAGCGCCAGGTACGCAAACTGCTGGGCGAGCAGATGAAGAACGATCGCGAGCTGACCCTGCGCTACCTGGACAAACTGCCAGCCGCAGAAAAGACCGCACTGGAAACCGAACGCAAGGCGTCCCGTGACAAGCAACAGGCTGCCATCCGCGCCCTGCTGACACCGGAGCAGCAGAAGACTTTCGACGAAAAAGCCGCCAAGATGAAAGAGCGCAAGGCCGACCGCGAAGCCTTTGAAACCTGGAAATCCCAGCAGAAGAAAGCCAGCTGAACCCAGCGCCAAAACCGACACCCACCCTTGCGTGGGTGTCGCCGTTTCACCCGTCCAAACCAGCTGCCGCGTGCGACTGCACGAGGCCGCCCCTTTCTCAAGGAGCTCTCGTGCGCTCATTGTTCTGGCGTATCCTTGCCAGCTTCTGGCTGGCGATAGCCGTGGTAGCCGGTTTGTCCATGCTGCTCGGCCGCGCCCTTAATCAGGACGCCTGGATTCTCAACCAGCACCCGGCGCTGCAAAGCCTGCCGGAACAGTGGGTTCAGGCCTATGAAAGCCAAGGCGTGCGTGCAGCCCAGGATGTACTGGATATGCGCAAGCGACGCTTTCGCATCGATACCCAAGTACTTTCCGAAAATGGCCAGCCCCTGGTGCGCGGCACCTTTCCCGCACGAGCAGCCGCCTTCGAAGAGCGCAACGAGGGCGATCGACGCTTGCCCTGGCGGCGCCTGAGCACCGACTACACCAGCCCATCGAGCGGCGAAACCTACCTGTTCATCTACCGCATTCCGCATCCGGAACTGGATGCCTGGCACCGCGGCAGCCTGCTCTGGCCGTTGAGCGCCCTGGGCATCGCCCTGGTGGTACTGACCCTATTCAGCCTGCTGTTGACCCTGTCCATCACTCGCCCGCTTGATCGTTTGCGCGGCGCCGTACATGACCTCGGCCAGACCGCCTACCAGCAGAACAGCCTGGCGCGCCTGGCCAATCGCCGTGACGAACTGGGAGTGCTGGCCAACGACTTCAACCGCATGGGCGCGCGCTTGCAGGATCTGATCGGTAGCCAGCGCCAGCTATTGCGCGACGTTTCCCACGAGCTGCGTTCGCCCCTCGCGCGGCTGCGCATCGCTCTGGCGCTGGCAGAGCGCGCCGAACCCGCAGAACGCGAGAAGCTCTGGCCACGCCTGATCCGTGAATGCGACCGCCTGGAAGACCTGATCAGCGAAATCCTCGCCCTCGCCCGCCTCGACGCAGAACCTGGCTCGGCGCAACCCATCGACCTGGCGCAATTGGCCGGCAAGCTGCGCGAGGACGTGAAGCTCAGCTACCCCGCGCAGCAACTGGACGTCAGTCTACAGCCGGGCATGCATCTGCACGGCTGGCCGGCCATGCTCGAACGTGCGCTGGATAACCTGCTGCGCAATGCACTGCGTTTCAACCCCGAGGGGCAGCCCATCGAGCTGAACTTCGTACGCCGCGCCGATGAGGTGTATCTGGAAGTTCGCGACCACGGCCCTGGCGTGGCCGAGCAGCATCTGGCGCAACTCGGCGAGCCATTCTTCCGCGCCCCCGGGCAGAGCGCAGCGGGCCACGGCCTGGGCCTGGCCATCGCCCGCCGAGCCGCAGAACGCCATGGCGGCCGCCTGCAACTGGAGAATCACCCGGACGGCGGCTTCAGCGCCAAACTGGTGCTGCCACTGGAGATACCTGTTTAACGCAGGCAGTTGGGAGCGGCATACGGTTCTCGCTTCCACTGCTGTTTTTTATTGACCAATCAGGACTTTATGCGTTGCCCGGCCAAGCGCTGACATAATCCTCGACGGCCAACTGCGGTGGCGTACGCAGCTCCCGCTCCGGCGTACCCAGATAGAGGTAGCCAACGATCCGCTCGTTCGCAGCGAGCCCCAAACCGGCATCGACATGGCGATCGTGGGACAGCTCACCCGTGCGCCACACCGCACCGATGCCCTGCGCATGGGCGGCGAGCAGAATGCCGTGAGCGGCACAACCAGCAGCCAACACCTGCTCCTGAGCCGGCACCTTCGGGTGCTCCTGCACGCGGGCGATGACCACCACCAGCAAGGGAGCCCGCAATGGCATATTGCGCGCCTTGGCCAGGGCCTCCTCACTCACCTCGGCCGACTTGGCAGCCAGCGCTTCGGCATACAGCTTGCCCAACGCATGCCGGGCTTCCCCTTCGATGGTCAGGAAACGCCAAGGGCGCAGTTGCCCGTGATCCGGCGCCCGCAACGCGGCGCGAAACAGCTGTTCACGCTGAGCGGCGGTCGGCGCTGGCTCGACCAGGCGGGGAACGGAGACACGGTTGATCAGCGCATCGAGGGCATCCATCGGCTCACCTCCAGGAAAAAGAACGGAATTCTAACAGCCAAGCTACCGAAGCATGAGCCAAGGCTTCCGATCGCCGCGAAAGCGCGACGCTACGGTACTACCTGAATCCGCCGCACCGGGAGCTGCGGGGGGCTCACACATCAAATGTCGTATCCGAGCGATTGGGCTGAGTGGTCGCTCAAAGGCGGAAGCAGCCGGTCGGTGACTCGCGTTGAACCATGGATCACGGCCTTCGGCCCCGGATTACGCCTGCGGCTAATCCAGGCTACGTTCTACAGCCCGTAGGATGGGTGAAACCCATCAATTTCCGATGGGTTTCACCTGCGCGGCCCGACCCATCCTACGACCGTCCGCTTGCGCCACATGGCTGCCATCCGACATTACGATACCCCGTTCGCCGCCTCGGGCACATCGACCATCCTGGCCGACATATGACCGTTGTCGCGACACTAGCCTTGCGGGCGATGCGGCGTTGGCCGTTCTGCAAATTTGCGTCACGGCCGCCAATCGCCAGCAAGCCGGTTCCTACGGGATCGCGTGCAGCGACCAGTTCGCCTCGGAGCGATGCGATTGCGGCAAGGGCCACTACCTGAGGGCGTAATCCATTCGCCGCCATAGCGTTGAAAGGCCCCACTGAAAGGCGATGAAAGCAGGCTGGCTGGCAGGTTTACAGCACCGGTGGCAAAGGTAGAATGGCGCCACTTTTTCGCGGAACAAACCCGATGGCCTGGCCAACCCTAAGACTCATCGCGTTCATCAACGGCATCTTCCTGATCACCCTGGCCATCGGCATGACCGGCCCCATGCTGACCCTGATAGCCTTCGATCGGGCATCTGAACTGAACCCCTTCATCTGGTCGAGCCTGATCACCTTTGTCGCCGGGCTGTCGATGATCGTCCGCGGGCGCCCCAAGGACGCTCATCTGCGCCCCCGCGACATGTACCTGCTGACGGTCTCGAGCTGGCTGATGGTGTGCATCTTCGCCGCCCTGCCATTCATGTTCACCCAGCACATGAGTTACACCGACTCCTTCTTCGAGAGCATGTCGGGCATCACCGCCACCGGGGCTACCGTACTGATCGGCCTGGACAACATGTCACCGGGCATCCTGATCTGGCGCTCCATGCTGCACTGGCTGGGCGGTATCGGCTTCATCGCCATGGCCGTGGCCATTCTGCCGATGCTGCGCATCGGCGGTATGCGCCTGTTCCAGACCGAGTCCTCGGATCGTTCCGACAAGGTCATGCCGCGCTCGCACATGGTGGCCAAGTACATGGTGGTGGCTTACCTGGGCATCAGCCTGCTCGGCTGCCTGGGCTTCTGGCTGGCCGGCATGAGCCTCTTCGATGCCATCAATCACAGCATGTCGGCCATCTCCACGGGCGGCTTCTCCACCTCGGATCTGTCCCTGGCCAAGTGGACGCAACCGGCCGTGCACTGGATGGCCGTGGTGTTGATGATCCTCGGCAGCCTGCCGTTCGTACTCTACGTCTCGACCCTGCGCGGCAACTTCGGCGCGGTGCTTGGCGACCAGCAGGTACGCGGTTTTCTCGCCATTCTCATGGGCACCTGGCTGATTCTCGGCACCTGGTACTACCTGACCACCGATCTGCACTGGCTCGATGCCCTGCGCCACGTGGCGGTGAACACCACCTCGATCATGACCACCACCGGTTTCGCGCTCGGCGATTACTCGCTGTGGGGCGGTTTCGCCGGGATGCTGTTCTTTTACCTGGGCTTTATCGGTGGCTGCTCCGGCTCCACCGCCGGTGGCTTGAAGATCTTCCGTTTCCAGGTCGCCTACATCCTGCTCAAGGCCAACCTGATGCAACTGGTGCACCCCCGCGCGGTGATCAAGCAGCAGTACAACCGCCACCGCCTGGATGAAGACATCGTCCGCTCGATTCTCACCTTCTCCTTCTTCTTCACCATCACTATCGCCTTGCTGGCCCTGGCGCTGACCTTGTGCGGCCTGGACTGGATCACCGCGCTGAGCGGCGCTGCCAGCACGGTCGCCGGCGTCGGCCCAGGCATGGGCCCGATAATCGGCCCGGCCGGCACCTACGCCAGCCTGCCGGATATGGCCAAGTGGCTGCTGACCCTGGGCATGCTGCTGGGGCGCCTGGAAATCCTCACCGTGCTGGTCTTGCTGATGCCTGCTTTCTGGCGGCATTGACAGGACGACCGGGCGTCACGAGCGCCCGGAATCGACCTAAACTTTCCTCACATAACAACAGGAAGCCGTCGATGAACAGCCAGCCCCACGAGCGATTCCACTCCTTCGCCGAGTTCTATCCCTACTACCTGCAGGAACACAGCAACCCGATCTGCCGGCGCCTGCATTACCTTGGCAGCCTCCTGATACTCGTGGTGCTGGGCTATACATTGATCAGCCAGCAATGGGTCTGGCTGCTGGCGTTGCCGGTCATCGGCTATGGTTTCGCCTGGGTGGGCCACTTCGTCTTCGAGCGCAACCGCCCGGCCACGTTCCAGTATCCGCTCTATTCGCTGATGGGCGATTGGGTGATGTTCAAGGATGCCCTCACCGGCCGAATCCGCTTTTAAGCATCCTCAACGGAAAAGACCGGCAGGCGGGTCAATATGACCGTTCGGTGTCTTATGGCACTCCGGCTTTGCCGGTCTTGGCCCCAGCGTATATGATCCCGCTTTTCCGCTGGCTCCGCCCGCACGCCGCTTCCAGCCTGGCGTCCGGTAATGCAGTCGGACTCTCGGCAGGGATCATCAGCAACGAATGAATGCAACTCTTTCATCCGCACCAAGCGGACTGCCAACGTTGCCCACACGCGAGTATTACTCGCGCGTGCTGGCCTACATTGCCGTGGCCGCCAGCGTCGCCGCCGGCACCTATATCCAGGTGTTCAGCCAGGACATTCTGTGGATGGTGCCGTACGCCCTGCTCTACCCGCACCTGGCGTACTGGCTGAGCAAACGCTTCAGGGATGAACAGCCACACCGTACCGTCATGTCCCTGATGTTCATCGATGCCCTGCACTGTGGTGCCGTCGCGGTGCTGTTGGGGTTCTCGGTAGTCCCCAGCCTGATGTGCCTGCTCACCCTGACCTTCAGCGCCCTGATCGTGGGCGGCCTGCGCGACATGGGCCTGGCGCTGCTGGTGGCCTTCAGCGGCTCCCTGCTCACCTCCTCGCTCACCGATCTGCGCGTGGTGCCGGAAACTCCGGCTCTGGTGGCCTTGGTCAGCAGCGTATTCACCATGCTGTATATCTGCATCAACGCCTACTTCGTCCATCAGCAGGGCATACGCCTGACTCAGGTGCGTATCGAGATCAAGCGTGAGCAGGAAAAGGCCGCACGCCTGGCCCGTAACCTGGCCAAATACCTGTCGCCCCAGGTGTGGGAGTCGATCTTCAGCGGCAAGAAACACGTGCGTCTGGAAACCCAGCGCAAGAAGCTCACGGTGTTCTTCTCCGACATCCGCGGTTTCACCGAGCTGTCCGAAGAGCTGGAAGCCGAAGCCCTTACCGATCTGCTCAATACCTATCTCAACGAGATGTCGAAGATCTGCATGAAGTTCGGCGGCACCATCGACAAGTTCATCGGCGACAGCGTGATGGTGTTCTTCGGCGACCCAAGCAGCCAGGGTGCCAAGAAGGACGCCATGGCCGCCGTCTCGATGGCCATCGCCATGCGCAAGCACATGAAGGTACTGCGCCAGCACTGGCGTGCCCAGGGCATCACCAAGCCCCTGGAGATCCGCATGGGTCTCAACACCGGTTACTGCACCGTCGGCAACTTCGGTGCCGATACGCGGATGGACTACACCATCATCGGTCGCGACGTGAACCTCGCCAGTCGACTGGAAAGCGCCGCCGAGTCCGGCGAGATCCTGATCTCCCACGAGACCTACTCGCTGATCAAGGACGTGATCATGTGCCGCGACAAGGGCCAGATCAACGTCAAGGGCTTCACCCGGCCGGTGCAGATCTACCAGGTGGTGGACTTCCGCCGTGACCTGGGCGCCAGCTCCACCTTCCTCGAGCATGAACTGCCCGGCTTTTCCATGTACCTGGATACCAATGGCATTCAGAACTTCGACAAGGAGCGGGTCATCCAGGCCCTGCAGCAGGCTGCCGAGAAGCTGCGCGACAAGATCATCATGTGACGCTCCTCGCTCGGCATTCAGTAACTGCGGGCGACTCGTCCCGGTAAATCAGCGGTCATCGGTTCGCCGCTAAGCAGTGGCTGACGGGCCAGAAATTCGATGGCCGATGCGCGCCAGGACTGCCGTCCCGCCTCCTCCGCACACTGCGCCCGATCCAGCTCCAGCGCCGCCAGGCAGGCTTGGCGCAGATCGTCACCAAGCACGCCGGTCACCCCCGGCACCACCACATCCAGCGGCCCCGGTACGGCAAAGGCCGCCACTGGCGTTCCGCAGGCCTGGGCTTCCAGCATCACCAAACCATAGGTATCGGTCTGCGAGGGAAACACCAGCACACTGGCGCGGCGATAGAATTCGGCCAGTTCCTCTCCATGCCGGTAGCCAAAGAACTTCACTTGCCCATGGGTTTGCTGCAGCGCCTGACGCTGCGGCCCGTCGCCGACCACCCATTTCTCGCCCGGCAGATCCAGATCGAGAAACGCCTGCAGGTTCTTCTCCGGCGCAATACGGCCCACGTACAGAAACACTGCCGTCACTGGCGTCGAAGCCTGAGTCTCGGGTGCGAACAAGCGTGTGTTCACGCCCTTGCGCCATAGCACCAGGCGCTCAAGCCCCCGATCGGCGAGTCCCGTACGCAATCGCTCGGTAGTCACCAGCACCGCCTGGCTAGGGCGATGAAACAGACGCAGGTAGGCATAGCCCAAGCCCAGCGGAAGCCACGGACAACGGGTCTTCAGGTATTCGGGAAAGCGGGTGTGCACGGCGCTGGAGAAGGCCAGCCCTCGGCGCAGCAACCAGCGCCGGGCGGCCCAGCCCAACGGCCCTTCGGTCGCCAGGTGCACGCAATCCGGAGCAAACGCCTCGATGGCCGCGCCGACCCGCCAGAGGTTCCACGCCAGGGGAATCTCCGGGTAGCTCGGACAGGGCACGCAGCGAAACGCTCCAGGCGAGAGGACTTCGACATGGTGCCCCATGTCCCGCAATTCGCTGACCAGTGCCTGCAGACTGGTGACCACGCCATTGACCTGCGGCGCCCAGGCGTCGGTGACGATCAGCAGCCTCATGCTGCCGGCTCGATGACCGCGACCTTGTCCGCCTGCAGTTTCGCCAGCCGCTCTTGCTCGTCGGCCAGGCGGTACAACTCGATGCGGCCGTCCGGATGCTCGATCAACGCGGTGCAGGATTCGACCCAATCGCCACAGTTGAGGTACTCGACATCGCCCAGCTTACGAATCTCGGCATGGTGAATATGCCCGCACACCACGCCGTTGAAGCCGCGACGAGCGCATTCGTGGGTGATGGCTTCCTCGAAATCACTGATGAAGTTCACCGCCGTCTTGACCTTGTGCTTGAGGTAGGCGGACAGCGACCAGTAGCCGTAACCGTAGCGGCGCCGCCAGTGGTTGAGCCAGCGATTGAGTACCAGGGTGAAGGTGTAGGCCGAGTCGCCGAGAAAGGCCAGCCAGCGGTGATAGCGGGTGATCACGTCGAACTGGTCGCCGTGGATCACCAGCAGACGCCGACCATCCGCGGTGACATGCTCGGCCTCGTCGACCAGCTGGATGTTGCCCAGCAACAGCTGCGAATAGCGGCGCAGGAACTCGTCGTGATTGCCGGTGACGTAGATCACCTGAGTGCCGCGCTTGCTCATGGTCAGCAGGCGCCTGATCACATTGGTATGCGCCTGTGGCCAGTAGATACCGCCGCGCAGCTTCCAGCCGTCGATGATGTCGCCCACCAGGTAGATGCGCTCGGCCTGGTAACGCTTGAGAAAAGCCGCCAGGTGCTCGGCCTGGCTATCGCGTGTGCCCAGGTGCACATCGGAAATCCACAGCGTACGGACACGTTGCTTGCGGCTCGGCCTTACCAGTTGTGCGATGCTCATCGGGCGATCTCCGGCAGATTTTCGGCCGAGCTTGCGCGAAAGCGGTGAAATGAATGTGAACGTGGCATGGCGATTCGATGACAGCGGCGATGCCAGGGCGGTACTGACACCGCTGTTTTCGCAGCCCCCTCTCCAACTACCGGCATCCAGGAACCCGCTTCGAGGAGTAAACTGGCGCTATCCGTCGAGGAGTTCCGCCATGTCATCGCTCTTGTCAGTGCGCCATTATCACCAGGACATCGTCTGCCACGAGCACGACCATGCCCAGTTGGTTTTCGGCCTGAGCGGCCATCTGCAGTTCGAGGTTGCGGGTCTGGGTAGCCGCATCAGCCGGCAGATCCTCGCCGTAGTGCCTGCGGGTGCACGCCACGCCTGCGACAGTCGCAACGGCAGCGAATGCCTGGTGCTCGACGTGCCCGCTGGCAATTGGCTGGAACATCATCTGGGCAACCATGCCGATGCCAGCCGCCGCCTGCTGGAAGCTCCGCAAAAAATCGAGCTGTCGGTGACGCAAAACGGCCTGGTCAACTGGCTTGCCGCCAGCTCGATCAACGATCCGCTAATCGCCCGCCAGGGCGCGATTCTGCTACTCGCCAGCCTCAATGCAGAAACGCATGTACGCCCTTGCGCCGGCCTGCCGCTGACGGCGCTCAATGCCTACATCGAGCGACACGCGGCCCATCCCATTCAGGTGGCTGACCTGGCCAGCCTTGCCGGGCTTTCCACCGCGCGTTTTCACAACCGCTTTCTCGACGAGACAGGGCTCACGCCCATGGCCTACGTGCGCGACAAACGCCTGCGTCTGGGCCGCCAACTGCTGCACAACAGCCGCCTCAGTGTCGGCGAGATCGCCGCGCGGGTCGGCTACACCTCGCAGAGCGCCTTTACCGCTGCCCTCTCCCGGCATTTCGGCGAAACGCCCAAGGTTTTGCGCGAGCGCCAGCCTCGCGACAAATAACGCCAGTCCTGCGACAGCCCATCCTGTTTGGCCCCGTTAAAGTGCGGCCAAAACAGGAGGCATAGCATGCAAATCATCGAGTGGCAGGACTTCGAACGCGTCGAGCTGCGCGTCGGCACCATCATCAGCGCGGCCCCCAACGAGAAAGCGCTGAAGCCTGCCTATGTGCTGCAGGTGGATCTCGGCGAGCTGGGCACACGAACCTCCAGCGCACAGCTCACGGCCCATTACAGCATCGACGATCTGCTGGGGCGCCAAGTGCTATGCGTTTGCAACTTCGCCGCCAAACGCATCGCCGGCGTACGCTCCGAAGTACTGGTCACCGGCGCTTATGACCGCGACGGCAAGGTCGTGCTGGCCAGCTTCGACAAGCCGCTAGCCAATGGCGCCCGCCTGGCATGACCACACGTAGTGCATTGAACGCCGCCTAGGCCAATGATGGGTTTCACCCATCCTACGGCGGCTTTCACCCCTTTCGCCGGTCGCTCGGATACGACATTTGATGTGTGACGACACTAGCCTGCCGCGGGCCGATCGCTGTGGCCCAGATCCCGGGCCGGGTCGATCTGATCGCGCACCCGCTGCTTGAGCACCTTGGCTTCGGGAAAGCCGCCATCGGTCTTGCGTTCCCAGATCTGCACGCCGTTGCACAGGATGCGGAACGTACCGCCGGTAGCCGGCTCCAGGCTCACCCTGGCGAGATCGTCGGCAAAGGTGGACAGCAGCTCCTGAGCCAACCAGGCGGCGCGCAGCAGCCACTGACACTGGGTGCAATAGGTGATGGTCACTTCGGCTTTGGTCTGGGTCATGAAACGGCTCCACGGCTGAGGCGACCATATTAGCGCCAGACCATTCGAGGGCAAGAAGGATCAGGCGATGCGTGCAAGCAACTCGCGAGCTTCCTGCTTCTCCTCCTCGTCGCCTTCGCTGAGCACTTCGTTGAGGACGTCGCAGGCGGCCTCCAGATCGTCCTGTTCGATGTAGGCCATCGCCAGATTGAGCCTGGTCAGGTTCTCGTGGTTGGCGACGAAACGGTCGAGCCCATCGGCTGCATCCGCAGGTAACGGATCCAGCTCCAGCCATTCATCCTCGGGGCCTTCTTCCTCGACCAGCATCGAGCTGGCGAACGGGCTGCGGGCGTCGTGACCGAGAATATCGGTCGACTGCTCGGCACTCGGCGCAGGAGCGCTTTCGACTTCGACATCACGTTTCTTGCGCCCAGGCACGAAAGGACTGAGCAGATCCCAGTCGGCGTCCAGAGACAGGTTGTCCAGGTTCAGTTGGGAATCGTCGCCCTGACTCTTCTGCTCCGGCGCAGGAACATCGTCCAACTCGAGTGTCAGTTCATCCAGGCCTTCCAGAGGTACCAGCGAATCGAAGGACTCCGGCGTTTCCAGCGGCAGCGCGAACAGCGCCGAGTAACGGCCCTTGAGCTGATCGATGCGCACGCCATCGAAACCGGCCTGACGCAGCTTCGTTTCTTCTTCGGCGAAGGCGGCGATGCTGCCCTGTTGAGCCAGCACTTCGAGCAGACGGAAACGAATATCCAGTCGTTGCGGGTTGGCCAGGGAAGCCTGACGCAATGCGGTTACGGCCTCCCCCAGACGACCATAGGCGATGTAGATATTGGCGCCTTCCAACGGGTCGGTGGTGTTCGGCTCGGTTCGCGCGACAACCGGTGAGCGTATCGGCGACGGCGCGACAACCAGAGGCTCGGCAACAGCGTCGGGTTCAGGCTTGCGCTTACGCTTGAACAGCAGCAGTACAAGAGCCAACAGCGCCAGCACCGATGACAGCAGCACAGTCCACAGGCTCCAGAAACCTTCAGCGACAGCCTGCTGTGCGGCTGCTGCAACGGGCTCCTGAACGGCTGCCGGCGCAGCACTTTCTGCGGGAGACGCGGCAGGAGCCGGGCGCTGGGCGAGCTGCTCCAGCAACTGGGCAATCTGCTGGTCACGCGCTTCCATACGCGTCATCAGATCGTGCAGTTGGCTCTGCATCACCAGCAGATCCCGCTGCAGTTGCAGGTTCTCGGCAGCGCGGTTGGCCACTTCATCTTCCACACGGCGGATCTGCGCGATGACTTCCACCTGCGGCTCGGCAGGCTGTTGAGGCGCGGTATCCGGGATGATTTCCGCAGGCGCTTCAGGACGTGGTGCAGCGCCAGCCTCCACAGGCTGACTCGGTGCAGCCTCCGGCATCCGTGCATGATCCGGCAACAGCAGCGAACTCCCGGCGCGCAGGCGGTGGATGTCGCCGTTGCTGAAAGCCTGCGGATTGAGCGCGTGGATATCCAGCATCAGATCCTGCAGGGAGATCCGATTACCCTCGACACGCAGCTTGGAAGCGATCGTCCACAGGCTCTCACCGCTGGCGACCTGATAACGCTCCCCACGGCTGGCGATAGGCGTACGGCGCGGTGGCACGTAGGAAGTGAACTGCTCATTGCCGACCGCTGTGGCCTGGCTGTTGTAGGAAGGGGACGGCGGTGGGTCGAGCAGCACCGTATATTCGCGCAACAACTGCCCACCCGGCCGCTTCAGCTCGACGATGAAGTTCAGGTAGGGCTCGCGCACAGGCTGGTTGGAGATCACCCGCACGACACTGTTGGCGCCGCGCAGAACCGGGCTGAAACGCAGGTCATTGAGAAAGTGAAGCCGATCGACGCCAGCGAGATTGAAGGCATCGGCCGGAGCCAGAGCGATCTTGATATCCGAGGCACCCATGTCGTCGCCGACCGCCAGCAGCTCGATCTCGGCGTTCAGCGGCTGATTGAGCGCCGAATTCAGGGTTATCTCACCCAGCCCCAGCGCTGCTGCCAGCCCCGAATATAATGCCGAACCCGATGCCAGACCGATCAGCAAGTGACGAACACGAGTCATAAAAGCTCCCGATAACTCCGCTCGAAAAGTAGCTGCAGCAACCGGAGCCGGGCCGGGTGTCCTGCAAAATGCGACGTGGCACAGCGCTGATTGGCAAGCGCGCTTTGCCCCACCGAGTAGTGAGTGTGGTAATAATTCAAGGGGTTGCGAGCGTTCAGCCCGTTTGATCTATTTGAAGGCCATCAATTAGCCATCATACGCAAAAGCCAGAAATTTGGCTAGCCATGCGAAGAACGTCAACGTCGTGACGGCCGAATGTTCCAAGCGGCAATCACGGTCAATGCGAACAGCACGCCCATAAGCAGAAAACTCTGCTGGAAGGCCACTACCTCGGCAGCGAAATCACCACCCTCCTGGCGATGACGCCACTCCAGGAAAAAGGTCAGCAGATTGACCCCGAATGCCCCACCCAATTGACGTACGAAGGTAATGGCGCCCGCTCCGTGAGCCAGTTGCTCCCGATCCAGGATGTCCAGCGCGCCGGTGCTCAGCGCGGGCAGCAGGATACCCAGCCCGATACGGCCGACGCAGGCCCAGCAACAAAGCACCAGGAACGATGCGCCTGGCTCCAGCCAGCCGAGCCCGAATGACGAGAACGCCAGCAGAAGCAGCCCACTGACCAGCAGCACGGCGGTGGACAAGCGGTCGCTCAACCACCCGCCAAGAAAGGACGCCACGCCCATCAGAACGCCCGTGGGCAGCAACAGCAAACCAGCCCAACCGGCGCTGTAGCCTTCGATGGTTTGCACATGCAGGGGAATCAAGTAGGTGGTGCCGTACAAGCCCATGCCCAGGGCGAGCGCTACCCAACTGGCCTTGCGAAAGCCGACATGCCGCCAGAGCCCCAGCGGCAGCAACGAACGAGCGCTGTAGTGACTGCGCAACAGAAAGCCGACTACCGCCAAGGTGCCGATCAGGCCAGTCAGCCAGACCCGCGGCTCACTCCAGGCGAAGCGCTGTGCCTCAGCCAGGGCACCGAGCCAGGCGAACAACCCGACGCACAGCAGGCAAAAGGCCCAGAGGTCGAGAAACGGTGTATCCCGTTGCCGCTCGCTGGGCATCAGAAACTGCCCGGCGAACATGGCCAGCACGCACATCGGCAGAGGCAGCCAGAACACCGCGTACCAGCCAAAACCATCGACCAGATAGCCGCCAATCGTCGGCCCCAGCGTCGGCGCGATCATCACGCCCAGGCCGTAGGCACCCAGCGCGGTACCACGGCCACCACCCGCGAACACCTGGAAGATCAGCACCATCGCCAGCGGCTGGACGATACCGGCACACAGCCCCTGGATGATGCGCAGGGCAATCAATTGCCAGGCGGCATCTGCCACCAGCGCGAGCAATGAAGTCACGATAAACAGACTGAGGCCGGCTTGCGCCGTCGCGCGGGCGCCAAGTCGTGCCTGAGCCCAGGCCGACAGCAGCAGGCCAGCGGTCATTGCGGCGAGAAACCCGGTGGACAGCCACTGGGCGAGAGGTCGACCAATGCGGAAATCGGCCATGATCGCCGGCAGGGCCACGTTGATACTGGTCGACGCCAGAATCATCGCCATGCTACCGAGCATCAGCACACCCAGCAGATACTGAGGATAGCGTGGCCCAAAGCGTCTCTGCAGAAGAGACAGATCCTGCATCAGCGCCGTTCCAGATTACCCAGAATACGCGCGTGCACCTGCTGGCAGAGGCGCAGATCGTCCTCGTCGATGCCGGCGAAAAGCTCCTCGCGAACCTGCGTGGAGATGGCTTCGATCTGCTCGATCAACGGCAGGGCCGGCGGACACAAGGCGATTTTCTTGGCTCGGCGATCCTCGGGCACCGCCTGACGGCTGACCAACCCCTGTGCCTCCAGGCTATCGAGCAGACGCGCCAGGGTCGGCCCTTCGACGCCAACGCTCTGGGCCAGCTCACGCTGGGTCGGCAATTCGGCGAAACGGCCGATGTGCAGCAGCACCAGCCAGCGCGCCTGGGACAGCCCCAGGCCGGCGAGCCGCCGATCCAGCTCGGCGCGCCAGGAGCGGGACAGCTGGGCCAACTGCATGGCAAAACGGTGTTGATCGGAATGAGACATGTAGGCACTCTTGGAATTGTCAAAAACTAATTATTAGCGAGCTAACCATAGCTTTTGGCAGAGAGCAAGATTGCAGTCGTTGCGAGATAAGTGTCTGTCGTGGCGCTAGTGCCACATTCATAGATCAAATGAGTGGTTGCTCAAAGGCGGTAGCGGCCGGTCGGCGACCCGCGTTGAACCATGGATCACGGCCTTCGGCCCCGGATTACGCCTGCGGCTAATCCAGGCTACATTCTACGGTCTTAAAGGCGCAAACGGCCATTCGTAGGGTGGACGACGCTTCACCTGCGCGGCCCGATCCGTCCACCAACCTAGCGATCGCAATGGTGGATGAAAAGAGCGTCATCCACCCTACGGCCGCTACCGCCACTTGGCTGCCATACCCCATTACGATTACCCCGTTCGCCGTCTCGGGCACATCTGCCACCCTGGCCGACACATGACCGTTGCGCGACCCTAATCGCCGATCAGGCTTCGAATTCGGCTTGCAGGGCAGCACGCACACAATGCAGCACGCCCTCTTCCACACGCCCAACGAACAGCGGACTGATTTGCGCCACAGGCGGCAATTCACCTTCGCCATCGAGAAACGCATCCTGAAGCTCACCGAGCAGCTCTTCGGGCAGATCGAGGGCCTGTTCGAGGGAAATCTGCTGCTCAGCGATTGCTTCGGCGAGCAGTGAGTAAGCGCTCTTCGGGCTACAGCCGAGCTGATTGGCGATCTGCGCGGGCGTCATGCCGGCGCGTGCCAGGCTGACCAGTTCATGGCGCAAGTCCACGACCGGCTGCGGCGTCTCGTTACCGGCCAGCACTTCGAGGAAGGCATCGCCATAACGCTCCAGCTTACGCGCTCCCACGCCGCTGACGCGGGCCATTTCCGCCAGCGTGGTGGGTTTGCTGCGTAGCATTTCCAGCAGCGTGGCATCAGGGAAGATGACGTAAGGTGGCACCGCATGCTCTTCGGCCAAGCGCTTGCGCAAGGCACGTAGCGCTTCCCACTGCTCGCGCTCGTCGCCGCGCACCAACTGACGTGCCGGGCTGCCCGAAGCCTTGGCACTCTGCTGCGGCTTGAGGTCGCGGCGCAGCTGCAACGTCACCTCGCCTCGCAACAACGGCCGGCAGCTGTCGGACAGGCGCAGCCCGCCATAGCCTTCCAGATCGACATCCGCCAGACCACGCGCCACCAATTGACGGAACAGCGAACGCCACTCACCTTCGCTGAGCGCGCTGCCAACGCCGAACACGGATAGATGCTGGTGGCCAAGCCCACGCATTTTCTCGTTGTCGCGACCGAGCAGAATGTCCACCAGGTGACCGACGCCATAACGCTGGCCGCTACGGTAGATCGCCGACAGCGCCTGACGCGCCGACTCTGTGGCATCCCAGGTCTGCACGCCGTCGGTGCAGTTGTCGCAGTGCCCGCAAGGCTGTGGCATGTCTTCGTCGAAATAAGCCAACAACACCTGGCGGCGGCAACGGGTTTCCTCGCAGAGCGCCAGCATGGCGTCGAGCTTGTGCTGCTCCACGCGCTTGTGGCGCTCGTCACCCTCGGAGTTCGCCAGCATCTGCTTGAGGAAGATCATGTCCTGCAGCCCGTAGGCCATCCAGGCATCGGCAGGCAGACCGTCGCGGCCGGCACGTCCGGTTTCCTGGTAATAGGCTTCCAGTGACTTGGGCAGATCCAGGTGAGCGACGAAGCGCACGTTGGGCTTGTCGATGCCCATGCCGAATGCAATGGTCGCCACCATGATAAGGCCTTCCTCATTGAGGAAGCGCTTCTGGTTGTAAGCACGCAGCTCCGACGGCAAGCCGGCGTGGTAGGGCAACGCCGGAAAGCCTTGTTCGGACAGAAAAGCCGCCACCTCTTCGACCTTCTTGCGCGACAGGCAATAGACAATGCCGGCATCCCCCTTGCGGGCGGCCAGGAACGCCAGCAACTGCTTGCGCGGCTGCTCCTTGGGCACGATGCGGTAGAAGATGTTGGGTCGGTCGAAACTGGACAGGAAGCGCTCTGCGTCCTGCAGATGCAGGCGATTGACGATTTCCTCGCGGGTACGCATGTCGGCGGTCGCGGTCAGGGCGATGCGCGGCACATCGGGGAACAGCTCGGCCAACTGCCCCAGTTGCAGGTACTCGGGACGGAAATCATGCCCCCACTGGGACACGCAGTGGGCCTCGTCGATGGCGAACAGAGCGATCTGCAGCTGCTGCAGGAAGGCCAGCATGCGCGGCTGCACCAGCCTTTCCGGGGCGAGGTAGAGCATCTTGATCTCGCCGCGACGAATACGCTCGGCGATATCGCGCTGCTGATCGGCCTCCAGGGTAGAGTTCAACGCCACGGCGGCCACGCCCAGTTCTTCCAGGGTCGCCACCTGGTCGTCCATCAGCGCGATCAGCGGTGACACCACCACGGCCAGCCCATCACGCAGCAACGCTGGCACCTGGAAGCACAGCGACTTGCCGCCGCCGGTCGGCATCAGCACCAGCGCATCGCCGCCGCTGGCCACACGCTCGATGATCGCACCCTGGCGGCCACGGAAGCTGTCATAGCCGAATACGTCTTTGAGGATGCGTTGCGCCTGCTCGAGCATGTAGGGTCTCCGAATCAAGCGGGGCATTATACGCAAGTGTCTCCCGGCGACGGGGAACCGATGTGTTTTTTAGCGTTTAGCACGCCGTTTTGCCTGCAACTCTGGCCGGGCTGGTGGGTCTGCACTAGAAGGCCGTTGAAAAACGTAGGCGAGGCAGGCGGTGCGAGGCGAAAGCAGATGAGAAAGCGGAGTTTACGAGTTGTAAATGAGCATTTCGAATCTGCTTTCAACGAAGCAACGGCAACGCAGATAGTTTTTCAACAGCCTGCTAGAATCCAGCCTCGTTTACTTCTTCAAGGTAGCCACCGATGTCCTTCGCCGAGCAACTGTCCCGTCTGCAAGCCTTCCTCGATGCCGATGATCTGCACGAAGAAGCGCTGGACTATGTCGCTGCACACGGTTACCTGACCGCCCTTTCCATCTGCCCGGACAAGGTCGAGGCGCGCGAGTGGATCGACGCCCTGTTCTCCGAGCCGCCGCATTACCGCAGCGATGCCGAGCGCGATGACATCGAAGCCACCCTGATCCAGTTGCAGGCGCATATCGCCCGCCAACTGGCCAGCGACGACGAGCCGGAAGTACCGTGCGACCTGGATCTGGGCGACGAGCCGGACGATTCCGACCTGCGCGGCTGGTGCATCGGTTTCATGGAAGGCGTGTTCCTGCGCGAAGCCGTGTGGTTCGACGACGCCGAAGACGAGGTCAGCGAGCTGCTGCTGCCGATCATGGTCGGCTCGGGCCTGTTCGACGAGCAACCGGAGTTCGCCGAGATTGCCCGTGACCGCGACCTGGTCGACAGCATGATCGAGCAGATCCCCGAGCTGCTCACCGCGCTGTTCCTGCTGTGCAATGCCCCGGACGAAAAACCGGCGCTGCTCAAACCTCGCCATCATTGATGGCGACGCCATCGATATGGCGCGCGAACCCTACGAAACCCGCAACCCCCTGCTGCGCTACAGCCTGCTGACCCTCGGCTGGCTGAGCGTAGCGCTGGGTGTGCTGGGCATCTTCCTGCCGGTGCTGCCCACCACACCCTTCCTGCTGCTGGCCGCCGCCTGTTTCATGCGCAGCTCGCGGCGCTTCTATCTATGGTTGGTCGAACATCCACGCCTCGGCCCGTGGATTCGTGACTACCTGAATGGTGAAGGCATTCCGCGCAAAGCCAAGGTCTACGCCATCGGCCTGATGTGGCTGAGCATCGGCATTTCCTGCTGGCTGGTTCCGTTGATATGGGCGCGAGCGTTCATGCTGACCAGCGCCGTACTGGTGAGCCTGTATATCCTCAGGCAGAAGACGCTGCCGGATCGGCGCTGAATGGCCACTAGCGCTTCGCCCGCAAGGCGAGTGTCACACATCAGATGTCGTATTCGATCGATTGGGCTGAGTGGTCGCTCAAAGGCGGAAGCGGCCGTTCACCCCGTAGGGTGGATGACGCTCTTTTCATCCACCATTGCGATTGCAGAGCGGTGGACGGATAAAGCGTCGTCCACCCTACGACAGGCCGCTACCGCCACCTGGCTGCCATCCCACATTACGATACCCCGTTCGCCGCCTCGGTCACATCGCGACACCAGGCGCCCCTGGCCGGGCGTCAGCAACGCGCTCCAGCTCCAGAAAACGCTCCTATCGCTCATCCCTCTCGAACGCCGCCTCCAACGCGTCGTTGATGGTGCGCAGCACTTTTACCCGGGCGAACTGTTTGTCATTGGCCTCGACCAGCGTCCAGGGTGCCAGGCGGGTACTGGTGCGGTCGACCATATCGCCTACGGCTTCGCGGTACTGCGACCATTTCTCGCGGTTGCGCCAGTCTTCTTCGGTGATCTTGAAGCGCTTCACGGGGTTGGCCTCGCGCTCGCGAAAACGCATCAGTTGGGTGTTCTCATCGATGGCCAGCCAGAACTTCACCAGCACCACGCCGGCATTGCTGAGCTGCTCCTCGAAATCGTTGATTTCACCGTAGGCGCGCAGCCAGTCCGCCGGCTCACAAAAGCCTTCGACCCGTTCCACCAATACCCGGCCGTACCAGGAGCGGTCGAACACGGTGAACTTGCCACGCGCCGGAATATGCCGCCAGAAGCGCCACAGATAAGGCTGAGCACGCTCCTCCTCGGTCGGCGCCGCCACCGGCACGATACGGTACTGACGTGGATCCAGCGCGGCGGCGACCCGACGGATCGCCCCGCCCTTGCCCGCCGCATCGTTACCTTCGAATACAGCGATCAAGGCATGGCGACGCATGCGCTTGTCGCGCATCAACTGCGACAGGCGCGCCTGTTCGCGGGTCAGTTGCTCACGGTAGTCGGCCTTGTTCAGGCGCACGCTCATGTCCAGGCTGTCGAGCAGGCTGTGCTGATCGGTGCGAGTCATCAGCGGCGTGGCATGGGGCAACGGCGCGCGCTCACCGCTGCCGCGCAGTGCGGCCTGCATACCGTCCAGAAGAATGCGCCCGACGGTCAGGCTACGGTAATTGGCATCCGCCCCGGCGACGATGTACCAGGGCGAATAGTCGCGACTGGTGCGACGCAACACATCCTCGCCGACGCGCACGAATTTGTCGTAGGTTTTCGACTGCTGCCAGTCCAGCGGGCTCAGGCGCCAGCTGTGCAGGGGGTCGTCCTGCAGCGTCTTCAGGCGCGCGTGCATCTGCTTCTTGGAGAGGTGAAACCAGAACTTGAAGATCAGCGTGCCTTCGTTACAGAGCATCTGCTCCAGGCCGAGAGCGCCGTCGATGGCCCTGCCCAGCTCATTCTTCTTAAGATCGCCGTGCACACGGCCCTGCAGCATCTGGCTGTACCAGTTGCCGAAGAAGATACCGATTCGCCCCTTGGGTGGCAGCTGCCGCCAGTAACGCCAGGCGACGGGCCGGGCCAGCTCCTCGTCGGTCTGCTGATCGAAGGTGCTGACCTGGATGAGGCGCGGATCCATCCACTCGTTGAGCAGCTTCACCGTCTCGCCCTTGCCCGCTCCCTCGATGCCGTTGATCAGGATGATCACCGCGAACCGCCCCTGCTCACGCAGTGCGTACTGCACTTCCAGCAGTGCCTCGCGCAGCAGTTGCTCCTCGGCATCGAAGGTGGCCTTGTCGATGATGTGGTCGATCTCGGCGGATTCGAACATAAGCACCTCTTCCTGAAATGTGTGCCCAGCCTAGGTGCCGTTGACGTTTCAGCGCAAGCCAGCATTACTGGCCTGTCCCCGGGTATCGCTTCGCTCAACCCAGGCGACGCAGTGGAGCTGCACCCGTGAATCTTAGGCATCAGGCACCGAATCCTCCGCGCCCACGGCCACAACGCCGCCACCGGCCTGCTAGAATCGCCGCCCTGCCTGCTCCGGAACACCACCATGGCCGATCAACACGCACAACTCGACTGGGACGAACAGGGCCAGCCCACCTCGCGCCAATACGCCGACGTCTATTTCTCCCGGGACAACGGCCTGGAAGAGACCCGCTATGTGTTCCTGAGCAACAATGATCTGCCGCAGCGCTTCGCCGCCCTGGGGCCTGGCGAGCAGTTGGTGATCGGCGAAACGGGATTCGGCACCGGCATGAATTTCCTGTGTGCCTGGGAGCTGTTCGAGCAGCAGGCGCCAGCCGGAGCACGGTTGCATTTCGTCAGCGTTGAAAAACACCCCCTCACCCGTGCCGATCTGCAGCGCGCCCTCGCCCTCTGGCCATCGTTGCAGCGCTACAGCGAGCAGTTGCTCGATGGCTATGTCGGTCTCAACCCAGGCTTTCAGCGCCAGGTATTCGATGCCGGCCGGGTGGTGCTGACGCTGCTGATCGGCGATGCCCAAGCCATGCTGCCGCAGCTCGACGCTCGTATCGACGCCTGGTTTCTCGACGGCTTCGCGCCCTCGAAGAACCCCGAGATGTGGACGCCCGAACTGTTCGCCCAACTGGCCCGGCTAAGCACGCCGCAAACCACCCTCGGCACCTTCACCGCTACCGGCTACGTTCGCCGTGCGCTCAACGAGGCTGGCTTCCAGATGAAGCGCGTGCCCGGCCTCGGCAAAAAATGGGAAGTCATGCGCGGCACCTTCGGCGCAGCGGCGAACACCTCGAGCAAGCCCTGGTTCGCTCGCCCTGCGTATCGCCCCGCCGAGCGCCGGGCGCTGGTCATCGGTGCGGGGCTGGCCGGCTGCGCCACCGCAGCCAGCCTCGCCGCGCGTGGCTGGCTGGTGGATTTGCTTGAGCGGCACGCGGCCATTGCCATGGAAGCCTCGGGCAATCCGCAGGGCGTGCTCTATCTCAAGCTTTCCGCCCACGGCACGGCGCTGTCGCGGCTGATCGTCGATGGTTTCGGTTACACCCGCCGGCTGCTCGAGCGTCTGCAGAAGGGCCAGGACTGGGACAACTGCGGCGTGCTGCAACTGGCTTTCGATGATCGCGAAGCGCAGCGCCAGGCCAAACTCGCCGCCGCCTTTCCCGAAACACTGCTGACCCAGGTGGATCGCCAGCAGGCCGAGTTCGAGGCAGGCATCGCCCTGACGAGCGGCGGGTTGTTCTATCCCGACGCAGGCTGGGTGCACCCGCCTGCGCTCTGCCAACATCTGATCGCTCATCCCAACGTGCATCTGCATGGCTGCCAGCACGCCTTGCAGCTCAAACGCATGGACGGTGACTGGCAGGCATGGAGCGGCGAACAACTGATAGCCAGCGCAGCGGTGGTCGTCCTCTGTGGCGCGGCGGATATCACCCGCTTCGAACAGAGCGCGAAACTGCCGCTCAAGCGTATTCGCGGGCAGATCAGTCGACTGCCCGCATCGAGGGAAAGCGCTGCGTTGCGCACGGTGGTTTGCGCTGAAGGTTATGTGGCGCCGGTGCGCGACGGCGAACACACCCTGGGGGCCAGCTTCAACTTCGACAGCGACGACCTGACGCCAAGTGGCGCCGAACACGCCAGCAATCTGGATCTGCTCAGAGAAATCTCCACCGATCTGGCTGAGCGCCTGCAGGTCGACACGCTCGCCCCGGATACGCTGCAAGGTCGCGCGGCCTTTCGCTGCACCAGCCCGGATTACCTGCCGATCGTCGGCCCACTCGCCGACACCGACGCGTTTGCCGAAGCGTACGCCGTGCTGGCTCGCGACGCCCGTCAGGTGCCGCAAATCCCCTGCCCGTGGCAGGAAGGTTTGTACATCAACAGTGGGCACGGCTCCCGCGGGCTGATCACCGCGCCACTGTCCGGCGAACTGATCGCCGCCTGGCTGGAAGGCGAACCGCTGCCGGTGCCGCAGGACGTAGCCGAAGCCTGCCACCCCAACCGCTTCATGCTGCGGCAGCTGATTCGCAAGGGTTGAGCCGTAAGCCATTCGATCGCCAGTCCATCGGGATTCTACCCCGTTAACGCGGATGCTTTCGAGTAAGCTCACAGCGAGTTTAAGGAGTGTTCACGAAGCGCAAGAAGTACAGTTCCGAATTCAAGCGGGAAGATACTGAGCCGGTTCGTCGCGCCGAAGCCAGTTGCCGTCAAATAACCCAAAAGATTTGGCGTTGCCCCGAGCCTGCTGAACCGCGAGAGGCACAGCCAGGTGCAGAAAGCCCTTTCCCGGTACAGGTAGCCGGTAGTTCGCGAGATTCGACTTTCCGGCCCGGTTTCGTCAGGCAGAGCGGGTGAGCCGCCGGCAGATGCCCGTGACTCGCCCGATTGATCCGCTTGGCTGGTCACTACCACCAGTATTCGATCTGCGCACCGAAGTTGGAGCCGTGCCGGGCGTCGCCAAAAGCACCGCTTCGCGACAGGGCCGAGCCCGCGGCCAGTCGATCGGCCGCGGCCTGCGCCTCGGCATTCCAGCGGGCATAGGTGTAGTACAGGCGTACTTCGGGACGCGCCCAGAATCCGGGCCCCTTGGGCGACCAGGTGGGCGCAAGGGTGAACTTGCTCAGCTTGCGCAAGCCTTCGGACGCGTCGACCTGGTCGTACCCCAGTTCGGCGACCAGCTTGAACTGCTCCGTCAGCGCATAGCTGGGACGCACGCCGAGCGATAGCCAGTCCTGCTCGTAGCCGCCTGCACGCTTGTCCTGCTGATAGACGACCTGGAATTGACCGCCGAAGCGCGGGGTCAGTTGCCAGTCGAAGAATTCGACCAGGCGCCAGCTTCTGGCCCGCTCATCGAGCCTCACGTCCCCGGTATAGCCCAGCCCCGTACCGGCGCCTTCGCCATACTGCAGGGCGAGCGTGTTGCGCCCGCCGAAAAAATCGCTCTGCACATGCTGCACGGTGGCGGACCAGCCGCTATGCACAGCGTCGCGCCCTTGCGGCTCATCGATATAACTGAGGCCTAGCTCCAGTTCTCCGCCCGGGTTGCTGGCGAAGCCGGCCACGTTGAAATCATGGCGGTTGATATAGTCATCCTGAAACACACTGTCCTTTCTCGAAAAGGCGTAACTGTATTTGAGCCCCCCGATCAGGACATCTTCAATCCCGGCCCCGGTGGCACTCTGGTTCCAGTAGAAAAAGTCGGATATGTGGATGTCATTGCGTTTGTAGAAACGCCGTCCCGCCCATAGCGAGCCCCCATTCAAAGCGGGGATATCGCGCCACTCGAGATAAGCCTGGGCCAGGCGCGCATAACCGTTATCGTCGCTGAAGGTCAGCGACTCATCGTAGGGGTTGTACAGCGCC
Source organism: Phytopseudomonas daroniae (assembly GCF_004327275.1). Lineage (NCBI taxonomy): Bacteria > Pseudomonadati > Pseudomonadota > Gammaproteobacteria > Pseudomonadales > Pseudomonadaceae > Phytopseudomonas > Phytopseudomonas daroniae. The sequence continues at coordinate 124,699 of NZ_QJUJ01000005.1, forward strand.
AGCATGCCGAAGGCCTTGACCGCCGAACCATCGGCGAAGGTCGCCAGGTCGTGGCCCAGGGCGAACTCGCCGTACTGTTCGCATTCGTTGCCCAGGCGATACTTGGTCTGGCTGCCGGGCAATTGGAAACAGCTTTGCGTCGTGCCCTGACTGCTGCCCCCCATGCCAGCGCGCAAGTAACCACTGAACTCCAACGCCTGCACGCTCATAGGAAAAACCATGAACAGCCCGGCTCCCAGCACGTAGGCTTTCTTGACCACCGGCATAAGCACACCTCTTGTTTTTATTTAATGAAAATCCGGGCACGCCTCCGGCCTCCAAGCTGGCCGTTGGCTACTCGTGATGACCCGTGATTAGGGCGGCCCAGACGCTCTGGGCAGGAAACGGAACGAAGCAGCCGGTGAAGGCTCACCGGCCACCATCGCTTGCCGCTATAACGCGGCGTCCAACTCCGGTACGGCCTCGAACAAATCGGCGACCAGGCCGTAGTCGGCGACCTGGAAGATCGGCGCCTCCTCGTCCTTGTTGATCGCCACGATCACCTTGGAGTCCTTCATACCGGCCAGGTGCTGGATTGCGCCGCTGATACCCACGGCGATATACAGCTGCGGCGCGACGATCTTGCCGGTCTGGCCGACCTGCATGTCGTTCGGCACGAAACCGGCATCCACGGCGGCGCGCGAGGCGCCGACGGCGGCACCGAGCTTGTCGGCCAGCGCGTACAGGTGCTTGAAGTTGTCGCCGTTGCCCATGCCACGGCCACCGGACACCACGATCCTGGCGGCGGTCAGTTCCGGCCGGTCGGACTTGGCCAATTCCTCGCCGACGAAGGCGGAGATGCCGGCGTCGCTACCCGCGCCAACCGCTTCCACGGCGGCGGAACCACCGCTGGCGGCCGCCGCATCGAAACCGGTGGCACGCACGGTGATCACCTTCACCGCGGCATCGGATTGCACGGTGGCAATGGCGTTACCGGCATAGATCGGACGCTTGAAGGTGTCCGGGCTTTCGACGGCGATGATCTCGGAGATCTGGTCGACGTCCAGCAGCGCGGCGACGCGCGGCAGGCTGTTCTTGCCGTTGCTGGTGGCGGCGGCCAGGATGTGACTGTAACCCTTGCCCAGCTCAGCGATCAGCGGTGCGACGTTTTCCGGCAGCTGGTTGGCGTAGGCAGCGTTGTCGGCCAGCAGAACCTTGGCCACGCCAGCGATCTTGGCGGCGGCTTCGGCAGCGGCGCCAGCGTTGGCGCCGGCAACCAGTACGTGAATGTCGCCGCCAATCTGCTGCGCGGCGGCAACGGTGTTCAGCGTGGCGGGCGCCAGCGCGGCATTGGAGTGTTCAGCGATAACCAGGATAGCCATTTAGATTACCTTCGCCTCGTTCTTCAGTTTCTCGACCAGTTCAGCTACCGACCCCACCTTGATGCCGGCCTGGCGGGCAGCCGGCGCCTCGACTTTCAGGGTCTTGACGCTGGAAGCGGTGGACACGCCCAGGGCGTCCGGGGTGAGGGTTTCCAGCGGCTTCTTCTTGGCCTTCATGATGTTCGGCAGCGACGCGTAGCGCGGCTCGTTCAGGCGCAGGTCGGTGGTGACGATCGCCGGCAGGTTCAGCGCGACGGTCTGCAGGCCGCCATCGATCTCGCGAGTGACCTTGACCTTGTCGCCGGCCAGCTCGACCTTGGAGGCGAAGGTGCCCTGGGCGTAGCCGCTCAGCGCGGCGAGCATCTGCCCGGTCTGGTTGTTGTCACTGTCAATGGCCTGCTTGCCGAGGATCACCAGCTGCGGCTGCTCCTTGTCGACCACGGCCTTGAGCAGCTTGGCCACGGCCAGGGAGTTCAGTTCGTCATTCGACTCGACCAGCACGGCGCGGTCGGCGCCCAGCGCCAGGGCGGTGCGCAGTTGCTCCTGGGCAGCGCTCGGGCCGACGGAGACCACGACGATTTCACTGGCCACGCCCTGCTCTTTCAGGCGCACGGCCTCTTCCACGGCAATTTCGCAGAAGGGGTTCATCGACATCTTGACGTTGGCGAGGTCGACGCCGCTGTTGTCCGCCTTGACGCGAACCTTGACGTTGTAATCGACCACACGTTTGACAGCTACGAGGGTTTTCATAGGGTTTCCATCCGATAACGAATCACTTGACCACGGGAATCTTCGAGCGGTCGATGGTCAGGGCCACGGCCAGCACCAGGATCACGCCGAAGACGATCTGTTGGGCGAATACGCTGACCCCGACGAAGGTCATCCCCACGCGTACCACCGAGACCAGCAGCGCACCGATCAGGGTGCGCCAGATGCCGCCCACGCCGCCGGTCAGGGCGGTACCGCCGACGAGCACCGCGGCAATGGCGGGCAGCAGGAATTCATTGGCCAGGGTCGGCGAACCGCTGGACAGCCGACCGGCCATGACGATGCCGGAAAGCGCGGCGAGCCCGGCGGAGATCACGAAGACCCAGAGCTTGATGCGCTTGACCGCGATGCCCGAGGCCCAGGCCGCCGGTTCGCCGGCGCCGACGGCATTGCAGAAACGCCCGAACGCGGTCTTGCGTTGCAGGAACACGCAGGCCAGCAGCACCACCAGGGCGACCAGCACCTCATGGGGAATCCCCCAGGTCTGGCCGGTGACCCAGGCGAAGTAGGCATCGCGATCGGCCCCGCTGATATTGATGGTGCGGGTCTGCGACGCCAGCATGGTGATGGTGGTGACCACCCCGCCGACCGCCAGGGTGACGATGAACGACGGCAGGCGCAGCCAGGTATGCAGCACACCGGACAGGGCGCCCGCGGCAATGCCGATGGCCAGGCCCAGCGGCAAGGCCAGGTAGCCCAGCTCCGGCAGCAACAGCGCCACTATGACGCTGGCCATGGAGGCCACGGCCTGGGACGACAGGTCGATGCCGCCGATCAGCAGCACGAAGGTGATCCCGGCCGCCATGATGAACAGGGTCGCGGTATCGGCCAGCAAGGCCAGGATGGAAGCCGGCTGGATGAACCTGGGGTCATAGCCGGCAATCAAGGCGAACAGCACGACCAGGGCGAACAACGGGGCCTGGTTGCGCAGGCCGGATAGGGTGATGGGCATGTTGGCGCTCTCTCAGACCATGTACTGGATCAGGTCGACTTGCTCCGGCTTGGCGCCGGGCATGCAACCGAAGGATTGGGCGACTTCCCCGTCGCGCATCACCAGGATGCGGTGGCTCAGGCCGATCATTTCCTCCAGGGTGTCCGCGGTCAGCAGCACCGACACCCCCTCGGCGGTGATCTCGCGGATCAGCTGGTAGACGTCCTCCTTGGCGCCGACATCCAGCCCCCGGGTCGGGTGATCCAGCACCAGGATGGTCGAGCCCGCGTTGCGCCATTTGGCCAGCACCACCTTCTGCTGGTTGCCGCCACTGAGGTTCTGGCACAGCGCACCGGGCCCCGGCGTCTTGATGCTCAGGCGCTTGATCCAGCCCTCGGCGAGCCGGGCCTCCCGCCCCTCGTCCAGCAGGCCGAGGGTGGTCACCTGGCCGATGCGCGCCAGGGTCATGTTCTCGGCGACGCTCATCATCAGCACTATCCCCTCGACCTTGCGCTCACGCGGGATATAGCCGATGCCGGCAGCGATGGCCTCGCCCGGCCCCCTGCCCTTGAGGCGCCGACCTGCGACCTCGATCGTTCCGCAGGTCGGCGCCAGCAAGCCGGCGATCACCCGGCACAACTCTTCCCGCCCGGAGCCGATCACCCCGGCGATCCCCAGCACTTCGCCGCGATGCAGGGCGAAGGACACGTCGCGGAAATGCCGATCCAGCGACAGCCCGTCCACCGCCAGCGCGACCTCCGAGGAACAGGGCGCCTGCAGCGACTCCCGGTAATACTCGGCATGCAGGGAGCGCCCCACCATCAGGCTGTGCAGGCGCTCCTTGGAAGCCTCGGCAGCGGCCATCTCGGCGACCACCTCGCCGTCCTTCATGACGTACAGCCGGTCGCTCAGCTCCAGCAGCTCGTCCAGTCGATGCGAGACGAAGATGAACGAGGCGCGCGACCTCAGCTCCCTGACCAGGCGGAACAGAATGTCGATTTCCCGTTGTTCGAGCACGGAAGTGGGTTCGTCCAGCATGATCACCAGATGCCCGTCCGTGCGTTCTTCGAGGGCCAGAGCCTTGGCCAGCTCGATCATCTGCCGCTGGCCGAAGCTCAACTCGCTGCACTGGGTCAGCGGATCGATGTCCAGGTGCACCTTGGCCAACTGATGGCGGGCCGCGCCGCACAGCCGCTTCCAGTCCAGGCGGCCGAAACGGGAAAACTCGTCCTCGCGGCCCATGAACAGGTTTTCCGCCACCGACAGGTTAGGCAGTATCGACTGCTCCTGGTGAACCATGGCGATGCCCTGCGCGGTTGCGCCACGGGGGCCGTCGAGCACGATGGCGCGGCCATCGAGTTGCAGATGCCCTTCATCGGGCTGGTACACGCCGGTAAGGATCTTCATCAGGGTCGACTTGCCGGCGCCGTTCTCGCCGATCAGGCCGACCACTTCGTTCTTGCGCACTTCCAGGGAGATGTTCTTCAACACCCTGACCCCGGGGAAACTCTTGGATACCTGAATCAGCTTGAGCATGACGATCTCCTCACTTCACCACGCGGGCCTTGGCCCGGTCATGGGCCAAGGCCACCGCCGCGATGATCAGCGCCCCTTGCACCCCTTGCTGCACGTAGGGAGGGATCCCCATGAGCACCATGCCGTTACTCACCACGACCACGATGAGGATGCCGATCAGGGTGCCGAAGGGGCTGCCATTGCCCCCCGCCAGCGACGCGCCACCCACGACGATGGCGGTGATGGCGGTGAACAGCTGTCCCTGGGCGATCAAGGCATGGCCCTGGCCGAACTGGGCGACCGCCAGGATCGACGCCGCGCCATAGAAGGCCCCGGCCAGCGCGAACACCAGGATGCGCACCCGGTTGATATCGACCCCGTTGAGCCTGGCCAGATCCTCCCCGCCACCGATGGCCAGGGTATGCCGCCCCAGCACGGTGTGACGGGAGATGAAGTGCGCCACGCCAAGCCCCAGCAGCGCGATCCACACCGACAGGGGCAAGCCCAGCCAGCGCTGCAGGGCGATGGCGCGGATCTCCATGTCCGTCACCCTGACCGTATTGCCCGCCAGCAGCGCCGTGGCCAGGCCCACGCCGACGAAACCGATGCCCAGGGTCGCCATGAAGGAAGGGATGCGCAGCTTGACCTGAACCAGGCCGTTGACCAGCCCCGCGCAGGCGCCGATCAGCACCACCAGGGGCAGAACCCACAGCCCCAGGTCGTTGCCGTTGAGGGTGTTGCCGACGAGCAGGGCGAAGCACACCGCGGAAATCGCCACGACGCCCTCGATGGACAGATCGATGCTGCCCATCTGGATCACGAACATGCCCCCCAGGGCCATCAACAACGGAATGGCGGACGTCGTCGCGATGCGCGACATGTTCAGGGGGTCGAAGAAATTCGGGTTTATCAGACCGATCGACAGGCCGATAAGGACCAGCACCAGCAGGGATGAGAACCGCCGCAAGTAGGCCATGACAGCTACTCCAGAACAGACTTCAAGACAGCCCGGGACGGGCTTCGGAAACATTGGTGCGCGGGGGCTCAATAACGGATCGGCCCGGCCACGCGCCCCCAGAAGTCGTTGGCGTCCACTTGCGGTGTCGCCTTGAAATTGGCCTGGTAGAAAGCCTCGGCGTTGTCACGGGTAATCAGTTGCGGCGTGACGTAGAACTCGCGGTGCTCCCTCGGCTCCTGCCGCGGGTCGATACGCCCGGTTTTCGCCGCATGCCCCAGGGCCAGGCCCATGGTGCCCAGCCAGAAGGGATCGAGGCTGGCGGTCGCTACGTATTCGCCACTCTGCACCGCCTCGACCGCCTGCGGAATGCCATCGATACCCACTACCGGGATCATTCCGGCCAACCCCTCCCCGCGCAACGCTTCGAGCGCCCCCATCCCCATGTCGTCATTGGCGCACCAGATACCCTTGACGCTAGAGCCAAATCGGGTCAGCCAGGACTGCACGATGGGAAAGGCGCGGTTGGCGCTCCAGTCGGCAGGCTGGAAATCCAGCAGCTCGATGTCGGGAAACTTCTTCAGCGCCGCCTCCAGGCCGGCCCGTCGGCCAATAGCCGCGACGTTGCTATAGATGCCGCCCAGCGCAACCACACCGCCTTTACCACCCATGGACTCGAACAGCTCGGTGGCAATGGCCTCGCCGACCGCCTCACCGTCCTCGGAGATATGTGCGACCCAGTAGGGGTCGTAGTCCCAGGGGTGCATGTCGTCGGGCTTGTTCCAGATGGTGGTTACATACACGCCCGCTTTCACGCACTGCTCGATGATTACCCGGGCATCGGCGGAATCGTTTGGCTCGATGTTGAGGATCAGGTTGCCGCCGGTCTTCGCGATCAGGGCACGGACATCGGCGATGCCTTTCTGGCTGTTGCCTTCGGTGACCTGCGGCAGATAAGGCATCTTCAGGCTGGCCGCATAGGCTTCGCCACCGCGATTGAACAAGGCATGGTAAGGATTGGTGAGGGATCGGAAGGAGTTGGACAGGCTCAACGTGTCCTGAGCCCACAACAGCGAGGGGAAGAGCCCTGCCACTGCCCCGACACCCGCCAGGCCGGCAGCGCCCTTGATCAGTTGGCGACGGCTCAGATCGAGCCCGGTGGATGTTTGCTTGTCGTTCATCGTTGCCTCCGGGTACGCGCGGCACCGGTCATGATGTTTTCTTGGAATTCTAAGTAACCAACTAGTTATTTATATTTCACCAGCCAGCCAGGAGCAACCCTTATTTGCGGCCAACGATAGCCATCGCCGCACACGGGAGCCGAACCGCGACGGATCGATAGCCGCGGATATACCGGCAAACAGAAACGCGAAAAAGAACCCGCCACGAGGACGGGCCAAGGTGACTGACACAAGGCGACATCGGCGAGCAGTTGATTGCCGCCGATGCTCAGGGCATCAGGTTCGAATCGCCACCAGGCTCAGGGCCGGGCAATGCCTACCGAGTCCGGGGCGATGCTGATGGCCTCGGCCTTGTACATGGACCAGGCAGTGACCGACTGCCAGCGCTTGAGGTAGGACTCGGCCTCGACACCGCTGAGGTTCAGCGAATGCCCGCCGAAGTTCTTCAGAAATTGCTGAAACTCCTCGCTGGCCACCGCCTTGGCGTAGGCGTCGGTCAGCTTCTGCTTGATCTCGTCCGGTGTATCCTTGTGCACGAAGGCGCCCCAGAACGAGCCCCACGGCAGGTACTCGGCGATCTCCGGCAGAGACTCGGTGATCGGCTCGACGCCTGGCAGATCCGGCACCTCTTGCGTGGCAATCACCGCCAGCCCCTTGAGCTTGCCGGTGCGGATCATTTCCTTGGATGCCGCCAGGCTCAGTGGGGTGAAGTCGATATGTTTGCCCAGCAGCGCGGTGACGCTGGGGCCGTCTCCGGCGAAGGTCACTTCGCGCACCTTGAGCTCGCCCACCGCGTTGATCATCGCATGCACCGTGCTCGGGATCCCGCCGGCGCCGGTACCACCCATGCGCAGGGTGCCCGGATTGGTCTTGGCCTCGGCCAGCAGCTCGGCCATGGAGTTCCACGGCGCATCGGCATGGGTGACGATCACCGCTACGTTCTGGCCAATGATATTGACCGGATAGAAGTCGCTATAGTCGAACTTGGCCAGGCCCAGCACCGGATACAGCTGCGGGTTTTCCGCACCGAGCAGCAGAGTGTAGCCGTTCGGTCTTTGCTGCAGTACGTAGGTACTGCCTACAACCCCCGTACCGCCCGGACGGTTGTTGAGGATCAGCTTGCCACCCAATTCTTTCTCCACATGGGGCGCCAGGCTACGCATCACACTGTCGGTGCCGCCACCAGCACCCCAGGGGATCACGGCCTGGATGCTGCGCTCGGGATAATCGGCGTGAACGGATAGGGTCAGGGTGCCGAGTGCAATGGCGGCACTGGCGCATAGAGCTTTGAGCATGTGGAGGTTCTCCATCTGGTTATTTTTGTTGACCCCTGCCGGCCGGGGCACGCCTTGACGCAATCGATTCAGGAATGGGACAGGGAGGCCTTGCGCTTCAGCCAACCGAACAGAGGCGTGTTGCTCAACAGGATCAGCAGCATGCCGATGGTCAAAACCAGCGATACGGGGTTGCTGACCAGTTCCGCCATCAGCTCGAACGGGCTGTCGCCGACCGAAGCCATGGCCTGGCGGTAGGCGTTGTCCATCATCGGGCCAAGGATCACGCCGAGGATGATCGGGCCCATCTGGAAGCCAAAGGCCTTGAGGAAGTAGCCGAGCAGACCGAAGCCGAGCATCCAGTACACTTCGGTCATACTGCTGTTGATCGAGTATGTGCCGACCACGCAGAGCACCAGGATCAGCGGGATCAGTATGGCCTTGGGCAATTCCACCAGCCTGGCGAACAGCTTGATGCCCATCAGGCCGAAGATCAGCAGGAAGACATTGGCCAGGGCCAGGTTGCCGACGGTGAACCAGAAGATGTGCGGGTTATCCACCATCAGCATCGGGCCAGGGTTGAGGCCGTGAATCACCAGAGCACCAATGATCACCGCGGTCACTGCATCGCCCGGGATGCCCAGGGTCAGCATGGGGATATAGGCGCTGCCTACCGCCGAGCTGTTGGCGGTTTCCGGCGCCACCAGACCTTCATAGGCACCCTGGCCGAAGGGCGCAGTAGGATTCTTCACCGTACGCTTGGCATGGTCATAAGCCAGCAACGCGGCTATATCGCCGCCAACACCTGGCAGCGCGCCGACCAGCACGCCGATGATCGAGGTGCGCAGCGACAGCGGCAGGAACTTCAGCACCATGGCGATGGAAGGGATGATCTTGTCGACCTTCTGCCGCACCACGGCGGCATCCAGGTTGTGCAACTGATAGAGCGCCTCGGCGACGCCGAACAGGCCGATCATCACCACCACGTAGTGGATGCCTCCCATCAGCTCGACCTGGCCGAGGGTGAAACGGCCCTCGGCGGTCACCGGATCCATGCCGATCAAGCCGATCACCGCACCCAGCGCCGCGGCGAAGATACCCTTGGCCAACGAGCCGTCGGCCAGACTGCCGACCAGCAGCAGGCCGATGGCGGCGACCATGAAGTAATCGCGCGGGGCGAACTGCAGGGCCAGATCGCCGATCACCGGGGCCGCAGCGGCCAGCACCAGGGTGCCGACCAGGCCGCCGATCACCGACATCACCGTGCTCAGACCAATGGCCTGCCCGGCCTCCCCGCGCTTGGCCAGGGGGTAGCCGTCGAAAGCGGTGGCCACCTGCGCCGGGCCGCCGGGAATGTTCAGCAGGATGGCGCTGCGCGCACCGCCGTAGACCCCACCAATGAAGATGCCGACGATCAGCGCCAGGGCGTTGTTGACGTCCCAGGCAAAGGTGAAGGACACCAGGATGGACACCGCCATGGTCACCGACAGGCCGGGGATGGCGCCGATGTAGATACCGGCGAAGGTACCCAGCGCGGTCAGCATCAGCAGGTTCGGATGGGTCCAGGCCATGAACAGGTATGAGAGCGCTTCGCTCATGAGGATCTCCTTAGGGGAGGTAGACGCTGAACGCCAGGGTGAACAGCAGGTAGATCAGCAGCACGGACAGCACGCTGGTGAGCAGCGCACCCATGAGCCGGCCATTGCGCAGGTAGGCGATGGAAAGCAGCAGGAACACGAAGGTGCTGACATAAAAACTGGCCCACTGAATCGCCGCCAGATAGACCGTGGCCAGCAGAATGAAGACCAGCACGCGCCGGGGAAAATGCAGGTGGCAGAACTGCCTGAGGGTGTCGAGCCAGCCCCCGCAGGCTGCGGGTTGCTTGTGGCGCAGGGCGAAGAGCACCCGGGTCGCCGACACCACCAGGATCAGGCTGATGCCCAGCGGAAAGGCGCCCGGCGAGCTGATCGACGACAAGCCGGCGATCGCATAGGCCTGAACCAGGATGAACAGGCTGGCAAGCAGCAGCGCCAGACAGAAGGCGCGCTCGCCCACCAGCATTTTTCCAGTCGTTTTCATAGCAGGACTCCAACGGGATGCGGGGCGGTCAGGCACGAGCCCGGGCGGAGCCCCGGCCGAGCCAGGCACGCAACGGAGAGCGGCCCGACGCCGCTGCGGCGGCGGGCATGACAGCCTGTACTGGAGTGCTTGGCGGCATGCTCAGGATGCACGCGGCGGGAGCGAGGAAAGACCAGTGGTCGAGGAGCGGGGGCTGGTCAGCGCGCTCGCACGGTGCGGGCACCAGGCACGACCAGGCCCGGCGAAGACCGTTGAATAGCCGCGAGCGAACCGCCACAGCGGCGGCAGGTGCCGAACCAACAGATGAGAAACGGCTCGACTGGAGTCCGCTGGATGCTTGCTTGTTGTTGTTCATCGTTGCCTCCGAGCACCTTGCGGTGCCGGTCATGGTGTTTTCTTGGAATTCTAAGTAACCAACTAGTTATTTATATTCCACTCGCATTCCGGGCGCAAGCCCCGATTACGCGCACACCGCCAAAAGGCAACGAACGCCTCGGCGCCCGAGCCCCGCGACACGACGAAATGCAAGATCGGAAAATTCGGGAAAGGCGCGGCATCCGGACGGATGCCGCGCCTGCGGCCGGAGCGTCGGCGCGCAGCACGCCTCGAGGCCGAGCAGCGCGCACGGGAAACAGGGTGGCCCCAGGCGAGGTTCTGGGCCTGCCCGCAAGCGGCAGGCACGGACTCAGATGTGCTGCTTCTCGCCCTGACGACCGAGGCGCTCGGTCACCACCACGGGATCGAGGCTGCGGCCCAGCAGGAGATCCGCGCCCTTTTCGCCGATCATGATGCTCGGCGCATTGGTATTGGCGCTGACCAGACGCGGCATGATCGACGAATCGACGACCCGCAACCCCCGGACACCCCGAACCCGCAGCGCCGGATCGACCACCGCCAGAGCGTCGATGCCCATCTTGCAGGTACCCACGGGATGATAGCCGGTTCTGCCGCAGCGCCTGGCGTAGTCCTCGTAGTCCGCCTGGGTGCGCATGCTCGACCCGGGAAAATGCTCCGCCTTGATGTAACGGCGCAGCGCTTGCTGGGACATGATTTCCCGGCTCAGCCTGATGCCCTCGACCGACATTTTCAAATCGTATGGATCGTCGATGTAGTTCGGATCGATGCAGGGCGCGGCCAATGGGTCGGCACTCTGCAAGGTCACGCTGCCCCGGCTGAGCGGACGCAGAAAATACGAATTCAGGGTACAGCCCGATCCGGACGGCACTGGCGGGACACCCGCCTCGACCCCCGCGCCCGGCAGGAAGTGAAACTGCAGATCCGGGGTCGGCGACTGCGAATCGCCGTACCAGAAGGCGCCGCCTTCGGCGATATTGGAGGTCACCGGGCCCTTGTTGAACAGCTTGTACTCGAGCCCGGCCAGCAGCATCATGTGCGGCTTGGCGTACTTGTCCAGGCTGCAGGCGCCGTTGAGCTCGTAGACGATATCGATGTCGAAATGATCCTGCAGGTTCTGCCCGACGCCCGGCAGATCCTGCATCACCTCGATGCCCTGAGCCCGAAGCGCGTCGGCGGGACCGACACCGGACAGCATCAGGATCTTCGGCGAACCGATGGCGCCAGCCGCCACCACGACCTCCCGCTCGGCCCGGGCGAAGCGGATCTCCCTGGACGTCCGCCCCTGGACGTATTCGACACCGACGGCGCGTCCGTTCTCGATCCGCACCCTGGTCACCAGGCATTCGGTCAGCACCGTCAGGTTGGCGCGCTCGCGGGCATCCTTGAGATAGCCCTGCGCCGCACTGCAACGACGCCCGCCGCGCTGGGTGACCTGATAGGTGCCGCAGCCTTCCTGGCGCGCGCCGTTGAAGTCCGGATTGAAGGGTATACCGGCCTCCTGGGCAGAGCGCACGAAGGCCTTGGTCAGCTCGTTGACGCTGATCAGGTCGCAAACCCCGAGCGGCCCGCCGCTGCCATGGTATTCGTTGGCGAAGCGTTCGTTATCCTCGGCGCGGCGGAAATAGGGCAGCACATCGCGGTAGGCCCAGCCCCGGCAGCCCTCCTCCTGCTCCCACATATCGTAGTCACGGGCGCTGCCACGGGTGTAGACCATGGCATTGATCGAGCCGCCACCGCCCAGCACCCGGCCCTGGGGATACAGCATCGAACGGTTGTGGCTGTTACCCTGCGAAGCCGTGCCATAGCCCCAGGTCAGCGGGCCGCCGGTCATCTTGAAGAAACCCACCGGCATGTGGATGTAAGGGTTGGTATCGGCAGGACCGGCCTCGAGCAGCAGCACGCGGATGTCCGGCGACTCGCTGAGACGCGAGGCCAGGACGCAGCCGGACGAGCCGCCGCCGACGATGACGTAATCGTACATATTATTGTTCTCCTAAAACCCAGCCCGGACGACTCAGGCTTCGACCCAGCGGGGACGATCCCCGATCTGGACATGCACGGACTTGAGCTCGGTGTACTCCTCCACACCATAGCGCCCGGTCTCCCGGCCGATGCCCGACTGCTTGAAACCACCGGATGGCAGCTCGGGGCCGCCAGTGATGGTGGTATTGACCCAGACCCGCCCAGCCTTGATCGCGCGCACGGCCCGCAGCGAGGTGTCCAGGTCGCGAGTCCAGATGCTGGCGGCCAGGCCGAAAGGCGTGTCGTTGGCCAGTTGCATGGCCTGCTCGAAATCGTCGAAGACAGTGATCGTCAGCACCGGCCCGAAGATTTCCTCGCGGGCGATGACCATCTCCGGCGCGACATCGGCGAACAGCGTCGGCTCGACATACAGGCCGGCCGGGCTAGCGATGCGCTTGCCGCCGTGGAGCAGGCGCGCGCCCTCGCCCTTGCCCTGCTCGATATAGGCAAGGATACGCTCGAGATGACGGGCCTCGGTGATCGAACCGACCTGGGTGGACTCATCCAGGGGATCGCCGATGCGCACCTTGCCGATCAGCGCGAGCAGCCTGTCGACCAGCGCGTCGGCGACCGAGCGCTGCACCAGCAGGCGGCTGCCGCTCACGCAGCACTGCCCGGCGTTGAAACATATGCCGAAGACGATGGCATCGGCCGCCGCGTCCAGGTCGGCATCGGCGAAGACCACCTGTGGATTCTTGCCGCCCAGCTCCAGGCCGACCTTCTTCATGTTGCCGGCGGCCGCCGCCAGCGTGAGGCGGCCGACCTCCGTCGAGCCGGTGAACGACACCATGTCCACGTCCATGTGCTCGGAGATGGCCTGGCCCACCCTGGAACCGCTGCCGGTCACCACGTTCACCACGCCGGCCGGCAAGCCGGCCTCCTCGAGGATGGCCGCCAGTTCGAGCGTGCTGCCGGAAGTCAGCTCGCTGGGCTTGACCACCAGGGTACAGCCCGACGCCAGGATGAACGGCAGGCGCTCGGCGAGGATGAAGAATGGAAAGTTCCAGGGCGTGATCAAGCCCACCACACCAATCGGCTCACGGGTCACCAGGCCGAGCAGGCCGCCGCCCAGGTTGTTGAAGCTGTCGCCGTGCAGCGCGCAGGCCTGGCCCGCGGCATATTCCCAGATCCCGGCGGCGGCCTGGATCTCGCCCCGCGCCTGGCTGATCGGCTTGCCGGTCTCGAGGGTTTCGCGCAGCGCCAGCGCGTCGGACCGCTCGCGGATGAGCCGCGCCACCTTGAGCAGCACTTCGGCCCTGACCTCCCCGCCCACCTGCGACCAGCGCCCATCGTCGAAGGCCTGGCGGGCCGCGGCGACCGCCTGCTCGACATCCTCGCGCTGGGCGGACGGATAGATACTGACCGGGACATCGTGGGCGGGGCTGCTGCGCACGACCTGGGCCGAGCCCACGCCGCCGGTCCACTGCCCGTCGATGAACATGGCGTAGACCTTGGGTTGCGCCGGCAGCTTCTCTAAGCATTGCTTGTCACTCATTACCTTCATCCTCTGTATGGGCACTCAGCCTCTGACGGCCTCCGCCCTAGCTATGCCGAACACGCCCCAAGGAGGCCATCCAGCGGCTTTTCCACAAGCAATATATAACTAACCAGTTGTTTACATACAAGTCCCATGACAAGCTTTGTTTGTCCAACCCAAGGCCTTCCGGATAAGCTCTTGGCCTGCGAACCCGCCCGCAGACCATCAATTCTTGGCAATACTCAAGCTCTGGAGACCCGCCTCTAATGGCAAGCAAATCGACTGGCACGGACAAGGAAAGACCCACGCGTGATGCCGTAGCCACACGCGGTCGTATTCTCAAGGCGGCAAAAGTCGAATTCGCCAAGCTTGGCCTGGCTGGCGCCCGCATCGATGGCATAGCCCGACGCGCCAAGTCGAACAAACGCATGATCTATGAGTACTACGGCAACAAGGACGGACTGTTCCAGGCTGTCCTCGAGGAGGCCTACACCAACATCCGCAGCGCCGAGCGCAAACTCAGGCTCGAGGAACTGGAGCCACGGGAGGCGATCAGCAAACTGATCACCTTCACCTGGAACTACTACCTGAAGAATCCGCAGTTCCTCACCTTGGTCAACAGCGAGAACCTGTACCGCGCCACCCACCTGAAAGCGTCGGTAAAGATCGGCGAAATGCACAGGCCGCTGGTGCAACTGGTCGGCGACATCCTCGAGCGAGGCGTGGCACAAGGCGTGTTCAGGCCCGGCATCGACCCCATCCAGCTCAATATCAGCATCGCCGCCATCAGCTACTACTACCTGAACAACCGCTTCACCGGCGAAGTCATCTACGGCTTCGACTTCACCTCGCCCGAAGCGCTGAAGGAACGCCTGGAATTCAATATCCAGACCATCCTCGCCTCCCTGCGCCCGGACTGATCCACAGCCTGCCAGCAGACGTTCCCCAGAAGCTCGCCGCGGCGACTGCACGGATACGGATGCGGAAGGGCCTTGGCCGTAGGGCGCTGGCGCCCTGACGGGCTGCGCAGAACAGCAGCGTCAGCCCCCGATACACCACCTGGGAAACCGGCCGGATTACGCCAACGGCACTACCCGCACCTCGCGCACGATCGGCGTGAACGCCATGCGCTCGATGACGTCGCGCTGGATATCCACCCCCTCGACCACCTCGATCAGCTCGATGCCATCGCCGACCAGACGGAACACGGCGCGCTCGGTCACATACAGAACCTCCTGCCCGGCCGCCAGGGCCTGCGGGCCACTGAAGGTGATATGGCTCACCCGCTCGACCAGCTTGGGCACCTGCCCGAGGCTGGTCAGCCGCAAGGCGGCGCCATCGGCCACGACCTGCAGCCCCTTGGCCTCGAAGGCGCCGCAGAACACCACCTTCCTGGCGCCCTGGGTGATATCGATGAAACCGCCAGGCCCCACCAGCGTCCCGCCCAGGTGCGACACATTGACATTGCCCAGCCCGTCCATTTCGCCCATGCCCAGGAAGGCCATGTCCACGCCACCGCCGCTGTAGAAATCGAACTGGTCGAGGGAGGTGACTATCGCCTGTGGGTAGCGGGCCGAGCCGAACATGGCGCCATCCATCATGCGGCCGTTGTGGATACCCTGCTCGATGCTGCCCCAATAGGGCACGGGC
The DNA here is from genome assembly GCF_004327275.1 of Phytopseudomonas daroniae. NCBI lineage: Bacteria > Pseudomonadati > Pseudomonadota > Gammaproteobacteria > Pseudomonadales > Pseudomonadaceae > Phytopseudomonas > Phytopseudomonas daroniae. Next base: position 140,269 of record NZ_QJUJ01000005.1, read on the forward strand.
GGCTCCCGCTCGGCCAGCAGGGCCGGAATGCCCCCCGGAATACCGAAACCGAAATTCAGCGACAGCCCCGGGGTGATCTCGCGCGCGGCCCGCCGGGCGATGAGACGGCGTATGCCTTCGGGCGCCTCCGCTGCCTGCACCTCGCCACCCGGCAGGCACTCGCCGCTGATGGCCGGATCGTATTCGCTGGCGATGGACTGGCGCTGCTCGGGCACCGCCACCAGCGCATCGACCAGCACCCCCGGGATACGCACCAGGCGCGCCGGCACCAATGGCTGCGCGCTGAGCCCACGCACCTGCACGAACACCTGTCCGCCACAGCTGTGGGCCGCCAGCGCCAGGGCATAGGCATCCAGGTCGGCGGCCTCGTGGCACAGGCTGATATTGCCGCTCGGGTCGGCCAGGCTGCCGCGCAGCAGGGCGACATCGATCCGCAACGGCTTGTAGCGCAGGTAGCGCTTGCCATCGAGTTCCAGGCTCTCGACCAGCGCCTCGGTCGCCCGTCCGTTGCACTTGCCGCCCGCCACCAGGGGATCGGCGAAGGTGCCCAGGCCGATATGGGTGATCAGTCCCGGACGGGCGGCGCCGATCTCGCGCATCAGCGCCATGATCACCCCGGCGGGCAGGCTGTAGGCCTCGATCTCCTCGTTGCGGGCCAGCGCCTGCATCTTCGACGACCAGCTCCAGTGCCCACCGATCACGCGCTTGACCAGGCCCTTGTGCGCCAGGCGCTCCAGCCCGCTGCCCTGGCCGTTACCGATGCCCAGGGCATGCACCAGGGTCAGGTCGCGCGGGTGCCCCGTCTCGAGAAATCTCGCCTCGACCGCCGCCAGTAGCGCATCGGGCTCCAGCAGGCTGCCCGAGCCACACACCGCAATGGTCGCGCCATCCGCAATCCGGCCGGCCATCTCATACGCCGAAACACAGCTTCTTTTCATTGTTTTCACCTCATCGGCCCTGCCGAGTCAATCGTCGCCTGGCCTCTTCCATTCCGCTTGACGGAGGCGCACGGCTCGCTTTAAATAAATAACTAGTTGGTTACATATCATAGATTAGAGAAGCACCGGAAAGAACACAACCACCCCCGCGACCCGCACCGTCACCGACCAACAAAAAAGGAAAAGACCATGCAGCTGTCCGAAACCCACATGCAGATCCGCGACCTGACCCGTCGCTTCGCCGATGAAGTGATCCGCCCCGTCGCCGAAAAGCTCGACCATGAAGAAAGCTTCCCCGCCGACATCTACCGCCAGCTGGGCGAACTGGGCCTGTTCGGCATCACCGTGCCCGAGGCCTACGGCGGAGCCGGCCTCGACACCCTCGCCTATGCTCTGGTCATGGAAGAGCTGTCGCGCGGCTACAGCTCGATCGCCGATCAGTGCGGCCTGCTCGAACTGGTGGGCACCCTGCTCTCGGTACACGGCAGCGAGGCCCAGCGCGAGCGCCACCTGCTGCCGCTGCTGCGCGCGGAAAAACGCCCGGCCTACTGCATCACCGAGGCCGAGGCCGGCTCGGACGTCTCCGGCATCCGTACCACCGCGGTGCGCACCGACAACGGCTGGCGCCTCAACGGCTCGAAACTGTGGATCCACAACGCGCCGGTGGCCGACCTGGCGTTCGTCCTGGCGCGCACCGACCCGGCCGCGGGCAAGCGCGGCATGAGCATCTTCATCGTCGACTGCCACCTGCCCGGCGTGTCCAAAGGGCCCAAGGAACACAAGATGGGGCAGCGCGCCTCCCAGGTCGGCGGCCTCAACTTCGATAACGTCGAACTCGCCGAAGACGCCCTGCTCGGTCAGGAAGGCCGAGGCTTCCACATGATGATGAGCGCACTGGACAAGGGCCGCGTCGGCATCGCCTCGCTGGCGGTGGGCATCGCCCAGGCAGGGCTCGAGGCGGCGCTGGAATACGTGCCCCAGCGCAAGCAGTTCGGCCGCCCGATCGCCGACAACCAGGGCCTGCAATGGATGCTCGCGGACATGGCCAAGGACATCCGCGCCGCGCGCCTGCTGGTGCAGGATGCCGCCAGCCGCCTCGACCGCCAGGACAACGCCACCATCGCCTGTTCCATGGCCAAGTGCTTCGCCGCCGACGTGGCCGTGGCGCAGACCGCCAATGCGGTGCAGATGTTCGGCGGCAGCGGCTTCATTCGCGGCTTCGAGGTCGAGCGCCTGTACCGCGACGCCAAGATCACCCAGATCTACGAAGGCACCAACCAGATCCAGCGCAGCATCATCGCCCGCGAGCTGCTGGCCCATGGAGCGCGGCCATGAGCGCGCGCCCGGTAGCCCTGATCACCGGTGCCCGCCGCGGCATCGGCCGCGCCATCGCGGTCGGCCTGGCCCAGGCCGGCTACGACCTGGCCCTGGTGGATCTCGAAATCAGCGACGAGCTGCAACACAGCGTGGAGCTGGCCCAGGCCCATGGCGCCAGGGCCATCGCGCTGGCCGCCGACATCGCCGCCATCGAAGCCCATGAAGGCTTGCTGCACAGGGCCGAACAGGCCCTGGGACGGCTGTCCTGCCTGGTCAACAATGCCGGCGTCTCGGTGCTGTCACGTGGCGACCTGCTGGAAGTCAGCACGGAGAGTTTCGATCGCTGCCAGCAGATCAACCTGCGCGGCACCTTCTTCCTCACCCAGGCCTTCGCCCGCTACCTGCTGGCCAGGGAGCCGGGCGACCGGCATCGCAGCATCGTCACCATCACCTCCTCCAATGCCCAGGCGGTGTCGATCCAGCGTGGCGAGTACTGCGTCTCCAAGGCCGGGCTGTCCATGGCCTCCCGCCTGTTCGCGGTACGTCTGGCCGAACACGGCATCGGCGTCTACGAGGTGCAGCCCGGGCTGATCGCCACGGAAATGACGGCGCCGTCCAAGGCCCGCTACGACATCGAGATCGAACGCGGCCTGACCGCCATCAAGCGCTGGGGCCAACCCGAGGACGTCGCCCGCGTGGTCACTACCATGGCCAGCGGCGCCCTGCCCTACACCGTCGGCCAGGCCATCCCCGTGGATGGCGGCCTGCTGATGCCCAAATTCTGAAGACTGCCCGAGACCACACCATGACCTCCCTTGCCCTCAAGCTCCCGACTCCCACGACCGAACGGCTCCTGCAGACCTACAACCTGAGCGGCCAGCCGCTGGCCATTCCCGGGCAGCCGCAACCCTTCAACCGCCTGGCCCTTTCCGCCGCCCACGTGGTCGCCGACCCCATGAGCCCCGCCCAACCGGGGCAGACGGCGGCGATCGACTGGCAGGCCACCATCGCCTATCGCCGCTACCTGCTCGGCCAGGGCCTGGGTATCGCCGAAGCCATGGATACCGCGCAGCGCGGCATGGGACTGGACTGGCCGACGGCGCTGGAACTGATCAAGCGCACCCTGGCGGAGACCCGCGATATCCCGGAGGCCCTGATTTTCTCCGGATGCGGCACCGACCAGTTGGAGGCGGCTCAGGCCGGTAGCCTCGACGACGTGCTGCGCGCCTACGACGAACAGCTGAGCGCCATCCAGCGCCTCGATGGCCGCATCATCCTGATGGCCAGCCGCGCCCTGGCGCGCGTGGCCCGTGGTGCCGAGGATTACCGGCGGGTATACGGCGAGGTGCTGGGCAACGCCCAGGAGCCGGTGATCCTGCACTGGCTGGGGGACATGTTCGACCCGTCCCTCAAGGGCTACTGGGGCAGCGATGACTTCGAGGCCTCCCTGCAGACCTGCCTGGAGATCATTCACCAGCACGCCGACAAGGTCGACGGCATCAAGATCTCCCTGCTCGACAAGGACAAGGAGATCCGCCTGCGCCGCCTGCTGCCCGCCGGAGTGAAGATGTACACCGGCGACGACTTCAACTATCCGGAGCTTATCGCCGGCGACGAGCAGGGTTACTCCCACGCCCTGCTCGGGATCTTCGACGCCATCGCCCCGGCCGCTTCCCATGCCCTGGCCGCCCTGGCCGTCGGCGACGACGCCCGCTTCCACCAGTTGCTGGCCCCCACGCTGCCGCTGGCGCGGCTGATCTTCAGCAGCCCGACCCAGTACTACAAGACCGGGGTGGTGTTCCTCGCCTACCTCAATGGCCATCAGGATCACTTCGTCATGCTCGCCGGCCACCAGGCCCTGCGCCCGCTGCCCTATTTCAGCGAGATCTTCCGCCTGGCCGACCAGGCCGGCCTGCTCGCCGACCCCGAGCGGGCGGTCGCCCGCATGAAGGCGTTCCTGGCTCTTTACGGCGTCGCCGGCTGACGGGCGCTCCAACCAGCGCTGCGTACACGGCAGCGCTTTCCCTCCCCATCCAGCCCAGGAGAGAACCATGCCACTACGCCCTCTGCAAGATCGACTGGATCTATGCTCGATCAACACTGCCACCCTCGGCCACCGCCTGCCCATCGAGCAGGTGGTGGAGCGGGTCGCCCACGCCGGTTTCGGCGCCATCGCCCCCTGGCGCCGCGACCTCGACGGCTGCGACGTCGCCAGGATCGCTCGGCAGATTCGCGCTGCCGGCCTCAAGGTCAGCAGCTACTGCCGTTCCACCTATCTGCCGGCCAACGACGCGGCGGGCCTGGCCGCCAACATCGAAGACAACCGCCGTGCCCTGGAGCAAGCGGCGCTACTGGGAGCGGAGTGCTTCGTGATGGTGGTCGGCGGCCTGCCGGAACACTCCAAAAACCTGCCCGACGCCCGCCGACAAGTGCTCGAGGGCGTCGCCCGGCTACTCGAATACGCCAGGCAGTACGCCATTCCCCTCGCCCTCGAGCCCCTGCATCCCATGTATGCGGCCGACCGCTCATGCCTGTCGACGCTGCAGCAGGCACTGGATCTGTGCGAACTGCTGGAGCCCGAATACCAGTACCTGGGCGTTGCCATAGACGCCTACCATTGCTGGTGGGATCCCGAACTGCACACGCAGATCCGGCGGGCCGGCGCGAACCGGCGCATTCTCGGCCTGCACCTGTGCGACTGGCTGGTACCGACCCGCGACCTGCTGCTGGATCGCGGAATGATGGGCGACGGGGTCATCGATTTACCGAGCCTGCGCCATACCACCGAACAGGCTGGCTATACAGGGCTCATGGAGGTAGAGATCTTCTCCCGAGACAACTGGTGGCGGCGCCCCGAAGCCGAAGTCCTGCAGGTGTGCGCCCAGCGCCTGCAGAGCTGCTGTTAAAGCCAAGCCGGCCATCTTGGCATAAAAGCGATATCCGCAAGCCTTCGAGGGCCTCCCTGCTTAGTTTGCCCAAAGGAAAATACCCAGGGATTGAAAGATCGAGTGGCCGATCTCTGCATTGGCTCCTACAACTGCAGCAAGGAACACTGTCACAACTCGTTGGGAGAGTGAAATCGCTGTCAGCCAAGCGTTTTGGCGGGTCAATCTGGCAGAAAGGCTTCCACGATCATGCCTTGCGTAGTGAAGACGATGTGCTTGGCATAGCCCGCTACATCGTGGCAAATCCAGTACGCGCTGGATTGGTCACACGAGTAGGCGACTACCCGCACTGGGACGCAATCTGGCTGTAAGCATATCGCCAGCCCACCGCGTTAGGAGCGTCGTCCCGGCGCGAAATGACTGCAGGAGCACTGCAAGCGCCGTAGGGTGGATCACGCTTCATCGATCACCGATACAACAAAAAAAGCGTCAGCTACGCGCCCCGATCTCCCCTACTTACTGCCAATTGCCTGAGAGCCTGTTCACGATCTTTGTGCACTTGGCAAACAGGAACCCGTATCCCTATAGATCGGCGGCAATGTGGCGTAAGCGGACGGTCGGTGACCCGCGTTGAACCATGGATCACGGCCTTCGGCCCCGGATTACGCCTGCGGCTAATCCAGGCTACGTTCGGCCACGACCTGTAGGTTGGATTAGCCCGTAGGATGGGTGAAACCCATCAATTTCCGATGGGTTTCACCCATCCTACGACTGTCCGCTCCCGCCTTTCTGCTGTCATTGCTCGAAAGATCTTGAACAGGTTCTGAGCCTGTAGATGGGTCAGGAACAGCGACGATAGCCATCGCGGGGTTGACCGTCATTCATGCACAGGGGACGCTATTGCTCGATGGGTCTGATCGGGCGGCCCGTCAGTTTATTGAACATTCGCGTACCGAGGCGACTCAAAAAGCTCGGAACTGATGTGCTGCCGCTGCCGCGCATCGGTTCCATACACAATGTTTGATCGTCTCCGGCGCGCTCTGGAGCGCGCTGGAACTCAGAACCGGTACACAACTGGTACGGACTGAAGTTAAGGAGGAACAGAGCCCAGGACATATGCGGGCTTTATAGACTATGTGCGGAATAGCAGGCGAATTACGCTTCGATAACCGACCGGCCGACCTGGCTGCCGTCGAACGCATCACCCACCACCTCGCCCCACGTGGCCCCGACGCCCATGGCTTCCACAGCCGCGGCCCTGTCGCCTTCGGCCACCGTCGACTGAAGATCATGGATCTCGCCGAAGCCTCGGGCCAGCCGATGATCGATAACGATCTCGGCCTGTCGATGGTCTTCAACGGCGCCATCTACAACTACCCGGAACTGCGCGGCGAGCTGGAACAGCTTGGCTATCGCTTCTTCTCGGGCGGCGATACCGAGGTGCTGCTCAAGGGCTATCACGCCTGGGGCACAGACCTGCTGCCCAAGCTCAACGGCATGTTCGCCTTCGCCATCTGGGAGCGCGACAGCCAACAGCTGTTCATCGCCCGCGACCGGCTTGGCGTGAAGCCGCTGTATCTTTCCAAGACCAGGGATCGCCTGCGTTTCGCCTCCAGCCTGCCAGCCTTGCTGCAGGGCGGCGATATCGCCAAGACCCTCGACCCTGTCGCGCTCAACCACTACCTGAACTTCCATGCCGTGGTACCGGCGCCGCGCACCATTCTTGCCGGTGTCGAGAAGCTGCCGCCAGCCACCTGGATGCGTATCGACATCAACGGCAAGGTCGAGCAGAAGGTCTGGTGGACGCTGAACTACGGCCCGAAAGCAGAAGAAGCCAACTACGGCTTCGAAGAGTGGCGCGATGCGGTGCTCGACGGCATGCGCGAGGCGGTTTCGATCCGTCAGCGCGCGGCGGTCGATGTCGGCGTGCTGCTCTCCGGCGGAGTGGACTCCAGCATGCTGGTCGGCCTGTTGCGTGAAGCGGGCGTCGACAACCTGCTGACCTTTTCCATCGGCTTCCAGGATGCCGGCGGCGAGCGTGGCGACGAGTTCCAGTACTCGGATCTGATCGCCAAACGCTTCGGCACCCAGCATCACCAGTTGCGCATCGGCGAGAACGAGATTCTCGATCAACTGCCAGCCGCCTTCCGCGCCATGAGCGAGCCGATGGTCAGCCACGACTGCATCGCCTTCTACCTGCTATCGCGGGAAGTGGCCAAGCACTGCAAAGTGGTGCAGAGCGGCCAGGGTGCCGATGAGCTGTTCGCCGGCTACCACTGGTATCCGCTGGTCGATGGTGCCGAGGATGCCTTCAGCGCTTACCGCAAGGCCTTCTTCGACCGCGAGCACGACGAGTACGCTGCCTGCGTGCAGCCTGCCTGGTTGACCGATGACATGGCCGGCGAATTCGTCCGCCAGCACTTCGCCCAGCCTGGCGCCGACGCCGCCGTGGACAAGGCCCTGCGTCTGGACAGCACGGTGATGCTGGTCGACGACCCGGTCAAGCGCGTGGACAACATGACCATGGCCTGGGGCCTGGAAGCGCGCACGCCGTTCCTGGACTACCGCCTGGCCGAATTGTCCGCGCGCATCCCCGGGCAGTTCAAACTGCCGGAAGGCGGCAAGTACGTGCTCAAGGAAGCGGCGCGCAAGGTCATCCCTTCCGAGGTCATCGACCGCAAGAAGGGTTACTTCCCGGTGCCGGGTCTCAAGCATCTGGAAGGCGCGACGCTCGGTTGGGTACGCGATCTGCTGGTCGATCCGGCCCATGATCGCGGCATCTTCAATCCGCAGATGCTCGACCGCCTGCTGACCGACCCACAAGGCCAATTGACGCCACTGCGTGGCTCCAAACTGTGGCAGTTGGCGGCACTGAACCTGTGGCTGAGTGAACAGGGGCTGTAATGACGAACCGGGGGAGCCACTGCTCCCCCGCAACTCAACAGGAATGACCGCATTCGCCTCGCCGCGGATTAGCAGACAGGTCAACCGATAGCCGGCGAAAGCCGGATATGCGAAAGCAAAGGAACATTCTCCAATGCGAGCCACTGCCCACAATCAACGCCTCCTCCGGGGCCAATCCCCCTCCTATGAACGCCTGCAGGCCCGTTTCGCCGAAGAGCACGGCGACGGCATCAGCCAACCACAGCTCGTGCATTGCGGCTGGGGACGGCTGCTGATCGGACATACGTTTCCTGATGCTGCCATGCTGGCTGAAGAGCTACTCAGCGAAGAGCCCGGCGAGCGCGACATCGCCCTCTACGTCGCCGCGCCACAGCAGGTACTGGCCCAGGCGCCGCAACAGTTGTTTCTCGACCCGTCGGACACCCTGCGCCTGTGGTTCAGCGACTATCGCCAGGCTCGCCGAGGCTTCCGTGGTTTCCGCGTACGCCGTGCGCAGACGCCGGAAGACTGGCAGGCGATCAACTGCCTGTACCAGACCCGCGGCATGCTGCCCATCGACACGGAAAAACTGACCCCGCGTCATCAGGGCGGCCCGGTCTACTGGCTGGCCGAGGATGAAGACAGCGGCGCGGTGATCGGCAGCGTGATGGGCCTCAACCACCAGAAGGCCTATCACGACCCTGAAAACGGCAGCAGCCTATGGTGCCTGGCGGTCGACCCAGCCTGTAGCCGCCCCGGCGTTGGCGAAGTCCTGGTGCGCCACCTGATCGAACACTTCATGAGCCGCGGCCTGAGCCACCTCGACCTGTCGGTACTGCATGACAACGGCCAGGCCAAGAAGCTCTACGCCAAACTAGGCTTTCGTGAGCTGCAGACCTTCAGCATCAAGCGCAAGAACGGCATCAACCAGCCGCTGTTTCTCGGCCCTGGCCCGGACGACAACCTCAACCCTTATGCGCGCATCATCGTCGACGAAGCCCGTCGTCGCGGTATCGAAGCCCATATCGATGATGCAGAGGCCGGCCTGTTCACCCTCAGCCAGGGCGGCCGCCGCATCCGCTGCCGCGAGTCGCTGACCGACCTGACCAGCGCCGTGACCATGACCCTGTGCCAGGACAAGCGCCTGACCCATCGCACCCTCAGCCGCGCCGGCCTGAGCCTTCCGGCGCAGCGCCTGGCGGGCAGTGCCGAAGAGAACGCGGCATTTCTCGCTGAGCATGGCAGCCTGGTGGTCAAACCCGTGGACGGCGAACAAGGCCAGGGCGTGGCAGTCGACCTGCGCACGCCGGCCGATGTACAGGCGGCCATCGAGCGCGCCCGCCCCTTCGATGAACGCGTATTGCTGGAGAGCTACCACGAAGGTTTCGACCTGCGCATCGTGGTGATCGGTTTCGAAGTGGTTGCCGCCGCGATCCGCCGTCCAGCCGAGGTGCTCGGCGACGGTCGCCACACCATTGGCGAGCTGATCGACGCGCAAAGCCGGCGGCGCCAAGCTGCCACGGATGGCGAAAGCCGTATCCCAAAGGACGCCGAAACCCTGCGCACCCTCCACGCCGCCGGTTACGACTACGACAGCATACTGCCCCAGGGCAAACGCATGGCCGTGCGCAAGACCGCCAACCTGCATACCGGCGGGATCCTCGAGGACGTCACCGCCATCCTTCACCCGACGCTCGCCGAAGCAGCGGTGAAAGCCGCCCGTGCGTTGGATATCCCGGTGGTCGGCCTCGACCTGCTGGTGCCTGCGGCGGATCAGCCCGAGTATGTGTTCATCGAAGCCAACGAACGCGCCGGCCTCGCCAACCACGAACCGCAGCCGACCGCAGAGCGCTTCATCGATCTGCTGTTCCCGCTCAGCCATGGCGTGGGCGATTGAGTCTTCTCATTATACGGATTGATAGGTTTCACCTGCGCGGCCCGCCCCATCCTACGGAGCTGCACCGTGGATCACACGGACGTAGGATGGGTCGAGGAGCGAAGCGACGATACCCATCAATCGACCCAACGCTAGCCCGGCAGGAAACCCTCACCCTTATCGCAGGTCAGCATATAACTCAGACCTGATTTACCGTCCGTCGACAGGGCGTCATGCATTCACCCAAGACTGACGCCGCTCGGCGGCCCATCCCCGTCATAGATGGAGATCCCATGTCGCAGCTTCCCGAACCCGATCTCGAATACATGCAGAAAGTGCTGCTGGAAATGCTCGCCATTCCCAGCCCCACCGGTTTTACCGACACCATCGTGCGCTACGTTGCCGAGCGACTGACAGAAATCGGTATTCCCTTCGAAATGACCCGTCGCGGCACCATCCGCGGCACACTCAAGGGCCGCCGCTATAGCCCGGATCGTGCGGTCTCCGTTCACCTCGACACCATTGGCGCCATGGTGCGCGAGATCAAGGACAACGGCCGTTTGTGCCTGACCGCCATTGGCTGCTGGTCGAGCCGCTTCGCCGAAGGCAGCCGCGTCAGCGTATTCAGCGATCACGGTGTATTGCGCGGCAGCGTGTTGCCCTTGATGGCCTCTGGGCATGCCTTCAACACCGAAGTCGACCAAATGCCGATCTCGTGGGATCACGTCGAACTGCGCCTGGACGCCCTGGTCGCCAGCCGCGCCGACTGCGAGAGCCTGGGCGTATCGGTCGGCGATTTCGTGGCCTTCGACCCGCTACCGGAGTTCACCGAAAGCGGCCACATCAGCGCCCGCCATCTGGACGACAAGGCCGGCGTCGCCGCGCTGCTCGCCGCACTCAAGGCAGTGGTTGAAAGCGGCCAGGAACCGTACATCGACTGCCACCCACTGTTCACCATCACCGAAGAAGTCGGCTCAGGCGCCGCCGCGGCCCTGCCGTGGGACGTCAGCGAATTCGTCGGTATCGACATTGCCCCGGTAGCCCCCGGCCAGCGCTCTACCGAGCACACCGTCAGCGTGGCCATGCACGACTCGGGTGGCCCCTACGACTATCACCTGTCGCGGCAACTGCTGCGCCTGGCGAGCGAAAACGAGATCCCCGTACGCCGCGACCTGTTCCGCTACTACCACAGCGACGCCCAGTCGGCGGTCACCGCCGGCCATGACATCCGCACCGCACTGATCGCCTTCGGCTGCGATGCCACCCACGGCTACGAGCGCACCCACATCGACAGCCTCGCTGCCCTCTCCCGCCTACTCAGCGCCTACCTGCTCAGCCCGCCGGTATTCGCAAGCGACGCACAGCCGGAAAACGGCTCCCTGGAACGCTTCAGCCACCAACTGGAACACGACGCACAAATGGAACCCGACACCCGGGTGCCCACGGTCGATAGCCTGGTCGGTAATCGGGACAAAGAAAGCTAACGGCCCGGGCGTCCATATCGCCCGCAAGGCTAGTATCGCGACAACGGTCATATGTCGGCCAGGATAGTCGATGTGCCCGAGGCGGCGAACGGGGTATCGTAATGTCGGATGGCAGCCATGTGGCGGAAGCAGCCGCTCACTCCGTAGGGTGGATCGGGGCGCGTAGCTGACGCTCTTTTCATCCACCATTGCGATCGCAGAGCGGTGGATGGGTCGGGCCGCGTAGGTGAAGCGTCGTCCACCCTACGAAAGGCTGGGGTCAAGACGGTATCCACGATAAGTCGTTCGACTGACAGCTGATCTGTGACGCGATACTAGGCGCCCCCGCAGCTCCTACACGACCGCGGCCTACCCCCATGTAAGCCCGCTTGCGGGCGATTGGTGGATACGCCACGGATCTTCGCGATGGCTGCGATCATATCGCCGGCAAGCCAGCTCCTACAGGTGAGGATAAGGTGGGTCAACGCCAATACCGCAGCGCGACCACGATCATTTCGCCCAGAGACCACGCTTCTACGAACGCCAGCCTCACCCGTCGACGGGAAAGACGAGGCCAATAGCATCTTGCGATAATCCACAAGCCCCAAGCCCTGCTAACACCTGTATCGCAGATTGCTATATGGACAGGCTATGCACGTCATCACCCAGAAACGGATTTGGGAAGCGAAGAACAAATGGCCTAATCCCGCCAACGCGCTCGATGCCTGGTACCGGCTGATCAGTAAAGTAGAGCCCAAGGATTTCACCGAGCTGAAACAACTCTTCCCCAGCGTAGACAACGTGGCCAACAAGCATGTGTTCGATATTGGCGGCAACAAGCTACGGCTGATCGCAGTAGTGGATTACCCATTCAAGAAAGTCTTCATTCGCGATGTGCTCGACCATAAAGAGTACGACCGCAACCAATGGAAGTGAGGTGCCCCGTGAGTGCGCTCCTGAAACAAGCCACCGAGCACTGGTGCTACGTAGCGCCCTTGCTTACTCCTCCGCAGTCCGAAGCCGACTACGACACCCTGGTCGAGGAACTGGACACGCTGCTCGATGAAATAGCTGGTGCCGAGCATCACCCGCTCGCCAGCCTCGCCTCACAGATGGGCGATTTGATCGCCAGCTACGACGCCAAGCATTACGCGACCCCAGAGGCTCCAGCTCACGAGGTACTGCGCTACCTGATGCAAGAGCACGGCCTCAATCAGAGCGACCTACCTGAAATCGGCGCGCAATCCGTGGTATCCGAAATCCTGAACGGCAAGCGTCAACTCAACGTGCGCCACATCCGAGCCCTGGCCGCACGCTTCAACGTACCCGCAGACGTTTTCCTCTAGGAAATCGCCGGCCTGCCCCCATGTAGGAGCCGGCTTGCCGGCGAATGGCGGCCATGCCGCGAATCAGCAGACGGCCACATCGCATTATGGCTACCATCGCCCATCACGCGTGTTCCGTTCACCGCCTCAAGCACATCGAACACCTAGCCCGACGCCCCTAGTCACGCTCCCGTAGGTAGCGGCCATACCGCAGATCTGGCTGTATCCCCTGCAGCGGGGCTCCTCGACTCGCTCATGTGGGCACCTGGCACGCAGCCCATGCAACCTGCTGACACGGGTTGGCTGCGACCGACTAGCATACGGCGTTTACCCTATGGCCAGATGACACTACAATCGCGGCAGGCATCTGATCAGGACGCTCACTTCACTCACCTGAAACCGCAGTGGTCATTCGATGCCAGCGCAAGGTTCTCTCCGCGTCGCCTCCCGCCTGGATCGCTGGATAAACGTGGTGTTGATCGGCATCAGCCTGGGCATTTCCCTCAGCTTCCTGCTGATCGTCACCGATGCCTACCAGACTTATCGGGCGCATTCGCAAACTCGCGACCAGTTGGCCGTGCTGCGCAGCGGCCTTAGCGCCATGGAGGCGGTAAGCATCGAGCGCGGCCCTACCAATGGCATGCTCGGAGGGCTGGATGGCAGCCTGCAGAAGCTCGAACAGAGCCGTTTGCTCAGCGACCAGAGACTTGACGAGTTCGCCGCCGCCCTTGCCACCTGCCTGCCCTGCGAGGCAATGCCCCGTGACATCGACGAGGTCAGGCGCTCGCTCATCGTCGCAAGGGAGCGCGTAGACAGCGTGCTTGGCCAACCCCTGGACGAACGCACGTCGCAATCACGATCCGAGGCACTATTGGCCATGATCGACGTGGCCACACGGATACTGCCGCTGATCGACTGGCTGTCCCGCGACATGCTGCGACGCACCCCGCAAGCCGGCGCTCCGCTCTACAATGCCTACTGGGCAGCACAACTACGCGAGTCCGCAGGGCTGCTCGGCTCGTATCTCACCGTCGCGCTCGCAGAACAGCGGCCCATCGACTCAATCGAGACCGAGCGTTTGCAAATCGTGCAAGGTCGCATCGACCAATTGCAGATGCAACTGAGTCTAGGCGTAGACCACCTGCCGAAGCAGTTCGAGGGCGAGAACCAGCGTGACATGCAAGTTGCCTACGCCCGCATGCAACATGACTATTTCCAACAAGGCATGGACTACCAGCGCGCCGTAGTGAGCGCCCTGAATACCGATACCGCACCAAGTCCGGCGACTTTCGCGGAACGTTACGTGCCAACCATGGCCAGCATCCTGACATTACGCGACACCGCGCTACGGCTCACTGAAATAGAACTGCAGCGCGCCACCCAAACAGCACTGATCCGCCTGTCGCTCGTCGCCGGAACGGCCCTGGCCGTACTCCTGCTGCTGGGCGCCGGGCTGCTGTGGTTGAAACGGCAGGTGCTTGCCCCCCTGCTGCTCGGAACGCGCAGGATGATGGCGCTGGTGCATCCGGATACCACGACTTATGCAACCAGCCAGAGCGACCGCTACAGCATCTCCGACACCCTGCTCGAGCTCGAACAGCAACTGCGCCAGGCCCAGGCGGTGCGCCTTGAACGAGATGCCCTGATCACCGAACTCAAAGCTCACGCAGAGACCGATCACCTCACCGGGCTGGCCAACCGACGCGCCTTCGACCGGCTGTTCAAGAAGCCCCCTCCGGATCGGGCCGACGCCGGCTTGCTCACCGTGATCATATTCGACGTGGATCACTTCAAACAGGTAAACGACAGCTACGGCCATCTCGTCGGCGATAGGCTGCTGCAGGCCCTGGCTGAACGTTGCCAGGCCCAAATGCGAGGCAGCGAGCACATCGCCCGCATCGGCGGCGAAGAATTCGCCATTCACCTCTGGCTCAATAGCGCACACACCGCCCTGCTGTTCGCCGAACGGTTGCGCAGGTCGATTCACGAGACACCGTTCGAGCTAGGCCTGGAACAGCCCCTGCAGATCACTGCCAGCTTCGGCATCGCCCAGGCCCCGGCGACACAGGCAGCCAACGCCGATGCACTGATAGCGCGCGCCGACGAAGCGCTCTACCGCGCCAAGCACAATGGGCGAAATCGTTGCGAGCTGGCGCAAGCCTGAAGCGGGACGTCGCTCCGTGGAAGCGCCGCCTCGGCGCGCGCGGACGTTCGTAGATACCGTCTTGCTCGTTACCTCGCAAGCGCCTATTCGGCATCAAAAGGCATTCCCGATTTCATTGAGTAGGGTGAACCGGGACGCGTAGCTGACGCCTGCCTACGCGGCCCGATCCGTCCACCGATCCGTAACCGGGGTGGTGGATGAAAACAGCGTCATCCACCCTACATGACTGCCTGACAAAGATGGCCATCCGAACTCGAACTGATTTTATGGGCAGTAACCCGTAGGGCGTATTAGCCGAAGGCGTAATCCGCCGCAAGAAAACGGCATCACCGCGCCCGCTCCCCCCAAACAGCAGAACGCCCCGCACGAGGCGAGGCATTCTGGCCTATCAATGGATGCAGCCGGTTCGCGGTAAACGATGGATTACGCTTCGCCAGGCTGCGCGCCCCGATCCATCTGCGATTCGGATGGCCTACGCCGATGGCTTCTTCGCCGCGCGGCGCAAGTGCATCCAGTCGACGATCTCGCCCTCAGGCGCGTAACCGCAGACGGTGTCACGCAACAACTGACGCACGCGGTCGTAATCGTCCTGCTCCACAGCCTTGATCAGATCCGCCATGACAACCTTGAAGGTTTCCCAGGGCAGGTGCTCTTCGTTGGCGCGCATGATCATCGAGTGATCGGTGGGGCTCACGTTGTCGCCGATCAACAGTTCCTCATACAGCTTCTCGCCAGGACGCAGACCAGTGAACTCGATGGCGATATCGCCACCGGGATTCTCGTCCGAGGCCACACTGAGGCCGGTGAGGTGAATCATCTTTTCGGCCAGCTCAGCGATCTTCACCGGCTGCCCCATATCCAGCACGAACACGTCGCCGCCCTGCCCCATGGAGCCAGCCTGGATAACCAACTGCGCGGCCTCGGGAATGGTCATGAAATAGCGAGTGATATTCGGGTGGGTAACCGTTACCGGGCCCCCCTTGCGGATCTGCTGATAGAAGCGCGGAATGACCGAGCCGGATGAGCCCAGCACATTACCGAAACGCACCATGGTGAAGCGGGTCTTGTTAACCTGATGGAGCCCCTCTTTATCACCGAACAATACCGGCGCGGTTTCCTGACTCAACGCCTGCAGCACCATTTCGGCCAAGCGCTTGGTGCTGCCCATTACATTGGTCGGGCGTACCGCTTTGTCAGTGGAAATCAATACGAAGTGCTCGACGCCAGCCCGCAGCGCCGCCTGGGCCGTGCACAACGAACCCAGCACATTGTTCAGCACGCCCTCGGCAATGTTGTGCTCGACCATCGGCACGTGCTTATAGGCGGCAGCGTGGTAAACGGTATTTACGTCCCAGGCGCGCATCAGCTCAACCTGGCGATTCTGGTTACGCACCGAGCCCAGAATAGGCACCAGGCGCACCGCCAGCGAATCGCGACGAATACGTTGCTCCAGCTCGCTATGAATTTCGTAGAGATTGAATTCACTGTGCTCGAACAGCAATAGCACCTTCGGGCCTGTAGCGATTATCTGCCGGCACAGTTCCGAACCGATCGAACCGCCAGCGCCGGTGACCATTACCACCTGCCCACGAATACAGCGCTCGAACAAATCCTTTTGCGGCGGCACCGCATCACGGCCCAGCAGGTCGGCGATCTCGACCTCCTGAACGTCTTCAACCTTCACGCGACCACTGGCCAGATCCATGAACCCAGGCACTGTGCGCACGTGCAGAGCGTATTGCTGCAAGTTCTCCAACACCTCACGCCGACGCGTACGGGATGCCGAAGGCATCGCCAGGAGAATTTCTCCTGCGCCCGTTTCATCGATCATCTGCTGGATATGCTTGGCCGAATACACCCGTAACCCAGCGATTGTCCGATTGGCAATGTTGGGGTCGTCATCAATGAACGCAACCGGGCGCATCACCCGGCCCATGCGCAGCGCCGCCGCCAACTGGTTACCCGAAGCCCCCGCACCATAGATGGCCACCTTGGGTAACCCGGCATCGCGGCTGGTCAGCGTGAAGGGCCGATCCGAAGAGAACCAATCCCCCATGAAATATTGGCGCATGCACAACCGCAACCCGCCAATCAACATGATGCTCAACCACCAATAGTTGAACACCATGGAGCGAGGGACGACCGCAGGCGCTTCGCGATACCAATACACTGCCAAGGCGAGGATCAGTGCCGACAGACTCACCGCTTTGGTGATAGCAATCAGTGCATCGTTACCAAAGTAACGCATCACCGCCCGGTACATACCAAAACGCACGAACAGCGGGATGGAAATTATCGGAGCCAGGACAAACAGCCACATATGCCCCTTGAAGGGATGGACATTGTCAAAATCCCCCAGTCGCACCACAAAGGCCAGCCACAGGGCGATCCATACCAGTACCACATCCACCGACACCTGCAGCAGCCGCTTGTACCTACGCGGCATGGCAACCAGGCGCGAGCGCACGTTTTCAGCAACCCTCAACACCACAACACCTCACATCCCTTGAGTGGCCAAAGCCAACCCATCATGGGTTTCAACCAGAAACTTTCCAGGTAAACACAATTTTCGACTGAGACTGATCTTCAGTCGAATCAGCCTTTTTCATCGGTGAATACTGCGCCGAGATGGTGACATCACCCTGCTTCACGTAATCAACGGCGAAGACATCTCCCGCGTCCTTCTTCACCTGCCGAGCGTAGCCCTTTCTCACCAACCCGGCGTAGACATCGGCCTCCACCAGCATGGCACTGCTGCGCGATTGCACGGTGTAATGCTGGAAAGCAGTATTACCATTCTGGACGATCTTCTCTTCAAGAATCTTACCGTTCAGCGGAGCTTTGCCAACGCGCTCTGGCGCTAGCTGCTGCGAAATAGCCGTAGTTCCAACACTGACCAAGGGTGGGGCCCGCCAAACGATTGGTCGCTTGGTCTCTCCTACCTGCTCACATCCTACCAGCAGCAAGACGCTGGCTAATGCTGTTGTCACCAACCTTTTCATGTATCACTCCATCACTTAAGCCAACGGTGATAACTGCCGAGAAGCGCTACTAGCGGATCCATTACCTGAACTTCAACCCTAAGATCCTCGGACGCGATCTCCTCGACCACTGCCACTCACAGTCATAAATATGTACTTGAAGTAATTGCCCACCGTCAGGGTCTGGATCATTTTCTGATCCGTTTCCGCCAACAACTTTGGCGTCGACATATCGATATCACTCACTTGGGCTAATCCAGTAATACCTGGTCGAACATTAAATACACCACGAATGCTGCGCTCGTGAGTCAGCTCCTCCTGATTAAATAAACCAGGGCGAGGTCCCACCAAGCTCATTTCCCCCTTGAGTACATTCCAGAGCTGAGGCAGTTCATCCAGCTTCGTTTTACGCAAGAATCCCCCCAGACGAGTGATCGAAGAAGAAGAGGCGAGATGGCTAGCCACAGAAGCAGTGTTCACGGCCATAGTTCGAAACTTCACCAATGTGAATGGCTTTTGATAACGCCCGATCCGCTCCTGCCTGAACAGCGGTGAGCCAGTATCAAGAATACCAAGAAAATAAATAATTACGAATACTGGCAACCCAAGCAATAGGCCGACTAGGGAAAGAACCACATCTAGAATACGTATCACAAACTGATTCCTATTTTATGAAACAACGGCGAAGTCCATCATCAAGAGATAGAGGCGGTTTCCACCCTAATAAATCACGCGCCTTAGAAGTATCAACTTGCAAATCGCCACAAATTTTTTGAGCTACCCTTCGCTTACCTATAGCTGTTGCCACAGCATATAATAACGAAACAGGAATAAATACTAGCCGTGCCGGCCTGCCTGAAAACCTACCAATCTTCGCCAACAGTTCACAGGTTGAAATATCCTCAGCATCACCTATCACAAAGGTCTCATTAGCTGCTAACGGATGTTCAATACATACAGAAATAAAATCAACAAGATTATAAACTGAAACTAGTGTCCGCTTATTATGGATCCCCCCAAACGGAAGTAAAAAACCTCTCTGGATAGCGGCCACAAGCTTGGAAAAGTTCCCCGGTGCATTAGGACCATAAACCAAAGGCGGTCTAATAACAACAAGCTCCATATTTGCTGCGCTTGCTATACTTCTCAACTCTAACTCCGCCTCATATTTTGAGACAGAGTAATGATCTTCTGGAGAGGGAACATCGTTAGCAGTAAAAGGAGAGATTGAAGAACTTCCATTGACACCTATAGAGCTTAAGAAAATAAATCGTTTAACTCCTGCAGCACCAGCACGTCGAGCTAAATGAGCAGCGGCTAAAACATTAATAAGTCTGTATTCATCAAGTTTTTTATTTCGGCTAGGCTCATGGGCCAACGCTGCCAAATGGATAACCGTATCTACACCATCAAGAGACAATTCGTCAAACGCGCTTCCTAGTTGAAGTTTAACTATGCTAACTGACTCAGGAAGATCAGAAACATCCGCCCTTACTGTAGCGCTGACCTTATATTTTCCAGAGTTAGCCAGCGCTATAACTAGATGCCGGCCAATGAAACCTGTGGCCCCAGTAACGAGTAGGTGACTAGCCAAAATTACGCCCTCCTGCAAGCCGCTCATATATTGACATATGAATATCTACAACACTTTTAATTGCAAAAGCTTTTTCTGCCAACTGCCGCCCACTACGCCCCATGCGTTTTCTTACGTCAGGCTGTGCAGCAAGCATTTCAATAGCCTGAGCAAGTGAAAAGGAATCCTTTACAGCAACTAAAACTCCCGTAACACCATCCTCAATAGCATCTCTGCACCCAGGGACGTTTGTTGTAATTACAGCGCGACCGCAAGCAGCCGCCTCAATTAAAACCTTAGGCAAGCCTTCTCTATATGATGGTAATACAACTAAATTAGAAGACTTAAAAACTGCCGCCAAATTCTCACAATAACCCAAAACATCAATGTTCCCTTCATACCGAAGTCGCTCAACCTCACGCGCAGAGAGGCTAGAAGGGTTTGCAGGATCAATATCTCCAACAAGTTGAAATTTAGCGTCCAGGCCTTTCGCACGTAAGGACTCTGCTGCCTCGATAAACTCAAAAACTCCTTTATCGCGAATTAAACGACCAGCAAAAGTCACAACAAGACGACCTTCAGGTTCAGGAAAAACCTGATAATTATCTAGAGTGACTCCTGACCCCCGGATCAAAATACATTTATCAATTCCAGTGGCTTTAGATCCAATCAGAACTGCTCGATCATCGGGATTTTGGAAAATCACAACTGAGTTCGGATGACCTAAAGCTAGTCGATATAGCTGAGTCACCAGAAAACGAATTAACTTTGCTTTAAAACCTTGTGCTATAAAAATCGAACCCAACCCTGCAACTGCAGAAACCACCCCACTTATTGATGCAAGACGAGAAGCTATCCCCCCATACAAAACAGGCTTAGTGGTGACAAGATGCAAGATATCTGGACGTACATTTCTAAGCAAACCATAGATTCTTAAAAATGCCCATAGCTCAACAAAGGGATTCTTCCCGCCACGCGAAAGTGGAAGTGGATAATATTTGAACCCCAGATCGAGAATCTTTTGAACTGATGCTCCATTAACGCCTGCAACACTTACTTCGTAACCTTTTTCTTTCGCTTCTTGAGCAATGGGCAACCGATGAGAAAGAAAGTAGTACGGATCGTTAACAATTATTAATAGACTTAGAGCCATTATCGTGTCCAGCTAGAGAAATGAAGTTCTTAAAAAAGTTCTCACGGCGAGTATCCAATGAGCTCTTATAATACAAAGCAGCTCTTTCAAAATTGGATTTAGACTGCTTTTTCAACCAATCCCTGTCGGCTACACGTGTATTTATTAACCGTGCTAAAGAATCAGCTTTTCCAGGCCCAAATATACACTCATCCGGCAGTAGTTCAGGAATCCCCCCTACGGAGCTCGCAAAAGAAACGCAGCCACGGCTCATAGCTTCGATAAGAGCACGTGGAACGCCCTCAGCAAAGGAGGGTTGTAAGTATATGTCAATATCATCAAGCCAATTAAATATTGGCACACCACTACCTAGTGTACCGTCAAACATAACTCTATCGGCCACGCCCAATTTAGTGGCTAGTGCTTCATAGGGTTCTTTATTACCATCTCCGACAACTCTGAGAGTCACACCCTTATTGCTAACATGCGATAAGGCTTCAATTGCCGTATGCACACCTTTATATTTAGTCTTAAGAGAGCCGATAAGGCCAAGGGTGATATTTTTATCCATAACGGCATATCTTTTTTGCTTCAAAGCAAGCACACTTTCAGAAACAGACGGCAATTCAACATTAGAAGCCGAAACAACAATACAGTTATTTTTAACAGGATATCGACGCTGTAAAAATTTTTCAGAAACATACAAAACAGAGTCTACACTTCTCACAGCCTTTCTTAGACGAAAATATGCTACAGGCGCATATAATTTAGAAATCAAATTCCCATAATTATAATATGCATCCCACGCACAACCGACCAATTCAACGCAGCATGGCTTATTAAGTTTTTTTGCTATCCCAACTGCCATCAAACCATATTCACTAGGCAGTCTTGCCACCACAAAATCATGGTTTTTAATTATTTTAGTTAGTCGCTTTCGCTCATCAGACCTCTTGCGAAAGAGAGATCTAACGGATCCTACACCTGAACCCAAAATAAATGAAACATTTTCACCTGACGACACAGGGACTGCCTTATTATTAAATGGGGTTATAGCTCTTCTTGCAAATACGGTAACTGAATCAAACACTGCGAGATATCTCAACCATACTTTATAGCTGAGCTTGTCCGAATATATTGAAACTGAATCAGTGAAAAATCGATGATCATGCACAAAAAGCAGCTTCATATTATATCCGCTTAATTAATCTAGCAGGCGTGCCGCCTACTATGGTATTGGACTCAACATCTTTCGTCACAACAGCCCCAGCAGCAATCACCGATCTAGAGTTTATCGTCACACCAGCCAGGATTCTGCAACCACATCCAACCCAAACGTCTTCACATATAACTACAGGACTATAAGAGCAGGGATTAGATCTAATGGGGACATCTATCAGAGACCACGTATGTTCAAAACTTAGTATGGAGCTCGAGTGTGCGATTGATACATCACTTCCTATACTGACACCACCAGTTGCATCTATGTAGCAATCTTTATGAATGCTCACATTATTACCAAGCTCTAGACTATCCCACGATACAATTTCAACACACCGCCCCCAAAACACATTACGCCCAATGCTCTTACAAAGCCTCAGCGCAAAGACATATCGCAAACCTAAACCTAAAAACCCAGGAAATATATCCAGCATGCTCCAAGCATGTTTTAAAACCCCACGAGGGAAAAGAAAAAGAATGAAAGACAGTGCTCTCATTACGGGATAAGACATGTTAAACAAATCACGACCTCGCATCACTAACACCTTCTGAAGAACTCTTTTTTCTTAAGATGAAAGACGAGAACCAGTATACAACTATGCACAGCCCACCCACTTTAAAAGTTTGCGATAAAAAATTTGCCAAGTCAGATCTAATGCAATAGATAGCTGTTGACAAGGTCATTACATAAAAAATCATCCATAAACTAGACAACCCCCTCCTTGCATAAAAGTAATGAAGAACACTTGACACAATACCCATCACCAATGCCACACCTACATAACCATCTATCAAATATCCCTGAGCAATTAATGAGAACCCCCATCCTGCAGTACCGGAAAATCCATTTTCGACTCTATAAGTGTTGTTATACCATGAGCCCGTAGATTCAAAACCGTAATTAGCCCCGAAAGGAACAAAAGCACGAGCGATATCACTCCAAAAGAAGCTGTAAGCGTGCTCGACCCCATTCTCTATTAGCATGTATATATTGCGTGAAGCGGAAATAAACTCACCATAAAAAATCAATTTCAGGTCATAAGTCAGCTCAAAATCAGCACCGGGAAGCAAAAGTCCTTTAGCCGCCTGGGTCACAGGCAACAAGAGAACCAAGCAAATAAGTATTAGTGCAAGAACAAAAAAATTCGCGATAGGAAACCGCGAGAAAGAAAGCACAACTAAACAAAAAGCCAAACGAAAAATATAGTCACGCTCTCCCATAAGTAGGAAACCCGCCGTCAAAGCGGCAGATGCCAACAAAAAGAAACCATTCCTTATTGCATCACTGAACTCTATTCTAACCCTTGAATTAAAGAGCAACAGCGCACCGCAAGTTAGCATCATTGCAGAAAAGTCTGCGACAGAACCTAAAGACCTAGCACTTTCTATCACTTCTCTCTTACTAGAGGCACCTGACATAGCGGCTTCAAAGACTGCCAAAAGCACGATCGAAGAGGACATTAATATAAGTAACTTCACAGACAACTCGGCTTTTGAGTTGATTAAACTTGCATCAACCTCTTCCGCAGTGGGAGCCTTATCAAGGCTAAACAAACATCCCACCAGATAAAAAACTAAAAGTCCGAAGTATGATAAAAGCACCGACTCATTAAGAACCTGTATATTTACCCCACCATCTAGAGCGCTGTAGTAAACAAACCACGTAGAGTAGGGGTAGAAAAATAACGTAAAGATTGCTAGCGGATTGGTAAAGCTCCGATCATTATATTTAAGAACAATAAAAAGACAGAACAACGAAAAAAGCCAAAGTGTTAGCCCTAAATTCTCACTAAAAAATGCAAGGCAAAATAAAAATATAGAAACCACCACAAAGGAAGCATTTAAAAAAAATCTAGCAATAAACTTAGATGGCACTTCTACGCTTGCAATACTCATATAGCTGTCTTCTTTTTAAAACGTGAGCCAATAGTACTTTTTATGAGTCGCCCTTCATCTCCGAGCAGATCTGGAGTCCAAAAGAATAGAACCAAAACCACAAGAATAAAAAACAGTACACAGGCAGTCAATATAACTATATGAGAGAACCCCAATATCAAAAATGTATACTTAATCAAATATAGTAATACTCCTACAACAAGGCTCAGACAGGAAAACCTCAAAAGTTTTCCCACAAGACAGCGCATAGAGAAGTCAAGAACTTTGCAGCTTAAATTCATCATAAGAATAAAGTGAAAAAACACGGCTGCAGCTACACCAAAAGCTACTCCAGTGATGCCCCAATAATGTCCTAACCAACAGCCTACTAACACGAAAGCGGCGTATAGAAACTCACGCCAGGCCCTTCCATAAACGGCACTCTTAGCGTGAACTAGAGGCTCGCATATTTTATAAGAAATTCTGAATACCAGAGATATCGCTAGAATTCTAAGCGCATATGAAATTGCTACCCATTGTTCTCCCAATAGCACCCAGACAATCTCTTCAGCCAATACTGAAATAAGCACGCTAACTGGTAGAACTAACATAATTACAAGTCCCAATGACCTTACAAAAATGTCAGACAACTCATTACTTCTATTCTGCGCTTCAGACATCACAGGGAATAATATTTTCTCCACAATACCTCCCACCAACATGGCAGGCATTATCATCAGTTGATAGGCACGTCCATAAAGCCCTAGCGCTTCAGCTCCCATGTATCGGCCTACAATGATGTTATCGATCTGATTCGCAAAAAAATTCCCAGTCCGGGATAGTGATATTCCAACGCCATAGTGGAGCATACTTTTGGAAGATGCCAAGTCGAAAGAATAGCCAGGAGCACGCCTGACAATTAAAAGCACGAATAGAGTTTGGCTTAGAGACTGTATAAGATAGGCACAAACCAACGACCAAATACCAAAACCCATAAAGGCCATTGGGGTTGCAACAACGAAATATCCCAGCATATAGGAAAAAAGATTTATTAAAGAGATTTTTTTAAAATCCATTTCCCTTTGCATCAACGACATACCTACTACAGAAAGGCTCCCGATCGGTAATAGAAAAGCCATACATTGCAAAACATCCTTCAACTCAGGCATCGAGAAGAAAGCTGAAACAGGCTGCGCAAGAAACATCATTAGCCCACAAAGCAGAAGGGCTAGGATGAACGAAAGCGTCTTAGCAGTGCGAATATCCCTATTGCTCAACACCTCCCGCTGTACTATAGCGGGGCCTACACCGATCTCCGAGAATATCTTTAGAAAACTCAGTAATACTGCCGCTGCGCTAACTACTCCAAAATCACTTGGCGTTAATAACCTAGCCAATATAACAAGTGTTAGAAATTGACAAAAGTATTGCCCAATGGCTGTTGAAAACATCCAGACAAAAGCACCCAGTATTTTATGTTTGCTATTAGAATGCACCGAGCAACACCTATGTAGCCTTCTAGTTGTTAATTAATTTTGCGCAACATACCAAGGCATAGCGCGTTTAATACCCATTTGCAAAGTAAACTCAGGTTCATAGCCAAGCTCTCTTTTTGCCTTAGTTATATCAGCCTGTGAATGTCTAACGTCACCCTCTCGAAAGTCCCGATATGTCAATTGAGTCTTAGAATGAACGCCTAACGAAGAAAGTTCGTTCTTTAGAATTTCGAACAGGCTATTTAAAGTAGTCCGCCCTCCTACCGCGACATTATATACCTGGCTTGCTCCAGAGGACTCTGTGGCTGTCGCTGCTAAAATATTTGCCTGTATCACGTTCTCGATAAAACAAAAATCCCTACTCGTCTCACCGTCCCCATTTACAAAAACAGTTTCGTTTTGTATCAGGGAGGAAGTCCACTTTGGAATAACAGCTGCGTAAGCGCCGTCTGGATCTTGCCGTTTACCAAAGACGTTAAAATAACGTAGCCCTACTGATTTAAAGCCATAGACTCTAGAATATACATCAGCATAGAGTTCATTGACATACTTCGTAACAGCATAGGGCGATAATGGTTTACCAATCGAATCTTCAACTTTGGGCAGCGCGGGGTGATCACCATATGTAGAGCTACTGGCAGCGTAAACGAAGCTTTTAATACCAGCAGTTTTTGCAGCATCTAAAATATTTAAAAAGCCATCTATATTCACAGCATTTGTAGTAATGGGATCTTTTATTGAACGTGGTACAGACCCCAAGGCAGCTTGGTGAAGTACAAAATCCACAGATAAATGAATCCCTTCATCTGTAAATTTCATAGCCGCGGCGCAAATGTCTTTGTCACGTATATCTCCTTCAATAAAAGAAAATCGCTTCCACTGCACATCGCTTACTGCTGCCTTTACTTCTTCTATATTTTTCCTGTGGCCTGTTGAGAAATTATCCAACCCTACAACATATTGATCCTGCTTAAGCAGAGCCTCAAGCAAATTGGAACCAATGAATCCCGCGACACCTGTGACTAACCAAACTTTTGGTGCAACATTTAAGTCATTAAGAATTTTTTCTATACGCATAACGCACCTATGTCACAGACGAAGATCGGAGTCAGCAGCTGTTAAGATATATTTTAAATCATAAATTATATTCGAAGCCTTCCCGAAACTTCGAATTTTAGAGGCGTCAAGATTCTTAAATTGCTCATGCGCTACCGCCAAAATTATTCCGTCGTAGCAACCTTCTTTAGGTTCATCGATAGGAATTAATCCGTACTCATGCTTGGCTTCTTCCTTGTTTACCCAAGGATCGTATACATCTACCTCAATGTTAAAATCTTTTAACTCAGAAACTATATCAACAATTCTTGTATTTCTGAGATCGGGGCAGTTCTCTTTGAACGTCAAGCCCATTATTAAAACCCTTGCACCCTCAACATGGATACGCTTTTTCAACATTGCCTTGACTAGTTGAGAAACAACATACTCTCCCATACTGTCATTGAGACGGCGCCCAGCCAATATAATTTCGGGATGGTACCCAATACTTTGGGCCTTATGGGTTAGATAATATGGATCTACGCCAATACAATGCCCACCAACGAGACCAGGCCGAAATGGTAGAAAGTTCCATTTAGTACCAGCTGCGTCGAGAACCGCCTCAGTATCGATGCCAAGCTTATTAAATATGAGTGCCAATTCATTAATCAGCGCAATATTGAGATCACGCTGGGTATTTTCGATAACTTTTGCAGCCTCTGCTACCTTGATACTGCTTGCCAGATGAGTACCTGCAACAATAATTTCCCTGTATACAGCATCAACCAACTTTGCAACAGCCAAAGTTGACCCTGACGTTACTTTCTTAATAGTTGTAACGCGATGTTCTTTATCCCCAGGATTAATCCGCTCCGGGCTATATCCAGCAAAGAAGTCCTTATTGAATTTAAGCTGTGAAACTCTTTCCAAGACAGGTACACATACTTCTTCAGTTGCGCCAGGATATACCGTCGATTCATATACCACTATATCGCGCGCCTTGAGAACTTTGCCAATCGTTTCCGAAGCTTTTATTAGCGGTGTGAGATCAGGCTTCTTATGCTCATCAATCGGCGTAGGAACTGTAACAATGTAGAAATTACAGCCTGCAATTTCTGCCGCATCTGATGTAAAGGTCAGACCGTCTGCTTGAGATAACTCTTCTTGACTTACCTCAAGTGTCGAGTCACAACCTACTTTGAGTGACGCGATACGCTGTGGATTTATATCGAAACCCACCACCTTAGTCTTACGGCCAAACTCCACTGCCAGAGGCAGCCCTACATAACCCAAACCTATAACTGCAATTTTTATTTCACTGAGAACATTCATACTAAAGCCTTATAAATTAAATCAATCTAGAAGCCACCAAAAAACAATCTGGGTCTTCTTTTTAAGCCCATCTTTAACTACGCTTTTATACCTAACCAAGATAGGATTTGAATTATCCTTAGAAAAGGTCACCTTCAGATCATACTCTTCATCTTCTGAAACACGTCTGCGGTATCCATCACCAAGCATAATTTCTGAAAGCGCGGAATCGACATCCTCGTAGCGCTCATCTATCTCATAAATCACAACTCTATATTTACCTTGATCTTTTTTCTTTCTTGTTTTATCAGATATCGGGTAGCGACCAAAATCCAATCCGGTTCCACCAGGAAGATAAATTCCGGTGCTTACCACGCGATTGTTTACAGTTTCGGTTTCTATTGAGCCTGACTTTTCTATAGATGCATTACGTTCATCTTCGCACCCCAAAATCAATGCAGCCATCAGCGAGACGGTTAGCACCTTTAAAAATCGCATGCGTGCATCCCCCCCTTCATACTTAATTTTAAACATTTGCTCAACTCACCCTTCTGCTGATAACCATCATACCCAAGGCTACTAATCCCCCTAGAGCAGCCCCAAGAGCTAATCCTAAAATCACAATGAAAAATGCATTTGGTTTAATATGAGTTCGGGGGTACACAGCTTGCTGGTCAACATTAACGAGTTGCAAACTCGAAAGATCAAGATTCAGAGCTCGCAATCCGGCGGCCTCCTTGTTCCATTTAGCGTAATCGCCAATAAACAAATCCTCTTCATCGCGGTGTTTGAGCATCTCGATCTGGCGATTTTGCTCTAACAAACGCAGCTCAGTCTGAATCTTGGCAATACGTGGCTCGGTAAAGTCGTCGGAGCGGCGTTTCTGTAAAGCAGCACGCTCGGCCTCTAGCGCTTCGCTGCCCATAAAGTAGAGTGGAAACTGTTGATTATTCACCTCGGTACGAATGACATTTCCCGATGTCGGAGCTTGGGCCGTTTCACCCAAAGTGGATGGTGTACTGGGCTTTTCGATCCCCAAGGACTTGGCAATCATAATGGCCTCATTCAACTGTTCGATGCGGTTGTCACGGCGAGTACGTAGCTGCTTGCGCAGGGCGTTAAGTTCATCGTTCAACTCCGCACGCTTGAGTTCGTCCGCCTCTTCCAATCCGGCGATCTGGGTCTTCTTACCCGCTTGGTAAGCAGCCCTCTCTGCTGCGATGCGCTGCTCTAGCTTAGCGAGGCGGTTCTGGATGATGACTTCGACGTCCTTGGCAATGGCGATACGCTCTTGTTGAACTACGTATTCGATTAAGCCATTAACCACCTCTGCGCCACGCACTCCCCAAGGATAGGTATACGCCAAACCGACAAAAGGAAAGCCACCGTCGTTTTTCTTCGGGTCGGGCCGCAGAATGTCGAAACTCTCGTTGATCTGGTTCAGCCCCTGTTCGAAGGTCTGGTCGTCGCTGACGGCGTCTGGCCCGAACAGATCCTGGTGGGCACGGTAGTAGGCTAGGCGGTATTCATAAGAGCTGATGCCGGAACCTACGCGCTGCAGGGCTTCATCCGGAGTGAGCTTATAAACTTTGGAAGCATTCAACTCATCCAGCACATTCATGGCCACTGGCCGCAATACGCTCTGGGTCTTGTAGTACTTGGTCGCCAGTGATGCATAGGCGATGGCAATTAAGGTGACAATGGCCGTTACCCCGACGATGAGCCACTTGCGTGCCCATAGCGCACGAATGAGTTCGCCGAGATCGATTTCATCGTTCTGCTGGCGGATGTTGGGGGATTGCGACATGGGCTCAGTCATCCTGTTTCAAAGCGGGAGGGAAAAGGTCTGCACTGGGGTCAGCGTCAGGGCAAGCGCGGAACCATGGGTGCAGTGCCACAGCCGAGAACGGCTGGCAATCACAAGGCATAAAAAAGGGAATCCAGCCTTGCGTGCACATAGGCGGGGGCATGCTCCATTCGCGCCGTGGTGATCGTAAAATCACGCGGATACTGGCCAAGGGCCAATGAATGGGGTAACAGGCATGCCATGCTGCTTACGCAGGTAAGCAAATGAAGATTCGCTGCGGAAATAACTTGATTGGGCATCGTTATCGCGGGATCCGGCACTACCATCGCCGTCACTTCAGTCCTATTGAGCCCGCGCTTTGGCGCAGGCAGTGCTATCTCCCGGAGGATCGCAGCCATTGCAGGGGAATGGTTGAGATCGCATCGGCATGGTCGGTTCGCTAACCCGGGCATGAGCCCTTAGGAATCTCGTTCGACCATGTCCCTCTTTAAAAGTTGGGCATTTTAACCATTCTTGACGAGTAAAGGGCTAGATATGTGATGTAAATCTCACATTGTTTGTCGCCTTGTCCTCCAAATGGCTGAGCCAGGCTTTTATTCCGGCCTTAAGGGATTTTGACAGTCAGTTGAAGGCACATCGCATGGTCAGCCTGTTGGGTCACGGCAGAGTGCTTTGGCTGTGCGAGGCGTCGCCGCGCCGGTGGCTCTGCTGTTGCACAGTAGCTGGCTTTATTCTATCGCAGGGAAGTGAGCTGGCTCGAGCCGCGTGACGTTATGTGACAATCGGCGGGAGCGATGAAGGTGTCGAGGCTGCCCCCTGGTAGATCAAGGAGAGTCGCGGTAGCGCTGAATGGGCACCACCCCTGCGGCAATTGCGGGCGCGGCATGGATTTCGCGGGCTGGCCGGCATCGTTATCGCGCCGGGGGCGACGGAGGCGAGGTCGAAATCGCTCCCCGGATTACGCCTTCGGCTAATCCAGGCTACGACTTGCGGGGAGATCAATTACTGCGAAGAGGCTCGCGTGGCTCAGGCCGACCAAGCACAAGCGGTAGGTGTCGACCTTACTCGCCTTCGTCATTCACTCGGCCGCATAATCCTTACCCGGTTTCGCTGCATGGCATAGCCCGGCGTAATCTTGGCCTGGTGACTCATACCCGACCACGATATGTCGTGTAGATCTGCTGAATTTCGGGCTTATCCAGGCTTTCGTAGGTAATGCCATCCTTGTCGAGCCCGTCAAGACCACGAATCCCGCCGATGATCTCTGGCCATTGGTCACGGCTAGTGATGCCGACCACGAAAGGCTTCAGGTAGTGATCGAGATGACCTCTGGCGGGTTCTCGAATCTCATCGCTTAACGCCCGCAGGTAGTCGTCCTTTTTCGTTCTAGACCAATCGACTGCAAACCCTGCTCGATAAGAAAGCTCCATGAAAACCAGCAGGAGGGTACGCCCGTTGCCATCCAGAAAAGGATGTGCGAACGCAAACTGGCCCATGACTTCGCCGGGCTTTTGCTTGAACCTTTCCTTGTTAGCGGCGAGCTCGAACGCATAATCGATAGCCCTCTTGATCAAGTCAGGCCGTTCAAAGACGGTGCTGCGAGGATCATCGTGAGGCCCTTTGAACACGGCCAGGCCAGGAACCAGCTCGTTTCGATCCTTACCCGCCCATGGATAGAACCCATTGAATAGGATCCTATGAGTTTCTTGGACAGCGCTGTAATCGAGAAGATTCTTGTGGGCCAGGTAAGCCAGCGCCTCTTCGATACTCAGTTCGAAGGTGAAGTGTTCAGTCTCTTTGACTTCAACGGGATCTTTGAAGCCCTGAAGGTTTCGCAAATACCCGGCAGTTTCGAAATCGCCGAACGGGTCGAAACTCATGCAATGAGTTTCTTCTTCGAGCGTCTTTTTTCCTGAAGGTGACGCCCCTGGAGTGCAAGTGTTTCTGCCTTGCTCAGTACGCCTTTCTTTTTCAGGTTGACCAGCAGCCGCTCAATACCGTCGAGTTCGACCTTGTCGCCGGCAAGGCGCGTAATATTTACGGCCATGAGGCTGACGGCGTCGCGTTCTGCGGTGATCTTATGCTCCCTAGCCAGCTTACGGACTCGAATAGCAACGGTTTCAGTCATCTCCACTCCTCCATTTGCTTGCGAATTATAACATCTGACCGTAGGCGAGAACATTTGGCCTCACGCAATACTGGCTGTGTACACCGCGAACTTTGCTTCTGGCGGTTCTTGACTGACCAATGCGTGGGTCAACGCGCACAGCACTGATCTACTTCATAAAACGTAGGCCCTGCTGTGTGAAGCCTGACCTCGCCCCGCATCGTGGCCGACAAGCTTGCTGGCATGGCCGACTGCCACAAGATCAAGCTCCGCTTGGCCGGCTACCGGCTTGTCTATCAGGTGATCGATAACAAATTGTTGATAACGGTGATTGCAGCAGGTAAGCGGGAGCGTTTCGAGGCATACGTGGCCGCTCAAAAGCGTATCGAGCAGCAGTAATCCCCTTACCCCATAAAACGCAGTCGTAGGATGGGTGTAACCCATCAATGCGCCCATTTTTTTGACTGGTCAATTGGGCGTTTTATGCAGCCCCCGGATTACACCTGTGGCTAATCCAGGCTACGGGTGTTGTGCGTCATCAACGATGAGGTTCACCCCTTCGTAGCCGTATTGCCTCAGCAACGCTTGTCGCAGGGCGGCTTTCGCCCGCGCCTCTCCATGCACCAGTCGTATTTCTTGCGGCCACTCCTCCATCTCGGTCACAAAACTGACCAACCCCGCCTGATCGGCATGGGCCGAATATCCACCGATGCTGGCCACACCTGCGCGAATGTCATAGCGCTGGCCATCGAACTCCACATACCCATTCTCGGGCCCAAAGCGTTGAATAGCGTGGCCCGGCGTACCTCTGGCCTGGTAGCCGACGAACAGCACGTCGTGCCTGGGGTCGCCCAGCATGGCCTTGAGATAGTTGACGATGCGGCCACTGGAGCACATGCCGTTGCCGGCGATGACGATGGCTGGCCGGGCGCTGCTCACCAAGTGGTTGAGGATCTTCTGGTGTTCGGCGTGGCTGTCGACGGTAATCAGTTGATCGAACGCCAGCGGCCTTCTGCCGGATTGCACGCGGGCCTGGGCTTCGTCGTTCCAGAAGTCTTTCAGCTCGCGGTAGGCCTGGGTGAAGCGGCTGGCCAGCGGTGAGTCGAGAATGATGGGGAGCTGGGGCCAGTTGGTTTCCGGGGCTACTGCCTGAGGGTTCTCTGGATCGCAACCCTCTCCCCTAGCCCCTTTCCCGGAGGGCGAGGGAGACTGGTCGGTGGTGGCTTCGGTATTTGCGGCGGTGCCTGAAGCGCGTGCATCGAGCTTCTTGCTGTGGATGATGTCTTCCAGCTCGTAGAGCAGCTCTTGCGTGCGGCCGACACTGAACGCGGGAATCAGCACAGTGCCATTGTTGGCCAAGGCATGCTCGATGACCTGCTCCAGGCGCTGGCCGCGGGTGCTGCGGTCTTCGTGCAGGCGGTCGCCGTAGGTGCTTTCCAGCACCAGGATGTCGGCGCGGCGTGGCGGTATGCAGGGTTTGAGGATGGGTGCATTGGGCGCACCGAGGTCACCGGAGAAGACGATGCGTTTGCTGGCCTCACCGGGGTGGTACTGCAGATCCACCTCGACATAGGCGGAGCCGAGCATATGGGCGGCGCGCTGCAGACGTACCTTGCTGACCAGGCCGTCGCTGTCGTGCAGGGTGAACCAGTGGTTGTATGGCAGCGCGATGATTCGCTGCTGCACTTCCTTTATATAGCGCTCGACCTGTTTCTGGTCGCGGCTGAAGGTCAGCTTGAAGGCGTCTTCGAGCACAATGGGCAGCAGCTTGGCGGAGGGCTCGCTGCACAGGATCGGGCCCTTGAAGCCAGCGGCGAGCAGGTAAGGAATGCGGCCCACGTGATCGATATGCACGTGGGTGACGATCAGTGCGCGGATACCATCCAGAGGAAAATCGATGATCTGGTGGTTGGCTCGAGCACCATGGCTGGATGCGTCGGCGCCCTGGAAAAGGCCACAGTCAATGAGAACGCTGCTGTTCGCCGCGATATCCAGTTGGTGGCAGGAACCGGTTACGCCGTCCTGGGCACCGTGATGGGTGATGTGCGGATAGTTCATCAGTTAATCCTTTAACTTTGGTCATAGAGCAACGAGATACAAACGACTCCCGCGGTGAGGGCGAGGATGATGCCAGTTAGGGCCTCGGGAATCGCCACAGCGGCTGCGGATTCGACCGCCGTTTAACAACGGGTATTTCAGAGGGTTCGTTTTGCAAGATGGAGCGCATGGAACGATAGCGGGCAAAGCGAACCATCGCGCAGGGCTTTTTGATGGCTATCGTCGCTACGCTCCTTGTCCCACCTACGAACCTGGTTCTGCTTGCTTGGGTAGGAGTCGCGCCAGAGGCGTTTTGGTTAGCAGGCATTGCTCGGAGTAGTCCGGCCAATCCTTGAGTCCGGTTTTCACCAGTTTCGCTGGGCACAGTAACAGTACGCTGCCAAAGCCGAATAGTTTGAAAGCCTCGATCCTCGCGGCGCCTTCATGCCTGGGCTGGATAGCCCATTGATCAGTATCCAGCTCACTGAGTACATCTTTGTCGGTGAGCATATAGGCCCGCACGGTGTTGTCACGTACCCCCATGGAGCTGGCAGCGGCATAGGTGATCATCCCTAACGTGGCCGGTGACAGCACCACATATACCAGCAGCGCACCTATCACACTGAGTACGCAAAGCCGCATACGGCGCGCCAAATGCCCTCGTGCCTTGTAGAACACACACACGGGAAGCAGAGCAAGAATCATCGAAAACACGGCGATCAGCATCAATTGTCCCACGGCATCGGGGGTATCCTCCCCCCGATAAGCCATGAGCACCATTTGCGCGGGGAAAACACCAGCCACTACCGCGCCCAGCAATGCCAAGTACATGAAAAAGAGTAACCCCCAAGGCGATACCGCTTTACCCTTTTTCGGACTGCGAGCACTACGGACGATCGGCACGTTCAAATTGCGACTCATGAGGAAGAACAGCCACGTGGCCAGGCCAGTCATCAGGCTAACGACAACCGCAACCCATTCGACGCCCCAATCGGCTGCCCAAAGAATCAGACCACCGAAACAGACGTACCCGGCAGCGACAATGAACAAGAGTGGGTTAATCGCCCGTCTTTGCCAGCTGTGGTGACCGTTCAGCATCGAAACAGCCAAGCCAAAGAGCACCGATGCAGTTCCCATAACAAGTATGAAAAATATCGTCATCAGCCCTACAGAGCCCAGCCATACAAACAGCATGGACTGATGCGCCGCGGCAGCTTGAAAGAGATCAGTACGACCAATGGCCTGGGTATAGCAGAAAAGGCTAGCGAAGCCCGCTAACAGCCCTAGGAAGCCAAGCAGCCAGACCAGTGCCCCCCAGTGGGCCAGCATTCGTTTGAGAAATGGCTTGGGAGCGTGGGCGGCTGTTGGCGAGGGTATCGCATTGTGGGCAATGGCAGTCATCATGGCTCCTGTCCGCGTAAAGGATTAGAACCTGTTCACGATCTCGCGAGCCGAAATCAAGAGAACGTTACAAGGCATTAGCGGCCGCTCAAAAAACTGTATTGGATGTGCCGGCCAAATGTCGGATTACGCCTGCGGCTAGGCTACGCGCCCCGACCCAACCTGCAGGTCGTGGCCCGAACGTAGCCTGGATTAGCCGCAGGCGTAATCCGGGGCCGAAGGCCTGATCCTTCGTTTAACGCGGATCATCGAGCCCGTAGGATGGGTGAAACCCATCAATTTCCGATGGGTTTCACCCATCCTACGAGCGGCTGTTTTCGCCTTCTTGCAGTCGAACATGTTACGTCTGCTGGCGGAACGCAGCAGATCGTGAACAGCGTCTTAGAAAGCACATACTAAATAAAACGTGCGGCAGAATAGGTCGTGGCTGACACAGCTCCCGGATTACGCCTTCGGCTAGTCCAGGCTACGGTCTAACTAGGTATTCCTGGGTGAAAAGTGGCTATAACGTGCTGCCTCAGACGAAAGCCAGCTTACCTATCGCCTGCAAATTCACACGCTGTCGAGCGTTCCAGAGATCGTAAGCATCCTGCATAGCCAGCCAACTCTCAGGCGAACGGCCAAGTGCTACCGACAGGCGTAGAGCCATTTCTGGAGTAACCCGGCTGCTGCCCTTCAAGACACGGCTTAGAGTCGAGGGGGCTACACCTAGTTTTTCTGCCAACTCGCGACCGCTGAAGCCATTCGGCTCCAGATAGATATCGGTGATGAACTCACCAGGATGGGGAGGGTTATGCATGCTCATTAGTGGTAATCCTCATAGCCTAGAACATAAGCATTTCCGTCGCGAAACTCGAACGTCAGGCGCCAGTTGCCGTTCACCATGATCGACCAGCGCCCACGCATTTCCCCCTTGAGCGGGTGCAGCCGAAAGCCAGGAATATCCATGTCGTCAATCGTCATGGCCGTATCCAGAGCTGCAAGCTGCATCCGTAGCCGCTTGGCATGGGCCGGCTGTACGCCTACCGTGCTGCCCGTTTCGAAGAGTCTGCGCAACCCTTTGTGCTGGAAAGACTTGATCATTGCGAGATCCTAGCATGCTGCGCAACACGCAACAATTATAGGATTCTCCTGCGCTTCGCTACCAATGCAACCGCTAATCAAAGTGAGGCTTGCTGCAAAGCCCAAGCTCAGGAGCTTAGATAGTAGGTAGCTCTTCGTCTTCATTCACCCGGTCGCGTAGTTCCTTGCCGGGCTTGAAGTGCGGGACGAACTTGCCATCCAGGCGTACGGACTGGCCGGTCTTGGGGTTGCGACCAACGCGAGGCGCACGGTAGTGAAGGGAAAAACTACCGAAACCACGGATCTCGATGCGATCGCCAGTCGCCAGCGCCTGGGACATCTGTTCCAGCATGGTCTTGATGGCCAGCTCGACATCTTTGTTTGAAAGCTGTCCTTGATGGGTGACGATTCTTTCGATCAACTCCGACTTGGTCATACTTTTCCCTTCGTTTTCAAGCGGCTATGTCACTCGATGGAATGGTTGTAGCACGCTGATCAGCTTTTGAACAGCCTAAAAAACCACCAACCCGGAAAATGTGGTTCGGTTCCTGAAACGGCCATGGCAGATTCCAACGGATGAACGTAAGTCGTTGTATGGGCAGGCATGTTGCTTTCTCGGGTGGTTTGCGCGGGTTATACGCGCCCTGCCCGACTTACTGATGTGCGAAAGAGGTGATCAAAACCGCACAAGCGCCGTCCAACAGGGCTAACGCATTTGATGGTCAGAGGCCGCGAGCGCCTCAGGAGAAAACCGTGCTGATTCCCGCCCATCTGCTTGAAGCAGAGACCCTTACCCGCCTGATCGAGGATTTCGTCACCCGTGACGGCACCGACAATGGCGACGAAACACCGCTGGAAACTCGGGTCATCCGCGTGCGCCGTGCGCTGGATAAGGGCGAAGCGGTGATCGTATTCGACCCGGAGAGCCAGCAATGCCAGTTGGCGCTCAAGCGCGATGTGCCGAAAGAGTGGCTGGTGGAGGATGAATAACTGCTGCGCCCGCTATGTGCAAGCCGCGCCCCGCGCGAATAGCGCGAACGTCGCGATATAGCGGTCATGTTGCAATCGCTTCGCGCTGGGGCGGCGCTCCTCCACGATTTGCATCGGGCGCCACCTCGCAGGCACCTCGATAGTGTAGCCGCGGGGGCGCCTAGCCTTGCGGGCGAATCGTGCGGCTGACACAGATTATGCGGTAAGGCCACTGTCGCATCGCCCGCAAGCGGGCTCCTACAGGTGAGGATTTTCACGTATGTAGGAGGCGCGCCCCGCAGCGAATGGTGGCAGCGCTGGGCATGTGTGGAATGGCTGCAATCCCGTTCGCGCCGAGGGCAGCGCCTACGGGATGGCTAACCGCGCAGGCTGCCTTCTCTTTCCCAGGCACAACGCACGCGCAAGGCGCCGTCATGGGGGCTGTGCAGACCGTTGTCCGATTCCCAGCGGAAGGTATGGGTGCCGTTCAATTCAGTCTCCAGGTGCACCACGGCACTGGCCCAGTAAAGGCGTTTGAGCAGGCCTTCGAACTCGGCGACCCAGAGCTTCCATTCGTATTCGATGGTCTGGTAACTCGCGCCGAAGTGGATGACCTGGGTCTGGTACAAACCGCCGCCCGGCCGCTGGCAGCAGGAAAACATCTCGCGCCCGAGGAACGGCCAGGCATCGCCAGCCGGCAAGGCTTCGAGCACCTGCTGGTTGAGCAGGCGGCGCAAGCGGCTCTCCGATGGGCTGTCCGATGGCCAGTCACGAATGCTGCCATAGACGATGGATTCCGATTCCACGGGGTCACTCCGCAAAAAACTGGCTGCCTTCTATCATACCGGGTGATTCAGGGGAACTCTGAGGCCCCGTGAGCTGGCTGTGATGGGTGTCGTCGCTTCGCTCCTCAACCTACGCGACCCGCTCCATCCTACTGAGCCGGAGTGTTACGCAGGATGCGATTGAACAAAGCGATACCCATCAAATTTTCGAGATACTTGCGATGGAATAGTCGCTGCGCTCCTGCACCCATCCTAGGTGTTGGGGCGGCGTGGGCCTTTGCGCATCGACCAGGCCAGCAGCACCATTACCGCCGCCATGCTGGTCAGCACCATGAAAGGCACCTGGTAGGTACCAGCCACGTCCCGGGCCAGGCCGCTGAGCACTGGCGTCAGGCAAGCCACGCTGTAACCAGTGCCCAGCATCATCGCCGTCCAGCGGCTTACGGCCATGGGCGAGCCCGCTTCGTAGATCGGCAGCAGCAGCGACAGGGCGAATGAGCCACTCATGCCGAACCCCAATGTCAGCGCCCAGAGCTCGGGCACGAAGGTGGGCAGGAAGGTGATCATGCTCAGGCTGATGAGCGTCATGGAGCCGCAAGCGACCATCAGCAGGTAATGATTGCTGACGCGCTGTACCAGCCACGGCAACAGGAAAGAACTCGGCAGGCCCATCAACATCGCCAGGCTGAATAGCGTGTTGCTGTGGATGGCCGACAGGCCGGCTTCCTGGTAGCGCGCCACTGTCCAGGTCGCAATCGCGTAGAACAAACCGGCCTGCAGGGCGAAGTAGATGCTGATCAACCAGGCCCTCGGTTCGCGCCAGGGCAAGCCGGCGGAGGCATCTTCGCTGCTCAGCGGCTCGACCCGCTGCTTGGGCAGGTAACACCAGATCGCCACCGCCAGCGCAGCAGGCAACGCCCAGATGGCCAAGCCGTAGCTCCAGTCACCAGCGAACAATTGCGCAACCGGCATGGTCAGCACCACCCCGACTGCTCCGCCTATGGCCATGCTCAGCGAATACCAGGCGAGCACCTGCCCCATGCGCCCAATGAAATGGCGCTTGATGAACCCCGACAGCAGCGGCCCGGCGATAGCAATCGCGGCGCCCAGCAGCACAGCGCTGCCAACCAGTATCACGCTGGAGTGGCCGATCAGGCGCAATGCCAGCGCCAGGGTAATGGTGCCCAGGCACAGGGTAATGGTGCGCTCCAGCCCGAGCTTGACCGCCAGACGTGGGGCCAGCGGCGCCAGCAAGCCCATGCACAGCACCGGCAGCGCGGTGGTGAGGCTGATAAAGCCGCGGCTCAGGGACAGCTCCTGAGCGATACGATCGATAAGGGGCGCCAGCGAGGTAATGCCAGGGCGCAGATTCACCGCTGCAGCCACTAGAGCCAACAGCAACAAAGCGCGAGAGACGGGTTTCACGAGAGATCCTGATCAGGTGGCCAGGTTAGCCAAGGAGGCAACCCTACCGGCAGACCTTGCTCAGAGCAAGCCTGGTAGGTGGGCTTCATCTGTTCGCGCCGGGGCGACGCCCCTACGAGGTGGCTGGTGCTTAGAACCTGTTCACGATCTTTGTGCACTTGGCAAACAGGAAGCCGTATCCCTATAGATCGGCGGCAATGTGGCGCAAGCAGACGTAGGGTGGATCGGGGCGCGTAGCTGACGCTCTTTTCATCCAGCATCGCGATTGCAGAGCGGTGGACGGATGAAGCGTCGTCCACCCACAAATGGCCTCTTACGCCTTTAAGACCGTAGAACGTAGCCGTGATCCATGGTTCAACGCGGGTCACCGACCGGCTGCTTCCGCCTTTCTGCTGTCATTGCTCGAAAGGTCGTGAACAGGTTCTTACGTGTGGGAGCCGCGCCCTCGCGGCGAATGGGATGAACGACACCGGTATCGCGGCGAGACGGCAATCTATTCACGCCGGGGCGACGCTCCTACGCGGTGCGTGGTGCCTTCACGGCTCGCGGTGATTGGCTGCCTTGGCGCGCATCTTCTCGCACATGACCGTCATTTCGTCATAGAGCAGCTGTGGACTCTTCTGCTTGAGCGCCCAGGCCTGGCGGCCCTGCTCGTGGGGCAGAATCATGAATTGCCCTTCGGCCACCGCCTGGAAGATGTAGTCGGCGATGAATTCGGCACTGATAGGTGAACTCTCCAGTAACTTGCCGACCTGGGCCTTCATCGCTGGCGTGGGGCCGCGGAAGGAATCGAGCAGATTGGTCTGGAAGAACGACGGGCAAACCACGTGCACACCGACCTGCAGCGGCTTGAGCTCGACCAGCAGGCTCTCCGACAGCGCCACCACACCCGCCTTGGCGACGTTGTAGTTGCTCATGCCTGGCCCCTGCATCAACGCCGCCATCGAAGCGATGTTGACGATGCGCCCCTGGCTGCGCTCGAGCAGCGGCAGAAAAGCCTTGCAGCCCTTGACCACACCCATGAGATTGATCGCCAGTTGCCAGTCCCAATCCTCCAGCGACAACTCCGAGAAAAAACCGCCAGAGGCAACGCCAGCGTTATTGACGATAACGTCGATGCCGCCCAGCTTCTCTTCGCAGGCCTGCGCGAAAGCCGTCAGTTGGCTGTAATCGCGCACGTCGCAGCGCAGGGTGAACCCTTCCCCACCCGCTTCGCGCACCAGGCGCAGGGTTTCGGCAAGCCCCGCATCGTTGACGTCCGACAGCGCCAGGTGCCAGCCCTCACGTGCCCAGCGCAGCGCGATCTCACGCCCCAAGCCGGATCCGGCACCGGTGATCATCATGCGATTGTGCATACGCAACCCGCCCTTGCTGGCCAATGAAAGACAGGCCGAGTGTAGCGAAGCAGCGGGCCTGGCCCAGCCATCATCAGCTTGTTGAATGGGCAAACCGCGGGCTGGGTATGGCGGAGCAATGGCTGGTTCAGCGGTTATCTCTCGGGTATCGCTTCGCGCCACCCAGGCTACGGCCTGTCAGCCATGGGTTGGGGGGTTGGGGGGGTTGGGGAGCCAATGCCACAGAACCTGGGTGAGTGTCAGCCCCTGATGGGTATCGTCGCTGCGCTCCTCGACCCATCCTGCGGGTGAGGATCAAAAGCCTACTGGAACAATCGCGTGCTCAATTCATGGCTGGCTTCCAGCAGGATCGGCAGGAAGCGATTTTCCAGTTCCTGTCGTGAGACGCGCCCCACGTGGGTGCCAACGTTGAGCGCCGCCAGCACCTGGCCGGCGGAATCCTTGAGCGGTACCGCGATGGAACGCAGGCTGACTTCCAGCTCCTGATCGATGATGACCCAGCCCTGACGGCGAATCTCCTCGATGTTGGCGCGCAAGTCTTCAGGCGTATGCAACGTGCGGCTGGTCTTTACCTGCAGGTCGGCGTGGCTCAGGTAGTCATCGAGCGCCGCATCGTCCAGCGCCGCGAGAAGGATGCGGCCCATGGAGGTGCAGTAGGCCGGCAAACGGCTACCCACGCTCAGGTCAACGGAGATCAGCCGCTGCGGCGTAGCTGAACGGGCGATATAGAGAATCTCATCACCCTCCAGCGTGGCCATGGAACAGGCCTCGTGCAGTTGTTCGCTGAGGCGATCGAGGATCGGTTGGGCCGTGACCGCCATGGGTGTCGAGGACAGGTACGCATGGCCCAGCGTCAGCACCTTGGGTAGCAATGAATAGACGCGCCCGTCGGTGGTCACGTAGCCCAGCTTCATCAGCGTGTGCAGACAACGCCGCACGGCGGCGCGGGGAATCTCAGTACGGTGGCTGATCTGCGCGATGGTCAGGTGGCGCTTGCGCTCCTGGAAGGCATGAATGACCGCCAGCCCGCGCGCCAGGGATGTCATGAAGTTCGGGTCACCGGTAAAGGCTTCG
The DNA here is from genome assembly GCF_004327275.1 of Phytopseudomonas daroniae. NCBI lineage: Bacteria > Pseudomonadati > Pseudomonadota > Gammaproteobacteria > Pseudomonadales > Pseudomonadaceae > Phytopseudomonas > Phytopseudomonas daroniae. The sequence continues at coordinate 181,766 of NZ_QJUJ01000005.1, forward strand.
ATACGCTTCGCCGGCGAAGCGATGATCGGCGGTGCCATTGGGCTTGGCAGAGAGCGGGATTCGGTCATGGGGCTATCAACTCGTCCAGGCAATGTGAGCGATTATCGAACCACAGTTCGATAATCGCAAGATAGCATGCGGCGATCTCCGATAGGGACTTGCATTTGCGGAAAAAAGATATATCTTACGATCTATTCTTAAATACCTACTTACGGTGCTTATGAAAAATACAGATCCCCTCCGAGACACCCGTCACCCGTCAGCCGATCTTGATGGCCATCGTCACCGCGGCCGTGAACGCGGCCCGCGCATCTTCGCCCCAGGCGACCTGAAGCTCCTGCTGCTGGCCCTGATCGCCGAAACACCGAGCCATGGTTACGACCTGATTCGCCGCATCGAAGCGCTATTCGACGGCAGTTATAGCCCGAGCCCAGGCGTGATTTACCCCACCCTCACCTTTCTTGAAGAAAGCGAGTTGATCTCCAGCAGCCCTGACGGTGGCAAGAAGTCCTATTGCATCAGCGCCGCTGGCACACAGTGGCTACAAGATCAGCAGGTGGCGCTCGATGGCGTGAAAACCCGCATCGAGCTGAGCAAACACGCCTTGCGCGGGCACGAAAGGCCGCCGGCTGTGCACGAGGCCGTGGCCAACCTGCGCCACGCCTTGAAGATGCATCACGGACGCTGGAGCGACAGCGAGATCGCCCGCGTGTGCGCCGTGCTCAATGCAGCCGCTACGGCCATCAGTACCGGTCACGAACAGGAGTAACCCCATGAGTTCAACGCCCAAAACCACCGTGGAACGCGTCATGCACCACATCGTCCGGCGCTGCCTGACGGTCGCTCGGGTGGCTGACATCACGCCGCGCATGCGCCGGGTGACCTTTACCGGCGAGGCGCTACAGGGCTTTGTTTCCGCGGCCGCCGATGACCATATCAAGCTGCTGTTCGCCCGCAACGAAGAAGAACAACGCCGCCTCGACGACTTCCTGGCGGGCCGCGAAGGCGAACGCCCGGTGATGCGCGACTACACCCCACGCCGCCATGACGCGCAGCGCGGTGAACTGGACGTGGACTTCGTGCTGCATGGCGACGGCCCGGCGGCGACCTGGGCGAGCCAGGCGCAACAGGGGCAGCAGTTGTACATCGCTGGCCCACGCAGCTCCCTGGTGGTGCCGGATATTTTCGATGCCTACCTGCTGATCGGCGACGAAACCGCCCTGCCCGCCATCGGCCGCTGGCTGGAAGAGCTGGCACCGGGGCGCACGGCGACGGTGCTGATAGAGATCGACAACGAGGCCGAGAAGCAGCAGCTGTCGAGCGCGGCCAGTGTCGATCTGCACTGGCTGATTCGCGGCGACCGCAGCCTGGTCGATGTCACGAGCGATCTGGCGAAGCCGGAAGGTGAGCTGTATGCCTGGGTCGCCTGCGAAGCCAATCAATCCCGCAAGGTACGCCGCGTGCTGATCGAACGGCATGGTATCGATGAGGAGCGCATCAAGGCAGCGGGCTACTGGCGGCGAGATGATGACTGATACGAACCGTGGACAACGCGAAGCTTGTCAGCCCGAACGGCCACCGCGCCCAGGGTGGATGAAAAAGGCGTCAGCTACGCGCCCCGCCCCCCCTACGTGAGGCGAAAATCCTGGATGTAGGGTGGGTCACGCTTCACCGACCCACCAAGCCATTCAACGCCGATGGTAGCTGGATGTTCAACGTTCGTAGGGCGTATTAACCGAAGGCGTAATCCGCCGCAAGAAAGTGCGCATCATTGCGCGCCCAAACGCAAAACGCCCGCACGAGGCGAGGCGTTCAGGCATCTCAGCGGATACAGCAGATTCGCGGTAAAAGACGGATTACGCTCCGCTAATCCATCCTACATATCTGATACGAACAGTGGGCAACGCGAAGCTTGTCAGCCCGGACGGCCACCACGCCCAGGATGGATGAAAAAGGCGTCAGCTACGCGCTCCGCCCCCCCTACGTGAGGCGAAAATCCTGGATGTAGGGTGGGTCACGCTTCACCGACCCACCAAGCCATTCAACGCCAATGGTAGCTGAATGTTCAAAGTTCGTAGGGCGTAGCCGAAGGCGTAATACGCCGAATGCTCCCATCGAACATGCGTGGTGTGCCCAGTATCAGGTATGTCTGCGAGGCGTCGTATTACGCTTCGCCAGGCTACGCGCCCCGATCCAACCCACGGTTCCACAAGAGCCCAACCTCGGTGGCACGACACTCACTGCGCGTGATGGCGATACAGCGCTGGCGGTACGCCGCTGCTGTCCACGGGTTGCCATGGGCCTTGCAGGGTTCCCGCCCAGCGCCAACCGTCGCTCCAGCGGTAGAAGGTGCGTTCGCGGTAATAGGTATCCTGCTCGGCATCGACGACATAGACCCCCAGGCCGCCATCCCAGTGGCTGGAAACGCCCGGTGGCGGCGCGAAGCGTGGGTGGGATTTGCTCACCGGCGGCGAGCCGGGGGGTGCAGCGGGGCCATCGGTGCCTGGCGCGGGGCTGTGCAAGGTACAGCCGGCGAGGCTCAACAGGGTAGCTGTCAGGGCAGCCGACATCAGTCTATTCATGGTTGTTTGCCGTCAGCGCTATCGATGATCAGGCGTTGCACGGTTTGGGTGGTATTGGCCAACGGTTGCCCCTGGCCGATCCACTCGCCGCTTTTCGCATCGCCGGCACGCGAAATGCGCGCCACCAGTTGAACCTGCTCGAACGCGGAAAGTTTCAGTTCCGGCATCATCGCGTCACTGTCCGACAGGCTGACCTGCGCAGGCAGGTCAGCCACAGTGAGGCGCTTGACCGCCAGCGGCATGGGCGGCCCGGACGCGGCGCGGGCGAAGACGAACACGGTGTCGCCCGGCTGCACCTTGTCACGCAGCGCATCCGCCAACTCGACACGCACCTGCAGGCTGCCGATTTCCGGCGTCTGCGCAGCGGCAGCGCCACCGGCTTGCGGGTCGATTTCCTGACGGGCCCGGGCGATGCCTCCAGCGATTGCCTGGCGGGAGGGATCACCCTCGGGCAACACGGCGACGAGGCGCTCCCAGTAGCCGATGGCATCCTGAAAACGCTGTTCCTCATAGGCGGCGATACCCAGCAGGCCAAGGCTGGTGACTTCTTCCGGGTCGGCCTGCAGGGCTTCGCCCGTCAGGGTATCCAGTTGCGCCGTCCACTGTTTGTCACCGGCAAAATACAGGGCCTGGGCCCACTGGCCGAGCAGTTCAGGCTCGCGGCCGGCTACCTTCACCGCCTGTTCGAAGGCTCTCGCTGCGTCTGCCGGGCGCTCCTGAGCCATGTAGCTGCGACCCAGGAAATACCACCCTTCGGGTGATTCCGGGTTGCCTTGCACGGCCTGCTCCAGGCGCGCGGTCATTTCCTCGATGCTACGCGGCTCGCCCGTGAAGGTGCGGGCGCGCTGAACGTCCTCAATAGCGCCCCATTGCGAATAAAGCAGCACGCTGACCAGCGGAATCGATAACACCACGATCAGTGGCACCGTGCGCCCCAACCGGCGGCCAGCTTTCGCCTCACCGCTGCCTTCGGTATCGGCGAGCAGCTCACGTGCAGCTTCGTCACGCGCCGCCTGCAGTTGGGCGCCGTCCAGCGTGCCGGCCTGATGCTGGTGTTCCAGCTCATGCAGGCGTTCTTGGTAAAGGGTGACGTTCAGGGCGGTGCGATCCTCTTCGGCCTGAACCTTGCGCCCGCGTAGCAGCGGAATCAGCAGAAAACTCACGGCGACCAGACACAGCAGGCCGGCGGACAACCAGAATTCGATCATGGGTCTTTCTTATCCAGAGGCGCCTGCTTCAGCAGTTGCGCCAGACGTTGCTGTTCATCGCTCGACAATCCCGTGGAGACCTCCACACCAGCCTTGCAGCGACGCAGGACGATCACTCCGAGCAGCACGAAACCGCCGACCAGAAGGGCCGCCGGGCCATACCAGAGCAACAGGGTACGGTGTGTGACCGGCGGCTTGTAGAGCACGAAATCGCCATAACGAGCGACCAGGTAATCGATGATCTCCGCATTGCTGTCGCCCGCCTCGAGCATGCGGTAGATCTCGGCGCGCAGATCCATGGCAATCGGCGCATCGGAGTCGGCGATGTTCTGGTTCTGGCATTTCGGGCAGCGCAGTTCTTCGGTGAGCTGGCGGTAGCGAGCACGCTCGGCCTCGCTGGCGAATTCGTAGGTGTCGATGGCCGCCTGGGCCACACCGCCCAGGGCCAGCAGCAAAATCAACCCCGTAATCAGACGATTCATTGCCCCGCCTCGTCGACCATTTGCTGGTACAGCGGGGCGAGCTTCTCACGCCAGATCGCCTCGTCGATCACCCCGACGAACTTGTGGCGGATGATGCCCTTGGCATCGACGAAGAAGGTTTCCGGCGCTCCATACACGCCCAGATCAAGGCCCAGCGTGCCCTTGGGGTCGCTGATATTGAGCTGATAAGGATCGTGGAAATCGTTCAGCCATTTCTGCGCGGCAGCGTTGTCGTCCTTGTAGTTGACGCCATGGATGTTCACACCCATGGAGGCCAGCTTGTTCAACACCGGATGCTCGACACGACAGGCGACGCACCAGGTGGCCCAGACGTTGACCAGCGAGGGCTTGCCCAGCAGGTTTTCCTGGGTGATCAATTGGTCGCCCTCCACTGCCGGCAGCGAGAATGCCGGAAAGGGTTTATCGATCAGCGCCGACGGCAGTTCGGCGGGGTCGAGAAACAGACCGCGATAGAGGAATACCGCCACACCCAGAAAGATCAGCAGCGGTAGCAGCAGGATCAGCCGTCTCATGCGCGTGCCTCCTGCATGCCCAGCGCGTCACGCACGCGGGTCTTGACCTTCATCCGATAGCGCTTGTCGGCAGCGGCGAGAAAGCCGCCGAAGCCCATCATCAGTGCGCCCAGCCAGATCCAGCGGACGAAGGGCTTGATATGCACACGCACGGCCCAGGCGCCCTGCTCCAGCGGCTCGCCGAGGGCGACGAACAGGTCGCGGGTCAGCCCGGCGTCGATGCCCGCTTCGGTCATCACCGATTGCTGCACGGTGTACAGGCGTTTTTCCGGGTGCAGCACGGCAATCTGCCGCTCCCCTTCGAAGACGCGCACCGTACCGCGGTCGGAAATGAAGTTCGGCCCTTCATGATGCGCCGCGCCTTCGAACACGAATCGGTAGCCGCCCAGCTCCACGGCATCGCCCGGTGCCATGCGCATGTCGCGCTCGAAGCTGCCGAGGCTGGTCAGGATCACCCCCAGCGCACAGACCGCCAGGCCCAGGTGAGCCAGCTGCATGCCCCAGTAACTGCGGCCGAGGCTGGCCATTCCTTTGAACAAGCCCTTGTGACGGGTCTTGTCCTGGATGTCGCGCAGCCCGGCCAGGGTCACCCATGCGGCCAACAGGCAAACGCCCAGTACCGCCCAGTGGAAATCGCCCCACAACCAACTGGCCAGCAACGCCAGTACCACACTGGCGACCAGCACCGGTGCGAGCATGCCGAGCAGCCAGCGCAGCGGTGTGTCCTTCCAGCGCACTAGCACGCCAACGGCGAGCACCGCCATCAACAAGCCCATCAGCGGGACGAACAACGCATTGAAATAAGGCGGACCGACCGACAGTTTGGCGCCGCTCAAGGCATCCAGTACCAGCGGATAGAGGGTGCCGAGCAGAATCATCGAGGCCGCCACCACCAGAATCAGGTTATTGGTCAGCAGCAGGGTTTCCCGCGACCACAAGCCGAAGCCGACCTGGCTGCGCACCACCGGCGCACGCAGGGCGAACAGGGTCAGCGAGCCGCCGACCACCAGCAGCAGGAAGGCCAGGATGAACACCCCGCGCTCCGGGTCGCTGGCGAACGCGTGCACCGAGGTCAGCACCCCGGAACGAACCAGGAAGGTACCCAGCAGGCTCAGGGAGAACGCGGCGATGGCGAGCAATACCGTCCAGCTCTTGAATACCCCGCGCTTCTCGGTCACGGCGAGGGAATGGATCAGCGCCGTGCCGACCAGCCAGGGCATGAACGAGGCGTTTTCCACCGGATCCCAGAACCACCAGCCTCCCCAGCCCAGTTCGTAGTAGGCCCACCAGGAGCCCAGGGCGATACCGATGCCGAGAAACGCCCAGGCGATGATGGTCCAGGGCCGCGACCAGCGTGCCCAGGCAGCGTCCAGCTTGCCGCCGAGCAGTGCGGCAATGGCGAAAGCGAAGGCCACGGAGAAGCCCACATACCCCATGTACAGCATCGGCGGATGGATGATCAGGCCGAAATCCTGCAGCAACGGGTTGAGGTCGCGCCCGTCGGCCGGCACGTTCGGCAGCAGGCGGGCGAATGGGTTGGAGGTGATGATCAGGAACAGCAGAAAACCGACGCTGATGATGCCCATCACGCCCAGCACCCGGGCGAGCATCTCTTCGGGCAACTGCCGGGAGAAGATCGCCACGGCGAACGTCCAGCCGCCCAGGATCAGCGCCCAGAGCAGCAGCGAGCCCTCGTGGGCGCCCCATACGGCGCTGAACTTGTAATACCAGGGCAGCGCCGTGTTGGAGTTCTGCGCCACATAGGCCACGGAAAAATCGTCAGTCATAAAGGCATAGGTGAGGCAAGCGAAAGCGAACGACAGAAAAGCGAACTGCCCCCACGCCGCGGGTTGTGCCAGGCTCATCCACTGCCGGTCGCCGCGCCAGGCGCCGATCAATGGCAGGGTCGCCTGCACCAGGGCCAGGCACAGGGCCAGGATCATCGCCAGATGGCCGAGTTCGGGAATCATTGCGCGGCCTCCCCGGCCTTCTCGTAGTGCTTGTTCATGCCACTCTGTTCCAGGGCCTGCTTGACCTCTGGCGGCATGTAGTTTTCATCGTGCTTGGCCAGGACTTCGTCGGCGAGCAGGATGCCGCTGCCCTCGACCTTGCCCATGGCGACGATGCCCTGCCCCTCGCGAAACAGATCCGGCAGGATGCCGTGAAAGCGAATGGTCACCCTCGCCACGCCGTCGGTGACCACGAAGTCGGTCTGCAGGGAATCGCTGGAGCGTTTCACCGAGCCCTTCTCCACCAGGCCGCCGGCGCGAATACGGGTATCCACCGGCGCTTCGCCATTGGCGATCTGGGTTGGGGTATAGAACAGATTGATGTTCTGCTGCAGTGCACTCAAGGCCAGTGCCACAGCGATACCGACCCCGACAACAATCGCCAGAACGATGAACAGGCGCTTCTTGCGAACAGCGTTCAACGTGATTCCTCCCGGCGCATACGACGCGCCTCATCCTGCAGATGGCGGCGCCGTGCACGCAGCGGCAACACCACGTTCAGCACCAGTACAGCCAGGCAAATGGCATAGGCCGACCAGACATAGGGGCCGTGGGTGCCCATGGCGAGAAAGTCGGCGAATGACGCGAAACTCATCGTTTGCCCTCCACCTGAGCGCGAATCTCGGCCTTCACCCAGCTACTGCGCGCTTCCCGGCGCAGCACTTCGAGGCGCATGCGCATCAGCAGCACGGCGGCGAAGAAGCAGTAGAAGCCCAGCACCATGATCAGCAGCGGCAGCCACATCTGCATGGGCATCGCCGGTTTGTCGATGACGCTGAAGGTGGCGGGCTGGTGCAGGGTGTTCCACCACTCCACCGAATATTTGATGATCGGGATATTGATCACCCCGACTACCGCCAGCACCGCGCAGGCCTTGGCGGCGCTGTCGCGATTGCTGATCGCCTGGCCGAGGGCGATCACACCGAAATACAGGAACAGCAGGATCAGCATCGAAGTCAGACGCGCATCCCAGATCCAGTAAGTACCCCAGGTCGGTTTGCCCCATATCGCTCCGCTGATCAGTGCGATGGCGGTCATCCAGGCGCCGACGGGCGCGGCCTGTTGCAGGGCGACATCGGCCAGTTTCATCTTCCACACCAGGCCGACCACACCGGCCACGGCGAGCATCACGTAGATCGACTGAGCCAGGAAGGCGGCCGGCACGTGGATGTAGATGATCCGGAAACTGTTACCCTGCTGGTAGTCCGGCGGCGCGAACGCCAGCCCCCAGAGCGTGCCAACGACCAGCAACACGACGGCGGCGATCGCCAGCCCGGGCAGCCAGCGACCACTGATTTCATAGAACCATTTGGGCGAGCCCAACTTGTGAAACCATGTCCAATTCATCAGGTCACTCATCATTCTTCGAGGCAAGGGCCAGAGCCGGAATCGGCGGCCGTCCTCGGGAGCACGGTTGAATCATTCGCCGACACTGATGGTCAGGCCGGCGGCAATGGCGAATGGCGTCAGGGTTACCGCCAGTGCGGTGAGACTGGCCAGCCACAGCAGATGGCCAACTACCGGCAGCCCTTGCAGACTCGCCTGCAAGGCCCCGCTACCCAGAATCAGCACCGGGATATACAACGGCAAAATAAGCAGTGCCAGCAACAGCCCGCCGCGCTTGAGCCCCACGGTAAGGGCGGCGCCGACAGCGCCAAGCAGACTGAGGATGGGCGTACCGAGCAGCAAGGACGCGAGCAGCACCGGCAGACAACGCCCCGGTAGCCCGAGCATCAATGCCAGCAAAGGCGACAGCAGCACCAGGGCCAGGCCGGAAAACAGCCAGTGTGCCGACACCTTGGCCAATACCAGAAGTGGCAGAGGGTGCGAGGAAAGCACCCACTGTTCGAGAGAGCCATCTTCGAAGTCGCTGCGAAACAGCCCGTCGAGGGACAGCAGCACCGCCAGCAAGGCCGCTACCCACACCAGGCCAGGCGAGAGGCTTTGCAGCAGTTGCGTTTGCGGCCCGACGGCCAGCGGAAACAGGGCGATGACGATAGCGAAAAACACCAGTGGGTTGGCCAGTTCTGCAGGGCGCCGACACAACAGGCGCGCCTCGCGCACGACCAGCAGCATAAATACGCTATTCATCCGGCATGCTGTCCCAGATCAAGATCGCGGTAACCATCCGGCAGGCGCCTCAACGTATGGTGCGTGGTCAGGATCACCAGGCCACCCTGGCTGCAGTGCGTGGCCAGATGGTCTTCCAGTTGGCTGACGGCATGCTTGTCCAGGGCGGTGAAAGGCTCGTCGAGAATCCACAAGGGCGGGCTGTCCAGGTAGAGCCGAGCCAGTGCCACGCGGCGTTGCTGGCCGGCCGAGAGGGTGTGACAGGGTACATCCTCGAAACCGCGCAACCCCACAGCCTCCAGGGCCTGCCAGATTTGCTCGCGGTTCGCCGGCCGATGCAGGGCGCACAACCAGGCGAGATTTTCCTCGGCACTCAGCAAACTCTTGATGCCAGCGGCATGGCCGATCCACAGCAGATCACTGGCCAGATCGCCGCTGCGGCTGGCCAGCGGCTGGCCCTTGAGGCGAATTTGCCCGGAAGTGGGTTGTCTCAATCCGGCGAGCACGCGCAGCAGGCTGGTCTTGCCGCTGCCGTTGGGGCCGGATACCTGCAGCATCTGCCCCACGTCCAGATGGATATCGAGGTTCTCGAACAGCAGACGCCAATCCCGTTCGCAGGAGAGAGCCATGGCTTCGAGAAAAGGACTGCTCACAGCGCGGACACCTGGTTCAAGTCGAGACGATTGTGGCCGCTATAATGATGCGGACGTTCGGAGTGGCCGGAATTATACATGCCCAATAAGCCCACCAGCAGTGTGCTTATGGCTACAGAGTATGTGACTTAATGACCGAGATCAGTGGTTCGCGTCCTATTGCCGCACCGCCCCCCACCAGCAGGCCACAAGCCAATGCCGCCGATCTGGCGGTGAAGCTTCTGCAGCCCCTCGATGGCCTGATGGCCAGCGGCGAGAGCGCCAAGGCAGAAGTGCTGGCTCTCAAGGAGGTCGCGCAGAACTTTCAGCTGCTGCTGCGCGTGACCCTGGAAAACGGTCGCCAGGCTACGCTCCAGGCCAGCAGCCCGCAAGCCATCGCCCAGGGCACGGCGCTGGCGGTCACGGCGCTGTCGGAATCGCGCCTCTCCCTGGCGGTTCTGGCTGGCGGCAACAAACCGCTGACCAGTATCGACCTCGAACAATTACCCGTCGGCACCCTGCTGCAGGGCAAGGTCATCTCCCGCGAGGCGTTACCCGCTCAGGCGTCGCAGACCGTCTACAAGGTTCTGGTGAACCTGCTCAACACCTCTCTGGCCGGCAGCAAGTTGAGCCTGGAAACCAACCTCGACCTGCCTCTCGGCAGCCTGCTCAGCGCGCGCGTACAGGGCGATCAATCGCTCGCCTTCCTGCCGCTCAGCGGGCGGCTCGATCAGTTGGCGCTGCTCCAGCAACTTGGCACACAGCAGAGCCGCCAGGGCTCACTGGAAGGCTTGCTGTCAGCGCTGCAGGGAATGGGCAATCTGCCCGACGGCCTGCGCGGCAGCATCGACAAACTGCTCGGCGGCCTGCCTAGCGGCGAGCAGATGAGTAGCGGCAAAGGGCTGATGCAAGCGCTGGAAAACAGCGGCCTGTTTCTCGAGAGCAAATTGCTGGGTGGCCAAACCGGCGCACTGAGTACCGACATGAAGGCCAACCTGCTGCGCCTGGTCAGCCAACTGCTGCCGTTGCTGCCCGGTGCCGCGCCCCTGGCCGCCGCGACTGCCAGCGCAATGACTCAGGCGTTACCCGCCTTCGCCCGCAACATTCTCGGCAATATCGGCCAGAGCAGCGGTCGCCAACAGGCCATGAGCTTTCCCCTGCCCAGCCGCCTGCTGCAAGCCATGGATGGGGAGGCCGATCTGGAAACGCTACTCAAGCTCGCCGCCGCCGCCATCTCTCGCTTGCAGACTCACCAGTTGTCCAGCCTGGCTCAGAGCCAGACCGGGCCGGACGGTGCCCTGCTGACGACCTGGCAGATGGAAGTGCCCATGCGCAATCAGCATGAGCTGGTGCCTCTGCAGGTGAAAATCCAGCACGAAGAACCCGCACCGTCCGCCAAGCAGGACGGCAAGGAAGCGCTCTGGCGTATCGACCTGGCTTTCGATCTGGATCCCCTGGGGCCGCTGCAGGTGCAGGCACAACTGGCGCAGGGCACCCTGTCCAGCCAACTCTGGGCCGAACGTGCCAGCACCGCAGGGCTGATCGACCGGGAGCTGGGCAACCTGCGTGAACGCCTGGTGGCGGCGGGTCTTACCGTCGGCGATCTGGCCTGTAGCCAGGGTATCCCGCCACAAGGGCCGAAAACTTCACTGGAACAGCGCTGGGTCGACGAAACCGCATGAGCCATAAAACCCCACGCCAGGCCATTGCCCTCACCTACGATGGCCAGAACGCCCCCAACCTCAGTGCCAAAGGCGATGACGAACTGGCCGAGACGATACTCGCCATTGCCCGCGCCCACGATGTGCCGATCTACGAGAACGCCGAGCTGGTACGTTTGCTGGCGCGCCTGGAACTGGGCGAAGCGATTCCCGAGCAACTGTATCGCTGCATCGCTGAAATCATCGCCTTCGCCTGGTACCTCAAGGGCAAATACCCGCCAGGATTCGATCCACGCGGCAAGCCGAAGGACGGGCCGCTGCTGCTGAATTAGCTGCAAGCTGCAAGCCTCAAGCGGCAAGCAAACGGTCGTATACAGAGGGAATTGGCTTTTGGCTTTTGGCTTTTGGCTTTTGGCTTTTGGCTTTTGGCTTTTGGCTTGAAGCTTGAAGCTTATAGCTTGCTCTTCTGGTGCAGCTTGGCGACCAGCTCTGCCTCGGCCTTGCTCAGGCCACAGGAATGGGTCAGATCCTCGGCGCTGGCGCCCATGCCCACCAGCCGAGCGGCCTGGGTGAAGGACAGGCTGGAGGGGTCACGCTGCTCGATCTGCATCACTTTATCCGGCAGTGGCGCAACGGTGCGGCGTAGCTCGTGGAGCTCCTCGCCCATGCGGATACTGCCGGTCAGGTAGGTATCCAGACGCTTGCCCAGCTCCCGAATGCGCTGGTCACGTTGAGCATCGCGCTCGGCCTGCAGCTGACTGGCCAGGCGCAAGCGCCCTGCGAGCCAGACGCAGGTGGTCACCAGCCCGACGCAGACCAGGGCAAGAACGATGAGTGCGGCTTCAAGCACCTCAGATGCTCTCCAGCTCCGACCATTCTTCTTCGGTCATCATCTTGTCCAGCTCGACCAGGATCAGCAGCTCGCCATTCTTGTTGCACACGCCCTGGATGAACTTGGCCGATTCGTCGTTACCGACATTCGGCGCGGTTTCCACTTCGGACTGCCGCAGATAAACCACTTCGGCAACGCTGTCGACCAGAATGCCCACCACCTGCTTGTCCGCCTCGATGATGACGATGCGGGTGTTGTCGGTCACGTCGGAATAATCCAGGCCGAAACGCTGGCGCGTATCGATCACGGTGACCACGTTCCCGCGCAGGTTGATGATACCCAGCACATAGCTCGGCGCACCCGGTACCGGGGCGATTTCCGTGTAGCGCAGGACTTCCTGCACCTGCATCACGTTGATGCCGTAGCTTTCGTTGTCGAGACGGAACGTGACCCACTGCAGGATCGGATCTTCAGCGCCTTGTGCAGAGCTTTTCTTCATGGCCTAGCCTCATCATTGACCGCGCGTGGCGGTGTGCGGGAGTCCCGCTATTCAATTGGGCGCACGTGCGACCGTGCGCCCAGTAATCAGTGTACCTGTCCGTTACCCATGCGCCTGGTCGCGCCGCTGGCGATCAACTCCGCCAGTGCGGCGACGTCCAGCAGCGCGCACATGTGCTCGATCACCGTACCCGCCAGCCAAGGCCGCTGAGCACGCTGGCTACGCCACTTGATCTCGTCCGGATGCAGACGAATCGAGCGACTGACTTGGTGAACGGCCAGCCCCCATTCGTAGCCCTGAACGGAAATCACGTACTGCAGCCCCTGGCGGAAATCGTCCCGGTAACGGTCCGGCATGACCCAGCGCGCGGTGTCGAGCACCTTCAGGTTGCCGGATTGTGATGGCAGTATGCCGAGAAACCAATCCGGCTGGCCAAACAAAGGGGTCAGTTCCTGCCCGGCCAGCGGATAGATCGAGCCCAGGCACACCAGCGGCACGGCCAGCGTCAGACCGGCGACATCGAACAGCAGGCACTCGAAAGGCTCCTGCGCCCACTCGGGACGACCGTCGGCCAGTACGGAGGCGATCTGTGGCGCCGGACGATGCACCTCGGCCACAGATTCGACTACCGGCGGCATGGCAATCGGTTCGACGATCAGCGCAGACAAGGCCTCCACGACCGGCTCGATGACCACCTCAGCCACGGGCTGCACCAACGTCAGCGGCGCGGGCTCGGCACGCGGCGCCAACTGGGCATCACGGATCTGCTCCTCGAGCACGGCAGACTCGAACTCATCGAGGCTGCTTTCGGCCAACTCCTGTTCGAGCTCGACCGCGGCGTCCTGCAGCAACCCGTCAAGGTAGGACTGCAGCGCCAGTTGGGGCCGTGTGGCAGTGCCGATGGAACGACTCATGAATGCAACCCGAAATGGAGACCTGTATGAGCTATCGGCCGCAGTGGCGGCAGACTTGAGCGAGTTTGCGCAGAATAACCAGCCATTACCGATCAGGCCACCTGGGAGGCAGGGTGCTGCGCCAGCAAATGCTTGAGCAACGCGCGATAGGCGATGGTGCCGCGGCTATTGCCATCGAACCGCGAAGGCGTCAGCCCTGCCCGGCTGGCGTCACGCAACCGGGTATCCACTGGAATGTAGGCTTGCCAGAGGTGCTCGGGATAGCTGCTCTTGAGCAGCCGCAACGTGGACATCGAGGCCTGGGTACGGCGGTCGAACAGGGTCGGCACGATGGTGTAAGGCAAGGCCTGCTTGCGCGAACGGTTGATCATCGCCAAGGTGCTGACCATGCGCTCCAGGCCTTTCACGGCGAGAAACTCGGTCTGCACCGGGATCACCAACTGCTGGCTGGCGGCCAGGGCGTTGACCATCAGCACACCGAGCAGCGGTGGGCTGTCGATCACCGCATGGTCGAAGTCCTGCCACAACTGCGCCAGGCTCTTGGCGACCACCAGGCCGAGGCCATTCTTCCCCGGAGACTGGCGCTCCAGCGTGGCCAGTGCAGTGCTCGACGGCAGCAGGGAAATACGTTCGTGGCTGGTCGGCAGCAACAACTGCTGTGGCAGGCCCTGAGGCACGCCGCCCTGATGCAGGAACAGATCGAAGACGCTGTGTTCGAGGCTATCGGGGTCATGACCGAAATAGCTGGTCATCGATCCGTGCGGGTCGAGATCGACCACCACCACACGTTTGCCAGCATCGGCCAGCAGACCTGCAAGGGCGATGGACGAGGTGGTCTTACCCACACCGCCTTTCTGATTGGCTACAGCCCAAACTCTCATACTCTTCATCCTCCCGGAACAGGCTGCGCCTGGCCGAGACTGAGTGCCCGCTTCATGGGGCAGGCGACGGGGAATTGACGGCACCATTGGCTGGAGCCTGTGCTGCAGGCGCTGAAGCAGGTTGCGTGCCAGCACGTTGCATCACCGCATCGGGCTGGGCATTGGCACTACCCACGCCACTCACACTACGCCGCACATCGAGATTGCGCGAGACCACCAGCACTACGCGGCGGTTATGCGCCCTGCCCTCTGCCGTAGCGTTGTCGGCCACCGGCTGAAATTCGCCATACCCCACGGCTGCCATCCGCGACGGGTCGACGCCATCCATGGCCAGCATCCGCACGATGCTGGCAGCACGTGCTGTCGACAGCTCCCAGTTGGTCGGGAACTGCGCAGTATTGATCGGCTGATTATCGGTAAAGCCTTCCACATGCACGGGGTTATCGTAAGGAGCCAGAATCTTGGCAATTTTCTCGATGATCTCGAAGGCCGCATCATTCGGCAGTGCATCGCCACTGGGGAACAGCAGGCCGGAGCTCAGTTCGATCTCGATCCACAGCTCGTTGCCACGCACCTTGAGCTGATCGCTCTGCAGCAGGCCGCCGAAGGCATCACGCACGTTGTCGGCGATACTCTGCAAGGTCGAGGCGGCGATCTGCTGCGCAGATTCCTCGTCCACCATCGAACGATCCGGTTCGCTGGTACGTGGCCGCTCATCCCCCACGGGAATAGGTTTGATGGCGCGATCCGGCTGGTTGAACACGCCGGTCAGGGTTTCCGAGAGGATCTTGTATTTGCCTTCGTTGATCGACGAAATCGAATACATCACCACGAAGAAGGCGAACAGCAGCGTGATGAAGTCCGCGTAGGACACCAGCCAGCGTTCGTGATTCTCATGCTCCTCAAGGCGACGTCGGCGAGCCATGGTCAGTTCATGAAGCCTTGCAGCTTCAACTCGATGGAGCGCGGATTTTCACCCTCGCCGATGGACAGGATGCCTTCGAGGAGCATTTCCCGGTAAGCCGACTGACGCATGGCCACGGATTTGAGCTTGGCGCCAACGGGCAGCAGCAGCAGGTTGGCGAGCGCTACACCATAGATGGTGGCGACGAATGCAACAGCGATCCCACCACCGAGCAGACTTGGATCAGCCAGATTGCCCATCACGTGGATCAGCCCCATCACCGCCCCGATGATGCCGATGGTCGGCGCATAGCCGCCCATGCACTCGAAGAACTTGGCTGCCTGTATATCGCGGCTTTCCTGGGTGTAGAGATCGACTTCGAGAATACTGCGAATGGCTTCCGGCTCTGCGCCGTCGACCAACAGCTGCAAACCCTTGCGCGCATAGGGGTCGGCTTCGCCATCGGCTACGGCCTCAAGACCGAGCAAGCCTTCCTTGCGTGCGGTCATGCTCCAGTTCACCACCCGGTCAATGCCGCCGGGCAGGTCGATCTGCGGTGGAAAGAAAATCCAGCGCAGGATGTTCATGGCGCGCTTGAACACCGTGACCGGCGTTTGCAGGAACGCAGCACCGAGGGTGCCGCCGAACACGATCAGCGCCGCCGGGCCGTTGAGCAGTGCCGAGACATGCCCCCCTTCCAGATAATTGCCGCCAAGAATGGCGACGAATGCCAGTATGACGCCGATCAGGCTCAGCACATCCATCAGAGGCAGGCCTCGACCAGATGGCGACCGATATCTTCCAGCGGATAGACAGCATCGGCCAGGTTGGCCTTCACGATCGCCATGGGCATGCCGTAGATCACACAACTGGCCTCGTCCTGCGCCCATACCTGGCTGCCGCCCTGTTTGAGCAGACGCGCACCCTCACGGCCGTCAGCGCCCATGCCGGTAAGCACCACGGCCAGTACCTTGTCGTGGTAGGACTTGGATGCCGAGCCGAAGGTGATATCCACGCAAGGCTTGTAATTCAGGCGCTCGTCGCCGGGCAGGATGCGGATGGTGCCGCGCCCGTCGATCATCATCTGCTTGCCACCTGGCGCCAGAATGGCCAGCCCGGGGCGCAGGATGTCGCCGTCTTCAGCTTCCTTGACGTTGATCTTGCAGAGCTTGTCCAGACGCTCGGCAAAGGCCTTGGTGAAGGCCGCCGGCATGTGTTGAATCAGCACGATAGGCGTCGGGAAATTCGCCGGCAACTGGGTCAAGACCCGCTGCAAGGCAACCGGGCCACCGGTCGAGGTACCGATCGCCACCAGCTTGTAGGCTTTGCGCTTGGGTGCGGCGCTGCCGGTCGATGGCTGACGCTCGGCCGGCGGATGGCCGACACTCGGCTGTGGCCGCGCAGGTACAGAAGTGCTGGCAGGTCGGCTCAGGCTACCGCCGGCAGGCGGCGTCAGGGACGCCGCGCCGATCCCCCGGCGGTTGCTGCGCGAAATGCTGTGCACCTTCTCGCACAGCAGCTGCTTGACCTTTTCCGGGTTGCGCGAGATGTCCTCGAAATTCTTCGGCAGGAAATCCACCGCACCGGCATCCAGCGCATCCAGGGTGACCCGGGCGCCTTCGTGGGTGAGCGAAGAGAACATCAATACCGGTGTAGGGCAGCGCTGCATGATGCTACGCACAGCGGTGATACCGTCCATCAACGGCATCTCGTAATCCATGGTGATCACGTCCGGCTTGAGTGCCAGCGCCTGATCGATGGCCTCACGTCCGTTGGTGGCGGTGCCGACCACGGTGATGTTGGGATCGGACGAGAGAATCTCCGAGACTCTGCGCCGAAAAAAGCCGGAGTCGTCGACCACCAGTACCTTGACAACCATAAACACTCCTAAGCGGCGCAGCAGAGGCCGCGCCGCGGACGATCAGATACGCCGTGCGTAGCGCTTGAGCATGCTCGGGACGTCGAGAATCAGGGCGATCCGCCCGTCGCCGGTGATGGTCGCACCGGAGATGCCAGGCGTGCCTTGCAGCATTTTGCCCAGCGGCTTGATCACCACCTCTTCCTGGCCGACCAGCTGATCGACGACGAAGCCGATCCGCTGGTTGCCGATGCTGAGAATCACCACATGGCCTTCGACCTGCTCTTCGTGGGCAGCCTTGCTCACCAGCCAGCGCTTGAGATAGAACAGCGGCAGCGCCTTGTCGCGGACGATCACCACTTCCTGCCCGTCGACCACGTTGGTGCGCGACAGATCGAGGTGGAAGATCTCGTTGACGTTGACCAGCGGGAAAGCGAATGCCTGATTGCCGAGCATCACCATCAGCGTCGGCATGATCGCCAGGGTCAACGGTACCTTGATGACGATCTTCGAGCCCTGGCCCTTCTGCGAGAACACGTTGACCGTGCCGTTGAGCTGGGAAATCTTGGTCTTCACCACGTCCATGCCGACGCCGCGGCCGGACACGTCGGAAATCTCGGTCTTGGTCGAGAAACCGGGGGCGAAGATCAGGTTGTAGCATTCCAGATCGGTCAGGCGGTCGGCCGCATCCTTGTCCAGCAGGCCTTTTTCCACGGCCTTGCTGCGCAACACGTCGGCGTCCATCCCCTTGCCGTCATCGGTAATCATCAGCAGGATGTGGTCGCCTTCCTGCTCGGCAGACAACACCACTCGCCCGGTGCGCGACTTACCGGTGGCTTCGCGCTCTTCCGGGCTTTCCACGCCATGGTCGACGGCGTTGCGCACCAAGTGCACCAGTGGATCGGCCAGCGCTTCGACCAGGTTCTTGTCCAGATCGGTCTCTTCGCCAACCAGCTCCAGGTTGATTTCCTTCTTCAACTGACGAGCCAGGTCGCGAACCAGCCGCGGGAAGCGCCCGAAGACCTTCTTGATCGGCTGCATGCGGGTCTTCATGACTGCCGTCTGCAGATCGGCGGTGACCACGTCGAGGTTGGAGACGGCCTTGGACATGGTCTCGTCGCCGCTGTTGAGCCCCAGGCGCACCAGGCGGTTACGCACCAGCACCAGTTCGCCGACCATGTTCATGATCTCGTCCAGGCGTGCGGTGTCGACCCGTACCGTGGTTTCCGCCTCACTCGCTGGCGCAGCGGCGGCGGCCGGTGCGGCTGCTGTTTTTGCCTTGGCTGGCTCGACCTTGGCCGCCGGCGCAGGAGCTGCCTTGCTGGCGGCGGGTGCAACGGGCTTGGCTTCGGGCTTCGGAGCAGGTGCAATGGGCGCAATGGCGGTCGGCTCGACGAACTTGCCTTTGCCGTGCAACTGATCGAGCAGAGCCTCGAACTCGTCGTCGGTGATTTCATCGCCCTGCGCCGCAGAACTGGCGGGTGCGGCAGGAGCAGCCGATACAGGCGCCTCAGCCGGCGTGCTGGCGAATTGTCCTTTACCGTGCAACTGATCGAGCAAGGCTTCGAATTCGTCGTCGGTTATATCGTCGCCGTTACCACCGCTCGCGGCACTGACCGGCGCAGGCACCTCGACAGCGGGCGTTGCGGAGGTCGCGAACTGTCCCTTGCCATGCAGTTGGTCAAGCAGCGATTCGAATTCATCATCGCTGATTTCGTCGTCCGAGCCGCTCGCCTGCGGTTGCGGCTCATCGCCCAGGGCATCGAGCAATTGTTCGAATTCGCTGTCCGTAATGTCCGTCGATGCCTCTGCGGCCGGCTCGACTGGTGCAACGACCGTGACCGGGGCAGGCGCTGCGGCAGGAGCGGGTTCGGCCAGGCGCGCCAGAGCTGCCAGCAGCTCGGGAGAGGCCGGTGTCGGCTTGGTGCGCTCGCGCACTTCGGTGAACATGCCATTGACGGCATCCAGTGCTTCGAGCACCACGTCCATCAATTCCGAGTCGACACGACGCGCACCCTTGCGCAGGATGTCGAACACGTTCTCGGCGATATGGCAGCACTCCACCAGCTCATTGAGCTGCAAGAAACCGGCCCCGCCTTTTACCGTGTGAAATCCCCGAAAAATCGCATTGAGCAGGTTCATATCGTCCGGGCGGCTTTCCAGCTCCACCAATTGCTCGGACAACTGCTCGAGAATCTCGCCGGCCTCTACCAGGAAATCCTGGAGGATTTCTTCATCGGCGCCGAAGCTCATATGACGTGCTCCTAAAATCCCAGGCTGGACAGCAAATCGTCGACGTCGTCCTGGGAGGATGCGACATCATCACGCTTATCGGCATGAATCTGCGGACCTTCACCGTGGGACGCATCTTTTTGTTTGTTCTGCTCGACACGCAACTCGTCGTGATTGTGTTCGATGCCGGCGAAGCGATCGACCTGGCTGGCCATCAACATGAGCTTCAGCAGGTTGCTCTCTACCTCGGTCACCAGTTGCGTGACACGCTTGATCACTTGCCCGGTCAGATCCTGATAGTCCTGCGCCAGTAAAATGTCGTTGAGATGCCCGGACAGCTTGCTGCTGTCGCGTTGGCTGCGCGCAAGAAACAGCTCGATGCGCTTGGCCAGCTCACGGAAAGCCTCAGCCCCCATTTCACGGCGCATGAAACGCCCCCAATCCTCGCTCAGGGCATCGGCTTCGCTGCTCAGGTCATTGACCAGTGGCGCGCTCTGCTCGACCAGATCCATGGTGCGATTGGCTGCGCGCTCGGTCATGGTCACGACGTAATTGAGCCGCTCGGTGGCGTCGGATATCTGCGAGACTTCCTGGGCGTGAGGCACCCGGGGATCGAGCTGAAAATTGACGATGGCGTTATGCAGCTCACGCGTGAGCTTGCCGACTTCGTGGTAAAGACCCCGGTCGCGCGCCTTGTTCAGTTCATTGATCAGCTGTATCGCTTCACCAAAGTTGCCTTGTTCAAGGCTGTTTACCAGTTGGCGGGCATTGCTTTTCAGGGTCGACTCGAGGCCGGCCTCTTGAGAATCATCGTGTTCCATAACAACCTCGCGGCAGACATCAGCCGTTGACCCGCTCGAATATTTTCTCAATCTTTTCTTTGAGCACCTGAGCGGTGAATGGCTTGACCACATAGCCGTTCACACCGGCTTGGGCGGCCTCGATGATCTGATCGCGCTTGGCCTCTGCCGTAACCATCAGCACCGGCATCTGCTTCAAGCGCTCATCCGCACGCACTGCACGCAGCAAGTCGATACCGCTCATGCCCGGCATGTTCCAGTCGGTCACCAGAAAGTCGAAGCTACCGCTTTGCAGCATCGGCAATGCGGTGGTGCCGTCGTCGGCTTCCGCCGTGTTGGTGAACCCCAGATCACGCAAGAGGTTCTTGATGATCCGTCGCATCGTCGAGAAATCATCGACGATGAGGATTTTCATGTTCTTGTCCAAGTCGACCTCCGTACAGTCCTAAAACGCCTTCAGCATTCCGAAGCGCTTATAAATCGTGAAACCGGCCTGGCGGAACGCCACAAAACCATTGCGCCCTGCTTTGCTGCGTTCACTGTGTTTTCCAGCGCCCTGCCAATTCTCAAAAATATGCGCAAGGCCTGCTGCGTGTCGGCCCTGCTGCGTTGAAAACACCCTGGGTTGCCAGCCCAGTCGACAAGCCGCTTGCGGCTAACGCACGTCAGTGCGGGCCAGAAGCGAGTAGTGCTCATTTTTACCAACAGTAAGTCGCCCGCGACTCCGACCGCTTCCCCACCTGCTTTCGCGGGGGCGCCTAACCCTTGCTGAGCTCTACCCTTGAAAAAACTCTTATGCGCGCCAATCCACTAACCGCGCGCGTAAACGCGCGGCACACTGACTGTGCAATTGGCTGACTCGCGACTCACTAACTCCCAGTACCTCGCCGATTTCCTTGAGGTTCAATTCCTCATCGTAATACAGCGACAACACCAACCGCTCACGCTCCGGCAGATTGCTGATGGCATCGACCAGAGCCGCCTGGAAACGATCATCTTCCAGTTCATGCGAAGGCCCGTGGTGCAGGGAACTCGTGTCTTCCTGCAGCCCACCACTCTCGCCTTCCTGCAACAGGTCGTCGAAACTGAATAAGCGGCTGCCCAAAGTGTCGCCAAGAATGCCGTAGTAATCCCCGAGACTCAATTGGAGTTCGGCAGCAACCTCCTGATCTTTAGCGTCTCTTCCGGTTCTCGCTTCGATTTTTCGAATTGCGTCGCTGACCATCCGGCTGTTGCGGTGTACCGAACGTGGTGCCCAATCGCCCTTGCGCACCTCATCGAGCATGGAGCCACGAATGCGAATCCCGGCAAAGGTCTCGAAACTGGCGCCCTTGCCAGCGTCATAGTTGCGGGATGCCTCGAGCAGGCCAATCATTCCGGCCTGGATCAGATCATCCACCTGCACGTTGGCGGGCAGACGCGCCAGCAGGTGATAGGCAATGCGCTTGACCAACGGCGCGTAACGCTCAATCAATTGATGCTGTGAATCCCGTGCCTGTGTCTTGCTATACATGCGGAGTCCAGAGGCTGTCGTCATACAGCCGTGTCTGCAGTCGGTTGTTGCACCAAGCGCTCGACGAAGAACTCCAGATGGCCTCGCGGATTGGCCGGCAACGGCCATGCGTCAACCTTCTGGGCAATCGCCTTGAACGCCAGCGCGCACTTCGAACGAGGGAACGCCTCATACACCGCACGCTGTTTCTGTACGGCTTTGCGTACCGACTCGTCGTAAGGCACCGCACCCACATACTGCAGCGCGACATCCAGGAAACGGTCGGTGACCTTGGTCAGCTTAGCAAACAGGTTGCGGCCCTCCTGCGGGCTGTGCGCCATATTGGCGAGCACCCGGAAACGATTCATGCCGTGGTCACGATTGAGCAGCTTGATCAGCGCGTAGGCATCGGTGATCGAGGTCGGCTCGTCGCACACCACCACCAGTACTTCCTGGGCGGCGCGCACGAAGCTCACCACCGAGTCGCCGATACCGGCGGCGGTGTCCACGATCAGTACGTCGAGGTTGTCGCTGATATCGCTGAATGCCTGGATGAGGCCAGCGTGCTGCATGGGCGTGAGCTGCACCATGCTCTGGGTGCCGGAGGCCGCAGGCACGATACGAATGCCGCCAGGCCCCTGCAGGATGACATCGCGCAGTTCGCACTCACCCTCGATCACGTCAGCCAGGGTGCGCTTGGCCGTCAGACCGAGCAGCACGTCGACGTTGGCCAGCCCCAGATCGGCATCCATGAGCATGACGCGCCGACCGAGATCCGCCAGCGCCAACGACAAATTCACCGACACATTGGTCTTGCCAACGCCGCCTTTGCCGCCGGTCACCGCGATCACCTGTACGGGATGCATACCCATGTTATCTACACACCTTATCTATCTTCGCTTTAAGCCATAGGGCCATTGTGCGCTGCCGGGACGACCGCAACCAGCGCTTCGCCACACAGCATGATCATCCCGCGCGTCGTGCCGGATCCTGATACAAGCCTGCAAACATATCGGCCATCGTATCCTCACTGGGCTCATCCGGAGCCTGCAGACCGACGGCACGGCTGACCAGTTGATGACTACGCGGCACCTGTACATCGTCCGGAATCCGCGGGCCATCTGCCAGATAGGCTACTGGTAGACGGTGGCTAATAGCCAGACCCAATACCTCACCCATGCTGGTCGCTTCGTCCAGTTTACTCAGAATGCAGCCGGCCAGCCCACAGCGCTTGTAGCTGTGATAGGCGGCCTTCAGCACTTGCGCCTGGCTGGTAGCAGCCAGCACAAGGTAATTTCGGGCGTTGACGCCGCGGCTTGCCAGGGTTTCCAGTTGCATACGCAGCGCCGGGTCGCTGGCCGGCAGACCGGCTGTATCGATAAGCACCACACGCTTGCGCGCCAACGGCGCCAGCGCCTGAGTCAAAGACTGACCGGGATCGACGTGGGTCACGGATACGCCAAGAATACGGCCCAGGGTCTTTAGCTGTTCCTGGGCACCGATGCGGTAGCTGTCCATGCTCACCAGGGCGATATTCGCGGCGCCGTACTTGAGTACGTAGCGTGCTGCGAGCTTGGCCAGCGTGGTGGTCTTGCCCATGCCCGCCGGGCCGACCAGAGCGATCACGCCGCCCTCTTCCATCGGCTCCTGCTTGGGCGTCTGAATCGAGTGTGCCAGATGCGCCAGCACCATACGCCAGGCCTGACGCTGGTCACCGAGCGAGGCCACACGTTCGAGCAGCGTACGGGCCAGTTCGGCGGGCAGCCCCATGCGCTGCAAACGACGCCACAGAGTGGCCTGTTGCGGGCGACGGCTCTGCATCTGCCCCCAGGCGATGGAACCCAGTTGCATTTCGATCAGTTCACGCAGGCCGTGCAGTTCGGAACGCATCGAATCCAGCGCGGCCTGATCGACCGAAGCCGAGGCCGGCTTCTTCTGCTGACGCTCGAGCACGGCGTCCAGGCTGTCGGCAGGCGACGCACCTGGCGCATCGGCGAACAGCTGACGATCCTTGCCGGCATCCAGCTGCGCACGGGTAGTCAGTTCGGCCTGGGCGGAGGCGATGCGCGATTGAGTCTTGCGCAGTTCGGCCTCCAGGGCCGGGTTCGGTTGCCGCGCCGGTGCGGGCGCGACCTGATAATCGAGCGCGGCCGTCAATTCCACGCCACCCGCCACACGGCGGTTACCGATGATGGTCGCATCAGCGCCCAGCTCATCGCGAACCAGCTTCATGGCTTGGCGCATATCGGCGGCAAAAAAGCGTTTGACCTGCATGGCCCGTACCCTCGATTAATTCTGCCCCACCGTCGCAACGATGGTGACCTGCTTGTTGTCCGGAATTTCCTGGTACGCCAGAACATGCATGCTCGGGACGGCCAACCGGGCGAAACGCGAGAGCATTCCCCGAACCGGCCCGGCCGCCAGCAGAATCACCGGCTTGCCAAGCATCTCCTGACGCTGCGCTGCTTCCACCAGGGAACGTTGCAGCTTCTCGGCCATGCCAGGTTCCAGGAGGATGCCATCCTCGGAGCCTTGACCGGCCTTCTGAAGACTATTTAGCAATATCTGTTCCAACCTTGGCTCAAGGGTGATCACAGGCAGCTCCGGCTCTAGTCCCACGATGTTTTGCACGATTGCGCGAGCCAACGCGACGCGTACCGCAGCAACCATCGCGGCGGGATCTTGACTCCGCGGTGCGACGTTGGCGATGGCTTCGGCAATGGTACGGATGTCACGTACCGGCACCTGCTCCTGTAACAGCGCTTGCAGCACCTTGAGCAGGGTCGACAGCGAGATAAGGCCAGGAACCAGCTCTTCCGCCAGCTTTGGCGAGCTTTTCGCCAACAATTGCATCAGTTGCTGGACTTCTTCGTGGCCCAGCAGCTCATGAGCATGCTTGTGCAGGATCTGATTGAGGTGGGTGGCGACCACGGTACTGGCGTCCACCACGGTGTAACCGAGGGATTGCGCCTGGTCGCGCTGACCGGGGTCGATCCACACGGCATCGAGACCGAACGCCGGATCTTTGGCGGCTACGCCGTTGAGGGTGCCGAATACCTGACCCGGGTTGATCGCCAGTTCGCGATCCGGGTAAACCTCGGCCTCGGCGACGCTGACGCCCATCAGAGTCAGTCGATAAGCATTGGGTTGCAGATCCAGGTTGTCGCGGATATGCACGGATGGCATCAGGAAGCCCATCTCCTGCGACAGCTTCTTGCGTACGCCCTTGATCCGCGCCAGCAGTTGCCCGCCCTGGTTGCGATCGACCAGCGGAATCAGCCGATAGCCGACTTCCAGACCGACCATGTCCACCGGCATCACGTCGTCCCAGCCAAGCTCCTTGATCTCCTGAGCGCGCTGCGCCGGGAGTAGTTCCTGCTGGCGCTGAACCTCCTGAATCTCGACTTCCTTGACCTTGCGCTGCTTGTTGGCGATCCAGTACGCCGCGCCCGCGGCGATCAGGCCCAGGCCAACGAAAGGCATATGCGGCATGCCAGGCACCAGGCCCATGGCGATCATGATCGCCGCCGCAACGGCCAGCGCGCGCGGCGAAGCGAACATCTGCCGGTTGACCTGAGCGCCCATGTCTTCGGAGCTGGAAACCCGGGTGACCATGATCGCCGCGGCCGTGGACAGCAGCAGCGACGGGATCTGTGCCACCAGACCGTCACCGATGGTCAGCAACGAGTAGATGCGCCCCGCCTCGCTGAACGGCAGGCCGTGCTGCAGCATGCCGATGCCGATGCCGCCGAGCAGGGTGACGAACATGATCAGCAGACCGGCGATGGCATCGCCGCGCACGAACTTGCTGGCACCGTCCATCGAACCGTAGAAATCCGCTTCCTGGGCTACCTCGACACGGCGCTTCTTGGCTTCCACCTGGTCGATCAGGCCGGAATTGAGATCGGCATCGATGGCCATCTGCTTGCCGGGCATGGCATCCAGAGTGAAACGCGCACTGACCTCGGAAATCCGTCCGGCGCCCTTGGTCACCACCACGAAGTTGATGATGATGAGGATGGCGAACACCACGATACCGACGACGTAGTTACCGCCGACCACCACCTCGCCGAACGCCTTGATCACTTGCCCGGCCGCTCCCGCGCCGTCCTGCCCGTGCAGCAGCACCACCCGCGTGGAGGCCACGTTCAGCGCCAGACGCAGCAAGGTAGCCGCCAGCAGGATGGTCGGGAAGACGGCGAAATCCAGCGGCCGCAGCGCATAGATCGCCACCAGCAGGACGACGATGGACAAGGCGATATTGAAGGTGAACAGCACGTCGAGCAGGAACGGCGGAACCGGCAGCATGACCATGCCGAGCATGACCAGCAGCAACAGCGGGATACCGAGATTGCCGTCGCGCAACCCGGACAGGTTGCTGCGAACGTTGCCAATCATTTGTGCGCGATCTACTGCCACGTGGTTACCCCGGCTGATTCAATCTTTTGACGCCTTAGCGCCTTCGCTGCCGGTGTTTGCAAGAACCTTTCCAACTCTGCAAAAAACCTGAAATCACTGAACGGTAAGGCTGATCGGGCCGGCGACAGCTGACACGAAAGCGAGACGAAAACACGAACCCCGCCAGGAAACTCAAGTCCACAACCTGTGAGCGATGGTTTTGCCCACGGATTTTCCATCTACGAGGAGTCACGTATGAAACGCTGGATGATGGCCGCATTGGCCAGTTGCTGTGCCGCTAGCCTGCAGGCCGCCGACCTGGCGGTCGAACTCAATGCCGTGGACGCTAAAGGCGTTGGCACCTCGGTTGGCAAGGTGGTGATCAGCCAGAGCCCTTACGGCGTGGTTTTCACCCCTGAACTGCATGACTTGGAGCCAGGCGTGCACGGCTTCCACGTGCACGGCAAACCCAGTTGCGACCCCGCACCGAAGGATGGCCAGCCTTCAGCAGCCGAGTCCGCGGGTGGTCACTGGGATCCGCAGAACACCGGCAAACACGGCCTGCCCTGGGGCGATGGCCACCTGGGTGACCTCCCCGCCCTGCTGGTCACGGCGGACGGCAAAGCCAATCAGCCCGTACTGGCGCCGCGCATCAAAAGCGTGGATGAGCTGAAGAACCTGGCGCTGATGGTTCATGCCGGCGGCGATAACCATGCCGACCACCCCGAACCGCTGGGTGGCGGCGGTGCCCGCGTGGCCTGCGGCGTAATCGAGTAACGCCACGGCGCGTTAGCCTGCCAATACGCTTGCCACGCCACAGCCAGTGACAAGCCTCTGACGTACGAGCCCAGCGCTGGCATCACGATGCTGCGCTGGGCTCGTACGCCATCGAAGCGGGTCACTGCAGCGATGAAATCACGTCTATCCTGATTCCCCAGCGCAAGGGCGAACCACTCATCCTCACCAGCGATGAACCATCCCGCCTCGGCTGAACACTGGACGAACTCGTCCCGCTCGAGACCAACGCAGCTTTCACTGCGCAATCCCTGGCGGTCGCCCAGGCGCTGCGCCGGGATACCGGCAAAGTCAATGGCGCTTCCATTGCCCTGGGTCATCCCATCGCTCCCCGCCGTCATGCATACTGGCAATGCCGAGTATCCGCTTGTGGCACCCGCGCCTGGCCGCTACGTGAAGCAGTGAATGTCTGACCTTGGGAAATCGATCGATGAAGCAGCAGCACAGGAAAAACCTCACCCGTGTGGTGGTCGTGGCCGCCCTGGTCGCCGTTGCCGCCCTGGTATGGATGAAGGTGCGCCCAAGCGGACTGGGTGAGGGTTTCGCCAGCGCCAACGGCCGTATCGAAGCCACCGAAGTGGACGTGGCCAGCAAGCTGGCCGGCCGGCTCCTGGAAATCGAGGTCGAGGAAGGCGACTTCGTCCAGGTCGGACAGATCCTGGCGCGCATGGATACCCAGGTGCTCGTGGCGCAGTTGAACCAGGCCCGGGCCCAGGTACGCCAGGCGCAGAACGCCACCCGTACGGCCCATTCCCAGGTCTCCCTGCGGCAAAGCGAGAAGGTCACCGCCGAAGCCGTGGTGCGCCAGCGCCGCGCCGAACTCAGCGCCACGCAGAAACGCCATGAGCGCACCGCGATCCTGGTCAAGCGCAATGCCCTGCCACGCCAGCAACTGGATGACGACCTGGCCGCCCTGCAGAGCGGCCAGGCCGCCCTCGCCGCCGCACAATCCCAAGTGGTCTCGGCCCAGGCCGGCATCGAGGCCGCGCAATCCCAGGTGATCGAGGCCGAATCGGCGGTGCAAGCCGCCCAGGCCAGCGTCGAACGGCTGCAGGCCGATATCGAGGACAGCCAGCTCAAGGCACCGCGCAGCGGCCGCGTGCAGTACCGTATCAGCCAGCCCGGCGAAGTGCTGGCTGCGGGCGGCAAGGTGCTCAACCTGGTCGACCTCAACGATGTCTACATGAACATCTTTCTGCCTTCGCAGCAGGCCGGCCGGGTCGCCCTCGGTTCCGATGTGCACCTGGTGCTGGATGCGGCGCCGCAGTATGTGATCCCGGCCAAGGTGACCTTCGTCGCCAGCGTCGCGCAGTTCACGCCGAAGACCGTGGAAACCGCCAGCGAACGCGAGAAGCTGATGTTCCGGATCAAGGCGCGGATCGACCCCAACTTGCTCAAGGCGCATCTGGAGCAGGTCAAGACCGGCATCCCCGGCATGGCCTACCTGAAACTCGACGCTGCCGCCGAATGGCCGCAAGACCTGCAGATCCGGATTCCCCAATGACGCAGAGCCCCTCCGTCGTGGCGCAGCTGCTCGACGTCAGCCTGCGCTACGGCAAGACCTGCGCGGTGGATCACGTCAGCCTGGAGATTCCCGCCAGGCGCATGATCGGCCTGATCGGCCCGGACGGGGTCGGCAAGTCCAGCCTGCTGGCGCTGATCGCCGGGGCGCGCAAGCTGCAGGACGGCACGGTGCGGGTGCTCGATGGCGACATGGCCGACGCCGGCCACCGCCGCGCCATCTGCCCGCGCATCGCCTACATGCCCCAGGGCCTGGGCAAGAACCTCTACCCGACCCTGACCGTGTTCGAGAACCTCGACTTCTTCGGCCGGCTGTTCGGCCAGGACGCAGCGGAACGCAAGGCGCGCATCGCCGACCTGGTACAGAGCACCGGCCTCGCACCCTTCACCGAACGCCCGGCCGGCAAGCTGTCCGGCGGCATGAAGCAGAAGCTCGGGCTGTGCTGTGCGCTGATCCATGACCCGGATCTGCTGATCCTCGACGAACCCACCACCGGCGTCGATCCGCTGGCGCGCAACCAGTTCTGGGAGCTGATCGAGCGCATCCGCACGCGCCGTCCCGGCATGAGCGTGCTGGTCGCCACCGCCTACATGGACGAAGCCCAGCGGTTCGACTGGCTGGTGGCCATGGACGACGGCAAGGTGCTGGATACCGGCACCCCCGGCGAACTGCTCGAGCGCACCGCAACCGACAACCTGGAAGAAGCCTTCATCGCCCTGTTGCCCGAAGCCAAGCGCAGCGGCCACCATGCCCTGGTGATTCCACCGCGTCCGGCGGCCAGCGGCGACGACGCGGTGGCCATCGAGGCCCATGGCTTGACCTGCCGCTTCGGCGATTTCGTCGCCGTCGACCACGTGGATTTCCGCATCGAACGCGGGGAGATCTTCGGCTTCCTCGGCTCCAATGGCTGCGGCAAGTCGACCACCATGAAGATGCTCACCGGCCTGCAGCCGGCCAGCGAAGGCGAAGCCTTTCTGTTCGGCCAGCCGGTCGACCCCAGGGACATCGAAACCCGTCGGCGGGTCGGCTACATGTCCCAGGCCTTTTCGCTGTACAGCGAGCTGAGCGTGCTGCAGAACCTCGACCTGCACGCCCGGCTGTTCCACATTCCGGTGCAGCAGCGGACTGGGCGTATCCAGGAAATGCTCGACAGATTCAGCCTGCAAGGCGTCGCCGAGCAACTGCCGGCCGACCTGCCCCTGGGCGTGCGCCAACGCCTGTCGCTGGCAGTGGCGGTGATCCACAAGCCGGAAATCCTGATCCTCGACGAGCCCACCTCGGGGGTCGACCCGATCGCCCGGGACGGCTTCTGGGAACTGCTGATCGACCTGTCGCGCAAGGACGGCGTGACCATCTTCATTTCCACCCACTTCATGAACGAGGCGCTGCGCTGCGATCGCATGTCGATGATGCACGCCGGCCGGGTGCTGGACAGCGATACGCCGCAGGCGCTGATGGACAAGCGCGGCCTGGCCACCCTGGAAGAGACCTTCATCGCCTACCTGCGCGATGCCGCCGGCAGCGACGAGAGCGCCCCGGAGGCCACGCCGGACGTAGCGCCAGAAGCCTCGAACGGCACCGCCGACGCGTCGACGTCACGCTTCAGCCTGCGCCGCCTGTACAGCTACAGCCAGCGCGAAGCCATGGAACTGCGCCGCGACCCGATCCGCGCCACCCTGGCCCTGCTCGGCACGGTGCTGCTGATGTTCATCATGGGCTACGGCATCAGCATGGACGTGGAGGATCTGAACTACGCGGTGCTCGACCGCGACCAGACCACCACCAGCGCCGCCTACGCCCTGAACATCGCCGGCTCGCGCTACTTCGTGGAACAAGCGCCGTTGCGCGACTATGCCGATCTCGACCAGCGCATGCGCAAGGGCGAGATCAGCCTGGCGCTGGAGATTCCGCCCGGCTTCGGCCGCGACCTCAAGCGCGGCGAGGTGCCGCAGGTGGGCTTCTGGGTGGATGGCGCCATGCCGACCCGCGCCGACACCGTCAAGGGCTACGTGCAAGGCATCCACCAGAGCTACCTGGAGGAACTCGCCCGTGGCTCGACCCAGGGGGTGGCGGCCAGTCCGTTCGACATCACCCTGCGCTACCGCTACAACCCCGACGTGCAGAGCCTGCCGGCCATGGTGCCGGCGGTGATCCCGATCCTGCTGATGCTGATCCCGGCCATGCTCACCGCCCTCGGCGTGGTGCGCGAGAAGGAACTGGGCTCGATCACCAACTTCTACGTCACCCCGGTGACCCGCCTGGAGTTCCTGCTCGGCAAGCAGTTGCCCTACATCGGCCTGGGCATGATCAACTTCTTCATGCTGGTGGCCCTGTCGGTGCTGGTGTTCGACGTCCAGGTCAAGGGCAGCATGCTGACCCTGACCATCGGTGCCCTGCTCTACGTGATCTGCGCCACCGGCCTCGGCCTGCTGATGTCGTCGATCCTCAACAGCCAGATCGCCGCCATCTTCGGCACCGCCATCGCCACCCTGCTGCCGGCGACGCAGTTCTCCGGCCTGATCCACCCGGTATCGGCCATGGAAGGCGCCGGCGCCTTCATCGGCAATATCTACCCGACCAGCCACTTCCTGACCATCAGCCGTGGCGTGTTTTCCAAGGCCCTGGGTTTGCACGACCTGTACCTCTATTTCTTTCCCCTGCTGCTGACCATTCCCGTGCTGACCCTGCTCAGCGTCGCCGGCCTGAAGAAGCAGGAGCATTGAGATGCGCAAACTGAGCAATATCCTGCAGTTGGGGATCAAGGAACTGCGCAGCCTGTATCGCGATCCGGCGTTGTTGCTGCTGATCGTCTACGCCTTCACCCTCGGCATCTACTCCAGCGCCACCGGGGTGCCGGAAGCCCCGCACCGCGCCACCATCGGGGTGATAGACGAGGATCGCTCGCAGCTGTCCCAGCGCATCATCGCGGCCTTCCAGATGCCCTACTTCCTCGTCCCGAAGCCGATCACCCTGGAGGAAATGGACAGCGGCATGGATGCGGGCCTCTACACCTTCACCCTGAACATCCCGCCGAACTTCCAGCAGGATCTGCTCGCCGGGCGCCAGCCGAGCATCCAGCTCAACGTCGACGCTACCCAGGTCAGCCAGGCTTTCACCGGGGCCGGGCACATCCAGCAGATCATCGCTGCCGAAGCCGGCGAATTCCTCCAGCGCACGCGCGGCGCGGCGACCCAGTCGGTCGAGGCGGTGGTGCACATGAACTACAACCCCAACCTGGTACGTGCCTGGTTCGGCTCGGTGAACGAGGTGATCAACCAGATCACCATGCTGTCGATCATCCTCACCGGCGCCGCGCTGATCCGCGAACGCGAGCACGGCACCATCGAGCATCTGCTGGTGATGCCGGTCACGCCGTTCGAGATCATGTGCGCCAAGGTCTGGTCGATGGGCCTGGTGGTGCTGACGGCTTCGGCCATCGCCCTGACCCTGGTGGTCGAGGGCTGGCTGGAGGTGCCCATACCGGGCTCCATCGCGCTGTTCCTGTGCGGTGCGGCCCTGCACCTGTTCGCCACCACCTCGATGGGCATCTTCTTCGGCACCCTGGCCCGTTCGATGCCGCAACTGGGCCTGCTGATCATCCTCGTGCTGATGCCGCTGCAGATCCTCTCGGGCGGCATGACGCCCCGGGAAAGCATGCCGGAGGCGGTGCAGTACATCATGCTGCTGGCCCCTACCACGCACTTCGTCGAACTGGCCCAGGCCATCCTCTTCCGTGGCGCGGGAAGCGCGATCGTATGGCCACAGTTGGTGGCGCTGGCCATCATCGGCAGCCTGTTCTTCGTCGGCGCCTTGTCGCGGCTGCGCAAGTCATTGCATTGAGGATCGATCGATGCCGAAGCGCCACGCACAGCCGACACCCCACCTGAGCCATACCGGAGTCTCACCATGAAACAATTCGCCATCATCCTCTCTGCCGTTGCCCTCGCCGCCCTGTTGAGCGGCTGCTCCACGCCTTCGCTGATCATTCTCAACGACGGCCAGGAACTGCAGACGCTGGACAAGCCCAAGTTCGATAAAAAGACCGGCTTCTACGAATTCCGGCAACTGGACGGCAAGTCGAACCGCATCAACAAGGATCAGGTGCAAAGCATCAAGCAACTGTAACGTCCGTGCGCTACTGATGCGGCTCCAGCGGCGCGCCCGTCATGCCGGGGGCGTTGGTGCCCGAGCCGCCCAGGCGAGCCCATGCGCTCCGCTTGCCGTGCGGCGGTCAATCGAACCCGGATGCCGCGTTCGTGCCTACACTGGTGACACACCATCCTCGCCGGATCCAGTCGTACCGGTGCGCCGCCAGGCGATGGCGGACAGGTCGTGACAGCGGACGCCGGACACGACCTGACGCTCAACGCCTCGAACGAACCACCACAGCCCGACAGGAGTTGCCCGTGTTCCATTTCAATCCCGACCTTTCCAGTGCCGATACCACGCCTCCCCCCGTACCGCCTGCCGCCGCCAAGCCGGTGCTCGACGATCGGCAACTGGCGGTCATCCAGCGCTACTGGCAGGCGGCCAATTACCTCTGCGTGGGGCAGATCTACCTGCAGGACAACGCGCTGCTGCAGGAGCCGCTGAAGGCCGAGCACATCAAGCCACGCCTGCTCGGCCACTGGGGCACCTCGGCCGGACAGAACTTCATCTATGCCCACCTCAACCACCTGATCGGCCGCGAAGGCGTGGAAATGCTGTTCCTCTCCGGCCCCGGCCACGGCGGCCCGACCCTCAACGCCTGCGCCTGGCTGGAAGGCACCTACAGCGAAGTCCACCCGCAGATCAGCCGTGACGCCGACGGCATGCGCCGCTTTTTCCGTTCGTTCTCGACCCCCGGCGGCGTGCCCAGCCACTGTGGGCCGCACACACCGAACTCGCTGCACGAGGGGGGCGAACTGGGCTACTCGCTGATGCATGCCTTCGGCACCGTGTTCGACAACCCCGAGCTGGTGGCGGTCTGCGTGATCGGCGACGGCGAAGCGGAAACCTGCCCGCTGGAAGGCAGCTGGAAAAGCATTCGCTTCCTCGATCCGCGCAAGGACGGCGCGGTGCTGCCGATCCTGCACCTCAACGGCTACAAGATCTCCGGCCCGACCGTCGAGGCGCGTACCGATGACGCCGACCTGATCCAGCTCTACCAGGGCCGCGGCTACGAGCCGATCATCGTCGCCGGCGACGACCTGCCCGGCATGCACCAACGCTTCGCCGCCGCCCTGTCCGACAGCTACCAGCGGATTCGCCAGTTGCAGGCCCAGGCCCGCGACCAGGATCTGCCGCGGGTCGGCCGCTGGCCGATGATCATCCTGCGCTCCCCCAAAGGCTGGACCGGGCCGATCGAGGTCGACGGCCTGCCGGTGTCCGGCACCTTCCGCGCCCACCAGGTGCCCCTGGCGGGGGTACGGGAAGACCCGCAGCACCTGGCCTTGCTGGAGGCCTGGCTGCGCAGCTACGAACCCCACAGCCTGTTCGACCACAACGGCGTGCCGGCGGCCGATCTCGACGAGCTCAACCCGCCCGCCCACCTGCGCCTCGGCGCGGTGCCCCACGTCAACGGCGGACGGCTACTGACCGCCCTGGATCTGCCCGCCTTCGGCGAATACTCGCTGGCGGTACCGGCCCCCGGCCAGGTGATCGCCGAGGCGCCGCGCAAGCTGGGCGAGTTCCTGCGCGACGTGATCCGCCGCAACCCGCGCAACTTCCGGATGTTCAGTCCCGACGAAACCAATTCCAACCGCCTCAACGCGGTGTTCGAAGCCTCTTCCCGCACCGCGTCCGGCCCGCTGCTAGAACTGGACGATCAACTGGCGATGGACGGCCGGGTCATGGAAGTGCTCAGCGAACACCTGTGCGAAGGCTGGCTGGAAGGCTATCTGCTCACCGGGCGGCATGGCATGTGGTCGACCTACGAGGCCTTCGCCCAGGTCGTCGATTCGATGGTCACCCAGCATGCCAAATGGTTGCAGCAATGCCGCGAGTTTCCCTGGCGCAAGCCGCTGGCGTCGCTGAACATCCTGATCACCAGCCACGCCTGGCGCAATGACCACAATGGCTTCAGCCATCAATCCACCGGCTTCGTCGACAACGTCCTGCAACGCCGCTCGGAGGTGGTGCGCATCTACTACCCGCCGGACTCCAACTGCCTGGTCAACGTGTTCGACCACTGCCTGCGCAGCCGCAACTACATCAACGTGGTGACCTGCGGTAAGCAGCCGGACTTCCAGTGGCTGGACTTCGAGGCGGCCCTGGAACACTGCTCGCGCGGCGCGTCGATCTGGAGCTTCGCCAGCAGCGACGGCGGCGGCGAGCCGGACATCGTGCTGGCCTGCGCCGGCGACGTGCCCACCACGGAAGCGGTGGCCGCCTCATGGCTGCTGCAGAAGCATGTGCCGGGTATCAAGGTGCGCCTGGTCAACGTGGTCGACCTGGGCATCCTCGCCTCGCCGCGGGATCGCCCCCACGGCCTGGACGACGCCAGCTTCGAGGCCCTGTTCACCCGGGATGTGCCGGTGATCTTCGCCTTCCATGGCTCGACCTGGGTCATCCACTCCATGGTGCATGGCCGGGCCAACGAGGCCCGCTTCCATGTCCGCGGTTTTTCCGATCAAGGCACCACCACCACTCCGTTCGACATGGTGGTGCTGAACGACCTCAGCCGCTACCAGTTGGCCAGCGAAGCGCTCAAGTACGTCCCCCGCCTGCGCGCCCAGGCCAGCCAGGCGGTCGATCTGTTCCAGCGCAAACTGCGCGAGCACCACAGCTACATCCGCGAGCACTTCGAGGACTTGCCGGAAATCCGCAACTGGCACTGGACGGATGATTTCGAGCAACCGACCGCCCCGCCGCCACTGGCCAAAGGACATGCCCGGGGCCAGACCTTCACCGACGCGTGAGGCGCGCGCAAGGCTGATGCAGCACGCCAGTCGGCGCTAATGGTCATGACCGCTGGCCGCTCCGAATTACGTTGCCTCACGCCAAACCGCGTCGCGGCCGCCAATCGCCGCGAGGGCGCTGTGCCTACAGGATCGCGGCAAGCTACCGACCCTGTAGGAGCGTCGCCCCCGGCGCGATGCGATCGTGGCCACCCCGCAGAATCCGTGGCATGACGCTATTCGTCGCGACGCAGATCCGGCGGAATGGGCAGATCCTTCAACGGTGTTGGCCGCTTGCCCTTACCAGCCTGGTACTGACGAATCTGATAGACGTACGCCAATACCTGGGCCACCGCCAGATAAAGACCGGCCGGGATCTCCTGATCCAGTTCGGTGGTGTGATAGATCGAGCGAGCCAGGGCTGGCGACTCCAGCAGCATCACGTTGTGCTCCTGAGCGATCTCGCGGATCTTCAGCGCCGTGAAATCCCCCCCTTTGGCCAGTAGTACCGGTGCCTGGCCCTTTGCCGGGTCGTATTTCAGTGCCACCGCAAAGTGGGTCGGGTTGGTGATTACCACATCGGCCTGAGGTACCGCCTGCATCATGCGCCGCTCGGCCATTTCGCGCTGCAACTGGCGAATCCGCTGTTTGACCTCGGGCTTGCCCTCACTGTCCTTGTACTCGTCCCTGACCTCCTGCTTGGTCATCTTCAGCTTCTTCTTGTTGTCCCAGAGCTGGAACGGCACATCCACGGCGGCGATCAGGATCAGCCCGAGGGACATCCACAGCGCACTCCAGCCGACCACTTGAGCGGCATGCATGATCGCCGATTCGATCGGTTCGTTGGCGATCGCCATCAGATCGTCACGATCCATCGACAGCACCACCAGTGCCACCACGAGGATCAGGATGAACTTGGCCAGCGCCTTGAGCAGCTCGACCAGTGCCTTCACCGAGAACATGCGCTTGAGCCCGGCCAGCGGGTTCATGCGGCTGAACTTGGGAGCCATGGCCTTGGCCGAGAACAACCAGCCACCCAGGGCGATGGGGCCGACGATGGAAGCGATCAGCAGGGTCACGAACAGTGGAACCAACGCCTCCATCGCCACCTGTCCGGAGGCGGCCAGCAACAGGCCCATGTTGCGCTCATCGAACAGATCCTCGCGTGACAACACGAAATTGCCGCGCATGACGTCCAGCAGCGCGATGCCCAGACCGCCCCCTGTGGCCAGCAGGCCGCCGGTGCCAGCGAGCATGATGGCGAAGGTGTTCAGCTCGCGCGAACGCGCGATCTGCCCTTTCTCGCGGGATTCACGGAGACGCTTCTCCGTGGGTTCCTCGCTTTTTTCGGCACCACTTTCGGATTCGGCCACTCAGCTCGCCCTCACCA
The DNA here is from genome assembly GCF_004327275.1 of Phytopseudomonas daroniae. NCBI lineage: Bacteria > Pseudomonadati > Pseudomonadota > Gammaproteobacteria > Pseudomonadales > Pseudomonadaceae > Phytopseudomonas > Phytopseudomonas daroniae. Next base: position 218,338 of record NZ_QJUJ01000005.1, read on the forward strand.
GTTCACGCAGCATCGTCAGGGCTTCGGCAGCCATTACCTGGTAATGCGCGAGGATATCGGCCAGGGAAATCCACACGATCACCATCCCCAGCACCAGGGTCAGCGGGAAGCCGATGGAAAAGATGTTCAGCTGCGGTGCAGCACGGGTCATCACGCCAAAGGCGATATTGACCACCAGCAACGCGGTAACCGCCGGCAACACCAGAATAAGCGCCGCCCCCATCACCCAGCCGAGCTTGGTCGCCACTTCCCAGTAGTGCTCAACCTGCAGCCCGGAGCCAGGCGGCAGCGTCACGAAACTCTCGGCCAGCACCTCGAACACCACCAGATGGCCGTTCATGGCCAGAAACAGCAAGGTCACCAGCATGGTGAAATACTGGCCGATCACCGGCACCGAAATACCGTTGGCAGGGTCGACCATGGATGCGAAACCCAGGCCCATCTGCATCGCCAGGATCTGCCCGGCGACCACGAAGACATGGAAGAACAGCTGCAACACGAAGCCGAGCATGACGCCGATGAGAATTTCCTGAGCGATGAGCACGAAGGCTTGCAGGCTGATGGCATCGACCTGCGGCATAGGCGGCAACGTCGGCACCAGCACCACACTGATGGCCAGCGCCAGATACAGGCGCACCCGGGTCGGCACCAGCTGCGTACCGATGATCGGCATCACCATCAGCAAGGCCGCGATGCGGAACAGCGGCAGCAAAAAACTGCTGACCCAGCCGCCGATCTGCGCATCGCTCAGCTCGAACATCGCACTCAGCCGATCAGCTGCGGGATGTTCATGATCAGATTCTGCGTGTATTCCATCAGCTCACGCACCATCCAGGGCCCGGCAACGATCAGGGTCAGCAGCATCACCAGCAAACGCGGCAGAAAGCTCAGGGTCTGTTCGTTGATCTGCGTGGCGGCCTGGAACATCGCCACCATCAGGCCCACCAACAGGCTGGGAGTGACCAGCAAACCGACCATGAGGCAGATCAGCCAGAGCCCTTCACGGAACAGGTCGACGGCGACTTCAGGGGTCATGTGAACCTCGCTATAAGGTGCCGAAACTACTGGCCAGGGTGCCCATGATCAGGGCCCAGCCATCGACCAGCACGAACAGCATGATCTTGAACGGCAGCGAAATGATCAGCGGCGACAACATCATCATACCCATGGCCATGAGGATGCTCGCCACCACCATGTCGATGATCAGGAACGGGATGAAGATCATGAAACCGATCTGGAAGGCGGTCTTCAGTTCCGACGTGACGAAGGCCGGCACCAGAATGGTCAGCGGCGCCTCATCCGGGCTGGCAATGTCGGTGCGCTTGGACAGGCGTACGAACAGCTCCAGATCGCTCTCACGGGTCTGCGCCAGCATGAAGTTCTTGATCGGCCCTTCCGCCCGCTCGATCGCCTGCTGCGCCGGCAACTGCTCGTTCAGGTAAGGCTGCAGCGCCTCGCGGTTTATCTGGTCGAACACCGGCGCCATGATGAACATCGTCAGGAATAACGCCAGGCCGACGAGAATCTGGTTGGACGGCGTTTGCTGCAAGCCCAAGGCCTGACGCAGGATGGAAAACACGATGATGATACGCGTGAAGCTGGTCATCAGCATGACGAACGCCGGGATGAAGCTCAGCGCGGTCATGATCAGCAGGATCTGCAGGCTGACCGAATATTCCTGCTGGCCGTCGGCGTCGGTGCTCAGGGTGATAGCCGGAATCGACAGCGGATTGCTGCCCTGCTGGATCAGCGAACTGCCTGCAGGCGGCTCCTGGGCAAAGGTCAGCGAGGCGCCCAGTGTGAACACCAATACAAGCAGAAGGCGCAGCATCAGGACTTGTCCTTCTGATCCTTGCCCAACAGCTCCATCAGGCGCTGGGCGAACTCCGTGGAGGCTGGCTCGGCATCAGGCAGATGAACCGGCTCGCCCATCACGTGCAGCGGATTGATCCGCCCCGGGGTCAAACCCAGCAGTATCTGCTCGTTACCCACCTGCACCAGCACCAGCCGATCACGCGGGCTCAAGGCCTGGGTGGCGACGATCTTGATCACCTTGCCGCCACTCGGCCCCATGCGCTGTACACGACGCATCATCCAGGCGAGCAGGAAAATCAGGCCGATGACCAGCAACAGGCCAATGACCAGTTGCACCAGTTGGCCACCAATACCGCTACCGGCCGCAGGCGCCTGAGCCGCGGGCTCGGCAGCCAGCACAGAGAGCGGCAGCGCCAGTAAAGCGAGCAGAATTCTGTTCATCGTCTTCAGCGCAGCTTCTTGATGCGTTCGCTAGGGCTGATCACGTCGGTCAGGCGAATGCCGAACTTCTCGTTGACCACCACCACTTCGCCATGGGCGATCAGGGTACCGTTGACCAGCACGTCGAGTGGCTCGCCGGCAAGGCGGTCGAGTTCGATCACCGAGCCCTGGTTGAGCTGCAGCAGGTTGCGGATGGTGATGTCGGCATTACCCACCTCCATGGAGATGGAGACGGGAATGTCGAGGATCACGTCGAGATTCGGGCCGTCCAGGCTGACCGGATTGTTGGCCTTGGGCATGCTGCCGAATTCTTCCATCGGTACCCGCGGTGCGGCCGGCTGGCTTGGCGCGCTGGCGGCCAGCATGGCATCGATGTCGTCCTGCCCGGCGGCGTCGCCGGATTCGGACAGGGCTGCTGCCCACTCATCGGCCAGTGCCTGCTCCTCAGGCGTGGTGTTTTCGTTCTCGTCTGCCATCGTTCAACCTCGGCTGGCGTTTATCGGTTGGGCCACACGCTCGGGCGCACGGCGAAATGGGTAAGGCTTCACGGGCCACATGGCAGTGCCTAACGGTGACGCTCGATCGGGTCGAGCACCTGAAGCGACAGGTTGCCCTTGTGCGAGCCTAGCTTGACCTTGAAGGACGGTACGCCATTGGCACGCAGGATCATGTGTTCCGGCAGCTCCACGGGAATTACGTCGCCCGGCTGCATGTGCAGGATGTCGCGTACCTTCAGTTGACGACGCGCCACCGTGGCACTGAGCGGCACGCTGACTTCGAGGATGTCCTCGCGCAGAGCCTTGACCCAGCGTTCGTCCTGGTCGTCGACATCGGACTGAAAACCGGCATCGAGCATCTCGCGGATCGGCTCGACCATGGCGTAGGGCATGGTGATGTGCAGGTCGCCACCACCGCCATCGAGTTCGATGTGAAAGGTCGACACCACGATGACTTCGCTCGGGCTGACGATGTTGGCCAGCGCCGGGTTGACCTCCGAGCCGACGTACTCGAAGTTGATATCCATTACCGCGGCCCAGGCTTCACGCAGGTCGACGAACGCCTGATCCAGCACCATACGCACCACGCGCAACTCGGTAGGCGTGAACTCACGACCCTCGATCTTGGCGTGGCGGCCATCACCACCAAAGAAATTGTCGACCAACTTGAACACCAGCTTGGCATCGAGAATGAACAGGCCGGTGCCACGCAGCGGCTTCATCTTCACCAGGTTGAGGCTGGTCGGTACGTACAGCGAGTGAACGTACTCGCCGAACTTCATCACCTGCACACCACCTACGGCCACATCGGCGGAGCGTCGCAGCAGATTGAACATGCTGATGCGGGTGTAGCGCGCAAAGCGCTCGTTGATCATTTCCAGGGTCGGCATGCGACCGCGCACGATCCGATCCTGACTGGTCAGGTCGTATTGCTTGACGCTGCCCGGCTCGACGAATTCCTCGGTTTCCACCAAGCCGTCGTCGACACCGTGCAACAGCGCGTCGATCTCGTCCTGGGACAGCAGGTCTTGCACAGCCATTATCGGACTCCCGCCCTATTGCAACACAAGGTTGGTGAACAGCACCTGCTCGACGGTCACTTTACCCGTCTCCTTCTCAGCCAGTTGCTGCACGCTGGCCGTGGCCTGCTGGCGCAGCATCTCTTTGCCCACCGGGGTGACCAGCGTGGCGAAATCCTGGCTGGAGAACAGCATCACCAGGTTGTTGCGCAGTACCGGCATATGCACCTTCAGTGCATCGAGCCCGGCCTGGTCACGGGTCATCAGGGCAACGCTGACCTGCATGTAGCGGGCCCGGCCGTTCTGGGTGAAATTGACCACGAACGCCGGCGCCAATTCTTCGTAAATGGCCGGTTTCTTGACCGGAGCGGCGTTCTGGGCCGACTCATGGGCCGTATCTTCCTTGGCCGCACCCTTGCTGAGAAAGAACCAGGTGCCACCAATCGACAGCCCCACGGCGAGCAGCAGCGCCAGGACGATCACGATGATGAGCTTCAGCTTACCGGCCGGCTTGCTTCCAGCCTCGGTAGCAACAGCGAGTGGGGCGTTCTTCTTAGCCATGCCAAAAATCCGTCACGGAGTGGAGATCCTTCCGCTTTCAAAGGGTTAAGAGCAAGTGTTATGCCAGCTCATAAGCTTGGGTGCAATTGCTGCGCGCGCCATGTTACGCGAAAGCCGAGCATCGGCTCATAAATGAAATAACCCTGACCCAGTGGTTCGGGGCAGGGTTAAGTCTAGAACAGAGTCTGGCGATCGGGATGAGCGGCGGCCCGGCAGTTCAGCCGCATCGCCGACGAACGACGTCAGGCGTAGTAGTCGACCATACCGCGGCCAGCTCCCTGGCCAGGATCACGCAGTTCGACACTGCCGATCACCCGCTCTTCTTCGCCAGTACCGGCAGTGCCATCATCCGCGGGCCGATCGCCGCGGCCGCGACCATCGTTCTCCTGGCCCTGCCATGCACGCCCCTGGGATTGGTCGGAAACGTTCACGTCAGCGAGGTTCATGCCTTGCTGGGTGAACATCTCACGCAGGCGGTGCATCTGGCTTTCCAGCGCTTCGCGCACACCTGGATGGGCGCTGGCGAAGCTGATCTGGGTCTGATCCTGGTTCAGGCTGATGCGCACGTCCAGGCGACCAAGCTCAGCGGGGTCGAGCTGAATTTCGGCGGACTTGAGGTTCTGGCTGGACATCCACATCACCTTGTCCACCACGCCCTCGCCCCAGCCGGTCTGCTGCATGGCTACCGGCTGCCCGGGCACCATGGGTACCCGCGCGGCTTGCGAGGTCTGCTGACCAATCACCTGGCTCAGCGCACTGAGTTTACTGACGAACTGCTCGGGGGCTGTGTCCGCCGAACTTTCCTTGAGCGCCTCCAGAGCTTCGGTGCTGAGCTCGAACAGCGGCAGCTCGGCGGATTCGCCCTCTACATCGACAGCCGTAGATTTCATACCCATCGCCGCCATGGCGCTGGCAAATACCTGGGCGCTCGTCGCGCCCTGCTCTGCCACCTTTTCCTGCGCGCCGATATCAAGCGCCAAGCGCACCGCGGGTAATTGATTGAGCGCATCGATCTCGGGATCGAAACTGGCTTCGGTCATGCTGGCAGGCGCGGAACCGATCAGGCTGGTCGACACGGCGGCAGCCTGCGCTTGCAGCTCAGGATCGACCTCCACCACTACCGGTTGCGGCTCGAAAAGGCCGAGCATCAGCAGTGGATCGACAGCGCCGTCCTCGCTTGCCGGATCGGCAGGCAAATCCTTGCCGCTTTCGGCAACGGCTGGCGCCTGATCCGACGTCGGCGTCGAACTACTGACGTTTCGCTGCGGCTCGGCTTTGCTGTCGCGTGCGTTTCTGGCGGCGCTGTCCTGGCGTTCAACGGCCTTGGCCTGGCGCTCTTTGGCATACACCTGCGAGAAGCTGGAAGCCTCTTGCTTGCGCGGTTCGGCCGTACTCTGCGCATTGTTCGCCGCAGGGGCCTTGGGCTTGGCCACGGTGGTAGGCGTCAGCAGCAGATCGGGGGCAACGGGCATGAATGCTCTCCGCTTGAATGATGTAGTGAGCACAGAGCAAGCAAGGGCCGGGCCAACATGTCAGACAAAAGGATTACTCAGTAGAAAAACGCTGGTGTTCGGATTTGAGCAGGATACGGACGATGGCGAATTCACGCTCGATGCGCCCGATCAGCTCAGCCGAATCGGTCAGGTCGCCACGACGCGCCAGCTCTTCAAGCTCGCGGCAGGACTCAGCCAGCACCTTGGCCCCCATGTTGCTGCAGCTACCCTTGAAGCTGTGCGCGGCGCGGCGCATGGCTTGAGCGTCTTGCGCCCGCTCGGCCCCTTGCAAGAGGCGCAGGCGTTCTTCGGAGTCAGCGACGAAGGTATCCAACAGCACGGGATACTCGTCTTCCATGATGTCCTGCAAGGCAATCAGTACGGCGCGGTCTAGATGATTGTCGGACATCCTTTACTCCAGGCCCGCCTTGAGCGGCAGTTCGCCATTGCTGATAACACGCCTCGCGCCGAGCGGCCGAGGAAAGCACCGAATCGATGGATTATGCCTCTGCAGGCCAGGAAAACTCTACACTGACCCGACGGCCGTCGGACGACCAGTTACAGCGCTCGCTAAGATCGCGAACCAAGCTCATGCCACGCCCACTGAGGCCTCTAGCAGGGCACTGGCGCGTCAATACCGTCTGGGGATCGAAGCCGGCGCCGCTGTCTTCCACCGTCAGCGTCAAACGACCGCCGCCTTCTTCGCGACAAACGTCGAAGGCGATGCTGACGCAGCCATCACGCAAGGCATCCAAACGTTCGGCACGCTGCCGGTAATACTCGGAGAACCCGGCAGCATCACGCTTGAGGGCTGAATCCAGGCCCAATACCCCGTGCTCCAGAGCGTTGGTATACAGCTCGCACAGCACGCTGTAGAGGCTGCCGCCGTGCCCACGCAAGCCAGGCACTTCGAGCAGCAACTGCAACAGATAGGGCAAGGGATAGAAGTCACGCAACGTGGAACTTTGAAAATCAAAGCGCGCCGACCACTGTTCAGGCCCTCTACGCCATTCCCCGTCCGGCAGCGGAGGTCGACTCACGGCGCCCTCCTCGACCATGGTCACCTCGACCAGGCTGACATCGTCACGTGCTTCGCCGTTGAAGCGCTGCAACGCCTGCTGAATGTCGTCGAACAGCGCTAACGGTGGATGGCCGTTGTCAAGCACGTCGAGCAGACGCTGCTCGCCAAACAGCTCTTCATGCTCGTCACGCGCCTCGAGCACTCCATCGGAAAGCAGGAAAACCCGATCCCCCGGCGCTAGCGGATACGCCTCGTAATCGTCGCGAAAGCTGTCTGGATCCAGCACCCCAAGCGGCAGGTGCCGCGATACCAGCGGTACCCGCGCTCCACCGTCCTTGCGCAGCACGTAGCCATCCGGCAGACCGCCGCCCCAGAATTCGACCATCTGCCGCCGGAAGCTGATATTCAGCAGCGTCGCACAGCAGAACACGCCGCGAGGCAGAATACGCCGCAGCTTGGCATTGCTCTCATGGAGAATCTCGGCCAGTGAATGGCCTCTGCCCGTCATGCGGTAGAAGACATCGGCCAGCGGCATCGCGCCGATCGCCGCAGGCAGACCATGACCGGTGAAATCACCGAGCAGCACGTGCATGTCACCGCTGGGGTGAAACGCGGCCAGCAGCAGATCGCCATTGAACAGCGCATACGGCGATTGCAGGTAGCGAATATTGCCGGCGCTCAGGCAACCGGAGTGCGCCACCTTGTCGAATACCGCCTTGGCCACCAGCTGTTCATTGAGCAGGTGCTCGTTATGCCGGGCAATCTGGTCGCGTTGTCGCAGCACCTCCTGGTGCAGGCGTCGCAACCGATCCATGGCATTTATCTTGGCTTCGAGGATTACCCGACTGTAGGGCTTGGCGAGAAAATCGTCGCCACCCGCTTCCAGGCAGCGAACCAGCGCCTCGTCTTCGCTCAGGGAGGTCAGAAAGATGATCGGCACCATGGCATCGCCAGCCATGGCCTTGATCCGCCGCGCAGCCTCGAAACCATCCATCACCGGCATCAGCGCGTCCATCAACACCAGTTGCGGGCGCTGCGACTCGAACAGCGCAACCGCCTCCAGACCATCGCTGGCGGCCAGCACCCGATGCCCCTGGCGACCGACGATGGTCGACAGCAGCATGCGGTCAGTGGCGCTGTCCTCGGCGATCAGGATGGTAAGGCGCGAGGCGTTCATCGCGCCTCAGACGATCTGGAAAAGCTGTTCGAAATTGGAAATGGACAGAATCTTGCGCACATCGGCATTGCAGTTGAGCAGACGAATCTGCGCACGGTCGCCACCGGCATGATCGCGCAGCAGCAACAACATGCCGAGCGCCGAGCTATCGAGATAGGTCGTCCCCTTGAGGTCTACCGAATAGCGTTCAGGACGGATATCGACGCGCTCGTAAGCACGACGAAATTCCTGATGGGCGCCGAAATCGAAGCGCCCCTGAATCGTGATGGTCAGCTCTTGCCCGTCTTCCGAAGGCAGTGAGGTGATGGGCATGAAGCACTCCTTGAGATCCGGGAAATCCGCCAGACCGCCGTATGCGGAACAACTGGCCGAGCCTGTCCTGAGAAGCAGGCGACATCTTGTTGACCAGAGCCGTGGCGCGGTGTCTCACCTGTTTTTCCTGACCCTGCCCAGGTCTCCCTACAGCGACCTGAATGCCGGCATATGAAGATTTAGCATTAGCCTGCGTCAGCGGCAACCATCATTCATTCCTGGGAATCGCGTCGAGGCATACGCTGAGAAAGCTCGTCGAGCAGTTTCTGCTCGCGTTTGTCCTCGGCCAGACGCGCTTCGTCCAGGTAGCGCTGCACCAGTTTTCGCAGTCCTTCGAGGCGTGCGTAGCGCTGTTGCCAGACCTCGCGCATCTTGTCCAGATTGCTGCGGTGCCAGGTCACGGCCTGCTGCTGTTGAGCGATCGCCACATCGAGCTGGGAAAGAAAGCGCTGATAGTTCATCAGCCACTGACCGGACACGCCCCGCTGCCCCTCGCTGATCCACTGCTGCTGATAGCCCTGCAGGTAATTTTCGAGATCAGCCAATTTGCCTTGAGCCTGCCCCAGCATGCCTTGAGCACGACCCAGTTGCAGAGCCGCCTCACGCTCGGCCTTTTCGGCCATTTCGACGACGGGCGCCAACCGCGCGGCGCGACTGGTTGCCACCGGTTAGGACGCCGCAGTGGGGTTCAGAACGGCGGCCAGCAGGTCACGACTGTTTTCCAGGCTTTCGCTTTCGCCCAGACTCTGGCGCAGGTAGCGCACCATCGCCGGCTGGCGGGCGATGGCCAGATCGGTATCGGCATCGCCACCCGGCACATAGGCGCCAACGCTGATCAAATCGCGGCTCTGTTGGTAGCGCGACCACAGCTGCTTGAAACGCTGGGCGTTACGCATGTGCTCGGGGCTGACCACTTGGGGCATGACCCGGCTGATGGACGCTTCGATGTCGATTGCCGGGTAATGCCCCTCTTCGGCCAGACGTCGGGACAGCACGAAGTGGCCGTCGAGCACCCCACGGGCGGCATCAGCGATGGGATCCTGCTGGTCATCGCCTTCCGACAGCACGGTATAGAACGCAGTGATCGAACCACCGCCCTCCTCGGCATTACCGGCTCGTTCGACCAGGCGCGGCAGTTTGGCGAATACCGACGGCGGATAGCCCTTGGTCGCCGGCGGTTCGCCGATGGCCAGCGCGATTTCCCGTTGCGCCTGGGCGAAACGGGTCAGGGAATCCATCAGCAGCAGGACATTCTTGCCCTTGTCGCGAAAGTACTCGGCGATACGCGTGCAATACATGGCGGCGCGCAGACGCATCAGTGGCGCATCATCGGCAGGCGACGCGACGACCACCGAACGCTTGATACCTTCTTCACCGAGAATCTCGTCGATGAACTCCTTGACCTCGCGGCCCCGCTCGCCGATCAGGCCGACCACGATGATTTCGGCCTCGGTGAAACGGGTCATCATGCCCAGCAACACCGACTTACCGACACCGGTGCCGGCAAACAGCCCGAGGCGCTGGCCGCGGCCAACGGTGAGCAGGCCATTGATGCTGCGGATACCGACATCCAGAGGTTCGCTGATTGGGTGGCGCTTGAGCGGGTTGATGGTCGGGCCGTCCATCGGCACCCAATCTTCGGCTTTCATTCCGCCCTTGCCATCCAGGGCACGGCCGGCGCCATCGAGCACGCGGCCAAGCATGGATCTGCCCATGGGCAGGCGTCCGGTATCCGGCAGCGGCACCACGCGCGCACCGGGCGCAATACCAGCCAGGCTGCCGACCGGCATCAGATAGATCTTGCCGGCGGAAAAGCCCATGACCTCGGCTTCCACCTGTACCGGGTGATAACTGTCGTCGTTGATGACCAGGCAGCGGCTGCCCAGGGCGGCTCGCAGGCCTTCGGCTTCGAGGGTCAAGCCGACCATGCGCAGCAGGCGGCCTTCGACTACGGGCTGGGACGGCAGCTTCACCGCGTCGCCATAACCCTCCATGCGGCGAGCGAAGCTGATGCGCTCAAGGCGCATTGGCGTCATCCAGGTCGATGTGCATATCGGCGGAACGGGGCGTGGTCGCATGCTCGCGCTGCTGTTCGAACAGTTGCTTGAGCGCTTGGCTGAGGCGGGTTTCGACACTGGCGTCGATGCGGCTGTGCTCGGTCTCTACCCGGCAGCCCCCGGGCAGCAGGGAATCGTCCTCGAGAATCCGCCAACTTTCTTCATGGCGATCACGCAGCGACTTGACCAGCTCGAAGTCCTGCGGATTGAGGTGGATACGGATATTTTCCGCGCCCATGGGCAGCAGCTTGAGCACTTCGCGCAACACCTGGCGGATCTGGCTGGAGTCGCGGCTCAATTCACGCTGAATGACCTCGCGGGTGATCTGCCCGACCAGGGTCACCAGTGCCACTTCGAGTTGCTGATCCTGCTCGGCGATAGGTTCGAACAAATGGCTCATGACCTGTTCGAGCGCATCGACCTTACTAGCCAGCGCGGCGTCGGCTTCCTGCTTGGCCTTGAGCTGACCAGCACGAAAACCGTCCTTTTCACCGGTGGCGAAGCCTTCGTTGTAGGCGTCCTGGCGAATGGCCTCGAGCTCGTCGAGCGTCAAGGGTTTGACATCCTCCAGCGCGACTTCTTCGCTTTCCTGGGGCGGCGGGGCCTCGGCAGCCTGCTCGATCTCAGGCTGGGCGTCTTCCGGCACCTCCACATGCTCGTCGAAACTTGGCAGCGACCAGCGATCGACGCTGCCCAGATCCTTGGCGCGAATCAGTTCGCTGACGGGTTCCTTGCCGGCCATGGGTTAAACCATCTCCTCGCCGCCCTTGCCACCCAATACGATTTCGCCGGCCTCGGCCATGCGCCGGGCGATGGTGAGGATTTCCTTCTGAGCGGCCTCGACGTCGCTGACACGCACCGGCCCTTTCGCTTCGAGGTCATCACGCAACAATTCGGCGGCGCGCTTGGACATGTTCTTGAACACCTTCTCCTTGATCGCCTCGTCCGCGCCCTTGAGCGCCAGCACCAGCACATCGGAAGACACCTCGCGCAGCAGCGCCTGGATACCGCGATCATCGACATCGGCCAGGTTGTCGAAGACGAACATCAGGTCTTCGATCTGCGACGATAGGTCTTCGTCGATCTCGCGGATCGAGTCCATCAGCTGTCCTTCGACCGAACTGTCGAGGTAGTTCATGATGTCCGCGGCGCGCTTCACGCCACCCATGGTAGCGCGGGTGGTGTTGGAACTGCCGGAGAACTGCTTCTCGAGAATCAGGTTGAGCTCCTTGAGCGCCGCCGGCTGCACGGTGTTCAACGACGACACGCGCAGCACGATGTCCAGGCGAACCTTGTGGTCGAAATGCGAAAGCACTTCACCCGCCTGGTCGGGATCCAGATAGGCAACGACAATCGCCTGGATCTGCGGGTGTTCGTAGCGGATCACGTCGGCCACGGCGCGTGGCTCCATCCATTTCAGGCTGTCCAGACCACTGGTACTGCCGCCGAGCAGGATGCGGTCGATCAGGTTACCGGCCTTGTCCTCGCCCAGTGCCTGGGTGAGCATCTTGCGGATATAGCCGTCGGCACCCACGCCCAGGCTGGTCTGGTCGCCGACGGTTTCGACGAACTCGCCCATCACCTGCTCGACCTGCTCACGATGAATGTTGCGCATGCCGGCCATGGCCACACCCACGCGCTGCACCTCCTTGGGCCCCAGATGACGAAGCACCTGGGCCGCATCGGTTTCACCGAGCGACAGAAGCAGGATGGCGGCCTTCTCGACCTTGCTCATCTTGGCAGCGATACGGTTCTCATTCATCGGCATTGATCCAATCTTTGACTACCTGGGCGACACGGCCCGGATCTTCGGCGACCAAACTCTTGATCGCATTCAGTTGCGCATCATACCCCTCGCTCGGACTCGGAAGGAGAATGCTTTGCGGGCCACTCAGGCTCACTCGGTCGGACGCTAAGCCATCCAGGCCACCCATTTCGCCCAGATCCACGTCGCCATCGCGACCACCGCCAACCATGGCCAACTCCTTGCCTTTACCGCCACCGGTAATGTTGTTCAACACCGGGCGCAGCACGAACCACACCAACAGGAAGATCAACAGTGCCGGGAACAGCGATTTGAGGCCGCCCATGGCCATCAGGAACAGCTCGCTCTGGTACCACGGCACCTCGATCACTTCGGTGATTTCACTGCTGAAGGCGGTGTTGATCACACTGACGCTGTCGCCACGGCTGGCATCGAAGCCTACCGAGTCCTGCACCAGGCGGGTGAAGCGCGCCAGGTCATCACTGCTCCACGGCACACGGGTGGCTTCCCCGGTAGCCGGGTCGACACGCATCTGGTCATCCACCACCACGGCGACGGAAAGCCGACGCAGGCGACCCTGTTGCTGCTTGGTATAGCTGACAGAGCGATCGAGCTCGAAGTTGCGCGTCGACTGATCCCGCTTGTCGGCCGGGTATGGCGCCAGCATGGGCTGGCCGGTAGCCGGATCCATGATCTGCTGACCATTGGCGTCGACCAGCGGCTGACCCGGTGCGACCGGGCCGCCAGGGGCGGCTGCACCACCGGTCTGCTGCGGTGCGTCAGCCGGGCCAGGCGGCTGGTTGCTGAGGGCTCCGGGTACGCCTTGCGGGCCACTGCTACTGCTACGTTGTTCGTTGACCTGCTGCTCGCTGCGCAGCGCCGGCTGATCCGGATTGAAGGTTTCCGAGGTCGACTCGACGGCACTGAAATCCACGTCGGCCGAGACTTCAGCCTTGTAGCGGCCCATGCCGAGCACCGGCTGCAGGATGTTGTGCACGCGCTGGGTGAACAGGCTTTCCATGCGGCGGCTGTAGTCGAACTGCTTGCCAGCCATGCTCAGCTCGGACATTTCCTGCTGGTCGGACAGCAGGTTGCCCTTCTGGTCGACCACGGTGACCTGCCCCTTGTCCATTTCCGGCACGCTGCTGGCGACCAGATTGACGATGGCCATCACCTGGCTTGGCTCCAGGTTACGCCCCGCATACAGCTCGACCAGCACCGAAGCGCTGGGCTTGCGCTCATCACGCACGAACACCGAACTCTTCGGGATTGCCAGGTGCACGCGCGCGGCCTTGACGTTGTTCAGGCTGGAGACGGTGCGCGCCAACTCGCCTTCCAGTCCGCGACGATAGCGGGTCGCTTCCATGAACTGGCTGGTGCCGAGGCCCTGTTCCTTGTCGAGAATCTCGAAACCGATGCTGGTGTCGGTCGGCGCTACGCCGGCAGAAGCCAGGCGAATGCGTGCACGCGCCAGGTCTTCGGATTTGACCAGCAGCGCGCCGGAATTCGGCTCGATGGTGTAATTGATGTCCGCGCTCGCCAGGGTTTCCATCACCTGGCTCGCGTCCATGCCGTTGAGGCTACCGTACAACGGTTTGTAATCCGGTTGTTGCGACCACAGCACCACGGCGAAACCGATCGCCACACTGGCGGCCAGGCCGACCAGCAGACCGGCCTGACGCAATACCGGCATGTCGGAAAGATTCTCCAGGAACGTCAGCCCGAACAGCGGCTTTTTCGGCTCGCTGCCAGCGGTGGTGGCGGGTACGTTTGCGGCAAGTGCTTCGGCCATGATCGGAATCTACCTCTTAAACCGGCATTTGCATGATGTCTTGATAAGCCTGAACCAGCTTGTTGCGTACCTGGGTCATGGCCTGGAAGGAAACGCTGGCCTTCTGCGAGGCGATCATCACGTCGGTCAGGTCAACGCCGCTCTGGCCCATCTCGAAGGCTGTGGCCAGCTGGTTAGAAGCCTGCTGGGTTTCGCTGACCTTGTTCACCGCCTGCCCGAGCATGTCCGAGAAACTCGGCGCGCCGACTTCCTGGGCTTCGGAGACTGCCGGCTTGCGTGCCATGGCCTCGGCCTGCATGGAGCGCATTTCCAGCATTAGACGATTGAACGCGACACCCTGACTCATAACCCTTCCTCAACTGAGCGCGGTTTTTTGACGCCGCATGTGCTTTGCAGGGGTATTTGCAACAAGGGTGCCAACTGTACGCTCTCTTCCAAGAGCACCGATTTATCGGCGCGGTAAGGTGTCACAGATTGGCAAGAGCATGAAACGAGCCAACCCTCGGAGAGGCAGGCAGAGCGGGGTTACACAGGATGAATCGCCAGCGCGACGTCAGAAAACCGCCCGTACGAAGGATTACCGCCATCCATGAAAAAGCCGCTCGATCCTGAGGGGTCGAGCGGCTCGGGTGTATTGCGGCAATAAGCGTTATTGGCTGATGGTCAACTTGCCACGATTGCGCTCAAGCAAGGACTCACCGATTCCCTTGACCTCGAGCAACTCGTCGACCGAGGCGAACTCGCCATGGGTCTCTCGATAGCTGACGATGGCCTGCGCCTTGACCGAGCCGACACCACTGAGCTCACGCTGCAGGGTTTCAGCATCGGCACTATTGAGGTTGATCGGGTTGAGTTCGGCGAGTTGCTGGGCGACGGGTTCGATGGCGGGCGCTCTGGCAGTTTCGTTGGCGCTGACCAGTAGCGAGGCACTGGCCAGTGCAGCGAACAGCAGGCTTTGCAGCATGGATTTTTGCATGTTCAACATCCTTTTAAAGTCCACTCCAGTTGAGCGACGCGGGTTTTCCTAACGCCGCACATTCAAAACTAGTCAGCATGCAACGCTTGTCAAATCACTCGTTTGTCAGCGTACTTTCCGCTGCTATCTAAAAGCCCCTGCTCGCCGCTAAGATGCGCGTCTCCCTTACCCTCGTGTTCGATCATGCCCGCCACCGCCCGCTTTCCTTTGCTCCCCTATGTCTGTGCCTGCGTCATCGCTTTCCTCGCGCTTGGCAGCCTGTGGCAGACCATCGGAAAACCGGTCGTTCTGGCCGATGCGGCGACGCCCACTCACAAGCTGCAGTGTGCGTCTTACACACCATTCGACAAGGATCAGTCCCCCTTCGATCTACCGCTGCAAATCCGCCCCGAACGCATGGATGCCGACCTGGCGCTGCTTGCGGAGCGCTTCCAGTGCATCCGCACCTATTCGGTCACCGGCCTCGAGTCGCTGCCGGATCTGGCGCGCAAACATGGCCTGAAGCTGATCGCCGGCGCCTGGGTTAGCCGCAACCCGCATGACACGGCCATCGAAATCCAGGGCCTGATCAAGCTGGCCAAGGAAAACCCGGATGTAGTCGAGGCCGTGATCGTCGGCAACGAAGCGCTGCTGCGCAAGGAAGTCACGGGCGAGCAACTGGTCGAGCTGATCAATCAGGTCAAGGCAGAAATCACCCAGCCAGTGACTTATGCCGATGTCTGGGAGTTCTGGCTCAAGCATCCGGAAGTCGCTCCGGCAGTGGATTTCATCACCATTCACCTGCTGCCTTACTGGGAAGATGACCCGGCAGGCATCGACGCGGCGCTGCACGAAGTCACCGAGGTGCGCGAGCTGTTCGGCAAAAAATTCGCGCCCAAGGACATCATGATCGGCGAAACCGGCTGGCCCAGCGAAGGCCGCCAGCGTGAAACCGCGTTGCCCAGCCGCGTCAACCAGGCCACCTTCATTCGCGGTTTCGTAGCACTGGCCGAGCAGCACGGCTGGCGCTACAACCTGATCGAAGCCTTCGACCAACCGTGGAAACGCGCCAGCGAAGGCGCTGTGGGCGGCTTCTGGGGCCTGTACGACGCCGACCGCCAGGACAAGTCGATCCTCGCCGGCCCGGTTTCCAACCTTCCGTACTGGCCGCTTTGGCTGACAATCAGCACTGGCATCCTGGCGCTTGGCCTGCTGGTCGGCGGTCGGCCAAGTTCGCCCCGCAACGCCGTGCTGCTGCCGCTCGTGGCAGCGCTGGGTGCCGCCTGCATCGGGCTATGGGCGGAATTGTCGTGGGTGACCAGCCGCTACATCGGCGAATGGCTGTGGGCCAGTGCCCTGCTCGCCCTCAACATGCTGGTTCTGGCTCATGCAACGCTGGCACTGTCGACGGCTAATGGTTGGCGTGCCCGGGCGTTCTCCTGGCTGGAGCGACGTGCAGGCTGGTGGTTGGCGGCGGCAGGCTTCGCCGGTGCAGTGATGATGCTGGCCATGGTGACCGACGCACGCTACCGCAGCTTCCCCAGTGCAGCGCTATTGCTCCCGTCCCTGGTCTACCTGCTGCGCCCGGTTGCCGCGCCACGCCGGGAAATCGCCCTGCTGGCACTGCTGATCGCCGCAGGCGTGGTGCCGCAACTGTATGAAGAGACGCTGGATAACCTGCAAGCCATCGGCTGGGCCATCACCAGCACGTTACTGGCGGCCGCACTGTGGCGCAGCCTGAAACACTCGAAGGGGCGCGAAGAACCTGCTCACGATCTTTCACGTGCAATGACAGCAAAGTGGCGGTAGCGAACGCTCACTCCGTAGGGTGGATGACGCTCTTTTCATCCACCATTGCGATTGCAGAGCGGTGGACGGATCGGGCCGCGTAGGCAAGCGTCGTCCACCCTACGAATGGCCGTTTGCGCCTTCAAGACCGTAGAACGTAGCCTGGATTAGCCGCAGGCGTAATCCGGGGCCGAAGGCCGTGATCCATGGTTCAACGCGGGTCACCGACCGGCCGCTCTCGCCTTATTGCCGTCGACTCATAGCCCGTAGGATGGGTGAAACCCATCAATATGCCGATGGGTTGCACCCATCCTACGACCCTGGGCCATCACCAGCACGTTGCTGGCGACTGCGCTCTGGCGCAGCTTGAAACGCTCGAAGGGGCGGTAAGCATTTTTCTCGGCGCTGTGCTCAATACACACCACCAGGCTGAATCAGCCAGCTGCCGGAGTAGGCGCACGTACCAGGCGCAGCAGAGCCAGCACCACTGCAAACACCGCCAGACTGGCGGTGTAGAGCGCGAGAGCCGGTAAACCGAGCAGCAGTCCTGGCACCGCCAGGCGCCAACCCCAGACACCGGGCAGCACGAATGCCAGCATGGCGCAGCCAAGTGCGATCCAGGCGATGATTCGCAGATGAATCATCCACCCCAGGGTGGCGCGAACCTGGCAGGCCAAATTCTCCGGATCCTCGACACAACGGCCTACCCACTGATCGCCCTCCATAAGCAGGTAACGCAAGCCATAACTGGCGATCACGCACAGAACGGCGGCGATCACCAGCACAACGACAGATAAACGACGGGGCATCCGGCCACTCCAGAGGGCTTGGAAACGGCGCTCAGCATAAGCTCCCGCCAGGCGGATGCAAGTTACAAATAGTGGCAAGCCTGGGAGCTCTGAAACCGCGCCAGCTCGACCTTTCGTGGTAAATCCGGTATCTACTGCATTAAGTTGCAGCGCAACGATAATTTCCCATGGCACTTTGACACACCGGCAGTTGTCTTAGGGATCGCGGCTGATGCCGAAAAGCACGGGCTGCCCCGCCCACCTCTGAAAAGAACGTTCTCTTGCAAAGGGATCTTGTATGTCTTTCATTCCCCGCCTTGCTGCCCTGCTTAGCGGCCTGCTGCTCAGTGCCCCACTCTGGGCAGCCGATATCGACGCGCAGACTTACGGTTATCCGCTCACCAATCCGTTCGAAGCGACCATCGCCACCACGCCGCCAGAACTGCGACCGGAGCTGCCAGATGACGCCGATATCAATCAGAAGGACTACCAGATTCGCCTGCGTCCGGAACGCGAATTCCAGCTGCCGGACAACTTCTGGGCCGTGACCAAGATGCGCTACCGGCTGGCCGAGCAGAAAGGCCCGGCGCCGCTGATCTTTATCATCGCTGGCACTGGCGCGCACTATTCGAGCAGTACCCCCGAATACCTGAAGAAACTGTTCTATGGCGCGGGCTATCACGTCGTGCAGCTGTCTTCGCCGACCAGCTACGACTTCATGACCTCCGCCTCGCGCTTCGCCACGCCGGGCATCAGCCGTGACGATGCCGAAGACCTGTATCGCGCCATGCAGGCCGTGCGCGCCCAGCATCCACGCCTGCAGGTCACCGACTTCTACCTGACCGGTTACAGCCTCGGCGCCCTGCACGCTGCGTTCGTCAGCCAACTGGACGAAACCCGGCGCAGCTTCAACTTCAAGCGCGTGCTGATGCTCAACCCGCCCGTCAACCTGTACACCTCGATCACCAACCTCGATAGCCTGGTGCAAACTCAGGTCAAGGGCATCGACAGCCGCACCACCTTCTACGAATTGGTACTGGGCAAGCTGACCCGTTACTTCCAGGAGAAGGGTTATATCGATATCAACGATGCGCTGCTGTATGACTTCCAGCAGTCCAGGGAACATCTGTCCGACGAACAGATGGCCATGCTGATCGGCACCTCGTTCCGCTTCTCGGCTGCCGATATCGCGTTCACCTCGGATCTGATCAACCGTCGCGGCCTGATCACGCCGGTGGAATACCCGATTGGCGAGGGCACCAGCCTGACGCCTTTCTTCCGTCGAGCGCTGCAGTGCGATTTCGACTGCTACATGGCCGAACAGTTGATTCCCATGTGGCGGGCGCGCTATGACGGCGGCAGCATGGCCCAGCTGATCAACCAGGTCAGCCTGTACGGCATCGAGGATTACCTGAAGAACAGCCCGAAGATCGCGGTGATGCATAACGCCGACGACGTGATCCTCGGCCCAGGCGACCTTGGCTTCCTGCGCCGCACGATGGGCGACCGCCTGACCGTATACCCACTCGGCGGCCACTGCGGCAACCTCAATTACCGCGTCAACAGCAACGACATGTTGGAGTTCTTCCGTGGCTAAGACCTTTCCTGCTTTCGCGCTGTTCGCTGCCTTGCTGAGCTGCGGTGCCGCCACAGCCCAGACCACCATCGAAGACGACGGATTCAAGCAACCGCTGAGCAAGCTCAAGTTCAACCCGGGCCTGGATCAGCGTGAATTCGAACGCTCGACCCTGTCCGCGCTGGAAGTTTTCGATCCACTGGAGTCGTGGAACCGCCGCGTCTACCACTTCAACTATCGCTTCGACGAATGGGTATTCCTGCCCGTGGTCGACGGTTACCGCACTATCACGCCGAGCCTGGTGCAACAGGGCGTGAGCAACTTCTTCGGCAATCTCGGCGATGTGTCCAACCTGGTCAACAGCGTGCTTCAGCTCAAGGGCCAGCGGGCGTTGAACACCACGGCGCGCCTGCTGTTCAACACCACGCTCGGGGTCGCCGGGCTGTGGGATCCGGCAACCCACATGGGCCTGCCCAAGCAGCGTGAAGATTTCGGCCAGACCCTGGGCTTCTATGGAACCCCTGCCGGCCCCTACCTGATGCTGCCGATCCTCGGCCCGTCGAACCTGCGTGATACCGGTGGCCTGGTGGCGGACTTCGTCGCCGAACAACAGATCAACTACCTCAACGTGGCCGAGGTCAGCAACAGTCACCCGGAAGTCACCATACTCAGGGTGGTCGATCAACGATCGACCACCAGCTTCCGCTATGGCCAGATCAACTCACCGTTCGAATACGAGAAACTGCGTTTCTTCTACACTGAATCTCGCAAGCTGCAGATCGCCGAGTGACGCGGATGGCGGCATCCGTGTACTGCGGATCGCCGGCAAACCGCTGAACGAACCCATCGAGCAGTACGGATTTCCGTGACGGTACGTTCGCCTGACTCAGGCAGCAGCATGATTCCCACATCGCTATTGGTGGGCTGAAGCCCACCCTACAGACCTAAACATTGTAGGGTTGGCTGCCATCCAACGCCCCGCTCAACGCTGATGGTTGCGCCTGAACGTCTCCTCCCCCATGGCCGCGATCTGCCCTTCGATCAAGGCATCGAAGGGTTTGAGCAGGGCCTGATAATCAGCGGGCTCCTCCAGCACGTTCAGCGCCGCGACTATCGCCTCGAGGGTCGATAACGATCCCTCCATCGGCGCCTTGCGCAGGCGATAGCGCGAGGGTGGTACGTCCGTCAGGGTCACCCGCGGTAACGCTGCCAACGCAGAATTGAGGTGCAGCAACTTGCGCGCCTTGCGCCAGGTACCGTCCGGCACCACCAGCCGGATCGGCCGTTCGTCGTGCTCATCGACAACGCAGGCCAGTGGCTGCGCATCGTTCCCCGGAAACAGCAAATGCGTCCGGTAACCCGGTTGCGCCAGCCACAGCGGCAGATCCTCGAACACCTCGCCCACCCACAGTGTTGCATTGCGCAAGCCGAGCACGGCCAGGTTCGCCGTATTCAGAGCGTGGTCGACTTCATCAGGGTGCTGCAGCACCAGAATCTCGGTACGGCTGGGCAGATCGGGAATCAGCGCGCAGAGGCAATGGCTTGCGGGGCGTTTGCAGCGGGAACAGCGGGGGCGTGGCATTAGATGGCTCTCCTCGGCCGCGCAGTTTGCCATAGCACGAATGCGCAGCCGAGGAAGCGGTTTAGCGGTTGAAGCGTTCGGCCAGGCTGTGCAGGTAGTCGGCCATGGTTTCCAGCTCCTCGCCGATGGCGACGCCCTGATGAGCCTGCTCGGCGCCCTGTTCGGAAAGCTGGGCGATCCGGGTGATCTGTCGGCTGATGTCATCGGCCACCTGCCCCTGCTCTTCGGAGGCGGCTGCAATCTGCTGGCTCATGCCGGTGATGCGGCTGACCGACTCGCTGATGCCGTCCAGCGCGATACGTACCGCCTCCACGCTCTGTACGCTCTCCCGGGAGATTTCCTCGCCACGTTCGGCCGTGACGACAGCGCGCTCGGCACCGGCACGCAGCGAAGCGATGATCTGGTGAATCTGCTGGGTCGACTCGCGAGTGCGCGAAGCCAGCGAACGCACCTCATCGGCAACCACGGCGAACCCACGCCCCTGCTCGCCCGCCCGCGCCGCCTCGATCGCCGCATTGAGCGCCAGCAGGTTGGTCTGCTCGGCAATCGAGGTGATCACATCGGCGACGCTGCCGATCGACTGGGTGGAATTGGCCAGATCGCTCACTGCCTGGCCGATATCCGAGACGGCCTTGGCCATGTGCTGCATGGATTCCAGGCTGCCACCGGCCAGTTGCCGACCCTCTTTGGCCAGGCGATCCGCCTCTTCGGCGGCATGGCTGGTGCTCTGCACGTTTTGCGTGACCTCCTGGATGGTCGCGGCCATCTGATTGATCGCCGTGGCCGACTGATCGGTCTCGCTGCGCTGCTGGTCGAGCATCTCGGCGCCCGCTCGGGAAAAGCCGGCAGACTGAGCGGCCTGCCTCTTGACGTTGACACCGGCATCTTCGAGGCGCGTCAGCGCCGTCTGCAGTCGCGCCTCTTCGCTGATCATGGCCATGTCGAGCAACGCCTGAGCGCCGCGACTCTCACTGTAGGTCAGTGCCACCAGGCTGCTGGTGAATGCCTTCGGGTGGTCAGCAAGGGTTCGACGGATCAGCGCACGCTTGCCGTGCAACTGATAGGAACCCAGGGCGAACATCACCGCCACGATGAACAGCGCCAGCCACAGTCCGGTGAGTACCGAGTGGGCAGCGAGGATCACCAGCGCAGCGAGAATCAGCGGCCAGGAACGAATCAGGTCATAGGTCAGGTATTCGATCTTCGGCACGGGCGGCTTACCGGCCCGTAACCTGGCGTACAGCGCCTCGGCCCGGCGCTTCTGATCTTCCGTCGGCAGCGAACGCACCGACTCGTAGCCCGCTACCTGACCGCTCTGGTAGATCGGTGTGACATAGGCGCTGACCCAGTAGTAATCGCCATTCTTCGAGCGATTCTTGACGATGCCCATCCAGGGTTTGCCCTGTTTGATGGTCTCCCACATGTGACCGAATACAGCAGGTGGCATGTCCGGGTGACGCACCAGGTTGTGGGGCTGGCCGATCAGTTCCTCACGAGTGAAGCCGCTGATGGCAACGAATGCGTCGTTGCAATAGGTGATCTTGCTGTTCAGATCGGTGGTGGAGATCAACCGCTCATGCCCGGGAAAAGTCCTTTCCCGCTGAGTCACCGGAAGATTCTGACGCATGCTCGCAATCCTTTAGTTCGTGAAGGTGTACATCCCTGCCACTCCACTATGTCTAGCACAGCAAAGCTGTCACGCCAGCACAGCTAGGCGTTTGTTTTTCAAACGATCAAGCGCAAAAATGGCGTATCGGATCCATCGCATGCAGTTCCTGGCCACGCCTGTTCCCTGCTCGTCCGAATGGGCTTTCCATATTGTCGGCACGCTCTTCGGTGACTTGAGAGCGTCGCAGCGTTTCACGCGTCAAAAATTCCGGTCAGCGCCGAACTTTACCTATTCCTGACAGAACCTTACTCCGCTCTTACCCAACGCTGGCGAACGCCTCTCTATAGTGGCGTTCATCCGAATCCGCCGTGTGCCAATAGACATGCCGAAACCCAAGTTGCTGTTCCTGATTCCCGCCATCGCCGCCCTGGCGCTGGGTGGCTACGCACTCAAGAGCTGGTTATCGCCAGCACCTGGCAGCGGCCTGCTGACCGCCGAGGTGCGCCAGGCCGATATCGAGCAGACGGTCATCGCCACCGGTACGCTGGAGGCCTTCAAGCAGGTCAGTGTCGGTGCCCAGGTATCGGGGCAGGTCACCAAGCTGCACGTCGATTTTGGCGACCTGGTCAAACAGGGTGAGCCGATCGCCGAGATTGATTCCCTGACCCAACAGAACGATCTGGCCAATACCAAAGCCTCCCTGGCCAACGTCAAGGCCCAGCGCGCGGTGCAGGCCGCGACGCTCAAAAAGGCGCAGCTCGCCTTCAACCGGCAGAAATCCATGCTCGCTCAGAACGCCAGTTCGCGGGAAAGCTACGAGACTGCCGAGGCCGACCTGAATACCGCCAAGGCTCAGGTCGCCGCGCTGGATGCGCAGATCGAACAGGCGCAGATTCAGGTTTCCACCGCCGAAGTCGACCTGGGCTACACCAAGATCACTGCCCCCATCGACGGCACCGTGGTCGGCGTGGTGGTCAAGGAAGGCCAGACGGTGAACTCGGCGCAATCGGCGCCGACCATCGTCAAGGTCGCCCAGCTCGACAAGATGACCGTGCGTGCGGAGATCTCCGAAGCCGATGTGGTCAACCTGCAGCCCGGCCTACCCGTGTACTTCACCATTCTTGGCGAGCCCGGCAAGCGCTATGAAGCGACGCTGCGCATGATCGAACCGGCGCCGGATTCGATAAACACCAGCGACAGCACCTCCAGTTCATCGTCCACCACCTCGACCGACACGGCCGTCTATTACATCGCCGTGTTCGATGTGCCCAACCCCGATGGCAAGCTGCGTATTTCCATGACCACCGAGGTGAACATCGTCCTTAACAGCGTCAAGGACGCGACAAGCATTCCAGTGTCGGCGCTGGGCCGCGCCAACCGTGACGACAGCTACACCGTGCAGGTGCTGGGTAAAGGCGGCAAGGTCGAGGCGCGGCAGATCCGTACCGGCCTGGAAGACTCCATCAACGCACAGGTGCTGGAAGGCCTGGAGACCGGCGACAAGGTGGTACTCGGCGATGCCGCTGCCGGCTCCAGCACCACCCTGCGCATGCGCGGGCCGATGAGACTCTGACATGGCACTCCTCGAACTGAGAGGCCTGCGCCGCGAATTCCCGGCCGGGGATCAGACCATCGCCGTGCTCAAGGATATCGACCTGAGCATCGAACAGGGCGAAATGGTTGCCATCATCGGTACTTCCGGCTCGGGCAAATCGACCCTGATGAACATCCTTGGCTGCCTGGATCGAGCCAGCGCCGGCACTTACCGCATCGCCGGCCGGGAAACCGGCAGGCTGTCCCCGGACGAGTTGGCCGAACTGCGCCGCGAATATTTCGGCTTCATCTTCCAGCGTTACCACCTGCTGGGCGACCTGGATGCCGTGGGCAATGTCGAGATCCCAGCCATCTATGCCGGCAAGGACGCCGCCAGCCGTCACCAGCGCGCCGAGGCATTGCTGCAGCGCCTCGGTCTGGGCGAGCGCCTGAGCCACAAACCAAGCCAGCTTTCCGGCGGCCAGCAGCAACGCGTTTCCATTGCCCGGGCGCTGATGAACGGCGGCCAGGTGATTCTCGCCGATGAACCCACCGGCGCGCTGGACAGCCACAGCGGCGAAGAGATGCTCAAGCTGCTGCGTGAGCTGCATGCCGCTGGGCACACGGTGATCATCGTCACCCACGACATGAAGGTCGCGGAAACCGCCGACCGCATCATCGAGATCAGCGATGGCTGCATCATTGCCGACCGCCGCCTGCGCGACGGCGACGCGGACTCGGACGCGCTGGAAGAGCCAGCCCAGGCACGTGATGCCAATACCTTGCGCGCCGGGGTCGGGCAGTTTCGCGAAGCGTTCCGCATGGCTCTACTGGCGATGCTCTCGCACAAGCTGCGCACCTTCCTGACCATGCTCGGCATCATCATCGGCATCGCCTCGGTGGTGTCGGTGGTGGCGCTGGGCCAGGGTTCGCAACAGAAGATCATGGAGAACATCAGCGCGATCGGTACCAATACCATCGACATCTATCCCGGCAGCGGTTTCGGTGATCGTCGCTCGGCACGCATCCAGACGCTGGTGCCGGCCGATGCCGATGCCCTGGCTGGTCAGGCCTTCGTCGACAGCGTCACGCCATCGGTTTCCAGCTCCGGTACCTTGCGCTACCGCGAGCAGGCGCTGAGCGTGTCCATGAGCGGCGTGGGCGAGCAGTTCTTCCGCGCCAAGGGTTATACCTTCGCCCAGGGCCGCGCGTTCGATACCAAGGCGGTGCGCGAGTCGGCGCAGAATGCGGTGATCGATGACAACACCTACAAGAAGCTGTTCGCCGGCAAGCAGGCGCTCGGCCAGGTGATCCTGCTGGGCAATGTACCGGTGCGCGTCATCGGCGTGCTCGACCCGATCCAGAGCAACTTCGGCGGCAGCGACTCGCTACGCGTCTACCTGCCCTACACCGCGGTGATGAACCGCATGCTCGGCCAGTCGTACCTGGAAAGCATCACCGTACGGGTCGACGACAGCGTATCCAGCGATGCCGCCGAGCAAGGCATCATCCGCCTGCTCACGCGTCGCCACGGGGTGCAGGACTTCTTCGTGATGAACACCGACACCATCCGCCAGACCATCGAAAAGACCAGCCAGACCATGACCCTGCTGATCTCGGCCATCGCCCTGATTTCCCTGCTGGTCGGCGGTATCGGGGTGATGAACATCATGCTGGTGTCGGTCACCGAGCGCACCCGCGAGATCGGCGTGCGCATGGCGGTGGGGGCACGGCAGAACGATATCCTCCGGCAGTTCCTGATCGAGGCGGTGCTGGTGTGCCTGATCGGTGGCGCACTCGGCGTGATGTCGGCGTTGGCCTTCGGCGCCGTGTTCAGCCATTTCACCAGCGAATTCAGCCTGGTGTTTTCCAGCACCTCCATCGTCGCCGCTTTCCTGTGTTCCACGGTCATCGGCCTGGTGTTCGGTTTCCTGCCAGCACGCAACGCCGCCCGCCTCGACCCCGTCGACGCCCTGTCTCGCGAGTAGACCCGATCATGCGTAGCCATTACCTGAAACCCCTGTCACTGGTTATCGCCCTTGCCCTGGGCGGCTGCAGTTCGCTGCTCTCCACACCTTACGAGCGGCCGGCGCTGAACGTTCCCGCCAGTTGGCAACAGCCGGGCGAGCAGCAGGCCAGCACTGGCCAAGCCTGGTGGAAAGCCTTCGGCGACCCCGAACTGGATCGGCTGATCGACGCAGCGCTGGCACGCAACAACGACATCGGTACGGCGTTGCTCAACGTACGTCGCGCGCAGTTGCAGGCTGGCCTGGCCCGTGACGGTCAATTTCCTCAGCTCAGCAGCGGCCTGAGCGCCGACCGCACCCGCGCCCTGCGCGGTGAAGGCAGCGCAGCCCACAGCTATTCGCTGACCGGCTCGGTAAGCTGGGAAGCCGATTTGTGGAACCGCCTGGGTAGTGCCACTGACGCGGCGGAACTCGAAGCCCTGGCGACCGAACAGGATTACGCCGCCACCCGACTGTCCCTGGCGGGCACGCTGGCGAGCCTGTACTGGCAGATCGGTTATCTCAACGAACGCCTGGCCTCCAGCGCCGCGAGCATCGCCTACGCCCGGCAAACGTTGCAGTTGGTTCAGGTGCAATACGATGCCGGCCAGGCTTCAGCCCTGGAGCTCGCCGAAGCGCGGCAGAGCCTGGAAACCCAGTTGGCCAGTGAAGTGGATCTGCGCCAGCAGCGGGTCGAGCAGCGCAATGCCCTGGCAGTGCTGTTCGACGGTGCTACGCCCGTGAATCTGAACGAGCTGCAAAGCCTGGAAAGCAGCGTATTGCCCGCCGTGCAGGCCGACCTACCGGCCAGCCTGCTGGCTCGACGACCGGATCTGCGCGCCGCCGAACTGCGCCTGCGAAGCAGCCTGAAATCCGTGGATGCGACGCGTGCGAGCTACTACCCGGATCTGAGTCTGACCGGCACCCTGGGCTATTCCAGCTCGGCGCTGAGCAACCTGCTGCAGAACCCGGTTGGCGCACTGGGCGCGAGCCTGGCCATGCCCTTCCTGCAGTGGAATCAGATGAAACTCAACGTCGCCGTGTCAAGAACGGATTACGAACTGGCGGTGACGGACTTCCGACAGAGCTTGTATCAGGCACTGGCCGACGTGGAGAACGGGCTGGCGGGTCGGCGTCATTACGCCGAGCAGGAGGGCATGCGCAGCCGAGCGCTGGATGCGGCCAGCGAGGCCGAGCGTATCTATCGTATTCGCTACGAGTCAGGGGCAGTGGATCTGCAATCCTGGCTAAGTGCGCAGGATACACGCCGTTCAGCGCAGATCACCCTGGCGGAGAACCGCCTGAATCAGTTGCTCAATGCCGCCACCCTGTACCAGTCGCTGGGCGGTGATACGGGCGTGGATATCGAAGCGCCGCTGGCGGCGCTTTCGAATCAGTGACGGTCGCGGCGTTTAGCGGCGGCGACGGCGCTCTGCGGCCAGGCGGCGCTGCTCGTCACTGCGGATGGGAACCGGCTGCATGCGTGGGGCAAACAGGGCATTGAACTGTGCGGCAAGTTTTTCGAACCAGGCTTTCATAAGAGTTATCCTCGAACTACGCGCGGCTATGGTGACCGCTTACCTTGAGAGTAGCCGAAACCAACACGTTCGTGGAGAGGCAACTGGTCTCTAACCATTGCAAGGCGCTACCGACCGTCGCATGGCTCATCCGCATGGCGAACCAGCGGGGAATCCGTTTCCAGCGCGAGACCGCAACTTGCTCCCTCAGAACTGGTACTCCACGCCCGCCCCCGCATACCAGGAACGCCCCGGCGCGGCCTCGTAGTAGCGATTGTTGCCATCGCCAACGATTACCGAGCCGACATACTGTTTATCCAGCAGGTTATCCAGGCGCAGGGTCTGGTGGGTCGTCCAGGAGCCGAGGTTTTGCTCGAAACGGGTACGCCAGTTGAATACCGCGTAACTCGGCGCAGCTTTTTCGGCGTTGGTGTCCTCGACGTACACCTTGCTGCGGTAGAGGCCTTCCAGCGCCGTACTGATGCCATCTACGGGTTTCCATGCGAGTTCGCCGAACAGCGTGGTGCGGGGCACGCCGGGTAGATTGTTGCCCTTGTCGATGGTATCGCTGCCGGCGGCGAAGCGTGAATCATAGGTAGCGGCCAGATAGGTATAAGCCAGGGCTGCCGACCATTGCTCGCTGAACTGGCTCTCGACACCCAGTTCGAAACCGCGACGCAGGGTCTTGCCGGCATTCTGGTAGCTGGTACGCCCGCCGCTGTTTTCCAGCACGACGATTTCGTCATCGGTATTGATCTGGAATATCGCGGCGTTGATGCGAGTGCCTGCGGTAACACGCGCTTTCAGGCCGATTTCATACTGAGTGCTTTCAGATGGCTCCAGGCCAAAATTAAACCCTGTATTGTTAAGCGAATAGGCCAGCTCGCCCTGACTAGGCGTCTCGAAACCCTTACCTACGCTGATATAACCATTGAGATCAGGTGTAAAGGCATACCCCAGGCTGACCGAAGGCGTGGCCTTTTCATAGCGTTTAGTACCACTGTCATCACCATTGCCAACAGCGATGTACTTGTCATCGACGTCCACCTCAACAGTGCTGTAACGCAACCCACCTTGCAGTGTCCAGTTGTCCAATATCCAGGTAGCCTGAACATAGGGGTCGAGGCTAGTTACCGTATCGATCTCATCACGGCGTAATTCACCTTTAACACCTCGTGTCACATCCGGTAGCGCACCGACGTAGTTCTTATACCCCCGCCGGTCATCACGACTCTGATCATAGTCAAGTCCAACTACCAGTTGCAGATCGCCTGCAACTCCCTCCACCGGCTGCAACCAGCGTACGCTTCCGCCGTGGAACTCCCTTTCAAAATCGATTACACCGCCACTATGACCCGGATTAGCCTGTGGGTCGGTAGGAGAACTACCTGGATTTTCCTCAACTGGAATAGCCTGGTACTGAACCACATGCCGCTTTCCCGCATATGCGGTCAATTGTAAAGTCGCATCACCGAAGTAACGCTCGTAGTTGGCCCCTAACTGCTGGTGATCAATGCTTTTGCGGGTGTTGTATCTCGTGGCATTAGTGGTAACAGAACGCGGATCGGCCTTGTAAGCCTCCCATTCCTGCCCCAGCGGATCTTGCGTGCCGTTCTGCTCCAGGCTGCTGTAGATCAGCGCCAGCTTGCTGTCTTCATCCGGCCTGAAGTTGAGCTTGGCGAAGGTCTGGTCGCGGCGGGCCGAGCTATGGTCGCGGTAACCGTCGGTGTCCATCCGCGAAGCATCGAGCACGAAACCGACACCGTCCGCTTCGCCTTCGGCGGTGAGGTGGTTGCGGGTCAGGCCGTCGCTGCCGATCAGCGTTTCCGCACCGATACGCGGCCGCCCGACACCGTCACGGGAGAACATCTGGATCACCCCGCCGGCATTGCTGCCATACAAGGTCGAAGCCGGGCCACGCAGCACTTCGATGCGTTCGGCGGTATCCAGATTGAAGGTCGCAGCCTGGCCCTGGCCGTCCGGCGTGCTGGCCGGGATTCCATCGGTGATCAGCTTCAGCCCGCGCACGCCGAAAGCCGAGCGAGCACCGAAGCCGCGGGAAGATATCTGCAGATCCTGGGCGTAGTTCTGGCGATTCTGCACCACCAGTCCCGGCACTCGCGTCAGTACTTCCGAGGCATTGATACCCAACTGCCCGTCGCTGATCTGCTCTTGGCCCAAGCTGTCCACCGAGAATGGCAGGTCGAAGCTCTGGGTCGCGCTGCGCGAGCCAGTCACCACACTGGGGTCGAGCACGACCTTGCCGGCAGGCTCCGCCGCGTGTGACGTGCCAGCAACCGCGCAGCTGCACAGCAGGATGGCCTTGGCCAGTCGGGACAATTCGGGCAGTTGCGCAGGTGAGTTACAGCTCATGGGCGTGATCCTTTCATTCTTCGGTGTACAGCGTTTTGCCGCGATCATCCGGATCGGGATGACTCTGGAGGCAACCCGACGCTTTCTGACAAAGCCTGCAAGGATACCTTAGCGACGCCATTGTCGGTCTTTCCGGCCTGACGTGCGACCCGCGGCCCAGAGCGCTTGTTCAAACAATATTTGGCCGTAAACGGATGGCCGACTCGGCAAATCGCCTCCCCAGCACTATTCGCCGTGCCAGACCAGCCAACGGGCGCAGCCAGCAATAGCCGGAAAAGGTCGTAGCTTCCTTATCCGTAGAAAGGAGCCACTCGCCGGTATTGAAAGCCAATTCCGGGCTTGCCTTACGGGCGTTGTCCGGCAAAACTGCCGGCCTTCTGCCAGAGACTGGAGCCTGCCTTGCGCCCTGCCGATATGCTGCGCCTTTTGCTACTCGCCGCGATCTGGGGCGCCAGCTTTCTATTCTTGCGTCTGGTAGCGCCCGTCATAGGCAGCATGCCGACAGCCTTTTTCCGCGCCACAATCGGTACGCTTGGTTTGCTGGCGATCCTGCTGCTGATGCGGGTGAAGTGGGACTTCCGCGGCAAGCTCGGCCTGTGCCTGCTGCTGGGGATGATCAACGCGGGTCTGCCGTCGGCCATGTACAGCCTGGCGGCGCTGGTGCTGCCGGCCGGTTACTCGGCGATCATCAACGCCACCACGCCGATGATGGGCGTGCTGATCGGCGCATTGTTCTTTGCCGAGGCGATGACGCTGATGCGCGCCGCCGGCGTGGCGCTTGGTTTGTTCGGCGTCGCCGTGCTGACCCGCAGCGGGCCGGTAGAACTGGATATCAACCTGCTGCTTGGTGCCCTCGCCTGCCTGGTGGCTACCGCCTGCTATGGTCTGGCCGGATTTCTCACCCGCCGCTGGATCGCCGGCAATCTGGACAATCGCCTCACCGCCTTCGGCAGCTTGTGCGGCGCCAGCCTGTTCCTGCTGCCACTGTTTGGCGCCTCGCTGGCGATACAAACACCGGCCAGCTGGGGCGGCTGGCTGGAGTGGTCGTCACTGCTGGCCCTGGGGCTGGGCTGCACGGCCTTCGCCTACGTGCTGTATTTTCGCCTGCTCAACGACATCGGCCCGATCAAAGCCTCGACCACCACCTTTCTGATTCCGATCTTCGGGGTGCTCTGGGGAGCGCTGCTGCTCGACGAGCCATTATCCTGGGCACACCTGTACGGCGGCATACTGATCGCCATTGCCTTGTGGCTGGTGGTGCGCCCTACGGCAAAAGTATCGCCATAGGGACAGCGTATCGATTGGCGGCTTGAAGGGGCCGGAGAGAGCAGCTAGTCGTAGGATGGGTGCAACCCATCGGCAATTGATGGGTTTCACCCATCCTACGGGCTTATGGCTGCTTGCTGGCGCTACTGCTGCAACTCCTGCTCGGTGAACATATCACTGAACAGCATGCTCGACAGGTAGCGCTCACCGGAGTCCGGCAGGATCACCACGATGGTCTTGCCCTGCATCTCCGGCTTCTCCGCCAGGCGCACGGCCACGGCCATTGCCGCACCGCAGGAAATACCGCAGAGAATGCCTTCCTCGCGCATCAGGCGCAGGGCCATGACCTTGGCGTCTTCGTCGGTAACCTGCTCGACACGGTCAACCATCGACAGATCGAGATTCTTCGGCACGAAGCCGGCGCCGATACCCTGGATCTTGTGCGGACTGGGTTTGACCTCGTCACCAGCCAGGGTCTGGCTGATCACCGGCGAAGAAACCGGCTCGACCGCCACCGAAAGGATGGCCTTGCCCTGGGTCTGCTTGATATAGCGCGAAACACCGGTAATGGTACCGCCGGTGCCGACGCCGGAAACCAGCACATCCACCGCGCCTTCGGTGTCGTTCCAGATTTCCGGGCCAGTGGTTTTCTCGTGAATCGCCGGGTTGGCCGGGTTATCGAACTGCTGCGGCATGTAGTACTTGGCAGTATCGGAAGCGGCGATCTCCGCAGCCTTCTCGATGGCGCCCTTCATGCCCTTGGCCGGTTCGGTCAGCACCAGCTCGGCGCCCAGGGCCTTGAGTACCTTGCGGCGTTCCAGGCTCATGGAGGCCGGCATGGTCAGCACCAGTTTGTAACCGCGTGCGGCGGCGACGAAGGCCAGGCCGATACCGGTATTGCCCGAAGTCGGCTCGACCAGCGTCATACCCGGCTTGAGCACACCACGGGACTCGGCATCCCAGACCATGTTGGCGCCGATCCGACATTTCACGGAGTAGGCAGGATTGCGCCCCTCGATCTTGGCCAGGATGGTCACGCCCTTGGGCCCGAGGCGGTTGACCATCACCAGAGGAGTGTTGCCGATAGCCTGTGCGTTGTCTGCGTAAATGCGGCTCATGGTGTATCGGTTCCTTGTCATGACTGAGTCGATCAGACTATGCCCGATGTGCCAGGGCGTCCAGCGTCCGGAAGGTCGAACTCTGCGGGCGCGATTGCAGTCCACCCAGACAACGCCTAAACGGATGCATCCGATGAAACGCCGTTACAGCCTGCCGCTCTGGATCAGCCTGGGTCTGCTCGCACTGGTGCTGGTCGCCCACGTCGCCCTGCCCTACGTGGTGCGCAACTACCTGAACGACAAGCTCGCCGACATGGGTGACTACCGCGGTCATGTCGACGATGTCGATCTGGCCCTGTGGCGCGGTGGTTACCAGATCAATGGCCTGCAAATCATCAAGGCCGACCAGGATCTGCCGGTACCCTTCGTCGATGCACCGCTGATCGACATTTCCGTGAGCTGGAACGCACTGTGGCGCGAGCGCGCCATCGTCGCCCGCGTAGTATTCGAGCAGCCCGAGGTGAACTTCGTCGACGGCAAAAACAGCGATGACTCGCAGACCGGTGAAGGCACCGACTGGCGCGAACAACTGAACAAGCTGCTGCCGATAACCCTCAACGAAGTGCGGGTAAACGACGGCACATTGGGCTTCTACAATTTCGGCACATCACCGCCAGTGAAGATCCAGGCCAACGCCATCCAGGCCAGCCTGTACAACCTGACCAACGTGGCCGACGAACAGGGCGATCGAGTCGCCCGTTTCGAAGGCAAGGCGCAGTTGCTCGACCATGCGCCACTGGAAGCCAGCGCGGTATTCGACCCCTTCCATAACTTCCAGGATTTCGAGTTCCGCGTGCGCGCCACCGGCCTCGAGCTGCCGCGCCTCAATGACCTGGCCAACGCCTATGGCAAGTTCGACTTCAAGAGCGGCAATGGCGATCTGGTGGTCGAGGCCTTCGCCGAGGATTCCCAGCTCAGCGGCTACATCAAGCCGCTGCTGCGCAACGTCGAAGTGTTCGACTGGCAGCAGGACGTGGAAAACGAAGACAAAGGCTTCTTCCGTTCCATCTGGGAAGCCGTGGTTGGCGGCGGCGAGAAAGTGCTGAAAAACCAGCGCCAGGATCAGATCGCCACCCGCGTGGAGTTGCGCGGCAGCACCCGTCAGCAGGATATCAGCGCCTTCCAGGCGTTCATCGGCATCCTGCGCAATGGCTTCGTCGAAGCCTTCAACAGTCGATTCGAACGTGGCGCCGCGGAAGAACAATGAGTGCGTCCATTCAGTGACTGAATAAGTGCCCCGCGTTCACACCCACGACCCCGGCACGTTATAGTCGCCATTTTCGCAACCGCCCTGCCCCTTGCTGCACGAGGATTACCCGATGAAGTTCGAAGGCACACCGTCCTATGTCGCCACCGACGACCTCAAACTGGCGGTCAATGCGGCCATCACCCTACAGCGGCCGCTGCTGGTCAAGGGCGAACCCGGCACCGGCAAGACCCTGCTCGCCGAGCAACTAGCCGAATCCTTAGGCACACGGCTGATCACCTGGCACATCAAGTCCACCACCAAGGCTCATCAGGGCCTGTATGAATACGATGCGGTCAGCCGCCTGCGCGATTCACAATTGAGCTCAGAGAAGGTTCACGACGTTCGCAACTACATCAAGAAAGGCAAGCTATGGGAGGCCTTCGAGGCCGAAGAGCGGGTGGTGCTGCTGATCGACGAGATCGACAAGGCCGACATCGAGTTTCCCAACGACCTGTTGCAGGAACTCGACAAGATGGAGTTCTACGTTTACGAGACCGACGAGACGATCAAGGCCAAACAACGGCCAATCATCATCATCACCTCGAACAATGAAAAGGAACTGCCGGACGCCTTCCTGCGCCGCTGCTTCTTCCACTACATCGCCTTCCCGGATCGCCAGACCCTGCAGAAGATCGTCGATGTACACTACCCCAACATCAGCAACAGCCTGGTGGCCGAAGCCCTCGATGTGTTCTTCGATGTGCGCAAGGTACCGGGCCTGAAGAAGAAACCATCGACCAGCGAACTGGTGGACTGGCTCAAACTGCTGATGGCCGACAACATCGGCGAAGCGGTGCTGCGCGAACGCGACCCGACCAAGGCCATCCCACCACTGGCCGGCGCCCTGGTGAAGAACGAGCAGGATGTGCAGTTGCTGGAGCGCCTGGCATTTATGGCGCGACGCGGCAATCGCTGAAGACGAGTGGATAGTCATCCCATGGAGAACCGCGAAGCGTTTTCCACCGTCACCCCTGCCGTAGGGTCTGTTGACGTTTCAGCGCGAGCCGCGTTGCCGCGAGAAATCTCGCCAGGCTAGGCGGAGGACGCCGGTAATGGTCGCTCCCTTGCCAAGTCCTCCAACAACGCATGGCGAGATTTCCCGCGCAACCCGAAGGGCCGGGCCCGTTTTACCGCGATGCTGCGTTTCTCGCCGGCTCATTTAGCCAGCTAAACTTCGCGGCTCGTGCCTTGCCTCGCGGTAAAACGGGCTCCGGCACGGCCGTGCGTGAAACGTCAACAGACCCTAAGGGCACGGTGGATAAAAAGAGCGTTATCCACCCTACGGGTAATCGGGAGATAGCAACCATGCTGCTCAACCTGTTCAATGAGATGCGCGCCGCCAAGGTTCCGGTCTCCCTGCGCGAGCTACTCGACCTGATCGACGCACTCAAGCACAACGTCGTGTTCGCCGACATGGACGCGTTCTACTACCTGTCGCGCGCAATCCTGGTGAAGGACGAGCGCCACTTCGACAAGTTCGACCGTGCCTTCTCGGCCTATTTCGACGGTTTGCAGAATCTCGATCAGCATCTGGAGGCCCTGATTCCCGAAGAATGGCTGCGCAAGGAGTTCGAGCGTTCCCTGAGCGACGAAGAACGTGCGCAGATCCAGTCTCTCGGCGGCCTCGACCAGTTGATCGAAGAGTTCAAGAAGCGCCTGGAGGAACAGAAGGAACGCCACGCTGGCGGCAACAAGTGGATCGGCACCGGCGGCACCAGCCCGTTCGGCTCAGGCGGCTACAACCCCGAGGGCATCCGCGTTGGCGACGCGGGCAAGCGTCAGGGCAAAGCGGTCAAGGTCTGGGATCAGCGCGAGTACAAGAACCTCGACGACTCTGTCGAGCTGGGCACCCGCAATATCAAGGTGGCCCTGCGCCGCCTGCGCAAGTTCGCCCGCCAGGGCGCACAGGACGAACTGGATCTCGATGGCACCATCGACCATACAGCCCGGGACGGCGGCTTGTTGAACATCCAGATGCGCCCGGAGCGCCGCAATACGGTCAAGCTACTCCTGCTGTTCGATATCGGCGGCTCCATGGATGCCCACGTCAAAGTTTGCGAGGAACTGTTCTCCGCCTGCCGCACCGAGTTCAAGCATATGGAATATTTCTACTTCCATAACTGTGTGTACGAATCGGTGTGGAAGAACAACCTGCGGCGCAACGCCGAGCGCTTTTCCACCCATGACCTGCTGCACAAGTACGGTGCCGACTACAAAGTCGTATTCATCGGCGACGCCGCCATGGCGCCCTACGAGATCACCCAGGCGGGCGGCAGCGTCGAACACTGGAACGAGGAAGCCGGCCACCTGTGGATACGGCGCTTCATGGAAACCTACAAGAAGCTTATCTGGATCAACCCCTACCCACGCCAGGCCTGGGACTACACCGCCTCGACCGGCATCATCCGCGAGCTGATCAACGATCAGATGTTTCCGCTGACCCTGCAGGGGTTGGAGGATGGGATGCGCTTTCTGGCCAAATAGGGATTGACCGTTGTCCCGCCGGGCCCTGATCGCCTCGTCAGGGCTTCACAAGCGTAGCCACCGACGCTGGTGGACGAAAAGAGCGTCAGCTATGCGCCCCGATCCACCCGACCCACATCCGCGTTAACGCATGCGCGGCTGCTGACGCTCGGGTACTTCGCGACGATTACGGCGACGGAACGGCAAGGCCAGCAATAGCACGATGCTTTCCACTACCCAGGCGAGGAACAGCGCACAGGCGATACCCCAGGCGATTGCCTCGGGCGCCAGTAGCACCTGATAACGGTAGGCGGCGTGGGTTTCCTGCAGCAGTTGCTCGTCCGCGCCGGTCGCCAGGTGCCAGACCTGGCTATACCAGGGCCCTTGCATGGCAAGCGACTCACGCTGGAGCAGTTCGGAACGCTCGACCAGCAGGCCCACGCTGCGCGCGTCGCTCTGCATCACCGGGTCGCTGCTGCCGCGATAATGGCCGACCAGCCGCTGCAGATCGCCCTCGAAGAAGCGTCGCGCCGTTTCACGAAAGCCGCTCAGACTCTGCTCGGACTCCAGGCGATGGGCTTCGACGCGTTTGGCGTAGTCGTCGATGAAACCCGGCACCTGAACGCCCATCAACAGGCCCAGAGCGAACAACGCCAGACGCAGATAACTTCTTACCATCCTTCCCCCGCGGCCCCGCCACGCGGGACGCTCGTCAGTTGCTCAGGCCTTGGGCGATGCATTCGCCCGCGCGCCACAGGCGCCATTCGCCAGGCTGGTACAGCGACCATTGCTCGTTGTCGGTCAACGGCTCGGTGGCCAGTACCGAGACCACGTCATTGGGCGTGGTCTCGGCATGAAAATCCACGCTCATGTCGGCATCGCGCAGGTGCGCCGGGCCGAAGGGCGCACGTCGGGTGATATGCGCCAGCTTGCTGGAACAGAAACTGAACAACCAGTCACCGTCGCTGAGCAGACAATTGAACACGCCGTGCTGTCGATAGGCCACGCAGGCTGCGACAAGTTCAGGCAACAACACCTCGATCGGCACTGCTTCCGGAAACGCCGTTCTGATGCGGTTGAGCAGATCGCAGAAGGCCGATTCGCTGTCGGTATCGCCAACTGCCCTGTAGAAGCTCAGGGCCGGGCGGAAATCGGTCAGTTGGCCGTTGTGAGCGAAGCACCAGTTGCGCCCCCACAGCTCACGCACGAACGGGTGGGTATTGGCCAGACACACACGCCCGACATTGGCCTGACGGATATGGCCGATCACCACCTCGCTCTTGATCGGGTAGCGCTGCACCAGTTGCGCCACTTCCGACTCGCTGCTCGCCCGCGGATCCTGAAACAGGCGCAGGCCGCGCCCTTCGTAGAAACCGATGCCCCAACCATCGCGATGTGGCCCCGTACGCCCGCCACGCTGCATCAGCCCGGTAAAGCTGAACACGATATCGGTGGGGACGTTGGCGCTCATGCCGAGCAGTTCACACATGATCTGGTTCTCGATTGATCGGGCTTACAAACGCGGCTCGACGCGAGCGTTGCGGGGGCTATGTGACGAGTGCTCGGGTTCGGGCTTGCGCTGCAGGCGCTCGCGCAGGGTCAGGTCACTGTCTTCGCCCCGCTCCTCTTCGCGTGCAGCCTTGCGTGCCTTCCAGCTGCGCTCCAGCGGCCAGCGAATGGCCACGAACACCAGGTAGATGACGAACACGATTAGCCCGTACATGGCCAGATCCGCCACGGCGCGCCAGGCGTTGCTGCCTATCTTGAAGAGCAGATCGAGGGTAACGATCGCTACCGCAGGCGCAAACAACTCCTTGGCAGGATCGACGATGGTCGGGCAGAACAGCAGAATCGCCGCCAGCACGCGCAGGGGCTCACGCAGGTAGCGCCACATCCAGCTGGTCATGCGAAACCACACCAGCAGGCAGCCCAGTGCAGCAATGGCATAGGCGCCCCAGGCGAGGAGATAGTCGTTTTCGATCATGAGGGGGAAGGTTCCCTTGCTTGACAGGGCTCGAACGGGCCAATCCGCACTTTTCGGCGGTTGCCTGACGACAAAGACGCTTATGATAACGGCTTTTCCCTGGTTCGGCGCCTTTAGGGCACCTCTAAAAACGCAGGTAGTTTTTAGAGGTGCCCTTTGGCGTCGCCCCGCGCTCTGGAGACCCTTATGACCACCGCCCCTATCGCCCGCAAGGACACTGGCGCCGATCCTTACCACTGGCTCGAAGCCCGCGACAGCGACGAGGTGCTGGCTCACCTGCGTGCCGAGAACGCCTACCTGGAAAGCCAACTGAGCGATCAGGGCGAATTGCGCGAACAACTGTTTCAGGAAATAAAAGCACGTATCCGTGAAACCGATCTGTCGCTGCCCACGCCCTGGGGCGACTATCTCTATTACCAGCGCACCACGGCGGGCGACGAGTATCCGCGTCACTATCGCTGCCCTCGTCCTGCCGATGGCGGCCTGAGCCTCGATGAGAGCGCCGAACAACTGCTCCTCGACCCCAACGAAATCGCGGCCGGCGGTTTCCTGTCACTGGGCGCCTTCAGTATCAGCCCCGACCAACAGCGTCTGGCCTACAGCCTGGACACCAGTGGCGACGAGATCTACCGCCTGTTCGTCAAGGAGCTGGCCAGCGGTGTGATCGAAGAGCTGCCGTTCGACGACTGCGACGGCAGCATGACCTGGGCCAACGACAGCCAGACCCTGTTCTATGGCGAGCTGGATGAAGCCCATCGCCCCAGCACGCTGCATCGCTATCGGCTTGGCGAAGCGAAGAGCGCACAGGTCTTCCATGAACCCGACGGTCGTTTCTTCCTCACCTGCTACCGCAGCAGTTCGGAGCGCCAACTGGTGTTGCTGCTGGGTAGCAAAACCACCAGCGAATGCTGGGTGCTGGATGCGGATACCCCGCGACAACCCTTCCAGTGCCTGGCGCCGCGGGAAGAAGGTCATGAGTACTACGCCGACCATGGCAAGCTCGACGGCCAATGGGCCTGGCTGATTCGCAGCAACCAGACTGGCATCAACTTCGCACTGTACAGCGCTACGCCAGAAAAGCCGACACGCGCCCACTGGCAGGAACTGGTGGCGCACGACGAACAGATCATGCTCGAAGGCGTCAGCCTGGCCGAGTCGGCCTTGGTGCTCAGCCTGCGCGAAGGTGGCCTGCCGATCATCGACGTGCGCCCTCAAGGGCTGGCCGGTTATCGCGTCAGCCTGCCGGATGCCGCCTATAGTCTGTACGTGCAGGACAGCCTGGAATTCGCCAGCCCGGTGATTCGCCTGCGCTACGAAGCGCTCAATCGCCCCGCACAGATTCGTCAGTTGAATCTGGCAGACGGCGCCCAGCAGATCCTCAAGGAAACCCCGGTACTCGGCGAGTTCGATGCCGATGCCTATCTCAGCCAGCGCCTGTGGGCGACAGCCCCAGATGGCACGCAGGTGCCGATCAGCCTGGTCGCCCGCCGCGATGCCCTGGGCCAGGCAGCGCCATTGTATCTGTACGGCTACGGTGCCTATGGCGAAAGCCTCGACCCCTGGTTTTCCCACGCCCGCCTGAGCCTGCTCGACCGCGGCGTGGTATTCGCCATCGCCCACGTACGCGGTGGCGGCGAGCTGGGTGAGGCCTGGTACCGTGCCGGCAAGCTGGAGCACAAGCAGAACAGCTTCGGCGACTTCATCGCCTGTGCCGAGCACCTGATCGCACAGGGCTTCACCAGCCCATCGCGGCTGGCCATCAGCGGTGGCAGCGCGGGCGGTCTGCTGATCGGCGCAACGCTCAACCAGCGGCCGGATCTGTTCGCAGCGGCTATCGCCGAAGTGCCCTTCGTCGATGTGCTCAACACCATGCTCAATCCGGAGCTGCCACTGACCGTTACCGAGTACGACGAATGGGGTGACCCCAACCAGCCCGAGGTACATGAGCGCATCAAGGGCTACGCCCCTTACGAGAACGTGCGCGCACAGCGTTACCCAGCGATCCTCGCGGTGGCCGGCTATAACGACAGCCGCGTGCAGTACTGGGAAGCCGCCAAGTGGGTGGCACGCCTGCGTGAGTTGAAGACCGATGACAATCTGCTGCTGCTCAAGACCGACCTGGAAGCCGGCCACGGCGGCATGAGTGGCCGCTACCAGGCGCTACGCGATGTCGCCCTGGAATATGCGTTCCTCTTCAAGGTACTCGGCTTGCGTTAACTGCTGGTCGCAAGGCCACGGCAACCCTGAAACGCCCGGCTACTCCTCACCATCAGAGTCTGCCGGCTCATCGGTCAGTGGCTCATCGTGCTCACGGCGTTGCTCATCCGTATCGCGATTCTCGCGCCCGTCACGGATCAGCGGTGGCGAGTCCGGTTCGACGTTCGGCGCCTGGGGAAGCGTCACGGGTGGCGCTGGCTGGGTTGGCGTACCTGCAGGTTCGCCCGCAGGCTGAGGATCGGTTTGCTGGGCCTGGACTCCAGCACTCAACAGCAGCAGGCTCATCAGCGTTACAGTGAATAGGCGCATTACATTTTCTCCCAAAGGATGGATGTACTGCGTTTGTATGACTGCTTGCGAGTAAGTGCGGGTGAAATCATCCAAGGCCGACGGTCGGTGCACGACAGTTGTAGCGACCGATCTCCGGCCCTAGACTTGGTGCATCAGCCGATGAGACATAAATCATGAACACGCCCACGTCCAAACTCGACCGCATCCTCGCCGATGCCCAGCGCAGCCGCGAAGAGGGCTATCGGGACAAGGCCCTGCGCATGTATCCGCACGTCTGTGGCCGTTGCGCCCGGGAGTTCTCCGGCAAGCGCCTCAGCGAACTGACCGTGCACCACCGTG
Source organism: Phytopseudomonas daroniae (assembly GCF_004327275.1). Lineage (NCBI taxonomy): Bacteria > Pseudomonadati > Pseudomonadota > Gammaproteobacteria > Pseudomonadales > Pseudomonadaceae > Phytopseudomonas > Phytopseudomonas daroniae. Next base: position 258,942 of record NZ_QJUJ01000005.1, read on the forward strand.
ACCATAATCACGACAACAATCCCCAGGACGGCTCCAACTGGGAACTGCTCTGCCTGTTCTGTCACGACAACGAACACGCCCGCTACACCGACCAGCAGTATTTCAGCGAAGGCTCCACCAGCAGCCAGACGGGGCCGAAAACGACCCACAAGGCCTTTGCCAACCTGGCCGATCTGCTTCAGAAAAAATCCTAGGCACCAAACAGGCCGTATAATGCCGCTCCTTTTGCGCAAGGCCTGTCGTCCGTGGGTAACAAACGATACAGCTGCATCGGTCTCTACAATCCCAAGTCACCGGAAAACGTCGGTGCCGTGATGCGCGCCGCCGGTTGCTACGGCGTAGCCTCGGTGTTCTATACCGGCAAGCGCTACGAGCGCGCCCGGGACTTCGTCACCGATACCAAGCGCGTGCATCTGGACATTCCCCTGATCGGCATCGATGATCTGCAGAAAGTCATTCCGCTGGGCTGCACCCCCGTGGCCGTGGAGTTGGTGGACGGCGCCCGACCATTGCCGACCTACACCCATCCGGATCGCGCCTTCTATATCTTCGGCCCGGAAGACGGCTCGCTGGACAAAGCCGTGCGCGATTGGTGCGAAGAGGTGGTGTACATCCCGACTCAGGGCTGTATGAACCTGGCAGCGACGGTCAACGTGGTGCTCTATGACCGCCTGGCCAAGGGCAACAACACCAAGACTGGCGCCAAGTACTAGAAAAAGTAAAGCCTGGGCTATGCCAGGCTTATGCTTGAGACGACTACTCAGGAATGCTGGTTTTTTCCTGCCGGAGTGTTGTCATAACCGTCTTCGGCAACCATCAAACCGGCGGGTGTGCGGTCATAGCCATCTTCGGCAACGGTCTGACCGGCAGGCGTACGGTCGAAGCCATCTTCGGCAACGGTTCGGCCGGCAGGCGTACGGTCGAAGCCATCTTCGGCAACGGTCTGGCCAGCAGGCGTACGGTCGAAACCATCTTCGGCAACGGTTCGGCCAGCAGGCGTACGGTCGAAGCCATCTTCGGCAACGGTCTGGCCAGCAGGCGTACGGTCGAAGCCATCTTCAGCGACTTTCTGCGCACCAATCGAGTGCGAAGTAGTGGCATCGACAGACGCTTGCGGCAGTGCGAAAGCAGAGCTGGCGAGGGTGGCGATAAACAGGCTGGCGATAAATTCAGTTTTCATGTTGAGCTCCTTGGGAGGACGTAAGTGGGTATGGAGCTCATGTTACTCAAGAAAATTTGATCAAAAACTTGATCCCAGGAATAGTAAAGATCGACTTCATTGATAGCTCGACCAAAGTCAGCAATGACGGGGCCCCAAAGCAAAACGCCCAATCCGGCACCTGCACCGGATTGGGCGTAATCGCATTAAAAGTGGGCAGATCGAGAGAAATGGCATTCCAACTCAGGGGGCTGAAACCCAGGTTGGCTAGGATTTCCGCTCGCTGAGGGCCAAGCCGACGCCCATCGCCATGATTACCGCGCCAGCTACGCTTTGCTGCCAGCGCCGCCAAGTGGGGTTCTGCCCAACTCGATTACCGAAATACCCGCCCAACACCGCCACACCGGCATTGATCAGCGTGCCGCAGAAGGTGAACAGCAGCCCCAGGAACAGGATTTCCCAGATGAAGGCAGGAGACGCCGGATGAGCGAACTGCGGTAGAAAGGCGATGAAGAACAGCGCCACTTTCGGGTTGAAAACGTTGACCAACACACCCTGCAAGAAGATTTGTCGCAACCCGGCTTCCTGCAGGCTCGTCCGTTGCTCGATGCGCCAGCCGGAGCGGATCAGCTGAATGCCGAGCCAGATCAGGTAGACGACCCCTACCCACTTGACCACGCTGAACGCTACCGCCGACATCATCAACAGAGCGGACAGGCCAAACGCCGCGGCGACGATGTGCACCAGACAACCAGCTCCGATACCGAGGCTGGATACCAGACCCGCTGTCGTCCCCTGGGCGCTGGAACGCGAGGCGATGTACAGCATGTCCGGACCTGGGGTGAGTTTGAGCGCCAGGGTGGCAGCCAGGAACAACGCGAAATGCTCGATACCAAACATGGGAATGCTCTCGACGATTTCCCAGAGCTTAGGATCGCCGCGAGCCTGCACGCAAGATCATCGCAGTCTCCCACTCAGCGCAGCAGCCGGGTATCCAGCACCTTGGAACTGCGGCCCATGACGTTTTCGGTGATCTCGATGAAATCCTTGGTGCTGGCCTTGTCCAGGCGCATCAGGCCGCGAGTCACATCATCCAGCGAGCGCTGCTGACCGTCCTTGGTGGCCTGGCGGATCTCCCGGTCGAGCTCCTGCAGCAGCAGAACCGCCCGGGCGGTGATCGGCCCGGTGGAGTTCTCGGTGCGCAGAGATTTGACCGGCTTGCTCCACTTGATCAGATGCTCGCGTACCTTCTGGTAGCGATCCTCGCTCAGCCCGCCAGCGCGGCGCATCACTTCGATGGCGTAATACTCGGCCAACCCTTCGCTGATCCAGTCACTCTTGTCGGTGTCGCTGATGCGGCTGAACACATGCACCAGTTCGTGCACCAGGGAGCTGGTGCCGTTTTCGCTGACCAGCGGACGGTCGGCATGCATGAAATAGGAGTTGGGTGCCGACAGGCCGCCGCGCCACATCGGGTCACCGGCGCCGACCACCAGCAGTTTGCCAGGGTCACGCGGGAACACCGCCTGCATCTCCGGCCAGACGAACGTCAGCAGGGTCAGGGCGTCCATACGGCGCATGCCCTCACCCACCGGCGCGGCGATGGTCACCTGGGTTTCACCGAGCTTGGCGCGACGCGTGCCGATCTTGCCGGCGACTATCCAGCCGGTCGGGCGATCGAACTTGCGCTGCGGGTTGTCGATACGGAATTTGTTCTTGCCCACTCGCGGCCAGCCGGTCTCGACGCTACGCCAGCCTTTGGGCAGATCGAACTCCAGGCGCGCCACCAGATTCGTGCCATCGACCTGATTGAGCAGCGCACTGGGGATCAGGTCGTCGCCGCGCAGCAGAGCCCAATCTTCGGTCATCCGCGCGTCGAAGCGGCCTTCGCCACGCGGATGGCTGATACGCACCTTGTAAGTCAGGGTGGCCTTGCCTTTGCCTGGCACCCACAGACCGCGTTGCGGATCGTCCTGTTTCCATTCGCCATCGGCCTTGAAATCGCTGTAGTAACCGTTATCGCCCAGATTGAAGTTGAGGCTGCGCACGCGCTCGCCCTTCTCCAGGCTGATGCTGACTTCGGCCTGATCGCTTTGCGGAAGGAATTTTACCTTGTAGTCCAGATCGACCTTGCCGGCTGCCCACAAGGGAGTGCCGGTACTCAACAGAACAGCGGAAAGCAGCAGGCAGCGAATCGACATACAGGCAACTCCAGAACAGACGAATCGGATCGTTCCATGGGATCACAGCACAACAACCGCATGGCGCAATAGCGCCATAAGACACCAGCCCGCTTAAGCGAGCCTTAACGGCATATCACAGACACTCAGCCAGCGCGAAAGATCAGGTGTTCTTCCCAATCATCCTCGGCCACGCTGTTCTCACTGAGCATACGCCCCGCCTGGGAAATGCGTTCGCGATGCACCGCATCCGGGTCGCCGGACACCAGGTGATGCCAGAGCGGCAGATCCTTGCCCTCGCTGACCAGCCGGTAACCGCAGGTAGGCGGTAGCCACTGGAACTGATCCGCCTGCGCAGGGGTGAGTTGAATGCAGTCCGGCACGAAGGTCTTGCGATTCGGGTAGTCGGTGCAGCGGCACGTATTCAGATCGAGCAGCTTGCAGGCGATGCGCGTGTAATAGACCGTTCCGTCGTCCTCGTCTTCAAGCTTCTGCAGGCAGCATAGACCGCAACCATCGCACAGCGATTCCCATTCCTGAGCGTCGAGCTGGTCGAGGGTCTTTTGTTTCCAGAAAGGTTGTACGGGGGCGGCCATGATCAGAACTGGAGGTAACAGGTGAAAAGGCCGGCAGTCTAGGTCTGCCGGCCGCGCAGTACAAGCCACGCCCGACGGCGCGGCTCAATAACCCCGAGAGAAATCCACCAGCCCCTGCAGCGCGGTACCGTCCTGATAACACTGCAGATTGCTGACGAACAACTCGACCAGCAGATGCGGCAGGCTCGGCGCCGCGCTGTGGCCGGTCAGCAGCAGATTGTCGACCGTCCAGAACGGATGCCCGGCAGGCAGCGGCTCTTCACGGCAGACATCGATAACCGCAGCGGCCAATTGCCCCTTGGCCAGCGCCGTGACCAGATCCTCATCGACTACTGCCATACCGCGCCCGGCATTGATCAATACGGCTGACGGCTTGAAGCGCGCCAACAACGCAGCATCGTAGATATCGCGAGTGGCCGGCGTATTGGGCAGCAGATTGATCACGTAATCGGCCTGCGCCACCAGGCGCGGCAGGTCTTCTAGAGCAGCCACTTCGCTGAATGGCGCCAGCGTTCGCGCGCTACTGGCAATGCCGGTCAGTTCGACGTTGAACGGCTGCAGGAAGCGCGCAACCGCCAGGCCGATCTCGCCGGTACCGACGATCAGCACCTTGCGCCCGGCCAGGCTGTGCGGCAGGCGACCGTCCCAGCGCTGCTCGCGCTGCGCCTGCAGGCGGGTGAAGAGTTCGCGCTCGTGGGCAAGCATATGGCAGAGCACATACTCGGCCATGACCTGGCCGAAAACCCCGACCGCGCGAGTCAGCTGATAATCCCGTGGCAAATCCTCCGCCAGCAGCGGCGTGATACCGGCCCAGGTCGATTGCACCCAGGCCGGCTTGTGGCCAGCACGCATCAGCTCGGCGAACAGATGAGGCTCGCCCAGCCACACCGGGCAACTAGCCGCCTGCTGCGCCAGCTCGGGCCCATCACCAGCGATCAGCTCGAGCTCCGGCAAGGCCCGCTGCAGCAACTCGCGGTACACGGCGTAATCATTTTCGGCAATCAGTACACGCATGGCCGCTCCTCAGACTGGATCGTTGCGACGCAACAGTTCTTCCGGCAGATGCTCGATGTAATCCTCTTCCGGTGGCGGCATCTGCAGGTGATAGCCCTGGTTGTCCAGGTTCTCCAGCACCTTATGGATGTCTTCGCGCGCCAGGGCGCGCTCCGGCGTAAGCACCATGTCGAACGAATGAATAGGCGGGCCGAAGGCGCTCAGCAGGCTTTCGGGTATCTGCTTGAGGGCATCGGCACGCAGCACGTAGAGGTACATCCCATCCTTGCGCGGGCTTTTGTAGATGGAGCAGATGCGTTTCAAGCGGATTCTCCTTGAGCGGCCAGACAATCGAGCAGCGCCTGCCCCATCAGCTCACGCCGCCAGCCGCGCAGGCTATCAGGCAGGCGGTAAGGCCCGTTCGGGTAACCGCTCTTGAGCAGCGCTTCCAGGGTCTTCTTGCGCAGCATCAACTCGGGGGCGATATCCAGGCGCTCGCCTTCACGCTGGCCAATGGCACGCAGCTTCTTGAGCAGCGCCGTGGACTCCAGCGGCAAGGGTTCCGGCATGGCGGGCGGCCACTCGCTCGGCGGCAGTGCGGCGGCATCGCGGATCATCTGCAGGATGGTCGCACCGTCCTGGCGTACGGTTTTCGGATGCATGTCTTCGATGCGCCCCAGGCTGACCAGATCGCCAGGTTGCTGGCGGGCCAGCGGCCACAGCGAGTGCTCACGCAGGATGCGGTTGCGCGGCTGGTTACGCACTCGTGCCTGACGCTCGCGCCAGATGCACAGCTCACGCAGTACCGCCAATTGGGCACGGGACAACTTCCACGCCAGCTTGGCCTCGCGATAAGCCTCTTCGGCAGGAATCTCGCGACCGAGGCCGGCGACCAGCTCGGCGCCATCCTCGAGTATCCAGGCGTTCTTTTCTGCCGAGAGCTTGTCCTGCAGGCGCCGGTAGAGCTCGGCCAGATGCACCACGTCTTCGGCGGCATAACTGACCTGGGTATCGGACAGCGGGCGTTGCAACCAGTCCGAGCGGGTCTCGCCTTTGGGCAGTTCGATGTCCAGCACCGCCTGCACCAGCCGCGAATAGCCCATGGAAAAACCGAGGTTGAGGTAACCGGCCGCCAGTTGCGAATCGAACAGCGGCACTGGCAGGCTGCCGGTCAGGCGCAGAAGCACTTCCAGATCTTCGCTGCAGGCGTGCACCACCTTGATCACCTGCTGATCCTCGAGCAGCGCAGCGAATGGCGACCAGTCGTCGATCAGCAGCGGGTCGATCAGGTAGGCACGCTCGCCCTCGCTGACCTGCAAAAGCCCGGCAATCGGGTAAAAGGTGTCGACACGCATGAACTCGGTGTCCAGCGCCAGAAATGGCTGTTTGCGCCAGGCAGAGCAGTGCTCCGCCAGGCTGGCGTTGTCTCGAATCCAGACAATTTCGATGCTCACGCGGCTCTCCCGTAAAGATTGCCGCGCAGTATATCCCGTGAGCCTCTGCCGTGTTGCAAGCTCACAGCAGTTCGCTGCGCATGCGCTCACGCAACCCGTCGGAACAGCGCAACATGGGCTCGCGCAACTCATCGGCGATCAGCCCCTGCATGGCCAACAGGCTTTTTACCGGCGCCGGATTGGGCTCGACGAAGGCCAGACGGATCAATGGCAGCAATTCGCGGAACAGCACACGGCCGGCCTGCAGATCGCCCTGTTGCAGATGTGCCACCACCTGCACGAAATCGGCGGTACGGATATGTGCCGCGGCGGAGATGGCGCCGCTGCCGCCGAGACAGAGCGTGGCGAATATCTGCTCGTCCTCACCGGCGAGCACCTCGAGCGCTCCATCCTGAATCAACGTCTGGGTTTTGCGCGCGTCGCCGCCACAATCCTTGATCGCCACAATCCGTGGGTGCCCGGCAAGCTGGCGGATCGTCTCCAAGTCCAGGCTGACGGCGCTGCGGTAGGGAATGTCGTAGAGAACGATCGGCAACTGCGAGGCATCGGCGATAGCCTCGAAGAACCTCAACAGCCCCTGCTGCGACGGCCTGATGTAATAGGGCGCGGGCACCAGGATACCTGCCAGAGGACGGCTCTGGATGCGCTGCAATCGGGCCAGCACCTCTGCCTGGTTATTACCACTCAACCCCATCACGACACGGCAAGCGGGCACCACTTCGAGCACGCTGTCGAGCACCGCCAACTGCTCGCTTTCATCCAGCGCAGCCGCCTCTCCACTGGTGCCGCAGACCACCAGCCCGGCCGCACCATTGTCCAGCAGGTGTACGGCCAGAGAGCGTAACCCAGGCAGATCCACCTGCCCGTCGCGAAATGGCGTCACCAGGGCGACCCAGACTCCAGAAAATGTAGACATGCTTGCAACTCCTCGGTGTAGACCGTCTGGTCACCGTCGATGGAGTGCGGGAAGGGGGTATGGCGAATGGATGCTTCGACCTTGCGCCTCTGTCCTGTCAGCCCATCTGACGGGACAGCACGCCCCGGTCAAATGAGCGACTGTTTCTTCGACTTACCGACTTCCAGGCAAACGCACTGCAGCGCAGCAGCAAGGCTACGAACAGAAAACATGGGCTGGGAGATGGAGAACATTGAATGCTCGGGCAAGACGACTATGCATCGATACTGCCGAAACCATCGCTGCGCTGTCAACGTCGTTTCATGGAATCACGCTAAAGCGACCGCTCCAAGTTCCTATTCGGCATATGCACACTGAGTTACATCTTTAATCGATTTAAAAACAGCCCTTTACAGCATGAATATCCCACTAAGCTTCAACTTGAGCAGCTAACCCCTGCTCCCGGTGGGATTATGTGGTAGCGGGCTTCTTCCAACCGCCACACCACATTCAAGACGATGCTGCCAACGCCCTCCCCCACCGGTCACCTCCCCGACGAGGTTCGTATGGGAATCGCCGCCAGTGATCTGAACCAGCACGTGATCCGCCCGACGCTGCTGTACCTGAATAGACAGTCCATCGCTGCCGAAGCGCTGTTGCTGGGCATCGCCGCCTGCCAATCGTCGCTTGGCGCAGCCCTGGACAACCAGAGCGGGCACGGTCTGTACCGAATTTCCGACGCCCATCATCAGCATATCTGGGACGATCACCTCGCCGCCGACCCCGAACTGGCCAGCCGTATACGTGGCCTGGCCAGCCAGCATGCGTTTCTCGGCGCACCGCACCTCGAACTGACCGTCAATCTGCGCTATGCAACCGCGATTGCCTGGATGCTTATCGAGAATCAGCGCCTGGCGCTACCGGCAGCCGATGATCTCGCCGCTCAGGCATTGATCTGGCAACAGGTATTCGCGCCCTATCGTAAACCGGACGAATTCATTTCCGCCTGGCAGCGCTGCATCCTCGGGCGGGCAATTGCAGCCTGAAAAAACTGACTACCGAGTCATAGGTGCCAAGTGCTGCGAGGCTCTATATCCTGACTCGACGGACAGCTTCACTTCGACGGATCGTGTTTAACCCTGAACTTTCCGGATTGGCTTTGAGTCAGCAAAGCGAGAGTTCCCCGAACCTGCCATGGAGCACCCCGTGAATACAAGAATCCTAAGAACCGGTCTGGCAATCGCCATCGCATCCACCTCCAGCTATAGCCTGGCCAGCGGCTTTGCACTCAACGAGCAAAGTGTCGCGGGCATGGGCATGTCCTTCGCTGGACGCTCGTCCTCCGCTGAAGATGCCAGCACGGTGTTCGGCAACCCGGCTGGTATGGCTCGCATCAAGCGTGAGCAGATCAATATTGGTGCTGCCGCTATTCATGCCAAGAGTGATATCAGCCATGCCAGCGGCATCGGAGGCGGCAGCAATGACGGCGATATGGTGCCGACAACTGGCGTCCCCATGGGCTACTACGTGAAGCCGCTGGACGAGAAAGTTGCGTTTGGTATCGGCGTCTATGCGCCCTTCGGTCTGGCCACCGATTATGAAAGCGGCTTCATGGGTCGTTACGAAGCAGACAAGAGCTTCGTTCGTGTCGTCACCATACAACCGACGCTCAGCTATCGCTTCAATGATCAGCTCTCCGTAGGTTTCGGGCCGACCTTCAACCGCATTGATGGTGAACTGACTTCAGCTATCAACAACCCTGTTCCCGGTGCCGGCGACGGCAAGGTGAAGATCAAGGGTGACGACGTAGCAGTCGGTTTCAATGTCGGGGTGCTCTACGAGTTCACACCGCAAACCCGCGTCGGCCTGACCTACCATTCACGCGTCAAGTACGAGCTGGAAGGAGACACTCGCGTCTCGGGAGCAGGCCCTGTCCTTGAAACGGCGGCGGGTAAATACGATGCGTCTCTGGATCTCACGACGCCTGAATCCGTCGATATGTCCTTCACCCACGAAATCGACGACAACTGGACGTTGTATGCAGGCAGCACCTGGACACGCTGGAGCCGCCTCAAGGAAATTCGCGTGGACAATGAAGGCGTCGCTGGGCCTCTGGAACCAGCCCTTTCCAGCATCGTCGAGGAACAGAACTGGCACGACACCTGGGCCCATGCCGTCGGCGTCTCTTACAAGCTCAACCCGCAGTGGGTGCTGCGTACCGGTCTTGCCTACGACCAGTCACCCGTCAACAACACCGATCGCTCGCCACGCATTCCGTCGGGTGATCGTACCATCCTCAGTTTCGGTGCAGGCTGGAGCCCCAGCGACGATATGACCATCGACCTGGCCTACTCCTACCTCAAGGAGGAAAAGGTTCACATCAACCAGGACACTTACCAGGCGACCTACAAGAACAGCGCCCACGGCCTGGGTGCGTCCATGACCTATCGTTTCTAAGCTGGCCCCGAGCACGGTCACCGTCAGGGTGACCGTGCAAATCGGTACCCATAAAAAATCGCGGCGCTTGCCGCGATTTTTCTTATTCAAGCCCACCAGCCTCAATAGCATCGGGGCTCATGGCGTGGAAGCGATCGCCTTTTCCACGGCTGCGATCAGATCCGCATCATCCGGTTTGGTCATGCTGGAAAACCGCGCGATCACCTGCCCCTTCCGGTCGACCACATACTTGAAGAAATTCCAGCGCGGCGCGGCAGTTTGCGCGGCCAGTTCCTTGAACAGTGGAATGGCCTTGTCGCCGGTGACGGGCTGGGTTTCGCTCATGGTGAAGGTCACGCCGTAATTCACGTAACAGACCCTGGCAGTCTCCTCGGCGTCGTCGGACTCCTGCTTGAACGAATCGGAAGGTACGCCGAGGATTTCCAGGCCTTGCTCGCGATAGCGCTGATTGAGCGCCTCCAGCCCCTCGAACTGGGAGGTGAAGCCGCAGAAGCTGGCGGTATTCACCACCACCAGCGGTTTGCCGGCGAACTGCTCGCACAGATCGATCGTCTCCTTGGAGCGCAACTTGGGCAGCTCACCCTGCAACAGCGCCGGGCACTCGGCGGCCTGTACGGAGACATTGAACGCCAGCAAAACCAGCGGCAGGGCAAACAGTCGCATGCGCATCAGGTATTTTCCTTCCGTTCAGCAGAGGCTCATCCCCAGCTGCATTATCGCCAGCCCACCCTGATGCCAGCCCCAGAAGACCGCTGCCAGTGCCAACAGCGCAACTGCGCCGATAGCTGTTGCAAGCCAGGGTCTGAGTGTCATGCCTGGGCTCCTTGCAAGCGCGCGACGGGCTGCTCGCGAACCGGCCAGTTCAAGGCAGCGGCCAGTACGCTGAGCAGGATGGAAATCTGCCATACCAGATCATAGCTGCCCGTGTGGTCGTAGAGATAACCGCCGAGCCAGCCGCCGAGGAAAGACCCCAACTGGTGGAACAGGAAGACGATGCCACCGAGCATGGACAGGTTGCGCACGCCGAACATGGTCGCCACGGTGCCATTGGTAAGCGGCACCGTGGACAGCCACAGCAGGCCCATGATGATGCCAAACGCATAGGCCGTCCAGACGCTCAGTGGCACCGTGATGAATAACGCAATGACCACCCCACGCGCCAGGTACAAGGCACTGAGCAGCCGTGGCTTGGAGCGCCGCCCGCCGAGCCAACCGGCGATATAAGTACCGAATACGTTGAACAGCCCGACCAGGGCCAGCACGGTGGTACCAACCATAGCCGGCAAGTGCTGGTCAACCAGATAGGCCGGCAGGTGAACGCCGATGAATACCACCTGGAAACCACACACGAAGAAACCCAGCGCCAAAAGCCAGAAACCGGAATGGCTGCACGCTTCGCGTAGCGCTTCGCCAAGCGTTTGCTGTGGGCCCTGGGAGACTTGCGGGCGATCCTTGACCATGGCTGCGAGCGGTACGATCAGCGCCACCATGATGCCCAGCGCGACCAGTGCTGCCGACCAGCCCAGCCAGCCAATCAGCCCGAGCGTGCCCGGCAGCATCGCGAACTGACCGAAAGATCCCGCTGCTGCGGCGATGCCCATGGCCATGCTGCGCTTCTCCACCGGCACCGCACGGCCGACGACACCGAGAATCACCGAGAACGAGGTACCCGACAGACCGATGCCGATCAGCAGGCCGGCACTGAGCGACAGCGATAGCGGCGAGTCCGACAGGCCCATCAACACCAGCCCAGCTGCGTACAACAGGCCGCCAACGATGATCGCCCGCTGCGCACCGAAACGATCCGCCAGGGCGCCGGTAAATGGCTGAGCGATACCCCAGATCAGATTCTGCAAGGCGATGGCGAAAGCGAAGACACCACGCCCCCAGCCAAAGTCGTCGCTCATCGGCGACAGGAACAGACCGAAGCCGTGACGGGTGCCAAGAGACAGGGCGAGGATCAGAGAGGCTCCCAGCATCAGCCAGAAACTCGTGCGCCATACCGAACTCATTGCATATCCTTCTGTTGTCAGGTCGAAACGCTAAGTGGGGGGAAGGTGATCCGAGCCCTGGCAATCCAGGCTGGCGAGCAGCTCGTCGAGCGCTTCCAGGTGTCGCGGTTGCAGGCGTTGCTTCAATTGCACCTGCACGGTCTGCCAGGCGCCCAGAGCCTCAGCGAGGAGCTGCTGCCCTGACGCTGTCAGCTCTACCAGTCGGTTGCGCTGATCGGCACCTTCCTGCAGCACCACCACTCCCCTGCCTTCGAGCACCCGAAGGTTACGGCCCAATGTGCTGCGCTCGAGCCCCATGGCATCGGCCAGATCGGTGATGCTCGGTTTGTCGAGGTGCTGCAGATGCTTGAGCAGAGAATACTGAGCAACGTTGAGCCCGACATCGCTCAAGGCGTCGTCATAGAGTTTGCTGACGCCGCGGCTGGCACGACGCAAACGAGTGCAGAGGCATTCGGTAGGCAACATGGAATACATGTATATACCCGCATTATTGTTTGCGCAACCTGAAAATCGACTCACGTCAGAAACCCCGAACATTGCCAGGCGATTCCAGTCAACCACACACGACCCTTAGGAGAACTGAGAATGCTTTCCACACGATATGCCTCATGCATCCAGGCGTGTAGCGCTTGTGCCATTGCCTGCGAAACCTGCGCGGCAGCCTGCCTTGAAGAGCAAGACCTGCAGATGATGCGCACCTGCATTCAACTGGATCGCGATTGCGCGGATATGTGTCGGTTGGCCGAAGTGCTGATGCTGCGTGATAGTGCCTTGGTCGATGAGTTCTGCCGACTCTGCGCCGTTGCCTGCCAGGCTTGCGCGGAAGAATGCATCAAGCACGGACACGATCACTGCCAGCAATGCGCTCAAGCCTGCCAGCATTGTGCGGACGAATGCCAGGCGCTGGCGGCTTGATCAGTTGGCGATTTGCAACGCCATCAACAGCAGCACAACGCACTCCAGCACTTCCAGCAGCGCCCCGGCGGTGTCGCCCGTCGTGCCGCCGAGGCGCTGCAGCATCATGCGCCGCAGGCAGAGGAAAATGCCCGCTGCCGTCAGCATCACCCAGACGCCACCGAACACCAGGCAGACCAGCGATGTCGCCACCAGCACGGCGATGGCGGCCGAGCGTGGCAGGTGACCTGCCAGCGCCTCGCCCAGACCGCCCGCGCGAACGTATGGCGTACAGAGAAACAAGGCCAGCAGAGCGCCACGCCCGAGCACCGGAACCAGCAGCAACGCGAGGTGATCGCCCTGTTCGAGCAAGGCCAGCAACGCGGCGAACTTGAGGAGCAGCAACAGCACCAGCACCACCACGGCGATCGGCCCACTGCGTGGATCCTTCATGATCGCCAGGGTACGATCGCGATCGCCGAAACCACCCATCCAGGCATCGGCGCTGTCGGCCAGGCCGTCCAGATGCAAAGCACCAGTCAGTGCGACCCACAGGCTCAACAGCAATGCCGCCTGCAGGGGAACGGGCGCCGCTTCGAGCAGATACCCGGCGGCCAGCAGAAGCAGGCCGATCACCACGCCAACCAGGGGATAGCAAAGCAGCGAGCGCCCCACCTGCTCCGGCGTGGGCATGCCGACCAGGCGCACCGGCAGGCGGGTGAGGAATTGCAGCGCGATCCAGAAAGGTGTCATGGAATTTCCCGCAGGCCCTGGGCATCGAGCTTCAGATGCACCCGTTGACCATGGGCGACACTGACCTGCAACAACTGCCCACGGGGCAGGCCCCGCGCTCGCGCCAACAACAGGCGCATCACCCCACCATGGGTGACCACCAGCAATTGCTGACCGCGGTACTCGACCTGCAGGCGCTGTATCGCCTCCAGCACCCGCGCCTCGAAGGCGAGCAACGGTTCACCGCCAGGTGGCGTGAAAGCATAGGGATCGGCCCAGAAACGGCCAAGATCCTCGGCATCGGTTTCCATCAGTTGTGCAGCGCTGCGTCCTTCCCAATCGCCGAAATGCAGCTCCTGCAAACCGGCCTCGAACTGCAGCGACAGATCGCGGGCGCCGGCCAGCTCCTCGGCAAAGCGCGCACAACGTTGCAGCGGCGAACTGATCAGCGCATCCCAGTGCTCATCCGCCTGTACCGCAGCCCGTAGTTGCGCCCAACCAGCGTCGGTCAGCGCGTCGTCCAGGCTGCCACGCAGACCGCCGCCCTGCTCCGTTTCACCGTGGCGCAGCAAGTGCAGAATCACGGTGCGCGATCCGCCACCGCCGCCTCGGCGAAGGTGGCCATTTCATTGTGCAGCGCACAGGCCAGACGCAGCATCGGAACCACCAGTGCAGCACCGCTGCCCTCGCCCAGGCGCAAGCCCAGACTCACTATCGGCGTGGCCTGCAAGGCGGCGAGCAGGCGCTGATGGCCGGGCTCGGCGCTCTGATGGGAAAACAGCAGCCAGTCGCGGCACGCCGGGTTCAGGCGCACCGCCAGCATGGCGGCGACGCTGCAGATGAAACCGTCGACCAGCGCCACCACCCCCTGCTGTGCGCAGGCCAGGTAGGCGCCGGTCAGCGCCGCGATCTCGAAACCGCCCAGGCAACGCAAGGCTTCTATCGGTTCGCTGGCGGCCCCACGGTGCAGCGCCAGCGCCGTCTCGATAACCTGTGTCTTGTGAGCTACGCCGGCAGCGGCAAGCCCGGTGCCCGGTCCCACCAGATCAGCCACCGGGCAATCCAGCAGCAGACAAGCCAACGCCGTCGCCGAGGTGGTGTTGCCAATGCCCATCTCACCACCGATGAACAGCTCACGACCATCCTGTGCGGCACGGACAACACTGTTGCGCCCTGCCTGCAGGGCGATCAGGGCCTGGGCCGGGGTCATCGCCGCCTCACGCATGAAATTGGCGGTACCGGCGCCGACATGCAGATGACGCACGCCTGGCAGCGGCTCGAGCGGCAGCGCCGTTCCCAGATCGGTCACCTCCAGCGACGCGCCCAACTGCCGAGCCAGCACACTGATCGCCGCGCCACCGCCGACGAAATTGCGCAGCATCTGCCCCGTCACCGCCTGCGGGTATGCCGATACGCCTTCGGCGACCACACCGTGATCGCCCGCGAAAATGGCGATCCATACCTTGTCGATACTTGGGCGCTCACGCCCCTGCAGCGCAGCAAGGTGAATCGCCAGGCGCTCCAGTTCGCCGAGCGAGCCAGCTGGTTTGGTCAGTTGCTGCTGCCGCGCCTCGGCCTTGTCGCGCGCAACCTGATCGAGGGGCTGACAGGGATTTAGCCACCAATCGAGATTCATAGCGCATCTCCCTTGAGAATCATGGGCAGGCCAGCCACCGTGAACACCACGCGCTGGCAGCGTTCGGCGATGGCCTGGTGCAGCAAGCCGGCTTCATCGACATAGCGACGGGTCAACTCGCCCATCGGCACCACACCGAGACCGGTTTCGTTGCTGACCAGAATCAGCCGGCCCGGCAACGCCTGCAGACAAGCCAGCAGCGCGTCGCGCTCGCGCACCAGGCGCGCGTCGTCCTCCAGCAATAGCAGGTTGGTCAGCCACAGGGTCAGGCAATCGACCAGCAGGCAGCGCTGCGCGGATGCCTGCTCGCCGAGTACCCGGGCCAGCGCCAGCGGTTCCTCGACCAGGCCCCAGTGTGCCGGGCGGCGATCGCGATGCTGCCGGATACGGCTGCTCATCTCGCCGTCGAGCGCCTGGCTGGTGGCGATATAGATCACCTCCAGGCCCGACTCATCGGCCAGCCGCTCGGCCAATCGGCTCTTGCCGGAGCGTGCGCCGCCGAGAATCAACTCCTGCATCTATTCGATCTCCGTGTGGACAGCCAGGCCGCAGAGCGCTCGCAGTGCCGCCTGATCCAGATGCGCCTCGACCAGATCGGCCAGGCGCTCGATATCGCGCTCGCGCAAGGCGTGGTAATCCACCACCTGCACATCCTGAAGACCGGCCCAGCGCAGCAGCGCCGAACAGGCTGCCGAGGATTCGAACAGACCGTGCAGGTAGGTACCCATGACCTGGCCATCCGCACTCAGCGCGCCATCCGCGCGGCCGTCATCGAGCCGAACCACGGCGCGTTGCAGATCGGCACCCGAAGTCACCCCGGCATGAATCTCGTAACCGCAGATCAACGCATCTTCCAGGCACAGCCGCCCACTGACATTACGCAACTGCTTGTGGGATTCCAGCACCGTGTCGATCTGCAGCAAGGCGAAACCATCGCTACCGCCGACGGGCCCCTCCAACCCGCTTGGATCCTCGACCCGGCGCCCGAGCATTTGCAGCCCGCCGCAGATACCGAGCAGCTTGCCGCCGTAGCGCAGGTGCCGGTCGATGGCTTCGGCCCAGCCCTGGCTGCGCAAGAAGGCCAGGTCAGCACGCACGCTCTTGGAGCCAGGCAAGATGATCAGGTCGGCGGGCGGAATCGCTTCGCCGGGGCCGACGAAGGTCAGTTCGACCTGAGGGTGCAGGCGCAGCGGATCGAAATCGGTGTGGTTGCTGATGCGCGGCAGCACCGGCACCACCACCTTGAGCACCTGCTCGGCCTTGCCCACCTGGCGACGGTCGATGGCGTCCTCGGCCTCCAGATGGAAATCCATCAGGTAGGGCAGCACGCCAAGCACCGGCTTGCCGGTGCGCTGCTCGAGCCAGTCCAGGCCCGGTTGCAGCAAGGCGATATCACCGCGAAAGCGATTGATCACGAAACCCTTGAGACGCGCCTGCTCACTGGGCGACAACAGTTGCAGAGTACCGACCAGATGGGCGAACACACCGCCCTTGTCGATATCGGCGATCAGAATCACCGGGCAGTCGACCGCCTCGGCAAAGCCCATGTTGGCAATATCGTTGGCACGCAGGTTGATCTCCGCGGGAGAGCCTGCGCCTTCCACCATCACCACCTGATGTGTTGCCTGCAGGCGCTGGTGGGAAGCCAGCACCGCCTCGCGGGCGACCTGTTTATAGTCGTGATAGGCCACGGCATTCATGTTGCCGATGGCCTGGCCGTGGATGATCACCTGAGCGCCGGTGTCGCTGTTGGGTTTGAGCAACACCGGGTTCATGTCGGTATGGGGCGGCAGACCGCACGCCTGGGCCTGCACCGCCTGGGCGCGACCGATCTCGCCGCCGTCGGCGGTCACCGCACTGTTGAGCGCCATGTTCTGTGGCTTGAACGGCACCACGCTGACACCCTGGCGGCGCAGCCAGCGGCACAGCGCGGTCACCAGGGTACTTTTACCGGCATCCGAGGTGGTGCCCTGCACCATCAGGGTGGCGCCCGGTTCAGGCAGGCTCATCGCGACTCCTCGGCGAATACGGTCAGCGCCCGATCCAGGCGCTGCCAGCCTTCTTCGTCCGGCGGCAGGCCGAAACGAATGCTTGCCGGCCGCTCGAACAGCCGGGTGAGAATGCCATTACAGGCAAGAAACTCGTGTAGCAAGGCAGCACGCTCGCAGGCAATCCACTGGAACAGCGCGCAACCGCCGGTGGGTGGCAGGTCATGCTCACGCAACAGGTCGGCCAGGCGTTGACCGTCCCTGACAAGGCGCTGCCGCTGAGCCTGCTGGCTGGCGCGATCTTCCAGCAGATGGGTCGCCATCCAGCGGGTCGGCCCGCTGACAGTCCAGGGGCCGAGCATTTCTTCCAGCTCGGCGAGCAGCCTGGTATCGGCCAGCACGAAGCCCAGCCGCGCGCCAGCCATGCCGAAGAATTTGCCGAACGAACGCAACACGATCAGCCCCGGCAAATGGCTGTGGGCGGCCAGGCTCTGCTCCGGCGTGCAATCGATGAAGGCTTCGTCGACGATCAGCCAGCCACCACGTGCGACCAGACGCGCATGCCAGGCATACAACTGCTGCGGGGAAAAACGTCGCCCGGTGGGGTTGTTGGGGTTGACCAGCAACAGCACGTCGAGCCGCTCCAATGCTCGGTTGACGCTCGCCTCGCTGATTTCCAGCACCCGGTGCCCTTCGCGCTGCCAGGCCGCCGCATGTTCGGCGTAAGCTGGCGAGACGATGCCCACCCGCGCCTCACGTCGCAGCCGCGGCAGGCACTGGATGGCCGCCTGGGAACCGGCCACCGGCAATAACCGCCCGACGCCGTAATAGGCGCAGGCAGCCGCTTCCAAGCCATCATCCAGCTCAGGTAAACGCACCCAGGCCTGCTCTGGAATCGCAGGCAGCGGCAGACCATACGGCGCCACGCCAGTCGAAACGTCCAGCCAGTCGGCCAGCTCGATAGCGTATTGAAGGGCCGCCCGGCGCAATCGCCCGCCATGCTCAAGCAACGCACACCCCCACGATCAGCATCAGCGACAGCCACAACAGCACGCCGCCCCAGACCAGGTTCATCGCCCGTTCGATATCCCGCGCCTGGGGCTTCGGGCCTTCGCCGAGTTCGGGGCGCTGGTGCACCTCGCCATGATAGATGGCTGCACCGCCGAGGCTGACGCCCAGCGCACCGGCACCGGCGGCCATCACCGGCCCGGCGTTGGGGCTATCCCACTGCGGCGCCTGCCGCTCCCAGCAACGCAGCGCCGTGGCGGTTCGCCCGAGCAACGCATAGGTCAGCGCCACCAGGCGCGCCGGTACGTAGTTGAGCAGATCGTCGATCTTCGCGGCGGCCCAGCCAAAGCGCTCGAAGCGCTCGTTGCGGTAGCCCCACATGGCGTCCAGGGTATTGCTCAGGCGATACAGCACCACCCCTGGCGCGCCTGCGACGAGAAACCAGAACAGCGCGGCGAATACCGCGTCGCTGCCATTCTCCAGTACCGACTCGGTACCGGCACGGGCGACGCCGGTGGCATCAAGATCCTCGGTGCGGCGGCTGACCATATAGCCGACCCGCTGGCGGGCCAACGGCAGATCGCCAAGGCGTAGCGCCTGGGCCACTGGCTGGGCGTGCTGATCGAGGCTGCGCAGGCCAAGGGCCGCGTACAGGGCGACGATCTGCACCAGCCAGCCGATCCAGGGTAACTGCACGAGCAGGATGGTCAGCAGCGTCCACGGCAATACCGCCAGGCACCAGGCGCTGACGCCATGGCTGCGCCAGCCACCACCGGACGGGTTGAAACGCTGCTCCAGACGACTGGCCAACTTGCCAAAGCCCACCAATGGATGCCAGCGTCTGGGTTCACCGAGAGCAGCGTCCAGCGCAACGCCAGCGACCGCACTGAGGATCAGGCTCATAAGCGCACGCTGCTATTCATGGGTTCCCCAGCGATCCTGAAACAGCAATTCACTCAATGGCTGCACCTCGGCCCAACCTTCCTGGGCCAGCATCGGCGCTGGATAGAACGCTTCAACCGGGCCGAGACACAACACCGCCACGGGCTTGCTGCCAGGCGGCATGCCCAGCAACTCGGCCAGCGCCGCAGGATCGAACAGCGATACCCAGCCCATGCCCAGCCCTTCGGCTCGAGCAGCCAGCCAGAGATTCTGAATGGCGCAGGACAGTGACGCCATGTCCATTTCCGGCAGGGTGCGTCGCCCGAATACATGGGCCTCGCGCCCGTCCATCAGCGCTGCAACCAGCACTTCGGCGCACTCGCGAACGCCCTCGACCTTGAGCCGCATGAACGCATCGGAACGCTCGCCCAAAGCCTCGGCGGTCAACCGGCGTTCGGCCTCGACCAACTGATAGATGTCTTCACGCAGCACCGGCCGGGTGATGCGGATGAAGCGCCACGGTTGCATCAGGCCCACACTGGGCGCCTGGTGGGCCGCTTCGAGCAACTTCGCCAGCAGCTCGGGCGCCACCTCGCCGCCACTGAAATGACGCATATCGCGGCGCTCGGCGATGGCCCGATAGACCGCGGCGCGCTCGTCAGCGCTGAAGGCGTGATCGTTCATGGCCGCAACAATGCCGCTGCAGTGGCCGGATTGGACGGCAAGTAAAAGTGAATATAGGACGCGGTAAGTCGACCGAGACGGAACACCGCCTCGCTCACCGGCTTGTCGTTGGGGCACTCGCCGAGGGCCAGCGGCTGCAGATCGGACTCGAGGCGTGAATGGTGATAGCTGTGCCCACGCAGCAACCCTTCGGGCAGCGTCACCGCCTGCAGCGCCAGGGCGACCAGGCGCTTCTGCATCTGTGCGTGGCCGGGCACCAGCCCGGCCAGTTCGGCTCGCTCACCGGCCACATCGCTCAGCGCATCGAGCAGGTAGAGCATGCCACCGCACTCGGCGAGGATCGGTTTGCCGGCATGCTGATGAGCCGAGATGGCCTCGATCATCGAGCGATTAGCCGCCAACGCCTGCAGATGCAGTTCGGGGTAACCGCCGGGCAGATAAAGGCTATCCACCTCGGGTAGCTGCTCATCGGCCAGCGGACTGAAGAACACCAGGGTCGCGCCCATCTGCTCCAGCAGATCGAGATTGGCCTGATAGGTGAAAGCAAAGGATGAGTCACGGGCCACGCCGATACGCACACCATCCAGCAGTGGCTGTACGGGCGACATCGGCGGAGCCGCGAAAGTCACGGGCGGCGGCAGAGTTACGGTCGCCGTCTGCGCGAGAGCGTCGGCAGCGGTATCCAGACGTACATCGAGGTCGGCAAGTTCACCTGCCTGCACCAGCCCCAGGTGCCGGCTCGGCAATTCGATGGCGGCGCTGCGCGGCAGTGAGCCGTACCAGCGAATGGATTCCGGCAGGCTGTCACGGATCAGGTCATTGTGCCGCCCGGGGTTGACGCGATTACCGAGCACGCCGGAGAACGGCAGATCAGGCTGATAGCTGGCCAGGCCGACGGCAAGCGCACCGAAGGTCTGGGCCATGGCCGAGCCATCGATCACGCCCAACACCGGCACACCGAAGCGGCGAGCCAGGTCGGCGGCGGACGGCGAGCCGTCGAACAGGCCCATCACCCCCTCGATGAGAATCAGGTCAGCCTCGCCAGCGGCCTCCCACAACAGGCGGCGGCTCTCGGCCTCACCGACCATCCACAGATCCAGCTGATACACCGGGTTGCCACTGGCGCGGGACAGGATCATCGGGTCGAGAAAGTCCGGCCCGCATTTGAATACCCGCACGCGCTTGCCCTGGCGGGAGTGCAGGCGTGCCAAGGCAGCCGTAACGGTCGTTTTGCCCTGCCCCGACGCCGGGGCCGCGATCAACAGTGCCGGGCAGTGACGCGGCGCGCGTTCGCCAGCATCGGGACTGGAAACCATACTCATCAGAATTCGACGCCTTTCTGCGCTTTGACGCCGGACTTGAAGGCATGCTTCACGAGCGTCATCTCGGTAACGGTATCCGCCGCCTCGATCATCGCTGGTGGCGCGCCACGGCCGGTGACCACCACATGCTGCAGCTCGGGGCGCGATTCGATATCACGCAGCACCACATCCACATCCAGATAACCATGCTTGAGGGCGATGTTCAGCTCGTCCAGCACCACCAGGGCGATCTGCGGGTCGCTCAGCAGTTGCCGAGCGACCTCCCAGGCCCGATGGGCTTTCTCGATGTCGCGCTGGCGATCCTGGGTGTCCCAGGTGTAGCCCTCGCCCATCACGTGATAGCTGACCTCATCGGGAAAACGGCGGAAGAAATGCTCTTCGCCGGTGGCCATGCCGCCCTTGATGAATTGCACCACGCCAACTTTCAGCCCATGACCCAGCGCGCGGGCGACCATGCCGAAGGCAGAACTGCTCTTGCCCTTGCCATTGCCGCTGTGTACCAGCAACAGCCCGTACTCGTCCTGAGCTTGAGCGATCTTCTCGTCCATCAGGGCTTTCTTGCGCGCCATGCGGGCGTTGTGTCGCGCATCGCGCTCTGTCGATTCGCGGCTTGGGGATGGGCTCATGGGATCTCCTCAGCGCCGGGCTGCCAGGCGCACGCAGGTGAAACGGTCGGGCAGGAACCAGGCTCATGCCGAACAATAAAAGGCTCACACAGAGGGAAGGCGGGCGCTGACCGGATCGATCGCGCATCGGCCGCGCCCACCGCGCAACTCAGGAAAGCGACAGGCCGGTCTCCGGGCTTGCGAGCGCCGCGTCTGATCCAGACGCAGCCACCAGCGCCGCCTTCCCGTATCAGCGATACAGTGGCAAAAAACGCGGTTTGACTCGTTTACCGTTGCGGGGGCAGCGTCGGCATTGCCTGCTTAATAGAGCAGTGGCGCACCGACTTCCCAGTTTCACCCCCGGTCGAAAGCGGGGACACCTGAAGCAAGCGACGAAGGGTAAGGATTGGCTGCGCCAGCGTCAATCGAAGACTCAGGGATGGCTGGCCAGCTCGACCGGAAAGACGCGCTTGGCTTCGATGTAGGTGCGCTGCCAGTAGCTGTTGCCGAGGCTGTCGAGGCGCACGGTGCCGCCCGAGGACGGCGCATGCACGAAGCGACCTTCACCGACATAGATGCCGGCGTGGCTGACCTGACGGCCGCCATTGGTGGCGAAGAACACCAGATCACCGCTGCGCAGGGCTTCACGCCCGATGGTCGGCGCTCGCATGCTGATCAGCTCGCGCGTCGAACGAGGCAACTGGATGCCGGCTGCATCGCGGTAGACATAACCGATCAAGCCGCTGCAATCGAAGCCACTGGCCGGCGTATTGCCGCCGTAGCGATAAGGCGTGCCGACAAGACCCAGGGCACGAAACAGCACATCGTCGGCACCGCCCTGATAACCGCCAGGAACGGGCGCTACAACGACTGGTTGCGGAACGGGTACCGGCGCTCGACTGGAGCAGGCACTGAGCAGTGCGACGAGAAGCAGGAAGGCGATGCGGACGGTAGCAGTCATGGACGGACGATCCTGGAGCCTGGATGCGTCCTACTCTGCCGCGTTCACAACTGCAGTGCAAGCTTTAGCTTTACGCTGCAGTTCGTTGAAAACCATCAAGATGTTGCCCGATCTCTACAAGACCGGACAGCAGTACCTCAATGCTGGGAGGCCAGATGCTCGGTCGGCGCGAGAGCCAGGACACGCTTGGCTTCGATGAAGGTGCGCTTCCAGTAGCGATCATCCAGGCTATCGACCCGCACACCACCACTGCGGCTGCTGGAAGAATGGATGAACTGATCATCCCCCAGATAGATGCCGGCATGGCTGACACGACCGCGCCCATTGGTGCTGAAGAACACCAGATCACCGGGCTCCAGCTCTTTGCGCTCGACCAGCGGTGCGTCGATCTTGATCATTTCGCGAGTCGAACGCGGCAGTTCCATGCCCAGTTCCTCACGGAACAGATAACCGATGAAGCCACTGCAATCGAAACCGGTTTTCACCGAGCTACCACCGAAGCGGTAGCGGGTACCGACCAGGGAAAGCCCTTTCTCGAGGACACTATCCGCCAGAACCGGAAGCTCATAGGGCGCGTGATCGGCAAAGTCGGCGACTGCGTCGTCTTCGACAGCATCGTTCCTGTCCAGAACAGGCGCTGCGACCACCGGTCTGGCAGGCAGAGAAGCCTGGACAGGGGCGTCGATCTGGGGTTGTGGAGCATGGTTAGCGCAGGCGGCGAGAACCATCGTAAGTGCGAGAGGCACGAGGGGTGCGAAGCGTTTGCGCATGGGCACGACCGTGGCGTGAAAAATTAACAGCCGCGACTATGCCTACTAACAGGGCCATTTGCAAATTCTATGATGCTTTATGTGACTCAGTAGTTCCGGGAAAACATCTAAGGCCCTTTCTTCCATCCTGAAGTCAACCAGATCGCTGACCTCGCTCTGCGACAAATTGACCTCCACCGTCACTCCGCCAGACTGGCATGCGCGCAGCAGCGGCTCGACTATATAAGGAAAGCTGGCACTGGTGCCGACGCTGATCACCAGATCGAAGCCCTTCTCCAACTGCGCACAAAGACGCTCGACGGCCGCCTCCGGCAGCATCTCGCCAAACAGCGTCACGGGCGGGCGCAGCACTCCACCGCAATGCGCGCACAAAGGCGGTAGCGGTCGCTGCAGATGCTCGGCGAGCCGCTCATCCACGCCGCCACACCGCTGGCAGTGAAGTGGCGCCAACTCACCATGGATTTCGATCAGGCGATCCGCCGGACTGCCTGCCAAACGGTGATAGCCGTCGATATTCTGGGTGAGCACCCAGCATTCGGGCTTCAAGGCCTGCAAGTCGGCAATCGTCACATGCCCGGCGTTCGGCCGAGCCGCCAGGCAGGCGGCGCCGAGCTGGGCCAGGTATTTCCAGCACAGCGCCGGGTCGCGGCGCAGCATGTCGCCCGACAGCGCCACCTCGATCGGCAAGCCCTCTTCGGTATGGCCGTTGTACAACCCGCCTAGACCGCGGTAAGTAGGCAGCCCGGAGTCGGCCGACAAACCGGCGCCAGTGATGATCAGGATCCGCTGCGCAGCGGCGATGGCCGAGGCGATGCGCGACAGATGCGGGTGCATCAGTGATTGACCGTGTGCGCCAACATCACCGACAGCTGACACAGCGGTCGACCGCTCTGCTCGTGCCACTGATTGAAAGCAGCCTGTACCGCCGCACGATCACGCTGGCTGTTCGGCGCCTTGTCGATGATTTTCTGTGCTTTGAGCGCAGCGACCATGTCGTCGCTGGGAATGAAGGTGTCCTTGCCGACCATGCGCAGAAAGCGTGGTGCCGAGAGGCCGCCAAGCTGGCTGCCCTGCTTCGCCAGCCAGTGCCAGAGTCCGACGATATCGGTCACCGGCCAATCGGCGATCAGCGCGCCAAAGGCGAAACCGGGCTCAGGGCTGGTTGTCTTCACGGCAGCAGCCGGGCCGGTCAGTGCGCCACGCTCCACATCGAGAATGAACTGCGCGTTGCGCGGCACGCTCTTGAGCTTGCCCAGGTGACGGATCAGGCGTGTGTCCTGCATCAGCCGCTCGAGGCGCTCGCCGCCCATCAACACGACCTTTTCCGGGTCGAAGCCGAAGAACACTTCCTCGAAGGCCGGCCACTTGGCGTCCACCAGGCTGTGCTTGAGGCCGGCACGAAAGATGCGCAGGCTCATGATCGACAGATAGCGATCATCGCTCAGGGCCCGCAGCTTCTTGTCAGAGGCCGGCTGCGGCAGGCGCGCTTCGAGCGCCTCGACCGAACCGAAGCGGTTTACGCAGTACTCGTGCAGCCATCGGTAATCGTGCATCGTTGCGGCCAGCCCTCGAAATTACAGGTTCATCACATTCAGAAAGCGCGGCGTGGCCTGGTCATCGATCTTCAGGTTGGTGAAGTCGAACAGGTTGCGGTCAGCCAGTTGTGACGGCACCACGTTCTGCAAGGCACGGAACATGATTTCGGTACGCCCCGGTGACTTGCGCTCCCACTCCTGGAGCATGTCCTTGACCACCTGGCGCTGCAGGTTTTCCTGGGAGCCACAGAGGTTGCACGGAATGATGGGGAATTCCTTGAGCTTGCTGTAGGCCTCGATATCGGCCTCGTTGCAATAGGCCAACGGGCGAATCACCACGTTGCGCCCGTCATCGGCGCGCAGCTTCGGCGGCATGGCCTTGAGGGTGCCGCCGTAGAACATATTGAGGAAGAAGGTCTCGAGGATATCGTCACGGTGGTGACCGAGGGCCATCTTGGTCGCACCGATTTCGTCGGCAAAGGTGTACAGGGTGCCGCGACGCAGGCGCGAACACAGCGAGCAGGTGGTCTTGCCTTCCGGGATCTTCTCCTTGACCACCGAATAGGTGTCCTTCTCGACGATGTGGTACGCCACGCCGATGGATTTCAGGTAGGCCGGCAGCACGTGCTCGGGAAAGCCCGGTTGCTTCTGATCCATGTTCACCGCGACGATCTCGAAGTGAATGGGCGCGACCTTCTGCAGATACAGCAGGATATCGAGCATGGTGTAGCTGTCCTTGCCACCGGACAGGCAGACCATGACCTTGTCGCCCTCCTCGATCATATTGAAGTCGGCAATGGCTTCGCCGGCCTGCCGACGCAGGCGTTTCTGCAGCTTGTTCTGATTGACCGAGAGGGTGCCCATGGCGCGCAAAAATCCGCTAGAAGTACTGAAGCCGCGCATTTTACCCAGAAAATAATGCGTACCCCAGCCACAAAACGGCTAACAGGCTGTTGAAAAACTACCTGCGTTGCCATCGCGGCGTTAAAAACAGGCTTAGCAAGCCGCTTGCGGCTAACGCACTTCAGTGCGGCCCGAAGGGCGAGCGCAGCGAGTCATGCTCATTTACAATGCGTAAACTCCGCTTTTTCGCCTGTTTCTGCCTTGCGCTGGCTGCCTCGTCAACGTTTTTCAACGGCCTGCTAACCGTCGCCGAGTGGTCCATGCGCTTCGTCATGCAAGGCAGCCGACCTTCGATTAAGGTGAGCCGATGAACGAAGAAACCACCCCCGCCGCGCAGCTGCTCGAATTACTGCATGCAGCTCCCGAAGGCCTCTCGGAATACCAGCTGCTGCTGCGACTGAGCCGCAGGCAAGGCACTGCAGAGCGCCTGCCCAGCGATACGCTGGAACTGTTTCGCACCCACTTCCTGCTGTTTCACACGCTCTACAGGCTGCGTGATCAGCTGCATGCCGAACAGATGGCACTGCTGCAGATCAGCCCACTGTGCATTCGCCTCTTGCCTTACCAGGCGGGTGAAAGCGCCTTGAGCGAGAACGATCCGCTGCGCGAGTATTACCTCGACCTCGATCACCTGCGCGATACGGGTGCGGAGGATGTACGGAAACTGCTTGAAGCCTTCTGGATACGCTTGCAGGGCGGCGAGGAAAAACAATCCGCCCTCGCCGTACTTGAGCTGGACACACATACCGGCGAGCTCGACCTGTCGATCATCAGGCAGCGCTACCGACAACTGGTCAGCCGCCACCATCCCGATCGCGGCGGTAGCACGCAACAGCTGCAGAGCATCAACCACGCCATGGAAACGCTACAGCGTTATTACCGCTGAAGGCAGACACCGTTCAGCCCGCAATCACTGCGTGAAGAGTTGATCTGCGG
Organism: Phytopseudomonas daroniae; assembly: GCF_004327275.1. Lineage (NCBI taxonomy): Bacteria > Pseudomonadati > Pseudomonadota > Gammaproteobacteria > Pseudomonadales > Pseudomonadaceae > Phytopseudomonas > Phytopseudomonas daroniae. The sequence goes on from NZ_QJUJ01000005.1 coordinate 285,544, forward strand.
CATAATCGGCAACAGTCACCTGCCTCCGATGCCGCCATGCCAGACCAGATCCACGCCCGCGTCGAAGCCTGCTATCAGCAGGCGGAAAGCTTCTTCAAACAATCCTTCAAACGCCCCGAGGTGAGTTTCAAGCTGCGCGGCCAGAAGGCCGGGGTGGCTCATCTCACGGAAAACAAACTGCGCTTCAACCCGCAGCTGTACCGCGAGAACCAGGAAGACTTCCTGCTGCAGACGGTCGCTCACGAAGTGGCTCATCTGATCGCCCACCAACTGTTCGGCCCGCGCATCCAGCCACATGGTGAGGAATGGCAACTGATCATGCGTGGGGTCTACGAGCTGCCGCCGCATCGTTGCCACAGCTATGACGTGAAACGACGCCAGGTCAGCCGTTTCATCTACCGCTGTCAGTGCCCGCAAGGCGAATTCCCCTTCTCCGCCCAACGCCACGCACTGGTCGCCAAGGGCCGCCGCTACTTCTGCCGGCGCTGCAAGATCACCTTGCAGTTCACCGGTGAACAGCGACTCGCGTAAGCGGACTACGGCAATGCGCAGTCAGGATCTCTGAAAGGTCAGTGTGCGTGTGTAAAAACGCGCCCTCATCCCTTTGATTTTCGAGAACTTCGCAGCAGTAGCTGACCGCAGAAGAAACCTGGCCTGTCACAACGCCGGTATCATCGCTTATGTGCCCAAGCCGATGGCGAGCGAAGCGCCGAGAGTGTTCGAGCATTGCTACCCGTCAGCTCCAATAGTCAACCGACCTCTTCCCGACGCCCTCGTGAACGCCCGCCCAGAAGCATCCCCTTCAAGACATCGTCTTTATCTACAAAATGATGCTTCAAAGCGATAAGTACATGCCCGCCGACGAGAACGCCACAGCCCCAGGCGGACAGTGTGTGAATCCATTTGGCCAGGCTGTACAAATCCTGGTTCGCCTCCACCAAGGGAGGCAACAAAAACAGCCCCAGCACCAGAACAGGCTTATCCGCAACTGAGCTCCAGTACCATCCAGAAACGGGTAATGCAACCAGCGCCACCGTGTAAAGAAGAACGTGCCCGACGTGAGCTGCTCGCTGTAGGGCTGGGCTCATGCTATCCGGAAATTTTGGCGGCGGATTTAACAGGCGCCAAAGGATGCGGATAACAATGAAGAACAACAAACTACTGGCCACAGCTTTGTGCAGAATGGTGATCCCATGATCGCTATTTACTTGATCCCGCAGGTAAACAGCGACCATCCCAAGCAGCCAGCCCACGATCCATAAAATCGCCATTATCCAATGCAGCCACTTTGCGACGGCCGTATAAGAACTCGGTCGGTCTTTGCTCATAATCATTTCCAAATTGACTGCCAGGACTGCAGCCACATACGGGTTAGATGAGTTGGAGGCGACTCTTTCACTCCTGAAAGCAAGCCACTCCCATCAGCAGCAACTGGCCAGATGGAGTAGGCGCTTCAGTACAGATAGTCCACTTGGTGCCGTGCGATCCGTACTGTTCCCAGCTCTTCCCTGACACGTAGATGTGCCGGATGCGATGCGTAACCTTCCAGCGCTTCCACTGAGTCGAATTCCGAATACAAAACAACATCACATGCATAGTCGACCTTACTGAAATCCACACCGATTTCGAGCAAGCGAAGGCCTGGAATCTCGCTGCGAATTTCCTCGAAAGCATTTTTCAATTTTTGAATATTTGTTGTGCGTTCTTGTTCTGTATCGCCACTCAGATTCCACATGACGATGTGTTTTACGGGTTGCATAGATGCTCCAGGGTGTAGGTGCACGCGGCACCGTCAATAACTGCCAGGTAATAGGGTCAGAATGCGGAGCGATTAAGAACGAAATCGAACTCAAGCGTGTAGAAAGGCTTTTCCTGCTGGCTACCATCCGGAGCAATCCCGGGATCATGGCGCACCCAATCAGCAATCAATGAAGAACGCACGCCAAAGACTGCATCTGAATCGAGGTACTCCCCACCCTCGCGGAATACATGGGTTACCAATCGCTCGTAACCAGTCGCAGAAATCATGAAATGGAGGTGCGCCGGGCGCCAGGGATGGCGGTTGAGCGCATGCAGCATTTTGCCCACCGGACCGTCATGTGGAATGGGATAGCACTCGGGAACGATCGTCTTGAAGTAATAACGCCCTTCGCTATCACCCTGAAGAATTGCGCGCCCGTGATAGGCCTCGAGCCCCTCTTTTTGAACGTCATAGAAACCGGCATCATCGGCCTGCCAGACTTCGATTTCCGCGTGCGGAATCGGCTCACCATCGATGTTGCGAATCCGCCCGTTAACGAACCAAGGCGTCCCGGCAAGGCCACCAGTAATGTCCTCACCGAGGTCATAGCGAGGTGCATTCTGTACATGGAAAGGACCGAACACGGTGGCTTCGGTGCAGCCTTCAGGCTTCTTGTGATTCTGCGCGATCACCAGCGTCGACAGGCCCAAGGTGTCAGATAGCAGAATAAACTCTTGTCTCGTGGGCGAGCAGATCTGGCCAACCGCAGTCAGGAACTCGATGCCTTTCTCCCACTCAGCCTCCGTCAGCTTCGTCTCGCGCGCGAAAGCGTGAAGGTGCTGCACCAGCGAAGTCAGAATCTCATGCAACCGCCGATCATCAGTGCCTGAGTTTCGGGTCAGGACTGCCTGTGTAATGGTCTGTTCATCTAGGTTTCTCATGGAGGGGCCTTTGGATCGAGTTGTTATTGTGGCTGTGGCAAGCAGATAGCTGTCGGCTGAAATTACGGCTCAAACACCGATGCACCGGACTGTTCAGAGTTCTGTCGTGTACGCTAAAGTGCCGATGGACGGAATAAAATACTAAAAATGAAAATCTTTATTTCTCTCATGAAAAAGTCCACCGATAGCTAGCAGGAGTAGGAATGGATCGCTTCACTGAACTCGAACTGTTTGTTCACACTGCCGAACTAGGGACACTGAGCAAAGCTGCTGAGAAGCTGGAGATTTCCAACGCAGCCGCGAGCCGTCACCTTGCCGCACTTGAAGCCCGGCTGAAGGTGCGCCTGATCGAGCGCAATACCAGAAGACTTGCCCTGACTAACGCCGGCCATGACTTTTATGCACGCTGCAAGACCCTCCTTGCAGAGTGGAGCGAAGCCGAAGCCTCCGTAAATGCATCTTTGGTTGAGCCCACAGGCACGTTAACCATTACGGCAACCGTTTCATTTTCCATGCTGCACCTAGCCCCTGTGGTTCCTGAATTTCAAAAGCTGTATCCGAGAATCAAGGTAAAGATCCTGGGTGCCAATCGTTATTACGACATCATGGACAGTGAGATTGACTTGGCCGTGCGCACGAGAGAGTTCGAAGCAGACTCGAACATTGCAGTCAGGAAACTGGCTATTACCCGTAGAGTGCTGGCGGCCTCTCCGAGCTATCTCAAACGGCGTGGTGTTCCTCGCACGGTCGAGGCGCTCGCCGATCACGACATGCTCATCTATAGCCTCGCAAACCATCCAAACACAATGGAGTTCACTCGCGGGGATGAGAAAGCGGTAGTGAAGGTACAGCCCTCTCTGGAAGCCAACGATGGGCAAATAGTGAGGGCTGCTGCGTTAGCGGGTGCAGGGATTCTGGTGCAACCCAAGTACATCATTCACGACGACCTGATCTCAGGAAGGCTATTGCCCGTCCTGGATGACTGGGATCTACCACGACTTACCATCAACCTGGCCTTCCAGGATCGACGCTACATGCCTGCGAAGACAAGACTGTTCATCGATTTTCTCCTAGAGCATTTCAAGCGCAACGAGTACGAGCGCTACTGGACACGCTGAAACCATCACTGACTCAGGATCTGGGGGGTTTCGTGAAGCTCGACGAAGTGTTCGAGTGACGTCCTGCAGGCGGCGGCGATGTCCTCTGCAGACATCGAAGCATTGGCAATTGAGAAAACTTCAGGGCCGACTTGATTAAGCCCTCCAATTTCGTCCAGCAGAGCAACGATCGGTTTTAAGGCAAAGTCGCCTTGCCCAGGCCACCTACGCTGAAAGCAGTCTTCCTCAAGCGTGAAGCCCTGAGGAAGCGCGAGGACACCGTCACAGATCTGTACGCAATGAATCCTCTCCCCCGGGATGTTTGCCAAGGTCTCCAGCGTCGAATTGCTGCGAGTGAAATGCAGCGTGTCAAACACCAGGCCGCCATTGGCCTGGTTAGCCAGGCGCACGATATCCCAACCGTTTTGCAGAGTACGAACGCCCCACATCGGAATAGGTTCGAGGTCGCAGACCAATCCATGTTCGGCTGCTCGCTGGCAGATACCGGCGTAGTAATCGACCTGTTGCTGAACTGAATAGGCGTCGTGTGCAAAGGTAGCGTTCAGACTCATGAACCGACAGCCAAGCGCGCTGCAGATTTCGAAGAACGCCTCCGCACTCATGGCGTGATCGGCGACAAATGCCTCATCCATGTTTTTAGGTTGCCACGCGGGATTCCATGTACACAAGGGATCAAGTCGATTGATAGCAACCCCGCTATCTGCTGCGATTGCAAGCATATCCTGGATCGAAAAGCCCTGTTGAACTAGACGCTTGATCTCTTGAGGCTGCAGCGTGAGCTCACTGTAACCAGCGAGCCGTGTGGCCTTGATCTTGTCTGCATAGCCTAGATGCAGAACGTTGGAAAAAGGCATTGTGAAAGTGAGGTCTCGCCTCAAGCTACTCGCTGCATTCGGCATTGGGTCGTACCATTTTCCGTCGTAAGAGGTGCCAGACGGTAGGTTTCACGGCCCCATTTGTCAGCTACAGAATCGAAATTCTGATTTTCATTTACTGCACCAAAGCCCTGTCAGTTTTTCACGCAGAGGAAAACACATTTACTTATTGCGGATTTTTTTTCGCTTTCATCATCTGTAGCCTTGATCCATCACACATACAAATAAATCCAATAAAAGGTAGATAGTCATGCGTACTAGTGATTACGCCACCTCTGGTGCCCCCTCCAAAACTGGCCTTCTTTGGCGCATCGCAGCCATCGCTACCATGGGGTCGCTTGCATTCGGTTACGACACCGGTGTGATCTCGGGTGCCCTCCCCTTCATGACACTCGAAGCATCGCAAGGAGGACTGGGGCTGACGCCCTTGACCGAAGGACTGGTGGCCTCCTCTCTTATTTTCGGCGGCGCATTCGGAGCATTGTTCGCAGGCCATATGTCGGATCGATTCGGCCGTCTTGAAGTACTCAAGATGCTGGCTTTGCTATTCGCCATGGGCGCAATCGGTAGCGCTCTATCACCAGACATGTGGGTAATGGTTGCCACGCGCTTTGCCTTGGGTATCGCAGTAGGTGGCGCCTCAGCTACCGTACCCGTCTTCATTGCCGAGCTCGCGGGGCCCAAACACCGGGGACGTCTGGTTTGTCAGAGCGAACTCATGATCGTTTCAGGACAATGTCTGGCTTACATCTCCAGTGCTCTATTCGCACACATCTTGGAGAGTCCCTCTGTTTGGCGCTACATGCTGTCGATCTCGATGGTTCCGGCAGCCCTGCTGTTTATAGGCACCTACTTCGTCCCTACGTCACCACGTTGGCTCGTTAGCAAAGGACGAGTCGCCGAGGCTAAAGCGATCCTGCATGACATTCGCGATACCAGGGAAGAAGCAGACCACGAGCTAAAAGAGATTACCGAACAGTGTGACCATGACCGTACTCATCAAAGCATGATGAGCAAGCTGAGCGAGCCGTGGTTGGTCAAACTTCTGCTGATCGGGATCGGTCTGGGGTTCATGATTCAGGCCACCGGCGTGAACGCGTTCATGTACTACACCCCGAGCATCCTCAAATCCACGGGCATGGACACTAATGGAGCCCTGGTAGCGACTATCGGCAATGGTGTGATCTCTGTTATCGCGACGCTGATCGGAATGTGGTTGATCGGTCGGATGGGGCGGCGCCCGATGCTTCTGCTCGGCTTGAGCGTCGTTGTCATCGCTCAGATTTTCCTGGGCATTGTGATGAACTTCATGCCGAATTCACTTGCCCAGAGCTATCTGGCACTCTCCGGAATCCTGCTTTTCCTGTTCTTCATGCAGATGTGCATCGGTCCGGTCTACTGGTTGCTGATGTCGGAGCTTTTTCCAACCCACGCTCGCGGTTTGATGAATGGCATTTCAGTTGGGATGTTCTGGATCTTCAATGCAATCGTTGCCTTCGTCTTTCCGGTCGCCCTCACGTATTTCGGTGGCATGACGTTCTTCCTGTTCGCAGTGATCAACATAGGCTCCATCATTTTCTGCTCACTGTGCCTGCCAGAAACGAAGGGCTTGTCATTGGAGGAGATCGAGCAGTTGATGGAGCAGCGCCTAAGCCGCCCCCGTCGGGAATGGCACAAGTCCGAAGCAATCAGTTGAGGAGAATGCGAGGGTTAGTGACGTGGCCCTCCTCACTCCCAGCCGTTATGGACATGCCCATTATTTGGCGGCAACTGGCTGAGCGGCGCTGCCTTGACCAGCAGCACGTTTGAAACACTTAACCGTAGTTAAATAAGAGCACACCCTATGTCGATCAATAATATCGAGCTTCTGGCCGCCTACTGGACCATCGCCGGCGATACCTACCCTGGTGCAGCAACCGAGTTCAGCCCTCACTCATTGCAGGCGCGTGCCGAGGCCGCATCCAAGGCGGGCTGGCGAGGCATGGGGCTCGTTCATGCCGATATCCTTCACACTGTAGAAAGGCACGGCATTTCGACCGTCCGCAATATCTTCAAAGACAATGGCATCAAACACCTTGAGGTCGAATTCCTGATCGACTGGCATTTGAGCGGTGAGCGTCGCACGGCATCGGACAGGATCTGCATGGAGCTGCTGGAAGCTGCCGGCGAACTCAATGCGCGAAACATCAAAGTCGCTGGTGGTCTATTTGATGAAGACGCACCAGACATCGAGGCGATGAGGGAGCACTTCGCTGTCCTCTGCGATAAGGCGAAGCCGTTCGGAGTGAATGTTGTCGTCGAGTTTTTGCCCTTCTCAAGCATCAATACTATCGACCGTGCTCTGGCATTAACTAAAGATGTGCGTCCGAATGGCGGCATTCTGATTGACACCTGGCACGTCGCACGTGGCGGTATGAGCAACGACGAAATTCAAAAAATCCCGACAGACCTGATCAAGTCTATCGAACTCAATGACGCGGCCAAGGAAGTCAATGGCACCCTGTTCAACGACTCGACTCACTATCGCAAGCTCTGCGGAGAGGGCGATCTCGATGTCACAGGCTTCATTCAGAATGTCGTCGACGCAGGCTACCAAGGCCCATGGGGGGTCGAAGTGATTTCCGCTGAACTACGCAAACTGCCGTTGGAAGTCGCAGCCAAGCGTGCCTTTGACACGACCATTGCTCAATTCGAGCAGATTCGCTTCCCTAAATCCTGAGAAAATCTTTGATGAAGCAAGCCCGGAGTGCGGCTTGCTTCATGCATCATTACCTGGCTGCGACATGCCAAAACCCCAGTATCTAGCTGCCCTGTGGTGGTCTACTAAACTCGGATACTGCGTTGCGCTTCTTCTCCGAAATCGACCGATATTCTGCTGTGCCAGCGCAGCGTTCATGTAACCCACAATCGGGTATCCACTCGATCTTTAGGCTGCGAAACAACCGTTTTAGTCACGGCAGTTTCCGCGGCGGCTCATGCTCTGCTTGAAACGATAGCGCCACAGTCGCTGACGGAAGCTTCGGTTGTCTTGGTCTGAGTGAAACAGCACGTTCTGAGGCCGGCCAAGCTGCTCGTAGGCCATGTCCAAAGCCTTGATTACCAGATCGGAATCGGGCTTCCAGCTCCTAGATCTTTTGCTGCTCGGATGTCAGCTCGTAGGAGTGACACCGTTTCGCTCTTCCTAAAGCGGGTTGATCCACCGAGGCAGTGCCGACTCAACCAATCCAAGCGAACGGGCTGCTTCGATATGGCTGTAGCCCTGATCGAGCACCAGGCTGGCAGCTTCGCGCTTCTCAGTGGAAAAGGAACGACGTTGCTTGGTCATTAGACGCTCACTGCGGGGAGCATTCTCGCCCTAAATCGGTGTCCGAGAACGACACCCGCCATTACGCCAAGCCAATAACGCTGTATAGATCCAGGGATATTCTTCTTGAATTATATATTGCGATGTTTTTTACAAGTTACTTGCAATCTCTTGGAAGCGCTGCCTGCGTATGGGCCTTCAACGCTTCCCGTTTCTCAGCTGACTCCAAGTAAATGAAACAGTGAAGTTTCTGGTTGAACAGATATGAAACTTAAGAATTCTCGCCTCAAAATACTTCAGTGCATATTATGTGGAGGCGACCTGTCTCTCAGCAGCAGGTCGCTCCACACCAATCAGAAGCCCTCAGGAATTAAAGCATTGCCGCTAATGAGAGGGCGGCTGCTTACCAGCCATATTCCAGTTGGACGCCAATGTTCGAGCCATGCAACACATTACCGAAGGCCCCCGTGTCAGACAATGCAGATCCTGCAGCCAGCTCACTCGCCGCCCTTTGTGCCGCTTCGTTCCAGCGGGCATAGGTGTAGTAAAGGCGGAATTCAGGGCGGTCTCGGAAACCGGGGCCAGAGGGTGACCAGATCGGTGCAATTGTAAACTTATCAAGCTTGCGGGTGCCTCCCGGAGCCTCAATCTGGTCGCGACCGATCTCCGCGGCGAGCTTGAACTGATGAGTGAATGCATATACCGGGCGAGCCCCCACCGAGATCCAGTTCTGATCGGCACCGTCGGTGCGTGAATCTTTCTGATACACCGCCTGAACCTGGCCACTCAGCTTCGCCGTCATATCCCATGTTACGAACTCCACCACACGCCAACTCTTGTTGCCACTGCTGAGCGTGGGGTCACCTGTATAGCCAAGGCCCGTGCCAGAGCCCTCTCCATACTGAAGTGCGAAAGTGTTAACGCCACCGAGGAAGTCCTTTTGCTTGTGCTGAGCAGTCACCGCCCAGCCGCTGTGGGCCTCATTGGCATCAGGTTTATCGATATAGCTGACACCCACTTTCAACTCACCGCCTGGGTTAGGGGTAAAGCCTCCCACCGTAAAGTCGTGTCGATTGATATAGTCTTTCTGGGTGTAACCATCCTTGCGCGAAAACACGTAGCTGTATTTGAGGCCACCGATCAAGACCTCATCCAAGCCAAATCCGGTAGCACTCTGGTTCCAATAGAAAAAGTCAGAAATATGAATATCATTACGATTGTAATAGCGTCGACCTGCCCACAATGAACCGCCATTGAGCGCCGGCATGTTGCTCCACTCGGCATACATCTGTGGCAGCCGCGTCTCGCCATGTTCGCCGGTGAACCTGGGCGTATGCCCATATTCATTGTAAAGGGAAAGCATGCCCTCGAGGCTGACAACCGATCCGTCGTCCAGCTTCAAAACATCTTGACGCAGATCCAGTTCCCCGTATTGCTCACACTCGTTACCAAGGCGGTATTTAGAGGGTGCCCCGGGCAGCTGAAAACACGATTGGCCAGGCCCGTTCTTTGCCTCCCCTACCCCAGTCCTAAAGTAGCCGGTGAATTCCAAGGCATTTGCAGTCATGGGCAATATCGAAACCGCCAGCACCGTGGCGGCCGACAAACCCAGATTGAATTTCTTCATTTAAACCACCTTCTTGTTGTTATTGGCTTACCTGGATCCAACCTCTCTTCAATCCATAATTTCAAGCGACGCATTGATCAATCATTTCAAATCCACGAAAGTTGCCCACACAAGAGCAGCAAGAAGAATTCATAAAATGATCGACGAGACGCCTTGAACGCAAGACTGTTAAGCAGAACGCATCACAGGACGGGACTTAATCTAGCAGGCACCCTGAAAACAATATATGTCAGAAAATAAAAAACACTTTTCTCCACACGAAAGAATCAAAAGCACCGCAGCAACACCTAAGAAAAACAGGCAAAAAAAAGCCCTGCAAGTGTTAACTCAACAGGACTTTGAGGAAGACCCTCAGTTCACGTCGCACATCCAACACACATCAGAAATATCACAGGGCGTTAGCTATGTTTGTTTTTCTGGTACACGTCCACGAATACAGCGGCGAGTAGTACCGCCCCTTTAATGACCTGTTGATAATCCACACCAACGCCCATGATCGACATACCGTTATTGAGTACGCCCATGATGAAAGCACCAATCACTACACCCACTACCTTTCCAACACCACCGGAAGCGGAAGCACCGCCGATAAAAACGGCTGCGATCACATCAAGTTCAAACCCCGTCCCCGCACGGGGCGTTGCGCTGTTAAGTCGGGCCGCAAAGATCAACCCTGCCACTGCCGCCAGTACCCCCATATTTACGAAGGCGAAGAACGTTACACGGGTAGTGTTGATACCAGAAAGTTTTGCCGCCTTCAGGTTGCCACCAACGGCATATACCCAGCGGCCAAGAACAGTACGGTTCATGATGAAGGTATAAATACCGATCAGTACACACATGATCACCAGTACCGTTGGCAAACCACGGTAGGTTGCAAGTTTGTAGCAGAAGAATATGATCAACCCCGCAACGATTGCATTGCGCAAGGCAAATACCAGCCAAGACCCAACCACGGCTCCGCTCTTGGCAGCACGCTTTCGGCTACGTAGCTCAATGACACAGAAGGTAACTGCGACTGCGATCCCCAAGACCAGCGAAGTAATGCGCAACCCCTGACCATTGAAAACGTCCGGAATGAAGCCAGAGCTGATCAAGCCAAATGTCTCTGGGAACGGCCCGATGGACTGCCCATCGGTGATGGCGATCGTCGCGCCCCGAAACACGAGCATACCGGCCAGAGTAACGATGAAGGACGGCATGCCCCAGAACGCCACCCAGTACCCTTGCGCAGCGCCAATCGCCGCTCCAGCAAGAATGCACAGTGCAGAGGCGATCCAGAAGTCCATCTGGTAATGCACCATCAGGACAGCAGCAAGGGCACCGATGACGCCGACAATGGAGCCGACGGAAAGATCAATATGACCACAGACAATCACCATGAGCATGCCAAGTGCCATGACGACGATGTAGCTGTTCTGCAAAACCAGATTCGTCAGATTGAGAGGCTGTAGCAAAGCCCCGTTTGTAGCCACCTGAAAGAACACAACAATGACCAGCAAAGAGGCCAGAAGGCCATACTCCCGAGCGCCGCGCTTGAGCGTTGGCAATAGAGAACTCTTTGTTGCCGAGGGTGCGATAACGTCAGTCACAGGAGTACCTCGTTTTTCATAATGGCGTGCATGATTCGCTCTTGGGATGCGTCTTCAATCGGAAACTCTCCGACGAGACGCCCCTCGTTCATCACGTAAATTCGGTCACAAGTACCCAACAGCTCAGGCATCTCGGAGGAGATCATCAGCACGCACTTGCCTTCGGCTACGATCTCGTTGACCACACTGTAGATTTCGTACTTGGCCCCTACGTCGATCCCACGAGTGGGCTCATCCAGGATCAGCACTTGCGGGTCGGAGAACAGCCACTTCCCCAGCACCACCTTCTGCTGATTGCCGCCAGAGAGTCTCTCGACCGATTGCTGTACATCAGCGCAACGGATTCGAAGCTTCTGTCGGTAGCTGGTAGCTACCGAAGCCTCTTCATGCTCATCGATAACTCCCGCACTGGAGACCGCTGGCAGATTGGCCAAGCTGATGTTTCGGGCGCTTCCATCTCCCAGAACCAGCCCAGATCCCTTCCGATCTTCAGTCGCGTAAGCGATGCCATGGTCGATGGCTTTTTTTACCGTGCTGACATCGATTTCCTGCCCATTAAGGCGTGCCTTTCCTCGAATTTTGGTGCCGTACGCGCGACCAAATAAACTCATTGCGAGTTCGGTTCTACCCGCCCCCATCAGGCCGGCGATACCTACCACCTCACCGCGACGGATATGGAAATCGATGTTCTGCAGCCGGTCGACTTCAGGATGTTCGGGGTCAGCCACAGACCACCCTTCGACCTCGAACATCTTCCCGCCAATATCCGGTACGCGTGGTGGATAGCGGTCGGAAAGCTCCCGCCCAACCATCGCGTGTACGACACGGTCTTCACTGACCGCTCCACCCCGGCAGTCCATGACATCTACCGTATTGCCATCACGAATCACGGTAATGGAATCAGCTACCCGCGATATTTCGTTCAGCTTGTGCGAGATGATGATCGAAGTGATGCCCTTGGCTTTCAGCTCAAGCATTAACGCCAGCAGTGTGTCGCTGTCCTTTTCATTCAAGCTCGCAGTTGGCTCATCCAGGATAAGTAGCTTCACATCCTTCGCCAGCGCCTTGGCAATCTCTACTAGTTGCTGTTGACCTATACCCAGACTGTTCACCAGTGCGCGCGGCTCAGCGTTGAGGCCCACGCGCGCAATCAACTCTTTCGCCCTGCGATGGGCCTCGTCCCAATTGATGACACCGAAGCTCGACATCTCATTGCCGAGAAAGAGATTTTCGGTAATGGAGAGCATCGGTACCAAGGCGAGTTCCTGATGAATGATGCAAATTCCTACAGCTTCACTATCCCGGAGGCCGTTGAACCGGCGATCCTGGCCATCATAGTTAATCGTTCCGCTGTAGCTCCCATACGGATAAACCCCACTGAGAATCTTCATCAGCGTGGACTTACCGGCACCGTTTTCACCGCAGATTGCGTGAATTTCGCCTTGGGAAACCTGCAAATTGACATTACTCAGCGCCTTGACAGGCCCAAAGCACTTCTGGATACCCAGCATGTCGAGAATCGTAGTTGTCATTGTGTTTCTCTCATCGCACCGGGACGCTAGCTCCAGCAGCCAACGGTCGCTGGAACCCCTTCGGAACAGGATTAACTAGCGCAGCTGGTCTTCGCTGTAATACTTGCTTTGATCTATGAGTACTTGCTTCCAGTTTTGCTGATTAACCAGGATGGGAGGCAACAGCTGCGTCGGAACGACCATCACGCCATTGTCGTAGGACTGGGTATCGTTGACGCTCACCTGGGTGCCATTCAACGTGGCATCCATCATCTCGGCTGCCGCTTTGGCGAGGGCGCGGGTGTCTTTAAATACGGTAGAACTCTGGTCGCCGCGAATAATCGCTTTGATCGCAGGAATTTCAGCATCCTGCCCAGTGACAATAGGCATTTTGCTGTTGCCCGAGCCATACCCCACACCGCGGAGAGAAGAGATGACACCGATCGCTAGTTGATCGTTGGCGGTCAACACGGCATCCAGATGATTGTTGCCATAGAACGCGCTCAGCAGGTTATCCATGCGAGCTTGTGCTTGCGAACCTTCCCAGTTTGGCGTAGCGACTTTATCCAGAGTAACCTGGCCACTTCGAACAACCAGTTTTCCGGCGTCGATGTAGGGCTGCAGCACAGACATGCCGCCTGCGTAGAAGACATGGGCATTATTGTCGTCGGTAGAGCCTGCGAAAATCTCAAGATTGAATGGCCCCTTCTCCTGGGCCAGTTCCAACGTGTCTACAATCGACTGCGCCTGGAGTTGACCAACCTTGTAGTTGTCGAAAGTGACGTAATAGCTAAAGTCCTTCGAGTTGCGAATGAAACGGTCATAGGAGATGACCTCGATACCCTGAGACTTCGCCTGTTTCAGAACATCAGACATGGTGGTGCCGTCGATGGGAGCAATGATGAGCCCTTTTACCCCTTTCACCAGCAAGTTCTCGATCTGAGACAACTGGGTAGGCACTTCATACTGGGCATACTGCACATCGGCTTCGTAACCGAGCTCTTTCAGGGCCGCGACCATGCTGCCACCGTCGGTCACCCATCGAGCCTCCGTTTTAGAGGGGAGAGAAATGCCAATAATGCCTTTGGAATCCGATGTTTCTTCAGAGCAACCGGTAACAGCAACTGCAAACAACAGAGACGCCGCAACACTTATCAATTTACGCATTATTTTCACCCTTTAGGAGGTGTCTTATTTTTGTTGAGCGCATGCACTACCCCCCTATTTCAAGGGGCAGTACATCGCACTTTGGTTACCAGGCTTAGTTAGCCTAACTTCACTTCCTGACCATCATTACCGGCAGACTCGAACAGAGCCTTCAGCAGGATATTGATGTTGTGAGCTTGAGTAGCTGGAACTTGAGATGGCGCCCCAGTACGCAGCGCGTTGACGAAAGCGAACGCCTCACGATCGAAATAGATCGGGTTCCCGATTTCGGCAATTTCTGGGGAATAAACCGTTTTCCTCACTGCCCAAATTTCTGGAAAACTGGTTTCGTTCCAGTGCGTCCAACCTTGAGCGTGACCATTTTTACCGTCGTGGTAGAGCTTGTAGGAGGCCGGCATCGGAGTGGAATGCATTACACCGTGGGTGCCATACGCGGTGATGTCCCAGCTCTCTGTCCATGGCATGGGATCCCACGACATGAAATCGATGGTGACCATCTTGTCGTCGTAATTGAGCACTGCGGCGGCGGCATCTTCACGAGCACTCTCGCTCATCTGCCCTGCGAATTTGCTGATACGTGCGTTGACGGAATTGGGTATACCGAAATGCAGCAGAATGCGATCGATGGTATGACAGCCGATCACATAGAAGGCCCCGCCCAGGTCACCAGGCTGCTTCATATGGTTGGTATCGGCCTCATCATGAGAGCATCCAGCATGGGCGCGTACCTGAAGCACCTTGCCAATTTCACCGCTCTGCAGCACCTGCTGCATCTTCTCTACAGAAGGTGCGAATCGCCAGCAATAACCAACCTGGAAGAGTCCACCCGTGCGCTCAACCGCTTCAACAATCCGCTGAGTATCCGCGATGCCACGGCCAGCCGGCTTTTCACAAAGCACCGCCTTCCCTGCCTCAAGGGCTTCGATCGCCCAGTCAGCCATCAGATAGCTTTTCGGGTGTACCAGAACGATGTGAACGTTCGGATCAGCAAGGATCTCTTCTTTCGTACGAGCCTCTAGACCAAGCGCATTAACAAAGGGCTGCAGCAACGGGCTATCGTCATAGGCGCCATGGAAACGGACATTCTCCATGCGCTGAAAGGCTTTCACGCGCCCAGATGTATGCGGGTGTGTAATACCTAGGCAAGCGACACCCAATACGGTCTCGGTAACTTGATGGGACATGCTTATCTCCTTCTCTTGTCATCTCAGGCGAGCAGAGATTACTCGACGATTACCGCACGGCCGGTACGGGCCGACTCAACAGCGCATTCGGCCAGGCGCAATGCCTTCAAGCCATCCTGAACACCTGTCGGCAGTGGTTTGCTCTCGACCAACGCGTCGACGAATGCGTCGAGTTCGGACTTGTACGCTTGCTGGTAGCGCTCAAGAAAGAAATTCAGCAGCGGCTCGCGTGCATCGGTAGAGGCTTCAGTCCAACGACGAATCGTCGTGGGGCGCAGGTTGTCCTGAAGGAGCATGCCTTTGGAACCAAAAACCTCGACACGCTGATCGTAACCGTAGACGGTTGCCCGGCAGTTATTGATGTGGCACTGCTTCCCGGTCGCCGTTTTCATCTGCAGCATGACGGTGTCGTAGTCGTCATACTTTTCCATCAACTTCGGATCGACCAGGCGGCTGCCGACAGCGCTCAGCTCCACTGGCTCTTCGCCGAGCAACCAGCGACCGATATCCAGGTCGTGGATGGTCATATCGCGAAAGATGCCGCCCGAGTGTTCTATGTAGTCTTCAGGAGCAAGCCCTGGATCACGGCTAGTGATGATGACTTGGCGAACGTCACCAATTTCTCCGGCAACAATCGCCTCACGCATTGCCGCGAAGGTGCTTTCAAAGCGGCGGTTGAACGCCAGCATGACGCGACCTTTCAGGCGCTTCACTTCTTCAACGGCAGCCAGGCTCTTGGCCATATCGAGATCGATTGGCTTTTCACAAAGAACCGCTTTGCCCTGACGAACAGCGCGCAGCATCAGCCCGATATGCGTGTGGGTAGGCGTGCCGATAACGACAGCCTGAACATCGTTGCGGTCGATCGCCGCTTCGCAATCGGTCATGGCGTCAGCGCCCAGCGCCCCTGCAAGGCTCTGAGCGGCAGATGCGTACGGATCAGCAACCGCGATCAATTTCGCGTGCTTGTTACCAGCTACGTTAGTGGCATGGATTTTACCGATGCGACCTGCACCGAGAACCGCGATACCAACCATGTCGATCTCCTATTTCACTTCAGGTTTTGTTTGTAGCCGAACCGCGATTTACGTAGTCCAGCTTGAAAATTCGGCGCCTCAACGAGCACGATTTACAGCCATGAGCCAGGCTCGATCAGCGCTCGTGGCGGAGAATTTCGTGCAAAAGGGACGGGACTAGATGATCTGCAGGCCCTGCTCCTTCAGCAGAAACGGGCGTCTGGTACAGATAAGGTGGGAATGACTGCGGTACGGCCTTCTGAAACAGCGCAAGCGTGTTTCGGGCGAAGCCACGAAGGCAAAAGCCGTATTGCCACGCATGGGAAGCATGGGAGTTGGACTGTTCAACTTTTGAGCAAGGAGTCATGACTCCCTCCGCATTTGTTTTTATTTGTGGAGTGAGCCGAGTCTAGTTTCTCTTCTTTCACGAAAAAACACGTATATTCGGGATACACCTTCCCATTTTTCAGGAAAATGACAATGGATCCGTTTCGGGAGATGGAGCTGTTTGTACAGGTTGCGGATTCCGGCAGCATCAGCAAAGCCGCCGAACAGTTGGGCCTGTCGGTATCAGCTGCAAGCCGCTACCTGATAGCTCTGGAAACGCGGCTCGGGGTACGGCTGGTACAGCGGACAACGAGGCAGCTGTCGTTGACCGAAATCGGCGCTGAGTTTTACAGGCGCAGTAAGTCGGTACTTGCCGATATGCGTGAAGCCGAGGACGTAGCTCGCGACGCAGTGGTGAAACCGAGTGGCGTACTCCGAGTCACCGCCTCGCTGTCATTCTGCCTACTTCATATTGAACCGCTGCTTCCTGAGTTTACCCGCCAACACCCGGAGATAAGCCTCGACATCGTCGCAGCCAACAGATACCTGGACGTGATGGAAAACAATGTCGATGTGGCGATTCGCACACGGCAATTCGAAGCCGATAACAGCCTGACGATCCGCCGACTGGCCGAGACCCGCCGCGTTCTGGCCGCATCCCCTTCCTACTTGAAGCGGTACGGAACACCCTCGGTACCGATGGATCTCACCAAGCACAAGATGCTGATCTACGACTACGCGGTAAACCCTACCGAATTGCCCTTCACTCGCAAAAACGAATCTGTCGTCGTCCGAGTTCCCCCGCTCATTTCAACGAATGATGGGCAGATTCTCGTGAGGTCGGCTCTCGACGACATGGGCATCCTTGTACAGCCCAAATACATCGTGCATGACAGCATCCTTCGCGGAGAACTGGTGCCAGTGCTAGATGATTGGGATCTGCCACGCCTCACCATGAACATAGCCTTCCAAACGCGGCGCCATATGCCGGCAAAGGTTCGGCTCTTCATCGATGCGCTAGTGAAGCGCTTCCGTGACAACAACTACGAAAAACTCTGGACGCAGTAGCTGTCACTCAGTAGGTGTGGCAGAGGTAGCGAAATTGCCTGGGTGGCAAAGCATTTTTTCACAATAGAAATAAAGTTTTCCAGAAACGATATTTTATATCCGCAAACGTAACTATAGGCTCAGCTTCATGGGTTAGGTGCACCTAACCCATTCAAGTGTGGCCTCCCCCCCATTCAGGCCTCTCCTTCGATAAGAACAAGAGGCGCCTGATGAATAGCATCAATGAAACGGAGACGCTGATTCGGTCATTAGAGGAGCAACGCTACTCCTCTATGGTGCTCGGCGACTTCGACACATTTTTCAGACTTGCCCATCCCGGGCTGACCTATACCCACTCGAACGGCTTGATCGATACGCGTGACAGCTACCTGAATAAATGCCGCGAGGGGTACTACATCTATCACCACATTGAGAGCCCCATCCACTCTGTTCAGATTCTTGGAGAGACGGCACTGGTCTTCGGCGAAATGAATGGTGAGATCACTTCGGGTGGCGTGCACAAGACACTGCGTAATAACACGCTGGCGGTCTGGTGCCTTCATAACGGGGGATGGCGACTGATCGCCTACCAGCCCACACCCGTCAAATAATCCTTAGCGGCGCCCCCTTCGAGCGGGCGCCAGCTCTTAGCAACCGTTGCCACTGGCTACCTAGACCAACAGGAATGCACCGTGACTATTTCAAACTTCACCTACACCGGCCTCCCTTCGCGCGTTATTTTCGGCAAAGGCTCCCTCTCGCAACTGGAGGCCGAGATCGATCGACTTGGCTCTCGCCGCGCACTCGTATTGTCGACGCCGGAGCAGCGGGATCAGGCAGAGCAGATCGCTTCGATTTTGGGTGAGCGCGCGGCCGGCATCTTCGATAAAGCCGTCATGCACGTACCCATCGAAACCGCGCGTGAAGCGCGCGAAGTAGCCAATAAGCTTGGGGCTGATTGCGCCGTCGCGATTGGTGGCGGCTCCACGACTGGCTTAGGTAAGGCCATCGCACTGGATTCGGGCCTGCCGATCCTGGCGATCCCTACCACCTATGCTGGCTCCGAAATGACACCCGTTTATGGACTGACTGAGAATGGCCTGAAAAAAACAGGCAAGGATCCCCGCGTTCTGCCCAAAACGGTCATCTACGATCCAGAGCTCTCCAAAACCCTGCCCGTTGGAATGTCAGTTACCAGCGGCATGAATGCCATCGCACACGCGGCAGAAGGTCTCTATGCCCAGGATGGCAACCCTGTCATGGCTTTGATCGCTGAAGAAGGGATCCGAGCGATGGCCGAAGGTCTGGGCCGAGTAACTCAGAAAGCCGATGACCTGGATGCTCGTTCCGACTGTCTTTATGGCGCCTGGCTCTGCAGCACCGTATTGGGGAACGTCGGGATGGCGCTTCATCACAAGCTTTGCCATACCCTAGGCGGCAGCTTCAATTTGCCCCATGCCCAAACACATACCGTCGTCTTGCCGCACGCCATTGCATACAACGCCGGCGCGGTGCCCGACGCAGCAGCCCGTATTATCCGAGCTCTCGGAGGCGGCCATGACTCTGCAGGTGGCGCCCTCTACGACCTGGCCAAGTCCCTCGGTGCACCGCTGACGCTGCGCGAGCTGGGGCTTACCGAAGCGGATCTGGATCGGGCGACAGATATCGCTCTTTCCAACCCCTACTGGAATCCTCGTCCGATTGAGCAAAAGGCAATTCGAGAGCTACTTCAAAATGCCTGGGAGGGTAACCGACCGTCGTAACTTGATCTGCGTCCTGGCTGACACCTTCCTGGTGTCAGCCAGGACGTCAACCATAGACTCATGGGCCGGCTCACCTCAACCGACCTTTCGCCAATACCTGAGTTTCGAGCAAATCGCTTCAAGCAACCGCAGTCCAGCTCAACAAGTCGCCGGACAAGCAGATCCCGCTGAGCGATCTAGATGCCCGCTCCATGATGAGTGTTTTTACACACTCAAGCGAAGCGGACGCTCGTAGATGAGGATGGGGCGGGCCGCGCAGATTGGAGCGAAGCGATACCGAGCGAAAAGACCGCAGCAGAACCATGATTCTGCTCTTCAACGCCTGCCAGGTAACGCCCCATTCACTCACCAAGACGCTGAAACGCCCGCACCATGGCCTTGCTCAGATCCACGGTGGAGAACTTGGTGAGTACGTCGTTGGCACCGACTGCGCGGGCCTTTTCCGTGTTCATGGTGCTGTCCAGGGAGGTGTGCAGCAGCACGTAGGTCTCTCCGAGCACGGCATCCTTGCGAATCTGTTGCACCAGGGTATAGCCATCCATTTCCGGCATCTCGATATCCGAGACCAGCACCTCGATTGGCTGCCCCTCCTGCTGTGCAGTCTGCAACAACGCCAACGCGCTAGCCGCGCTGCGCACCGCCTTGCAGTCCAGGTCGAGCTTGCGCAGGGTGATCAGGGTTTGCTGCAGGGCTACCTGAGAATCGTCGACGACCAGCACTCGGCGCCCTTGCAAGAGTTGTCGTTCGGCGGGGGTGAGCAACTGCTCGTCCACATCCTCGACGGGAGCTGGCGCGATCTCATGCAGCACTTTTTCGATATCGAGAATCTGCACGATAGTGCCGTCGATCTGCGTCACTCCAGTGATGAACGCGCGCGCACCAGCACCTGCAGGCGGCGGACGCACATCGCGAGTCGAGCACTGCACGATGCGCTCGACGTTTTGTACGTGCAGCCCCTGGCGCGAACGGCTGAGCTCGGTAACGATCAGGCAGCCGTCCTGACTATCACCACCGCCGCGCTCACCAATCGCCCGAGCCAGGTCGATGACCGTCAGCGCCGAGCCACGCAAGGTCGCCACGCCGCGCACATGGGGATGTCGGCTGGGCATCTTGGTCAGCGGTGGGCAGGGAATGATCTCGTTGACCTTGAGCAGATTGATGCCCAGCAAACGGCCACTGTGCAAACGAAACAACAGCAGCGATAACGCATCGCCCAGCACCACACTCATGGACATCACTCCCCTGCAATTTAATAAGTAAAACCTGGCCCGGCTCTAAGAGCCTGTTCACGATCTTTGTGCACTTGGCAAACAGGAACCCGTACCCCTATAGATCGGCGGCAATGTGGCGCAAGCGGTCGTTCGTAGGGTGGACGACGCTTCATCCGTCCACCAACCTAACGATCGCAATGGTGGATGAAAAGAGCGTCATCCACCCTACGTCCGCTCCCGCTTTTCTGCTGTCATTGCTCGAGAGATCGTGAACAGGCTCTAAGGCGCCGGGCTCATCGTTGTTCAGGCAATCGATCAGCCGAGAAAGGTGGCGACTTGCTGCGCATCGAACGGCCATGGCAGCTCTGCCCCCGTATCGGTGCGCAATAACACGGGAATCAGCAGCGCATAACGCTCCAGGCTCTCCTCACGTTCAGCGATATCCACCAGTTCCACCAACAGCCCGTGCTCGACGAAAGGCATCAACACCGCCTCGGCGTATTCACACAGATGACAGCCGAGGGTTCCCAGCAGTTGGCATTCAGGGAGCATGCGTCAGCCTCCACAGTCGATAAAGGCAGCAGTCTAGCACCTCGGCCCACGCACTCAGGCGCTCGCCGCCCCCTCATCCGCTTTCGAGGTAAGCGTGGAAGCCAGCAGCCCCTGCAGGCCATCGAGCAGACGAGCGTTGAGTTGTTCGGCCTTGTCCAGCCGTGCGCTATCGAAACGCTCGTCCAGCGAGAAACCGCCCTTGAGCAGATCCTGCAGCAGACCCTTGCCGTCGCTGACCCATTCATTGGCATTGCGCAGGGCATCGAGCAGGCCCTGGGCGTACTCGGTCAGCGCGCCATTGACCGCGCTGGCCGGCTGCCCCCCCTGACTGGCAACCGAACCATAGGTGTCAGTGGCCTGGCGCACACTGGTCTGGGTGAGGCGCAAGGACATGGAAGCCAGTTGCGAGCCATCCATCTCGAGCGACATGGCCCGATCGAACGCACCTGCCGTGTCCCCGGAGTAGAAGGCACTGGAGAGATCCTGCACCTGGGTGAAGAGCTTCTCCAGCGCGGCCTTCTCGGCATCGTCCAGGTCACCCTGAACTTCAACCTGCCAGCCAGCGATCAACAGGCTACCGGACTGGCTGCCCGAGCCTTCGGTACGCGACCAGGCGGCCGACGCCTGAGCGATCGACACGCGCAAGCGGTCACCGTCACGCGTGGTGATATCCAGTTCGAAGCTTTCTGCTACCGCCACAAAACGGTCACTCGAGGTAGCGACAGCACCTGCGCTGCCGCCAGCGGCAGGCGTGGTGGCGTACTGTTTGTCGAGGCCAGCGAAGCCTTGCTGGATGCGCTGGAAGGTGTCGTCTATGTCACTGGCGACCTTGTCCTTGAGCAGGCCCATGCCGTCGAGAATCTTGCGGGCCTCGCCGAAGCCCTTCTCCACACCCGAACGCGCCTGCTGCAGCAGGTTCTGCAATTTTTCCGGATCGGCGCCGGAGGCCGCTTCGCGCTTCAGGCGCTGCTCGATAAAGCCGAGTACCCGCTCCGCCACCTTCTCCGGAGAAAAGTCATCCTGCTTGGCGGTCAGCGAACCAGCGGGCAGCCCCAGGCGCTCGGCGAGCCGGTTGGACAGCGCGACCTGGGCGTCGGCCGCATTGCGAATGGTGGTCTGGCCAGCGATTTGTGGCGAGCGGCCTGTCGTCGAAGTCGACAGCGGATGGGAAACAGTCATGGCAAGTCACCGAAACGGAGCATGTCCAGAGTTAACGGCAGCTTCCGATAAAAGTTTAGGGTCGCCATGCAGCACTAACGAACCGGCGTACCGTGCCCATTTCGAGAAAGCCGAAGCCGGTAATCAGGATGAACAGCGTGTTGGTTGGAGCCGTGAATCGGCGCCTGCACGGGCACTGTCAAGGTTAGCATCGAAGCAGAGACCCACAGCAAAAGGCACCACAAAAGAACATGACCATACCAAAATGAACCATTAAGGTGCATAAATAACCACTTCAACTCGGCCTTATCCCGACCCTGGCGCCACAGTGGTGCTTTTAAATATCGCTTAATCAGTACTTATTTTTAATTATCAATAGGTTAATAACGCACCAGACAATTCCTCCCCTGCGCGACAGGCATCATAAACACGCATTTCCGTACGAACCTATCACGCCAGCGCAACCGTTATGCCTCTCTCGACGCCACCGCTCCGACCGATTCGCAGATAGAGTGAACCAGGCCAATCAGCTGCTACTCGAACCCTTACACCGCATCCATCTACAGGAGAACGATCCATGGCCCGCCCCCTTCCCTCGCGTCCTGCTACACCCGCCAATAAAGAAGAGCTACTTGAAGAGTTCCAAGCCCTGGTACGCGATACCGAAACCCTGCTGCAGCATTCGGCCAGCCTGGTCGGCGACCAGGCCGAAGAGTTGCGCGCACAGATTCGTGACAGCCTCGGCCGCGCGCGCTCCACCCTGAAGAACACCGAAGAGTCCGTTGTTCTGCGTGGCAAGGCTGCAGTCGGCGCTACCGAAGACTACGTGCAGACGCACCCGTGGCAGACCATCGGCATCGCTGCCGGCATTGGTATACTGATCGGCATGCTCATTAGCCGACGTTGATCAGGACAGCACATGGATGACAGCCAGACAGCACCACCTCCCAGCCGCGGCCCTTCGCCGCGGCGCCTGGCCGGCGCCCTGCTCGGGCTGGTTCATGGCCATGTGGCGTTGTTCAGTGAAGAGATTCGGGAACAGCAGGCGCGCACCATAACCCTGCTGATCCTGACTGGCTTGAGTGTATTGTTCGGACTGCTGCTGATCATCGGCCTCTCCGCCGCCCTGTTGATCGCCTTCTGGGACAACCATCGCTTTCTGGTCATCTCCCTGCTCTGCCTGGTTTACGGGGCGGGATTG
Source organism: Phytopseudomonas daroniae (assembly GCF_004327275.1). NCBI lineage: Bacteria > Pseudomonadati > Pseudomonadota > Gammaproteobacteria > Pseudomonadales > Pseudomonadaceae > Phytopseudomonas > Phytopseudomonas daroniae. Next base: position 308,879 of record NZ_QJUJ01000005.1, read on the forward strand.
CTGGTCTGCGCTGCCACCCTGATACAGCGCATGCGTAACGCTCCCGCACCTTTCAGCGCCAGCCTCGAAGAGCTGGCCCGCGACCGGGAGCAACTGCTGCCATGAGCCGTCCCACCTCGAAGACCTCCACGCAGGAATTGCGTAAAACCATGCTGCGCCTGCGCCTGGAAATGCACCGCCAGGAAATTCGCCACGAAACCATGGTCATGCTGCAGCCGCTGCACAAAGCCAAGGATTTCGGCCGCCACTGGCGCCAGGAACTGAAAGACAGCAACGCACCCATCTGGATCACAGGCGGTGCCTTCGTGCTGACGGTGCTGGGTATGCGCGGCGGCCAGTGGCGTCGCTGGCTGCGCATGGCATTGGTCGCCTTTCCGATCCTCAGAAAACGCAACTCACGCACTAAAGGCGAAACGCCATCATCCGAGCCAGGCGAGACCTGATACTGGCTACATTCTTGCTAGACGGAACGACTACAAGCCGGATATCTCCCCGGCATTACCGTTCTCTTACTAAGGATGTGTTCGGTGCTCGACGGTCAACCGCTCGCCGTCTTCCAACCTTTTATCGATACGGCCACCGGCCAGATCGCCGGTGTCGAGGCACTGGCTCGTCTGCGCGATGCGCAAGGTCGCCTGCACTCGGCAGGGCCGCTGTTCGCTGATCCGAAAACCCCGCCAACTGCGCTGCGCCGACTTGATCGGGAAGTCCGCGAACAGGCACTGATGCGTTTTCATGACGCCCCACCGCAATGGTTCCTGAGCCTGAATATCTCGCCACGCTGGATCAGTCGCTTGCGCCCCGAGCAGGCGCTGCCAAGCCTCAGGCAACTCGAGCGTAGCGGTATCGATCCCAGGCGGGTGGTTTTCGAGATCACCGAACTGGGCGGGGCAAGCCTGCGCCTGCCCGGCGTGGTAGCCCGCTACCGGGAAGCTGGCGCACGCATCGCCATCGATGACTTCGGCGCCGGCTATTCACAACTCGATCGCGTGCTGGCCCTGCAACCCGACATCCTCAAACTGGATATGCGCCTGTTCCAGGAAGCCGCCCGTGGCGGCCCCAGCGGTGAAGTGGTCAAGGCCCTGGCAATGATGGCTGAGAAGACCGGCTGCTGGATCATCGCCGAGGGCGTGGAAACCAATGCCGAACTGAATTTCGCCCTCGAGTGCGGAGCCCGCTATGTGCAAGGCTACCTGTTTGCGCAGCCGGAACTCGAGTTCTTCCAGAACGATGCCTTCGTCAAACGCTTCGCCAGCCTGCGCGACCAGTATGTGCAGCAGAAACTGACCGAGCGAGCCCGCCTGATGGGCTTGCGCCGACAACTCGCCGAGCTGTTCGCACAATTTAAAGACAACCTGGAAAGCGGCTTGGCAGCGCTTGCGGCACCCACTGCCTACCCCTGGTTGCTACGCCTGTACCAGTGCGACCAACACGGCACGCAGATCACCCCCAATCTGGAATGGCGTGACGGCGCGTGGCAGGCCGATCCCCGTTACCTCGGTCATAACTGGTCATGGCGCCCGTATTTCTATCAGTTGCTGGCCGAAGGCTGGGAAGAGCGCCGCCTGATCCTTTCCAGCACCTACCGCGACGCCACCAGTAACCAGTACTGCCTGACCGCCGGGCAATTCATCGACAATGGCACGCGCCTGCTACTGGTCGATATCGACGCTCACTGGCTGTAACCAGCCACTCCAGCAGGATGCGGCCTAGTCACTGCGGGTCGGGATCCGAGGCTGCCGCATTGGCCTGCCGGTCGATCTCCAGCAGAACATCACGGTGACGTTGTTGCCATTGCTGCAAGTCCATGCCACTGCCTTCCAGGAGTTCGGGATTGTGCTGCACGAGGTAGACAGCGGCCTTCTGCGCGGAATCCGCCACCTTGAATTTCAGCGAGACGGAGTCGATCGGCCCTTCATATGAGATCCAGCGACTGAAGTCCTCGAACTGACTACAGACCCGCTGGAAGTCCTCGTCATGCATGCGCTGCCAGCCGTTCTCGATATTTTCGACACGCTTGGGCGGCATACCGACGATTTCGGCGAAAGCCTTGCGACTCAACCCCATCAATTCACGCAGCCCGCGCATGCGCTCGCCAGCCGTGAACAGAAAGCGCTTATTGGACATGGCTCAACTCTCATCAAGCGTCACGCGCTCAAACGCATTGACATACTAATATTTAGTGATTAACACTACCCGCAGCCTTGATCGTCCAGCGGATGATTCTACGGAGCCGTCCATGTTGCAGGAAGCAGAATCAAAGTGGAAGAACTCGACCTCTCTCCCCTGCTCGACTCGCCTCGCTACGTCACCCCCGGCCGCCTTGCCGAACTGATCGGCCTGGCTGAATACCCGGAGCGCGTGCAGGCCTGGATAGACGACGGGACGCTGCCAGTGATACGGCTCGCCGGTCATGTGCTCGTCGACCTGCAGAAACTCAGATCACTCGCAGGCAAGGAGCGCCCATGAACAACCGCCTGGCCAGTATCCCATCGTTCGGTAGCCAATCGGCGATCGTCCTGGACTGCCCGCTGGCGTTGCAGCCGATCGTCGATGAGGGCATGCGCGATGCCGACGACTGGTGCAACGATCCCCATTCCCGCCAGCTATGGCGCCAGTTGGCCTACTCCAGAGCCCTGTACGACCCTGACGGTGCCCGCCAGGCCTTCGAAATGGGCTATCTCAATCGCCTGCAGCAGCGCCTGCGGGATCTGCAGCAATAACAGCCTTGCAGTTGCCGCGTCGAACAGGGAAGCTAGCGATTGAAACGCGTGCCGGTCGCCGATGAGCGCCCGCGCAGGCCCGCCCAACGAGACGCATCGCCGTCGCCGGCAAAGGAACCCCGCTTGGACTGGCAAACCCTGCTCACCCGTGAACGTCTCGGCAAACCGTCGTCCAGCGCCGATGAGCTGGGCCGCAGCCCGTTCCACAAGGATCATGACCGGATCATCTTCTCCGGTGCCTTCCGCCGCCTGGGCCGCAAGACCCAGGTGCACCCGGTATCCAGCAACGATCATATCCACACGCGCCTGACCCACTCGCTGGAAGTCAGCTGCGTCGGCCGCTCCCTGGGCATGCGCGTCGGCGAGATGCTGCGCGGCGAACTGCCGGCCTGGTGCGAGCCGAGCGACCTGGGCATGGTGGTGCAGTCGTCCTGCCTGGCTCACGACATTGGCAATCCGCCATTCGGCCATTCCGGTGAAGACGCCATTCGCCACTGGTTTCAGCAAGCGGCCGGGCGTGGTTGGCTGGACGCCATGAGCGATGCCGAACGCGGCGACTTCCTCAGCTTCGAGGGCAACGCCCAGGGTTTTCGTGTGCTCACCCAACTGGAGTACCACCAGTTCGATGGCGGCACGCGGCTGACCTACGCGACCCTCGGCGCCTACCTCAAGTACCCCTGGACTTCCCGCCATGCGGAAGCCCTGGGCTACAAGAAGCACAAGTTCGGTTGCTACCAGAGCGAGCTGCCACTGCTCGAACAGATCGCCAGCAAGCTCGGCCTGCCGCAACTCGAAGAACAGCGCTGGGCGCGTCATCCGCTGGTTTACCTGATGGAGGCGGCAGACGACATCTGCTACGGGCTGATCGATCTGGAAGACGGCCTGGAAATGGAGTTGCTCGACTACGCCGAAGTGGAGTCGCTGCTACTCGATCTGGTCGGCGATGATCTGCCGGAAACCTACCGTCAACTGGGCCCCAACGATTCGCGCCGACGCAAACTGGCGATCCTGCGCGGCAAGGCCATCGAGCACCTGACCAACTCCGCCGCTCACGCCTTCGTCGAGCAGCAGTCCGCACTGCTGGCGGGCACCCTGGAAGGCGATCTGGTCGAGCACATGCACGGCCCGGCCAAGGACTGCGTACAGGCCGCCAAGGCGATGGCCCGGGAAAAGATCTTCCAGGACAAGCGCAAGACCCTCCACGAGATCGGCGCCTACACCACTCTGGAAATCCTGCTGAATGCTTTCTGCGGTGCGGCGCTGGAACAGCATGGCGGACGCACGCCTTCGTTCAAGAACCGCCGTATTCTCGACCTGCTTGGCCCCAACGCGCCCGACCCGAACTGGCCGCTGTACCGTTCCTTCCTGCGGATGATCGATTTCATCGCCGGCATGACCGATAGCTACGCCACCGAAATGGCCCGCGAAATGACCGGTCGCTCGAGCCCGGTCTGACCATGCGCCAGGTTTTCAGACAGTTGTTCAGTTGGCATGCCGGGCCACCCGCCTGGGGCCCGGCCGTAGTGGCGGGTCTGGGTTGTGCCCTGCCATTGCTGCTGGGGTTGTTCAGCGCGCATCCGGGCTTTCTCTGGGCCTCGGTCGGCGCCTTTCAGGCCGCCCAGGCCAACCCCCTGCACCGCTTCGGCATGTTGCGCATGCTGCTGCTCACCGGGCTGGGCGCCTGCAGCGCCGGCCTGGGCTTCTGGTCGGCGACGCACCCACTCATCAGCCTGTCGCTGTTCGCATGCTTCGGTCTGCTGCTGGCCTGGTTGCAGCGTTACGGCACCGAGGCAGGCAAGCTGGGTATCGGCCTCACCGTGTGCCTGTGTCTGGGGCAAGGTCAATACGGCAGCAGCAACCTGAACAATCCCTGCGCCATCGCCATGCTGTTCATTCTCGGCGGGCTGTGGGTGATGCTCCTGGCCTTCGGCCTGCGTGGCGTTCACGGCCTGCGCATGTGGCCGTACATGCCACGCCTGGTGAGCCTGCTCAAGGTACTGCGCCGCCATGCTCGTCGCCAGTCAAGCCAGCAATGGTGGCTGTACGCCCTGGGTTGCACCATGGCGGTATCGCTCGCCGGCCTGATCGTCAACCTGGCGCATCTGCAACGTGGCTACTGGCTGACGCTTGCGGTAGTCACCACGCTTCAGCTGGAATTCAGGGGCAGCCTGGTGCGCGCCCTGCAAGCGAGCATGGCCAGCCTGAGCGCCGCCGGGCTGCTGATCCTGTTTGGCAACAGCCTGCAGAGTCCGCCACTGATGGTGGCCATCATGCTGCCGCTGATTACCATCAGCCGCGCGCTGCAGGCCAACAACTACGGCCTGTTCGTGCTGCAGACCACGGTGTGCTTCGTGCTGTTGGCAGAGAGCCTGGCCAGAGACTGGCATTTACCACAGGTACGCCTGTTCAACGTCACCCTCGGCATTTTGCTGACCCTGTTCATCGCCCTGCTGATGCACGGTCTACAACAATGGCTGGACAATCGCATGGCGGCAGAACGGCGACCACCCAGCAATAATGACAAAGTGCCTTCATAAGAGTCGACAGAGCCGTAAACGCTTGACTATGCTGGCCCGTGAATAGCGCAACCATGGAGCGACGCGCGATGCCCAGCAGCTTTCGCCGCGGAGAACGCAGGCTCCCCCTGCACGTTCATATCAGTGTGCTGTTCATGCTGATGCTGCTACTCGCCGGCGGTGCGCTGGGCATCTTCAACTATCGCCAGACCACGGCGATCATCTTCTCCAGCAGTGCCACCCTGTTCGACCACATCCAGCAGGATGTGCAGCGCGACATCAGCGCCACCTACCAACCCATTCATCATCTGCTCGGTGTGCTGGCCTTCGCCGAAGGCACCCGCAGCGATGATCTGCAGGCGCGTCTGGCGCTTCTTGCGCCCTTCGCCCAGGCCCTGCGCGATAACCCCAAGCTGGCCTCGTTGTTTCTCGGCTATCGGGATGGTGACTTCTTCATGGTGCGCGCCCTGCGCAACCGAACCATCCAGCGACAGTTTCAGGCCCCGGAAGGCGCCGCCTTGCAGATCTGGTCGATCGAGCAGCGAGGCGCCTACCGGACAGGTGAATACCTGTTCTTCGACGACACTCTGAATCTGCTGGAACAGCGCTCGCTAGGCAATCAGGATTACGATCCGCGGATGCGCGAATGGTACAGCCGTGCCCTCAGCCAGAATGGCACCGTAGTCACCACGCCCTATGTGTTCTTTTCCTCCGGAGTGATCGGCACCACACTGGCCAACGCAGTCGGCGAGCAAGCGGTGATAGCGGCAGACCTCACCCTGGAAGACCTCTCCGCCACGCTGATAAAGCACAAGATCACACCCAGCAGCGAGGTGGTGCTATTCGATGCCAGAGGATTGGCCGTGGCCTACCCCGACAGCCAACGCCTGCTCAGCCATGCGCCCGAACCCAGGCTGAAACCGGTGACCGAACTGCTGCCGGAGCTGGCCGGCGCGCTGCACGAGCTGACGCCCGGGCACAATCAACAGGGCATCGAAGCACTGAACAAGCGCCGCTGGGTGGTCTCGCGCAGCCACGTCAGCGAAGGCGGGCCCGATGGCCTGTACCTGGCGCTGCTGGTGCCCGAAGACGAACTGCTCGCCGACGCCTATCGCATTCGCTGGCAGGGCGCGCTGCTCGCCCTGACCACCTTGCTGCTGTGCCTGCCCATCGGCTGGCTGGTGTCGCGCTGCATCACCCGCCCGCTCTCTGCACTGCAGGAACAGACCGAAGCGATGGCGCGTTTCGACTTCGTCGCGGCGGGCGGCGTACGTTCCTCGGTGCTGGAAGTGGATTGCCTGGCCCAGGCCATGGCACGGATGAATCGGGCCCTGACCCACTACCAGAACATCATCGCCGAGTTGGGGCACCAACCGAGCGTTCAGGCGCTGCTGAAGTGGATAACGCGGCAAACCCTGCAGGTCGTTCATGCCCAGGCCAGCCTCGTCTACCTGGTCGAAGACAACCGCCTGCGAGCGCATACGGTGGAATTCGAAAGCATCGGCGGCACACTGCGCGCCAGCGACCTGCACGACCAGCCGCTGGATGGCAGCGACTCGACGGCATGGTTGCGCCAGGCGCTGGATCAAGACACCGCGGTACTGTCATTGGGCTTCGACAAGGCCGGCGATTTTCAGCCACTGCTCAACACGCTCGGTACACCCCGGGTGAACCTGGTGGCCATTGCCCTGCGTGATCGGCAAGGCGAATTGCTCGGCATGTTCGTGTTGCTCCAGGGCGAAGAGCTGCTGGACGGCCATTCAGGCATCCGTAGCGAACAGTGCGTGGCATTCAGCGAGGCCGTGGCAGCGATTACCGCGCGGCATCTGGAGAGTCGTCAGGACAGAGCCCGAGAATGAAAAGGGCCTCGAACGAGGCCCTTACAGGAATCAGGAAGCCGAGTTGATCTCGTTTTCCGGATACCAGACGTCGAGCAGTGGGCTGACGCTGAAATCGACCAGTTCCGAACGGCCCTTGAGCCAGGCTTCGACCGCGGCGCGCTGCTCTTCGCTGACCGAACCGCGCTTGGACAGGCATACCAGACCGTAGTCGTCACCGCCGACATAGCCCAGACCATTGGCGGTCATGGCGTCGCTCAGGAATGCATCGAGGAAGGCGTCGACGGCTTCGTCGCTCAGGTCTTCCTTGAAGTTCAGGTTCAGCTCGAAACCCAGCTCCTGGAATTCGTCCACACAGAGTTTCTTGCGCAGACGACGGGAACGATTGGTAGCCATGGGTAAAAATCCTTGCAGAGTGATAACGCGCGGCACTCTACCAGCTTAGCGGCCGCGATGCCCGTCAGCCGACGAAAAATCGCCGGGAGCGAGGTTTGGCGTCGCCCAAGACGACCCGCAGGGATGGCGAGGCACAAAAAATCGCCGGGAGTGATTTTTGACGTCGCTTGCGACGGCCCGCAGGGTGCCCGCCAGGGATGGCGGGGCACAAAAACCCGCAATCGCGGCCCTGGCGGCTCGGCCATCGGGCATAATGCGCAGCATTGTCCCAAACCACCCTGGGAGCTCGTAATGCGATTTTCCGTTGTACCCGCCGTACGGAGGCTACGCATCCTCCGCCCTTTGGCCCTCGCCTGCCTCGTACTGCCCGCCGCCCTGCCCACTCATGCGGCAATCAACGCCAATCTCCCCGAAAGCGTGGTCAAGAGTCTCAACGCCAACAAGATCGGCCAGCAGTCATTGTCGGTGGTCACTCTGCCGTTGACCGGCCCGGGCAATGGCACCTTATTCAATGCCGACGTCTCGGTGAATCCGGCTTCGACCATGAAGCTGTTGACCACTTTCGCCGCGCTGGAGCTGCTTGGCCCGACCTATCAGTGGAAAACCGAGTTCTATACCGACGGCCAACTCAAGGACGGTGTGCTCAACGGCAATCTGTACCTCAAGGGCGGCGGTGATCCCAAGCTGAACATGGAAAAACTCTGGCTGCTGCTACGTGACCTGCGAACCAACGGCGTACGCCAGATAACCGGCGACCTGGTGCTCGATCGCAGCTATTTCGTGCAACCGGATCTGCCGGCCTTCGACGACGATGGCGGCGATGCCAACAAGCCTTATCTGGTCACGCCCGACTCGCTGCTGGTCAACCTCAAGGCCCTGCGCTTCATCGCCCGCGCCGAGAGCGGCAAGGTCACCGTTGCCGCCGAACCACCCCTGACCGGCCTGACCATGGACAACCAGGTCAAGGTACTCAAGGCCGGTAAATGCCCGGCCTGGCCGGACGTACGCTACAACCCCGTGAAAGAGTTCGACGGTACGCGGGTGATCGTCACCGGCCAGTTGATGGATGGCTGCAGTGCCCAGACCTATCTGTCGCTGCTCGACCATCCCGGTTATGCCGCAGGTGCCGTGCGCGCCATCTTCCAGGAGCTGGGCGGCAGCATCATGGGCAAGAACCGCCAGGCCGATGTGCCCAAGAGCGCAAGCCTGCTGGCGCGTGCCTTTTCGCCCGATCTGGTGGAAGTCATCCGCGACATCAACAAGTACAGCAACAACACCATGGCCCGGCAACTATTCCTGAGCATCGGCGCGCAGAACCGCAACGAAGCGGATGTCGACGATGCGCACGCCGCGCAGCGGGTGATCCGCGCCTGGCTGGCACGCAAGGGCATTACCGCGCCGCAACTGGTGATGGAAAACGGCTCCGGGCTGTCCCGTGCGGAACGCCTGAGCGCTCGAGAAATGGGCCGCATCCTGGAAGCCGCCTGGAAGAGTCCCTACGCCGCCGAGTTCATCAGTTCCATGCCGATCGTCGCGCTGGACGGCACCATGCGCAAACGCCTGCGCAACACACCGATGGCCGGCCAGGCGCACATCAAGACCGGCACCCTGAACAACGTGCGCGCCATCGCCGGCTTCAGCCGCGACAGCAATGGCAACAGCTGGGCCGTGGTGGCGATCCTCAACGACCCGAAACCCTGGGGCGCCTCGGCGATCCTCGATCAGGTGCTGCTCGACCTATACAAGCAGCCCAGGATCGCGGCCAAGCCCTGAACCTGGCTGTAGAGCTGGTCAAAGGCGGTAGTGGACAGTTGATTTGCTGGGCTGAAGCCCAGCCTACGTCCGCTACCGCCTTAATGCCGCAGATGGGTGACGCGACGGCTCGGCTGCCGGTTATTTGGCCATCAACTTCCAGGCGCGATGGATCTTGGCGTTGCGTGCGAAGTCCGGATCGAGGGTCGCCGCCGTGATCTCTTCCACCTGGTAACGCGACGGCAACTGCTCGTCGAGCAGGAACTTGCGGAAGTTGTTGGAGAAGTACAACACGCCACCCGGCGCCAGACGCGCCATGGCCAGATCCAGCAGTTGCACGTGGTCACGCTGGACGTCGAACACACCTTCCATGCGCTTGGAGTTCGAGAAGGTCGGCGGGTCGATGAAGATCAGCTCGTACTCGCCACGATCATCAGCCAGCCAGCTCATCACATCGCCCTGTTCCAGGCGGTTCTTGTCGGAAAACCCGTTGAGCGACAGGTTGCGCCGCGCCCAGTCCAGATAGGTCTTCGACAGGTCGACGCTGGTGGTGCTGCGCGCACCGCCCTTGGCTGCATGCACACTGGCCGTGGCGGTGTAGCAGAACAGGTTGAGGAAACGCTTGCCCGCCGCTTCCTTCTGAATGCGCAGGCGCAACGGACGATGGTCGAGAAACAGCCCGGTATCCAGATAGTCGGTCAGGTTGACCAGCAGCTTGATGCCGCCCTCCTTCACTTCCATGAACTGACCTTGCGCGGCCTGCCTTTCATATTGCTTGGTGCCGCTCTGCCGCTCGCGGCGCTTGATCACCACCTTGCTCTTGTCGATGCCCAGCGCCTGGGGAATGGCTGCCAACGCATCGAACAGGCGAGCCTGGGCCTTTTCCGGGTCGATCGAACGCGGCGCAGCATATTCCTGCACGTGCACCCAATCGTGATACAGATCGACGGCCAGGGCGTACTCGGGCATATCGGCATCGTACAGGCGATAGCAGTCAATGCCTTCGCGGCGCGCCCACTTGCCCAGCAGCTTGAGGTTCTTCTGCAGACGGTTGGCGAACATCTGCCCGCCTTCGCTCAAACGTGCCTGCTCGATTGGAGCCGCTGCCGGCTTGATCGGATTGCCGTTGCGGTTGAGCTTCGGCTCTTCGGCCTGCAGTTCGTTCTGCTCGCGCTCCCGCTCACGCTGCTCGGGCGTGCGACGTTCACCGGTGACGAACTGCTCGGGTTGCACCTTGATCAACAGCAGCTTGCACGGCAAGGCGCCGTTCCAGAACGCGTACTGTTTGTGGCTGCGGATACCCATGCGCTTGCCCAGGTCGGGCGCACCGGTGAATACCGCGGCTTCCCAGCCCATGCAGGCCTGACGCAGGCGTTCGCCAAGGTTCTGGTAGAGGTACAACAGGCTCGCCTCATCGCCCAGGCGCTCGCCGTAGGGTGGGTTGCTGATCACCAGACCTTTCTGGTTCTGGTCAGGCCGCGGCTCGAAGGTCGCCACTTCGCCCTGGTAGACCTTGATCCAGTCGCTCAGCCCGGCCCGATCGATGTTGTTGCGGGCAGGCTGGATCAGCCGCGGGTCGGCTTCGTAACCGCGGATCCACAGCGGCGGTTTGGCCAGACCGGCAGCAGCACGCTCCTCGGCCTCGGCGCGCAAACGATTCCAGGTGGCCGGCACATGCCCGAGCCAGTTGCTGAAGCCCCACTGCTCGCGAGTCAGGTTCGGCGCGATGTCGGCAGCGATCATCGCCGCCTCCACCAGGAAGGTACCCACACCGCACATGGGATCAGCCAGCGCGCCACCTTCAGCGGCGATGCGTGGCCAACCGGCGCGGATCAGCACCGCGGCGGCCAGGTTCTCCTTCAGTGGAGCGGCGCCCTGCTGCAGACGATAACCGCGTTGATGCAGGCTGTGGCCGGACAGATCCAGCGACAGTATCGCCTCACCGCGATCCAGGCGCAGATGCACGCGCATATCCGGATTGATCTTGTCCACCGATGGGCGGGTGCCGTCGGCCTGGCGCAGCTTGTCGACGATGGCGTCCTTGACCTTCAGCGCACCGAAATGGGTGTTGTCGATGCCCGAACCATTACCGCTGAACTCCACGGCCAGGCTGCCGCTCGGCTGCAGATGCTCGAACCAGTCGACGTCGAGCACGCCCTGATACAGGGTCTCCGCATCACGCACCGGAAAACGCGCCAGCACCAGCAGCACCCGGTTGGCCAGACGCGACCACAGGCACAGGCGATAAGCCGTCTCCATGCTGGCCACACCGCGGATTGCCGAGGTGTGCTCACGGGCCTGTTGCAGGCCCAACGCTTTGGCTTCCTCGAGTAGCAGGCCTTCGAGCCCCTTGGGGCAAGTGAGGAAGAGTTCGTTATCGTCCGACATCAGAGATCCAGTGCCAAAAGGCAGTAATGGGTTGGCCGCAGCAGAAGGCACAACCAAAATAAGTGACAAAAAGTCGCAAAGCGACCCTTCGTCGGAATAAATAGCGGGTGTAATCGATAGCCATTCACATGGCGAAACACCAGCAAGCGACGCGCAAAGCCCCTGTTAGCGCGACTTCTGCCCAAGCTCGATAAAAAATCACACCGAGCTTATGGCCTCACCCGCAAAAGCGTTACGTCCTTATGACAAATCGATCATTCACACAGGTTCATGCATTCGATAGAAATCTACCCAGGCTTTCGTCGCAACGACGATGGCACAGGAGGCTCGCGACGCCGGCAGCGGACTCCGCGGCAGAACCTTCTGCCTGACCTCCCAGAGGTCTACGGGACATAACAGTCAACAAGTGAGGGCAACACCCTATGAGAAGACTTAAGCGTGATCCGTTAGAAAAAGCTTTTTTGCGCGGCTATCAGTACGGTATTAGTGGCAAATCCCGCGAGCTGTGTCCTTTCACCCTTCCGTCCGTGCGTCAGGCCTGGCTCAATGGCTGGCGTGAAGGCCGCGGTGACAACTGGGACGGCTTGACCGGCACCGCCGGTATCCATCGACTCAACGAACTTCGAGCTGTCGGCTAAACCAGGGACCTACCGACTTCACCAAGCACGCTCCATCCGAGCGGCGGGCGCAAGCCCAGGGGCTCCCTAAGGGAGCCCTTTTTATTTCCCCTTCTCAGCGCCGCGCCGCGGCAATCGCATCCACTGCCTCGCGAATCAGCACCGGCCCCTTGTAGATGAAACCGGAATAGATCTGCACCAGGCTCGCACCCGCGGCAATCTTGTCCGCGGCATGGCGCCCTTCGGTGATACCGCCAGCGGCGATGATCGGCAGACGCCCGCCCAGCTCGCCAGCCAGCACACTGACCGTATGGGTGCTCTTGTCACGCACCGGCGCCCCCGACAGACCACCGGCCTCGTTGGCGAACGCCAGGTTCTCGACCCCCTCACGGCTCAGGGTGGTATTGGTGGCGATGACCGCATCCATACCGCTTTCCAGCAGCGCAGCCGCGACCTGAACGGTTTCCTCGTCGGTCATGTCCGGCGCGATCTTGATCGCCAGGGGCACTCGGCGGCCATGGCTCAGGGTCAACGCGCTCTGACGCTCGTGCAGAGCATCGAGCAACTGTTTGAGCGAATCGCCGAACTGCAGGCTGCGCAGCCCCGGCGTATTCGGCGAACTGACGTTGACCGTGACGTAGCTGGCGTGGGCGTAGACCTTGTCCAGGCAGATCAGGTAATCGTCTACCGCCCGCTCGACCGGCGTATCGAAGTTCTTGCCGATGTTGATGCCCAGCACACCGCGAAACCTGGCGGCCTGCACCCGAGCCAGCAGATGATCGACGCCATGGTTGTTGAACCCCATGCGGTTGATGATCGCCTCGGCTTCGGGCAGACGGAACAGACGTGGCTTGGGGTTGCCTGGCTGCGGACGCGGCGTGACCGTGCCGATCTCGACGAAACCGAAACCCAGCCCTGCGAAACCGTCGATGGCATCGCCGTTCTTGTCGAGGCCTGCGGCCAGACCAACCGGGTTGGGGAATTGCAGGCCCATCACCGTCACCGGCAGACTGTTCGGCGCCTTGCTCAGATACCCGGCAAGGCCCAGCCGGCCGGCCGCGCCGATCAGGTCGATGGACAACTCGTGGGAGGTTTCCGGGGACAGTTTGAACAACAGCTCGCGGGCCAGGTTGTACATGGGCAGGCTCAGCTCGTCAGTGGCGAAATCGAAAGGCGCGAATTATAGCCGCCCAGACGTCCACCTAGCGAGGCCTAGGGTCTGTTGACGTTTCAGCACAAGCCGCGTTGCCGCGTCAACAGACCCTAAGGCAGGCGACGCAGGGAGAGCAACTCACCTTCGCCGTTGAATTGCAGCTCGAAGGAACCATAGATACCTTCATGAGTCAGAAACGGCCGAAAATGATGGGCCGGAATGCTTACCCGCCGACCATCGCGACTGAGTGCCTGAATGCGATTTGCCCGCCCCGAATAGACCACCCGCAGGCGCTCTGCCGATAACGCGATATCCAGAACCAGGCTGGCCATGGAGGCTCCCTTGCAAATGAATGAACGGATTCTGCCACAGTGCCACCAGAGAGGCGCACTGCCACTTGGCATTGCAGCACCAGGCTCGACGCTCCCTCGATACGATCCGTGCAAGACGCTGTCAGCTCTGCCACACTGCAGCGGGCATACCGACGTCCGCGAGTTACCATGAGCCTGCCTGAACAGCCCAGCCCACTTACCTCACGCTTGACCGCCCTGGCCCAGCGCGTGGGTCTGCTTGGCCGTGGCTGCAAACCGATCTTCGAACGCGCCAGCCAATTGCGCCTGCCCTTCGCCGCCATCCCGACTTTCGCCGACAACCTTTGCTGGCTCGACGGCCCGCCGCTGCAACGCCTCAAGGATCTGCCCCGTAGTGCCCTGTCCGGCCCGGTACAGGAAGACAAGGCCGAGGCTCACGCGGCGCTGACCGGCCTGATCGAGGTCGAGCACCGGCAAGTGGAAAAGCTCGACCTGCGCGAGGTCGACAGCCTGGTTCATTGCGATGACCGCCACGCCAGCTTCGAGGATTACGCCACCAGTGAAGCCTGCCGGCAGATCCGCATCATCAGCTACAGAGACTTCGTGAAAGTCCTGAGTCAGGCGTTGCCCGATTTCCCTGACCAGCACCTCGAGCTTTATCAGGCGCAGTGGCGTGGCGAGCGCCTGTTCTGGGCTGGAGAGCAGCATCCTGAAGCATTCGCCAGCGCCGTGGCTTATGCACGACTGCGCGGGCTGGAAATCAGCCTACCGGCGGACATTACCCACTACCGCGTCAGTGCAAACGGCCTGCGCGAGCTGGAGCAGCACTACCACGCCCTGGCCATGCCCTGCGCGGCCTGGAGCGACGCCGGCTTCATGCAGTTGCTGATGGATCACGATATTCCCTACGCCCGCTTGAGCTTGCTGCGCACGCCTGACTCTCCCGAGTTTCTGCTGCTGCCCAAGCATTCGCCGCAAGCCTCAGCCCTGGGGGAAGGGTTGTGTCAGGCCGGCGCCCCGGACATGCTGCGTTATATCCGCGAATTAGACTGAAAAGCGCCAACCAGACAGCTTTTGTAAAGACTTGCCAGCAATGTCACCGCCGCATTGCTGTCAGTCTTTATTCCCCCTATCGTCTGGAGCATCCCCTGTGCGCATAGCCCTCGCCACGTTATTGATCGCTGGCAGCCTGCCAGCCCTGGCTGCCGGAACGCCCAGCTACGGCCCGGAACTGCAAGGCTTCGATTACCCATACGAGATCAAGCGCTTCACCTTCGACTCCCAAGGCAGCTCGCTGCAGATGGCCTACATGGACGTGCAGCCGAAAAAAGCCAACGGCCGAACCATGCTGCTGATGCACGGCAAGAATTTCTGCGGCGCGACCTGGGAAGGCAGCATCGCGGCATTGAGCGAAGCCGGTTACCGCGTCGTGGTGCCTGATCAGGTCGGTTTCTGCAAATCCAGCAAACCCGATCATTACCAGTACAGCTTCCAGCAATTGGCGGGCAACACCCATGCGCTACTGGAGCAACTGGGTATCGAGCGCGTGACGGTCATGGGCCACTCCATGGGCGGCATGCTTGCCACGCGTTATGCCCTGCTCTACCCCGAACAGGTCGAGCAGTTGGCGATGGTCAACCCAATCGGCCTGGAAGACTGGAAGACCCTCGGCGTGCCCTACCTGAGCGTGGATCAGTGGTACCAGCGCGAGCTGAAGACCACCGCCGAAGCCAGCCGCAACTACCAGAAGAACACCTATTACGCCGGCCAGTGGCGCCCCGAGTTCGACCGCTGGGTGGATATGCAGGCAGGCATGTTCAAAGGCGACGGCAAGGAAATCGTCGCCTGGAATTCGGCCCTGACCTACGACATGGTCTACACCCAGCCGGTGGTCTATGAATTCGCCAACCTGAAGATGCCCGTGCTGTTGCTGATCGGCGAGAAGGACAATACCGCCATCGGCAAGGACGCAGCCCCCGAAGCGATGCGCAGCAGGCTGGGCGACTACAAGGCGCTGGGCCCGGCGACAGCGAAACGTATCCCCGACGCGACACTGGTGACCTTCCCGGATCTTGGCCACTCGCCACAGATTCAGGAACCCGAGCGCTTCCACAAGGCGCTGCTCGAAGGCCTGCAGTTGAAGCCATGAAACGTCGCTGATTGTGGCTCTCCCCGACCAGAGCAGGAGCCCCGACCTCGGGGCGATGCGATTGCAGGTATTCGGCCGAATCCGAGGCGTGGCCACCAATCGCCGGCAAGGGCTAGGCGCCCCCGGCTCCTACGGGATCATGTGAACCCTCCACCCGCGTGTAGGAGCCTGTTTGCGGGCGATGCGATCTTAGGAATCGGAGATAAAAAAACGCCCCGAACCAGTCGGGGCGTTTTCCTTTCTCACTGCAACCTAGCCGATCAAGCCGGCAATACCGGTAGCTGGCTCTGCGCCATATCGCTCAGCTCGCGATTGGCCACGGCGTACATGGCGTAATCGCTACCCGACGCTGCACGCAGCTCGGCGAGCATGGCTTTCCAGCGCTCGACCAGACGGCGGTTCTGCTCCAGCCACGCCTCGACCCGCTCCTCGATCGACTCCGGCCCGCCTGCCAGTTGCAGCACGGATACCGTGATCGCCCGTTGCTGGGCATCCAGGTCATCGCGGAATGCCTCGCGGGCCAGGGCCTGCCAGTTGCTTTCCACGCTCAGGCTGCTGATCTGCTGCAGGTACCACGACAGATCCAGGGCATCGGCCACGGCGAAGTATGCCGAGGCCACCTCGGTCGGCTCGCGGCCGGTGAGATCCGCCGATTCGATGATCGGCAGCAGCGTGTACAGGTGGCCGGTTCCCGCGACCACCCGGGACAGCAGCTCCGGCACACCGGCTTCGACGTAGGTCTGGTAGCGGGCCATCCACTGATCGCGAGCCGGCCCTTCGAGCAACTCGTCCAGGCGCATGGCCAGGGCCTTGACCCGTGGGCCGAGGTGGGCGACGTCGCGGGCAGCATCCAGGTCATTGCGGCGGCTGCGCAGGTACCAGCGGGTGGCACGACGACCGAGGCGCATCAACTCGTCCATCATGGTCAGTTGCAGATCGGCAGGCACCTGGTTGTCCAGGGCCTCGATCTGCCGCCACCAGAACGGCAGATGGAACACGTCACGCACCACTACGTAGGCAGCGGCCACCTGGGCCGAACCCACCCCGGTGGACTCCTTGAGGCGCTGCACGAAAGTGATGCCCATGTGGTTGACCAGATCGTTGGCGATCTGCGTGCTGACGATCTCGCGCTTGAGGCGGTGACGACGCATGGCCTCGCCGTACTGCTGAGCCAGCCGTGGCGGGAAGGCGGTTTCCATCTCGCGGGCCAGGTAATCGTCATCCGCGATACCGGACTTGATCAGCGACTCCTGCAGCTCGATCTTGCTGTAGGAAATCAGCACCGAGAGCTCCGGGCGGGTCAGGCCCTGGCCCTTGATGGCGCGCTCATTGAGCTCCTCTTCGGTGGGCAGGAACTCCAGTGCGCGGTCGAGCTTGCCGGAGGCCTCCATTGCCGCCATCAGACGCTTGTATTCACCCTGACGTTCGCGCGCACGGCGCTCGGCCAGCGACAGTGCCTGGGTCTGCTTGTAGTTGTTGCCCAGCACCAGATTGCTCACGTCTTCGGTCATCTCGGCGAGCAGCGTGTTGCGCTGCTTGCCGGTCATGTCGCCGGCGGTGACGATCTCGTTGAGCAGGATCTTGATGTTCACCTCGTGGTCGGAGCAGTCCACGCCAGCGGCGTTGTCGATGAAGTCGGTGTTGCTGGCACCGCCATTGAGGCCGAACTCGACACGACCCAGTTGCGTCATGCCCAGGTTACCGCCCTCGCCCACCACCTTGGCGCGCAGTTCGCGGCCGTCGACACGCAGCAGGTCGTTGGCCTTGTCGCCGACGTCGGCATGGCTCTCGCGACTCGACTTGACGTAGGTACCGATGCCGCCGTTCCAGATCAGATCCACCGGCGCCTTTAGCAGCGCGTTGAGCAGCTCGGTGGGCGCCAGCTTGTCGGCCTGGATATCGAAGCGGGCCTTCATTTCCGGGCTGATGGCGATGCTCTTGGCGCTACGCAGGAAGATGCCGCCGCCCTGGGAAATCAGCGAGGTATCGTAATCGGCCCAGCTCGAACGTGGCAGGTCGAACAGACGCTTGCGCTCGACGAAACTGCGCGCCGCATCCGGGTTGGGGTCGATGAAGATATGCAGGTGGTTGAACGCGGCGACCATCTGCAGCGATTCGGACAGCAGCAGGCCATTGCCGAATACGTCGCCGGCCATGTCGCCGATACCGATTACTGTAGTCAGGTCTTTCTGTACATCGATGCCGCGCTCGCGGAAATGCCGCTGCACGGAAACCCAGGCGCCCTTGGCGGTGATGCCCATGCCCTTGTGGTCGTAACCGGCCGAACCGCCGGAGGCGAATGCATCGCCCAGCCAGAAGCCGTATTCGCCGGCAATGCCGTTGGCGATGTCGGAGAAGGTCGCGGTGCCCTTGTCGGCAGCGACGACCAGATAGGGGTCATCGGCATCGTGGCGTACCACGTTGGCCGGTGGCGCCACCTCGCCTTCTTTGAGGTTGTCGGTGATGTCGAGCAGCCCGCTGATGAAGATGCGGTAGCAGGCGATGGCCTCGGCCTGGATTTCGTCGCGACCGCCACCCACCGGCAGACGACGCGGCACGAAACCGCCCTTGGCACCGACCGGCACGATCACCGCGTTCTTGACCTGCTGCGCCTTGACCAGGCCAAGCACTTCGGTGCGGAAATCCTCCTCACGGTCGGACCAGCGCAGACCACCACGGGCGACGGTGCCGAAGCGCAGATGCACGCCCTCGACCCGCGGCGAGTAGACGAAGATCTCGAACTTCGGCACTGGTCGTGGCAGCTCGGGAATCGCGCTCGGATTGAACTTGAAACTGAAGTAGTGCTTCGCCTCGCCCTGGGCGTCCGGCTGATAGAAGTTGGTACGCAGAGTCGCCTTGATCAGATCCAGGTAGCGACGCAGGATGCGGTCTTCGTTGAGCACCGCGACGTTGTCCAACGCCCCGAGGATGGCCTGTTCCAACTTGTTCTGCTTGTCGTGCAGATCATCGTCGCTGAGTTTGCGGGCGAGATAGAAGCGCGTCTTGAACAGACGCACCAGCTCGCGAGCGATATCGGCGTGGTTGAGCAGCGTGTTGGCGATATAGCCAAGGTCGAAGCCCAGGCGGATCTGCTTCAGGTAACGGGCATAGGCACGCAGTAGCGCGACATCGCGCCACGGCAGACCGGCCGTCAGCACCAGTCGGTTGAAGGCATCGTTCTCGGCATCGCCACGTACGATGTGCACGAAGGCGTCCTGCAGCGTGTCGTTGAGCTGCTGGATATCGAGCTTGAGGCCTTCGCCGTAAGTGAAGGCGAAATCATGAATCCAGAACTCGCGGCCACTCTGGTGCTGCAGGCGATAGGGGAATTCGCCGAGCACACGCAGGCCGAGGTTTTCCAGGATCGGCAGCACGTCGGACAGCGCCAGCGGCGTATCGGCGTGATACAGCTTGCAGTGCAGTTGACGCTCACCCGGTACCAGCGGCTGGTAGAAGCTCATGACCAGCGGGCGCTCCTCGGAGAGGCTGCGCAGGTGCTGCATGTCGACAACGGCCGAGTGCGCCGGGAAGCGCTCGCGGTAACCGGCCGGGAAATGCTTGGGGAAGTCGGTGAGCACGCGAGTGCCTTTGGCCTCGCCGAAACTCTCCACCATCAGGGCAGCGTAATCGTCCGTCCAGGAGCGGCAGGCCTGGATGACTTCGCGCTCGAGTTGCTGCGGATCGATATCCAGCTTGGTCTTCGGATCGACGCGCAGGATGAACTGCACACGGGCCAGCACCGACTCTGAGAAGTAGGTCCAGAACTCGCAATCGCTGGCTTGCAGACGATCGACCAGCACTTGCTGAATGCGCAGGCGAGTCTCGGTGGAATAGATGTCGCGCGGTACGTACGCCAGGGCGTAGACGAAACGGCCGTAGGGGTCGAAACGCAGGAACAGGCGCACCTTGTTGCGCTCCTGAATCTGCACGATCGACAGCGCCGTGCTGGCCAGTTCGTCTACCGGGGTCTGGAACAGATCGTCGCGCGGCAGCACCTCGAGAACCTTGACCAGCTCCTTGCTCAGGTGGCCCTGGGAAATGAAGCCGGAGCGTTTCTCCACCTCGGCGACCTTGCGCCGGATGTAGGGAATTTCGCGCACGCTTTCGCTGTAGGCAGTGGACGTGTAGATGCCGAGGAAACGGTACTCCTTGACCACCTTGCCTTCGCCGTCGATTTCACGGATGGAGACGAAATCCGGGTAGGCCGGGCGGTGCACGCGGCTTGGTTGCGCCGCCTTGGCGAACGACAGCAGGCTCGGCTCACGCAGGTAGGCCAGCGCGTAGGGTTCGATGTGCAGATCGTCCTTGCTTAGGCCGCTGCGCAGGCGTTTGGAAAGGCCCAGCAGCGAGCTTTCGTCGTACTGCAGATAACCGCCAGTGGCATCGTCGTGAACCGTGAACTCCTCGTAACCGAGGAAGGTGAAGTGGTCGTCCTGCAGCCAGTCGAGAAACACCTTGATCTCGTCCAGCTCGGCGGCTTCGGTCTGACCGCGGCCAAGGGTGCCCTCTCCCAGTTTGCTCAGCAGTTCCTGGGCCTTGGCCTTCATCGGCTGGAAATCGGCAACGCTCAGGCGGACTTCTTCCAGTACTTCGAGCAGGGTCTTCTGCAGCGACTTGATCTCGGCGTTGCTGGCACAACGGTTGATTTCCAGGAACATCAACGATTCCCGGCTGACATCTTCGCCGGTGCTGCCCTTGGGCAGCAGATCGATCAATGCGCCCTGGGGATCGCGGCGCACGCTGAGCACGCTGTTCTGCAGGGTATGGATGCTGTAACCGCGGCGCTTGAGCTCGATGCGTACGGAATCGACGAGAAACGGAATGTCCGGGTGCAGCACTTCAATGCCGGTGTGAGTGCTTTGCCAGCCATGCTTTTCGTAATCGGGGTTGAACACACGAACCTGGGGCTGGGCGGGATCGAAATTGGCCAGCAGGCGCCAGGCAGAAAGGGTGCAACCGACCAGATCGGAAAGACGCCGTTGGGTCAGTTCCTCGAGGGCGATGATGCCAAAGAACTGTTCAGCGAACAGGGCCACTCGTGGCAGATCCTGCTCACTGACATGCTGCGCCAGGGCCGCTTGCAGTTGATGCTGAAAGTCGGCTTTGCTGGCCGCGGTGAAGAACGCCATGTTTATGCTCCGTCTATGGGCTTGGTATGTGCGATTCGTGTTCCATGTCCTAGTTCAACCTTAGACCGGGCTTACCTAAACGCCATAACGATGACTCGCTGGTCATAAGTGCCGCCTGAGCTTAACGACAGTGCATGCGCCAGCGCTTGCGACGCGGCGACATTTTCGTTCACCAGGGCCCTGTGAATGTAACAAGGCCCCACACAGCATGCTGTGTGGGGCCTTGATGGAGAGAACGGCAGCGCTATCCCGTCAAGCGGCGGTCATGGCCTGCGGCAGCACCAGGACGATCTCAGGAAAGAGGGTGATGATGATGGCCATGAACACCAGCAGCAGGAAGAACGGGAAACTGGCCTTGGCCACCGTCCACATGTCCTTGCCGGTGAGGTTCTGGATGACGAACAGGTTGAAACCCACCGGCGGGGTGATCTGCGCCATCTCCACGGTGAGGATGATGAAGATGCCGAACCACAGCAGATCGATACCCGCCGCCTGAACGGCCGGCAGAATCACCGCGGTGGCCAGCAGGATGATCGAAATCCCGTCCAGGCAACTGCCGAGGATGACGAAGAACACCATCAGCGCCAGCAGCAACACATAAGGCGACATCTGCTTGGCGATGATCCAGTCGGCCAGCGCCGTCGGTAGCCCGGTGAAACTCATCGCCGCGGTCAGGTAGGCTGCGCCCAGCAGGATGAAGAAGATCATGCACGAGGTGCTGACCGCGCCGAGCAGGCTCGACATGAAGGTATCCAGCGTCAGCGAGCGCGAGTACAGGGCGATGAGCAACGCGCCGACCACGCCCAGCGCGGCGGCCTCGGTGGCGGTGGCGATACCGCTGTAGATCGAGCCGATCACCGAGACGATCAGCACCACCACGGGAATCAGCAGGCGTGCGCGGCGCAGTTTTTCCCGCAGCGGCAGGGCCGGCTCTTGCGCAGGCAACTGGTCGGCGTTGATCTTCGACCAGATCATCAGGTAGCCGGAGAAGATCGCCAGTAGCAGCAGGCCGGGCAGGATGCCGGCGATGAACAAGCGCGAAACCGAAACCTGAGCGCCTACCGCGTAGACGATCATCATGATCGACGGCGGGATCAGCAGGCCCAGGGTGCCAGCACCCGCCAACGAGCCCATGGAGATGCCTTGCGGGTAGCCGCGCGACTTGAGCTCGGGCAGGGAGATACGACCAATGGTCGCCGCCGTGGCGGCGGACGAGCCGCTGACCGCGGCGAAGATGCCGCAGCCCAGCACGTTGACGTGCAGCAGCCGGCCCGGCAGCCCGCGAACCCAGGGCGAAAGCCCTTTGAACATGTCTTCCGAAAGCTTGGTGCGATAGAGAATCTCGCCCATCCAGATGAACAGCGGCAGCGCCGTCAGCGTCCAACTGGCACTGGCCGTCCAGCTGCTGGAGGCGAGGATCGAGCCGGCAGGTGCGCCACCGAACAACTCCATGCCGATGATGCCGACCCCGAGCAGCGACAAGGCCACCCAGACCCCGCCGCCGAGCAGCGCGAACAGCGCCACCAGCAGGGTGATTGCAATGATTGTGTATTCCACGGCGAACTCACTTTTATCAGGCGGCCTTGGCCACCGGGTCTATTCGTCAGGCGAGCTGCTTACTCGCTCATCACGCCAGGGGTTTCGTCTTCGAAACGGCGGCCCATGCACACCAGCACCAGACGATCGGTCATGGCGATCACCAGGATCGCGGTGCCCAGCACCATCGGCAGTTGCGGCAGCCACATCGGGATCGGCAGCAAGCCGGAGGACACTTCCTTGAATTCGTAGGACTCGAGCACGAACAGTGCGCAGTACCAGGCGAGGTAAGCGGCGATCACCAGCCCGACGATATTGCCGAGCACCTCGACGGCGAACAGGCAGCGGCGCGGCAGGATGCGAAACAGCAACTCGACACGGATGTGGGCGCCACGCATCAGTGCATAGGGCAACGCCAGGAAGCCCGACGCGGCCATGCAATAGGCGGCGAATTCGTCGGCCGACGGAATCATGCTGCCGAACTGACGCGCCAGGATCTGCGCCACGATCAGCAGGCAGATCAGCATCAGGAACACACCGGCAAGCATGCCGGACAGGGTGTACAACTTACGTAACCAACTCATGGCGCAAACGCCTCGCACGCGAAGGGAGCGATTGGCAAGGCGTCGCCACCTTGCGCGGTTCGGGGGATGAAAACGCCTGTGGGCTTTCACCATGATGGCAGCGAGCGTGTGCCACGCCCGCTGCCGCTTCATCACTTGCGATAGGCGTCGATGATCGCCTTGCCCTCATCACCGGTGCGCTGCAGCCACTCGGTGGCCATGGTCGCGCCGATGGTTTCGAAACCGGTTTCTACTTCGGCCGGAGCGTTTTGGCTGACCTGCATGCCCTTCTCGGCCAGGGTCGCGACCAGCTTGCCGGTCTCCGCCTCGGCTGCTGCCCAGCCTTGCTGCTCGGCACGCTCCGCCGCGGCCAGGACAGCCTGCTGCGAGGCTTCCGGCAGGCGGGCGAAGGCACGGGCGTTGACGATCACGAAGTTCTTCGGAATGAATGCCTTGACGTCGTAGTAGTACTTGGAGAAATCCCAGGCCTGGGTGTCGACGCCAGTGGTCGGCGAGGTGAGCATGCCGTTGATCATGCCGGTGCTGAAAGCCTGGGGCACTTCACCGGTGTTGATCACGGTCGGCACCGCGCCCATCAGCTCGGTCATGCGCGAGGTGGCCGGGTTGTAGGCGCGGAACTTCATGCCCTTGAAGTCGGCCATACTGCTGATCGGCGTCTTGGTGAAGATGCTCTGCGGCGACCAGGGCATGGCGTACAACAGCTTGATGCCTTGCTTCTCCAGGCGGGCCTCGACGGCTGGCCTGCTGACTTCCCAGAGCTTCTGCGCATCGGTGTAGTTGCGCGCCAGGAACGGTACGCTGTCGATCTCGTAGATCGCGTCTTCGTTGCCCAGTACCGACATCAGTACATCACCGAGTTGAACCTGGCCGGTCTGCACCGCCCGCTTGACCTCGGGACGCTTGAACAGCGAGGAGTTGGCGTGCACGCGGATTTCCAGCTCGCCCGCGGTGGCAGTGGAAACCTCCTTGGCGAAGTCCTTGGCGACTTTGGTAATGGAGTTGCCATCCGGCTGTTCGACCGACATGTTCCAACGCTCAGCGGCCTGGGCGGAGATGCTCATCGTGCCCATGATGCAGGCAAGAACCGTCAGGCCGAAGCGAAACGAAGTTGTCTTCATGTGTTTCTCCAGATCAGAAAGGGGTACGTGGCGAACGGCCTTCAACCACTCGATGGCGCGACCCGGACACCACCCCAGCAAGGGCTGGCCCGGTGTTCAGCGTCAGAGACCCTCGAGATGCGCGGGACGTATCGGAAGCCGTTTTCGAGTCTCGTCAGATCGCCAAAGGCTGTCCAACTAGAAAAAACGGGGGTGCATGATCAGAAATCGTTATGGGATAAAACGAGGCGCAGCAGAGCCCCTGCGCCCCGTTAAAGGGCAAAAAACAAATAATCGACACATCCATCTTCACGACGCCCCCGCACAGGCAGAGAGCATCCCCCTATTAAAAGGAAAGCGCTCCCGACGCAGTTACGAACCCTTCAGGCAGTCTTGCGTTCCAGGCAGTGACTGACCAGCGTCACCCGCTCATCGCCCATTTCCTCGCTGTACTGCGCCAGCACCTCCGGGGTCAGGGCGACGATATCCTCGATCAGTTCCAGCCCCACGCCGCTGCGCCAGGTGGCGACGATATCCAGCGGTGGCGGCTGCGGCACGTCCGCGAGGATGCTCAGCACGCCAAGCTCCAGCTCCTTGCTGACCAGCGAGGCCGGCAAGGCACCGATACCGAAGCCATCGCGGATCAGCCGGGTCATCGCCGCGACCGAGTTGACGCAGCTGATGCGTGGGGAAACCACGTTGCCGGCATGCAGCAGGTTGAGGATGTCCTGGTGCGGCCGCGAGTTCTTCGAAAAGGTGATGATGCGCTCGCGAGCGAGCTCGTCCATGGAGGTGAATGGCCGGTGATAGAGCGAGCCGGTGGGCACGATCCATTGCACCGGATAGCGCGCCAGCTCCAGGTTGCGCACGCTGTCGCCGCGCATCACATCGGTCTGGAAGATGATGTCCAGATAGCCTTTCTGCAGTTGCTCGCAGAGGTTGCGCGAGGTGTCGGCAGTCAGCTCGATCTCCACCGCCGGGTAACACTCCATGATCTTTGCTACGAACGAACTCAGCCAGGTGTGAATGACGGTATCCATCGCGCCCACGCGGATGCGCCCCTGGATGCTGCTGGCATCGTTGATCGACTGTTTCATGGCCTGCATGGTGTCGATCATCTGCTCGGCGTACTCGAGCACCTTCTGCCCCTCGGGGGTCAGCGACACACCTTTGGAATCACGCAGGAACAGGCGTGTACCCAACTCGTCTTCAAGCGCGGCGATGCGGCTGGAAATGGACGCCTGGGTGCTGAACAGCTTCTCCGCGGTCAGGCGAAAACTCTTCAGGCGAGCGACCCATACGAAGGTCTCGAGAAATCTCAGGTTCATGGCGACTAGCCCCGGCGATGAAAGTAATGCGGGCGATAAGAAGCCTGCAACGGCGGCAGTGGAAGCAGTTTGCATGCCAGCCACCCCGCCATCGCCCTGTTTTAGCGCATCGACTTTTCTTATGGGCCGCCACCGGTTTTTCTCGTTGGACGCTCTCGGCCGCGGCTACCAAGAATGCAGCGCCGTACCGTCCCCCTAACAAGAACGATAAATCGCGCACTGCCAAGCAGACGGAACATACCGCTGCGCGCTCAACCATCAGGAGAGACTCCGCATGACACCGTCCACCCGCATGGCCGCCCTGCTGCTCGCCAGCAGCGTACCCGGCCTGGCCAACGCCGACTTCATCGGCGACAGCAAGGGCAGCCTGGAGCTGCGCAATTTCTACTTCAACCGTGACTTCCGCCAGGAAGGCGCCCGTGAAAAGGCCGAGGAATGGGCCCAGGGCTTCCTGCTGCGTGCCGAGTCCGGTTATACCGAGGGCACCGTTGGCGTAGGCATCGATGCCCTGGGCATGCTCGGCCTGAAACTCGACTCCGGCGACGGCACCGCAGGCAGCGGTCTGCTGCCGGCCGATGGCTCCGGCGGCTCGCAGGACGAGTACTCCAAGCTGGCACTCACCGCCAAGGCGAAGATTTCCAACAGCACCCTCAAGGTCGGCGCCCTGCACTTCCGCAGCCCGATCGTATCGGCCAACGACTCGCGCCTGCTGCCGCAAACCTTCCAGGGCGCGCTGCTGAATGTGCAGGAAATCGACAAACTGACCCTGCAAGGCGGCAAGATCAACCGCATCAAGGCCAACAGCTCCACCGACTACACCGAGATGACCGCCAACCGCATCGGTGGCAGCAGCGACTCGTTCGTATTCGGCGGCGGTGATTACAAGATCACCCCCGAACTGACCGCAGGTCTGCACTACGGCACCCTCGAAGACGTCTACCAGCAGTACTACGGCACCCTGGTGCACGTGCTGCCGCTGGGCGAAGGCCAGTCGCTGAAAACCGACCTGCGCTACTCGCAGAGCCGTGAAGACGGCAACTTCCGCGACATCGACAACAAGGCCTTCGGCGCCATGCTCACCTACACCCTGGGCGGCCACGCCATCGGTGCCGGCTACCAGCGCATGAGCGGCGACGATCCGTTTCCCTATATCGCCAGCAGCGACCCGTTCCTGGTCAACTTCGTGCAGATCGGCGACTTCGCCAACGCCGAAGAGCGTTCCTGGCAGGCACGCTACGACTACAACTTCGCCGCCATCGGCATTCCCGGCCTGACCTTCATGACCCGCTACATCTCCGGCGACAACGTCGCCGTAGCCGCTGGCAACGATGGCAAGGAATGGGAACGCAACATGGATATCGCCTACACCATCCAGTCCGGTGCGCTGAAGAACCTCAACCTGAAATGGCGCAACGCCACGGTTCGTTCCAACTTCGGCAACGATCTGGACGAAAACCGCCTGATCCTGAGCTACAGCATGCCTCTGTGGTGAGTAGCCGCGGGGGCCAATGCTCAGCCATTGGCCCCCGCGCCACGAACAAATCATTGATCGGCTTTAAAGTTCTACAGTCATCAGACAACCTAGGGTAGAGTCCACGCAAAACAATAAAGCCAACAAGGGAATCACCATGCCGTTCTTCCTTTCCTGGAAGCAGAAGTTCCGTCTGCTCATCCTCATTACCCTCTCCAGTCTGGCATTGATGACGGCCTCCTCGTTCTGGGCCAGCCAGCGACTCGACCACGCCCTGCAAGCCCGCGAGAACGCCACCGCCTATGCAGGGGCTTCTGCCACGCTGATGAATCAGTGGCTGAAGCTCGGTGCCGAGCGGCGCGCCCTGACCCCGGAAGGAGAAGCCGACTTCCAGGCCAGCCTGACCGCCCTCGCGGATATGTCACGCCAGTACGCCGAACGCGCCACCAGTCTGGACGACCCGAGCATCACCCAGGAGGCCCAGTCGATCGAGCAACTGCTGCAGGACGATGTACGCCTCCAGGAAACCTGGCTGGGCTTGTCTCGCGATCTTGGCCTGACGCCCTTCGACGGCAAGCGCGCGCACCTGGCCGAGAGTGCCAAGGAGCTGGAGCAAATAACCATCAGCCTGATCCAGCCCTTCGTCGTCGAGGCCCTGAACAATCAGCGCGACTACCTGGCCACCTTCAACCCCACCTACGCCCAGCGCGTGCATGCGGCCGTGAGCGAACTGCAGGCCAAGGTAGTCGACCTGGACTGGCAGGACACCCAGATCGGCCAGTCGGTCAACGCCTTCACCCAGGCCTTCGCCGCGGCGGACGCACTGATCCTGCGTATCAGCGACACCGAGAAACAGCTGCTCGATCAGGGCCGCCAGATCGACGCGGCCATCGACGAGCAAAACACTCGTCTGCAGCAAGGCGTGCTCGCGCGCACCACACAACAGGCCGAACAGGCGCGCAGCACCGCCAATTGGGCCATGGGCCTGACCTTCGTACTGGTCTCGCTGTTCATGCTGATCACCCTCAGTCAGGCCTCGCGTCTGCTGATGGCTCAGTTGGACAAGGTGATCCGTCTGCTGTCCCAGGTTGCCGCCGGCAATCTCACCGCACGCATCGAGGTTGGCCAGAACCCCAAGGATGAATTCAACCTGCTGGGCAGCGCCTCCAACCAGATGACAGTGGGTATCGCCGGCGTCATTCGCCAGGTGGTCGATGGCAATCAGCAGCTCAACCAGTTGCACAACTACCTCAATGACGCCATGCGCCGTCTCGAGGAGAACAGCACCCAGGTGGAGATGCAGACCGAACAGGCGGCGTCCGCTTCGCAGCAGATATCCGCCACGGTCAACGAAATGGCCCAGCGCACCAACGATGTCGGCAACGCCACCCAGGCGGCCTATCAATCGGCGCGCAACGGCGCCGCGGTGATAGTCGCCAGCGCCGACAACATGCGCCGCCTGTCGCAGTTGATCCAGGACACCCACACCCAGGTCAGTGCCCTGACCCAGTCGAGCGGCAAGGTCACCAGCATCATCGACGTGATCAACGGCCTGGCCGACCAGACCAACCTGCTGGCGCTCAATGCCGCCATCGAGGCCGCCCGCGCGGGCGAGGCCGGCCGGGGCTTCTCGGTGGTGGCCGATGAGGTGCGCTCACTGGCGCAGAAGACCGTGGCGGCGACCACCGACATCGCGGTGATCGTCAACGACCTGCGCCAGCAGACCCAGCGTATGGACGACCTGATGGTCAGCGGCCTGAGACTGGCCAGTGAAGGCGAACGCAGCTCCGGCGAGGTGGCTCGGGCCATCGATGGCATCACCGGTTCCATGGAGCACCTGAGCGCGGAAATGAGCCAGGTGGTGGTGGCCATCGAACAGATCTCCAGCACCACCGAGGAGATCGCCGCCAAGGTCGAGGACATCAACCTGCACACCGGCAAGACCAAGACCCTGCGCCTGAGCCTGGACGAACACACCCAGAGCCTGTCGCACCAGGTCGAGGCGCTGACCACCAGCGCCAATCAGTTCCGCATCGCCTGAACCCCGTCACCTGCTCGCCGCGACCGTCAGCCGACGCGTCGCGGCAGCCCCTCCATCGACTTTTCCTATCTCCAGCGGCCGCTTTAATTAGTTGGACGCCTCGCCCGTGGCACTGAAAAATGCCAATCAGGGTCATAAGACGTATCCGCCTACGCCGACTCTACATGTGAACGTAGAACGCACAGAGGACATCACCTTGAACAGCCTGCTCCTGAATTGCGATATCGGTGAAAGCTTCGGTGCCTGGAAAATGGGCCTGGATGCCGAGGTCATGCCCTTCATCGACTGCGCCAATATCGCCTGCGGTTTCCACGCCTCGGACCCCAGCACCATGGCCAAGACCGTCGCCCTGGCCGTGGCCCATGACGTGCGGATCGGCGCCCATCCGGCCTACCCGGATCTGGTCGGTTTCGGCCGCCGTTCCATGGACTGCTCGCCCAAGGAGGTCGAAGACCTGCTGCTCTATCAGGTCGGCGCTCTGGAGGGTATCTGCCGCAGCCAGGGTACCCGTGTCAGCTACGTCAAACCCCACGGTGCCCTGTACCAGGACATGATGCGCAAACCTGAAATCCTGCGGGCGGTGATGCGCGCCGTGGCGGCCTATGACAGCAGCCTGCCGGTAATGCTCATGACCACCCGCGACAACACCCAGGCCCAGGCCATCGGCGACGAGTTCGGCATCACCCTGTGGTTCGAGGCCTTTGCCGACCGCGCCTATGATCCCGCCGGCTTCCTGGTTTCGCGTGCCCTGCCCGGCGCCGTGCACCATGACGCCGAGACCATCGTCAACCAGGCCACCACCCTGGCGCGCGGCGAAGCCCTGGTAGCCAGCGATGGCAGCGCGCTGAACCTGCAGGCCCATACGCTCTGCGTGCACGGTGACAACGCCGGTTCGGTGGCCGCGGTGCAGCGTATTCGCGAGGCCTTCGACGCCCTGGGGCGGGCATGACAGTGAGCGTACCGACACCGAAGATCGAGATCGCCGGGATCGATGCCCTGATCCTGCGACTGTTCGAGCAGATCGATGAAAGCAACATGCCCTGGCTGCTGGCTGCCAGCGAACGCCTGCGCCAGTGCTTCGGCGACGCGCTGATCGATCTGGTGCCCTCCTACACCACCCTGCTGCTGCAATACGACCTCGAAGCCCTCGATCCGATGCAGGCCAAAGCGCTGATCGCCGAAGCCTTCAGTGACCTGCAACCAGCCACTACCGGCGCCGGGCGCTGCCACACCCTGGCCACCTGGTACGACGCCAGCGTTGGCCCGGAACTGCCCTTGCTGGCCAAACGCAGCGGGCTCAGCGAGGCCGAAGTGATCCAGCGTCACACGGCGCGCGAGTACCAGGTGTTCGCCCTCGGCTTCGCGCCGGGCTTCGCCTTCATGGGTTTGGTGGAGGATGCCTTGGCCACGCCACGCCTGAGCACCCCGCGCAAGCGCATCGCACCGGGCAGCGTCGGCATCGCCGACCGCCAGACCGCGGTCTACCCAGTGGTCTCGCCCGGTGGCTGGAACCTGCTGGGGCGTACCCCGGCAACACTGTTCGACCGGGGGATCGACGGCTACAGCCTGATGCGCCCAGGTGATCGCGTGCGCTTCGTGGCCATCGAACATGCCGAATTCATTCGCCTCGGCGGCGACGACACCCCTCTGGAGCACGCGCCATGAACCCTCAACATGATCGCGGCGGCCTGCGTGTACTGCGTAGCAACCCCTTCGCCCTGCTGCAGGACGCCGGCCGCTTCGGCGTGCGTCACCTCGGCGTGACCCAGGGTGGCGCCCTGGACTGGATCTCCCTGCGCTGGGCCAACTGGCTGCTGGGCAACGATCTCAATGCGGCAGTGGTGGAAATCACCCTGGGCAATCTCAGCCTGTGCTGCGAACGGGATGGTGAGCTGGCCCTGGCCGGTGCCGACCTGGGCGCCACCCTGGACGGCCAGCCCCTGGCGCCCTGGCGCAGCTTCAGGGTGAGCAAGGGCCAGCGCCTGGATTTCGTCCAACCGGTGAATGGCGCGCGGGCCTACCTGGCAGCGCCTGGTGGTTTTCTTGCCGAGCCGGTGCTCGGTAGCCGTGCCACGGTGGCCCGCGAAGCCCTCGGCGGCCTGCATGGCGATGGCCAGGCACTGGCGCAGGATGATCAGCTTGACTGGCAGGGCCAGGCCGGCACGCCACGGCAGATCCCCACCGGGCGAATCCCACGTTTCACGCCCTCGCCGCGCCTGGAACTGATACTGGGCGCACAGATCGGCGACTTCAGCGGCCAGAGCCTGTTCGATGCCTTCAACACGACCTGGATCATCGACGCCCGCGCCGACCGCATGGGCGTACGCCTGAACGGCCCGCAGTTGCAGTGTCAGCATTCGGCGATGGTCTCCGAAGGTATCCCCCTCGGTGCCGTACAGGTGCCTGCCGATGGCCAGCCGATCATTCTGCTCAACGACCGCCAGACCATCGGCGGCTACCCGCGCCTCGGCGCCCTCACCCCACAGGCCGTCGCCCGCCTGGCCCAGTGCCTGCCCGGCGAAACGTTGCAACTCGTACCCAGCCAGCAAACCAGCGCCCAGCAGCGCCATCGCCAACTGTTGACGCAGTGGCAGTGAAGTCGTGACGCCCGTGGCATAAGCCATGGGCGTCGATGGCTTAACCCCCTCTCCTTCGATTATCATGGTCGGCCCTGACGAGCGGTGGTCGTCGCTCGCGATTTCCATCTTGGAAAACCTATGGAACACAGAGACGCGCTGCTCGCCCTTCGCCACTTTCTCGCCAGCCAGATCCTCGGTCAGGAAAAACTCATCGATCGCCTGCTGATCGCCCTGCTGGCCGACGGTCACATGCTGGTCGAGGGCGCTCCCGGCCTGGCCAAGACCAAAGCGATCAAGGAACTGGCCGAAGGCATCGAGGCGGAGTTCCACCGCATCCAGTTCACTCCGGATCTGCTGCCCGCCGATATCACCGGCACGGAAATCTATCGCCCGGAAACCGGCAGCTTCGTGTTCCAGCAGGGGCCGATTTTCCACAACCTGGTGCTCGCCGACGAGATCAACCGCGCACCGGCCAAGGTGCAGTCGGCACTGCTCGAAGCCATGGCCGAACGCCAGGTATCGGTAGGCCGCAGCACCTACGACCTGTCGCCGCTGTTCCTGGTCATGGCGACCCAGAACCCCATCGAACAGGAAGGCACCTATCCCCTTCCCGAGGCGCAGCTCGACCGTTTCCTGATGCATGTGAAGATCGGCTTCCCCGACGCCAGCGTGGAGCGCAAGATCCTCGCCCAGGCGCGTGGCGAGGCGCTGCACGGTGAAACCAAACCCGATCACCGCCTGAGCCAGCAGGCGATCTTTGCTGCCCGCAAGGAAATCCTCGGTCTGTACATGGCCGACGCGGTGGAAGAGTACCTGGTGCAGCTGGTGATGGCCTCACGTACGCCGGGCAAGTTCGACGCCGAACTGGCCGAGTGGATCGCCCACGGTTCCAGCCCACGCGGCTCCATTTCCCTGGATCGCTGCGCACGCGCCCACGCCTGGCTGGCTGGCCGAGAATTCGTCAGCCCGGAAGACATTCAGGCGGTGCTGTTCGACGTGCTGCGCCACCGCATCATCCTGTCGTTCGAAGCGGAAGCCTCGGGTATCGATCAGGATCGCGTGATCCAGCGCATTCTCGACGTGGTCGCGGTGGCCTGATGCAACCGCACGCGGATAACCCTGAACTGCAGGCGGGCATCCGTACCGATCTCAAGCAACTGATCGACATGCGTCACCGCGTGCGCGAAGTTCATCTGTTCTCCACGCCCGGTCAGCACAGCCCGCTGATCGGCCTGCACCATTCGAAACTGCGCGGGCGCGGTGTGGATTTCGACCAGGTGCGGGTCTATCAGCCCGGCGATGACGTGCGCACCATCGACTGGCGCGTTACCGCGCGCACCCAGGAGCCGCATACCAAGCTGTTCCACGAAGAGCGCGAGCGGCCAATCTACATCCTCGTGGAGCAGAGCCGCCAGTTGTTCTTCGGCTCCGGATTACTGTTCAAGTCGGTGCTCGCCGCCCGCGCTGCCAGCCTGATCGGCTGGGCCGCACTGGGTCATAACGACCGCATCGGCGGCCTGGTATTCGGTGGCCAGGATCATCACGAAATCAAACCGCGGCGCAGCAAGCAGAGCCTGCTGCAACTGCTCAGCCGCCTGACCCGCGCCAACCAGGCGCTGTCTGGCGAGGCACCGGTCTATCGGGACAGCTTCGGTCAGGCCCTGCGCCGTGCTCGCGAGGTGCTGCGCCCCGGTAGCCTGGTGGTAATCCTGTGTGACGAGCGCACCCTGAGCGATAGCAGCGAGCAACAGTTGGTTCTGCTCGCCCGGCACACCGATCTGTTGCTGCTGCCAGTGTCCGACCCTCTGGATCACGCCCTGCCCATTTCCGGTTTACTGCGTTTCGCCGATGGCGATGCACAACTGGAAGTGGACACCGAAGACACCGACCTGCAGCACAGCTATCGCGCCCAGGCGCAGGCCCGTCAGGCGCGCTGGCAGCGCCTGGCGCAGAAGCTCGGCGTACCGCTGCTGTCGCTGTCCACCGCTTTTGAGCTGGTCGAGCAGTTGCGCGAGCACCTGAACAACCTGCGCTCCGGTAAATCGGCATGAATCCGCTGGATCAACTCGAACCGCTGCTCGCACCAGCCGCCGTCGGCTGGTGGCCGCCCGCACCCGGCTGGTGGCTGCTCGCCTTGCTACTACCAGCTCTGCTGTGGGGCGCCCGGCGCCTGCTCGAGCGGCTGCCCAAGCTGCGGCGCAAACAAACCAGCGAACAGCCCCTGGATCCGCTGCGTGAAGCCGCGCTGCAAGAGCTGCAACACCTCAGCAAACCCTACGACGGCGCCCCTGCCGGGCCCTGGCTGCAACAAATCAACGGGCTACTCAAACGCCTGTGTCGCGAACGTTATCCGGACAGCCACAGCCATACCCTGAGCAGCCGTGCCTGGCTGGCGTTTCTCGATAACCGCTGCCCGGCGGCCGGCCTGACACGCTGGATGATTCTGGTCGAAGGCGCCTACAAACCGCAGTGCAACCTGGATGACAAGGCCATCGAAGACCTCAACCAGGCCGTCGCCATCTGGATCCGCAAGCATGTTTGAGTTCGCCTGGCCGTGGATCTTCCTGCTCGCGCCGCTGCCCTGGCTGCTGCGCCTGTGGTTGCCACCAGCCGACAGCGGCGAAGCGGCATTGCAGGTGAGCTTTCTCGGTGAGCTGGAAAACCTCTCCGGTCGCCGCGCCCGCCTGCGCTTGCCACCCTGGAAGAAACAGGTGCATTTCGCCCTGCTCTGGCTGTTGCTGCTCGGCGCCGCCGCACGCCCTGAATGGGTCGGCGAACCCTTGCCGCTGCCCGCCAGCGGGCGTGATCTGCTGATCGCGGTGGACGTATCCGGCTCCATGGATTACGCCGATATGCGCTGGGAGGACGAGGAAGTCAGCCGCCTGACGCTGGTCAAACACCTGATCGGTGATTTCATCGAAGGCCGCACCGGCGATCGGGTCGGGCTGATCCTGTTCGGCAGCCAGGCCTATCTGCAGGCGCCGCTGACCTTCGATCGTCAGACCGTGCGTACCTGGCTCGACGAAGCGGTAATCGGCATCGCCGGTAATAACACCGCCATCGGCGATGCCATTGGCCTGGCCGTCAAGCGTCTGCGCCAGCGACCCGCCCACAGCCGCGTACTGGTGCTGATCACCGACGGCGCCAACAATGGCGGCGAAATCGAGCCGATGACCGCTGCACGCCTGGCTGCCGAAGAAGGCGTGACCATTTATCCCATCGGCATCGGTGCCGACCCGCAGCAAGGCGGCAACTTCGCCGCGTTCGGTTTCAATCCGAGCCTGGATCTGGACGAGCCGACCTTGCGCGCCATCGCCGAACTCAGCGGTGGCGAATACTTCCGGGCTCGCGATCAGAGTGAGTTGCAAGCCATCGAAACGACCCTCGATCACCTTGAGCCCGTGGCCCAGCAACCCACGCTGGCGCGCCCTGCCCTGGCGCTTTATGCCTGGCCCCTGGCAGCGGCTGTGCTGCTCAGCCTGGCTCTGGTGATGCGTAACCTGTTGCCACAACTGCGCCAACAGTGGCTCACCCTGATGCAGCGGGTGAGGCGCAAGGCACCATGATCGAATTCTCCGGCCTGTGGCCCCATTGGCTACGCCCCTTCTGGCTGTTGCTGCTGCCGCTGATGGCCTGGCTGCTGTGGCTGCTGGCGCACCGGGAAAAACGCAGCGGCCGTTGGCAAACGCTGCTGCCGCCAGCCTTCCATGCCGTGCTGCTGCGCGGTGGCCAGGGGCGCAGCAGTCGCCTGCCATGGATCGCTCTCGGTCTGGCCTGGCTGCTGGCTACTCTGGCGCTGCTCGGCCCTAGCTGGCAGCGCGTGGAACAGAATGATCTGAAGCCGGCAGACCCACTGGTGGTCATGCTCGAACTGACCCCGCAGATGCTGGCCAGCGACGCCTCGCCGAACCGCCTGGCCCAGGCACGTCGCAAGCTGCTCGATCTGCTGCAGGCACGCGGCGATGCGCAGACCGCCATCGTCGTGTATGCCGGCAGCGCTCACACCGTCGTACCGCTATCGGATGACCTGGGCACCAGCCACAACCTCCTCGAAGCGCTCAAGCCATCGATCATGCCGGAACCGGGCAAGCGCGCCGATCTCGCAGTGGCCAAGGCCCTCGAACTGCTCAAGGGTGGCGCCCAGGGCCTGGGCCGCCTGCTGCTGATCACCAGCAGCCTCGACGAAAGCGAACGCAGCGCCATCAGGAACCTGCTCGGCAGCCGCGGCGAGCGCCTGCGCATCCTTGGCGTCGGCAGCAGCGAGGGCGCACCGATCATTCAGGAAGACGGCACCTTCATGAAGGACGACCTGGGCGCCATCCTCATGCCCCGCCTGGACGCCGCAGGGTTGAGCCAATTCGCCCGGGAGCTTGCTGGTCAGTACCGGGCAATCAGCCTCGACGAGCGCGACCTGCGCACCCTCGGCCTGCTCGATAGCCCGCAGCAGTTGCGCGACAACGGCCACAAGACCCAACTGCGCAGTTGGGCCGATCAGGGTTATTGGCTGTTGCTACCCTTGTTGTTGCTGGCTGCCTGCGCCGGGCGCCGCGGCTGGCTGCTGTGTCTGCCGCTGCTGTTGCTCGGTACGCCACAGACGGGCATGGCCTTCAGCTTCGACGACCTCTGGCTGCGCGCGGATCAACAGGGTCAGCGCCTGCTCGAAGCACAGCGTCCCAAGGAAGCCGCCGAGCGTTTCAACGATCCGCAATGGCGCGGTCTGGCACTCTACGAGGCGGGTGATTATTCTGCCGCGGCCGAGCAATTCGCGCTGAGCGACAGCGCGGTCTCCTTCTACAACCGCGGCAATGCCCTGGCGCACAGCAACGAGCTGGAGGCCGCGGTGGATGCCTATGAACGAGCCCTGGAAATCGATCCGCAGTTGCTCCAGGCGGAAAAGAACAAGGCACTGGTGGAAGAACTGCTGCGCCAGCGTGAGCAGCAACAGGAACAACAGCAGAAAGACCAGCCAGACGAGCAGCCCGAACGCGACGAAAACGGCGAAAGGCAGCAACCTGGCCAGTCTTCGGCGCCCACCCTGGACGAACGAAAGGACAGCCAGGGCCAGCCCGGCACCCCGCAGGATGAGCAGCCGCCGAGCGACCCGCAAACGTCGCAGGAGCAGCCGTCCGAGGCGGACGAGAGCGCTGAATCGCCAGCGCCGCCAGCACCCGATACGGGCACTTCCGAAGCCGATGCGCCGCTCGATAGCGAGCGCCGCCAGGCCCTGGAACAATGGCTGCGGCAGATTCCCGATGATCCGGGCGAATTGCTGCGCCGCAAATTCTGGTATGAACAGCAACAGCGTCAGGAACAGCCACGATGACCCGCCTGCTCTGCACCCTGCTCTTTTGCCTGCTGGCGTTTCAGGCCAGCGCGCAGGATTTTATCGCCAGCGTCGACCGCAGCCGACTGAGCCTGGGCGAAAGCGTCGAGCTGATCCTGGAGTCCACGGATCCGACCCAGTTCGGCAAACCCGATCTGGCGCCGCTCAACGAACTGTTCGAGGTACTCGGCACCCGCCAGGTCAATCGCCTCACTACCCAGAATGGCGAAACCCGCGCCACCGCCCGCTGGATCGTCACCCTGCGGCCACGCCACAACGGCTACGTCATCGTGCCACCGCTTCGTCTTGGCGACTCGCAAAGCCAGCCGATCAGCCTGCACGTGCTGGAGTCGGCCACCCAGAGCACGGATGAGCAAATGGCGCCGGTATTCATCGACGCCAGTCTGGATCACGAGAGCGTCTACGTGCAGGCGCAGAGCGTGCTGACGCTGCGCATCTATCACTCCGTATCGCTGTATGACGACAGCAGCCTGACACCGCTGGAAATCGCCGATGCCCGCGTCGAGTCCCTCGGCGAGCCGCGCACCTACGAGCAGGACATCGGCGGAGTTCGCCATGGTGTGATCGAACTGCGCTACGCCATCTTCCCGCAGAAGAGTGGCCAGCTGACCATTCCCGGTCAGACGTTTAGCGCCACCCTGGTCGACCGCTCCAGCCGCAACGATTACCTGCCCTTCGGGCCGCGCCCCGGCAAGGTCACGCGGGTCGAATCACCGGAAATCCCCCTGACGGTCAAGGCCAAGCCCGCCGACTACCCCGCTGACGTGCCCTGGTTGCCAGCCCGTGCCCTCAGCCTGGCCGAGGCCTGGAGCCCGGAGCCAGGCCAGGTCAAGGTCAAGGTCAAGGTCGGCGACTCGCTGACCCGCAGCATGATGCTCAAGGCCGATGGTCTGTCCAGCGCGCAACTGCCGCCGCTACCCGCGACCACGGTGGATGGCCTGCGCCGCTACCCGGATCAGCCGCAGTTGAACAACGAAAGCAGCGAACGCGGCCTGCTCGGCAGCCGTGAAGAACGTGAAGCCCTGGTCGCCAGCAAGGCCGGCACGCTGGAGCTGCCGGCAGTCGAGGTGGTGTGGTGGAACACCCATGAGGATCGCCTGGAGCGTACCAGCCTGCCTGGGCGCAGCCTGGAAGTTGCGGCCGATCCGGCCATGAGCGTGGAGCAACCGGTGGAACCCCGCCCACGTAGCTCCGCTGCCGAGGACGTGCTGTTGTGGCCCTGGCAACTGAGCAGCGTGCTGTTCGCCCTGACCAGCGTGCTCGGCTTCGGCCTGTGGTGGCACGCCCGGCGCCAGCCAGCCATCCAGCGCGCGGTACAGAGCGGTCCGAGCCCGCGCACCCTGCTCGACGACCTCAAGCGCGCCTGCCTGGCCAACGACACCCAGGCTACCCGCCAGGCCCTCGACGCCTGGGCACGCCAGCAACCGGAAACCCTGGCCGATATGGCAGCCCGCTTCGCGCCGCTATCGGAAGCCCTCGACGGTCTCAACGGTGCGCTCTACAGCGAAAGCGGCCAGCACTGGCAGGGCGCCCAATTATGGCAAGCCATCGGCGAGTTGCCGGCGGCCGAGAAAACGCAGGAAAACGGCCAGGAAACCACCCAGCTGCCGCCCCTGTATCCGCGCTGAGCAGGAGAGACTGATGGACGAGCGACCCACCTCACCGGTTCCCAGTTTCTGGCGTGATGCCGCCCTGCCCTTTATAGAGCTGCGTTCGATCGAGGATGGTCGCCAGGTCTGCTACGGCAGGCACAGCCACGAGATTTTCTCCATCGGCGCGATCACCCGCGGCCAGAGCACCTACAGCAACCGCGATGTGGATCGGCACGTCTGCCAGGGCACCGTGGTGCTGATGAACCCGGGCGACGTGCACGCCTGCAATCCCATCGACGGCCAACCCTGGTCGTACCTGATGCTGTATATCGACCCACAGTGGCTGGGCCGCCTGCAGCACGATCAGGGGCTTGCCGACACTTCGGCTTTCCAGCGTTTCGCCTGCATCGCCAGCGAAGATGCCGAGCTGTACCAGGGTTTGCTGCAGCTTCGCGAAACGCTGCTCGATTTCGCGCTTGGTTCAAGCGACAAGGCAGCCCAGGCGACGGCCTTCTTCAGCCTTGCGCTGGAGCGGCTGACGCTGGAGGGCGACAGTGACGACAGCATCAACCCCCGGCTGGAACAGGCCGCTCGCCTGATCCATCAGCACTGCGGCGAAACAGTCAAGCTCGATACCCTGTGCGAAGCCGCACAGCTGTCACCCTCACAACTGATCCGTGGTTTCAAGCAGCGCTACGGCATGACGCCCCACGCCTACCTGCTCAACCGCCGCATCCAGTTCGCCCACTCGCGCCTGAAGAGCGGAGCTCCGCTCGCCGAAGTCGCCCTGGAAGCCGGCTTCGCCGATCAGGCGCATTTCCAGCGCACCTTCAAACAGTTTCTTGCCGCCACCCCCGGCCAATACCGCGGTTATAACAACGTCCCGTAGGGTGGAAGACGCTTTTCTCTTCCACCAACGCATGCGATCTCAAGCCTGCAACAGATACACCGCGCTAGCGACCAGCAAGCCAGCCAGAATCCGGTTGAAAATTCTTACCCTGCGCGGCTCCTGCAGGTAGGGCTGCAAACATGTGCCGACATACGCCCAGCAGGCCAACGACAGGTAGCACACCACGCAATAGATCGCCGCGAACTGCCAGACCAGCAACACGTCGCCATCGGCGACGAAGGCTCCCATGCCAGCGATCGCGGCCAGCCAGGCCTTGGGATTGAGCCACTGCATGAGCGCACCGTGCATGAACGAAGCCACCGGCGCGCCCTCGCGTGCCTACAGCGAACCATCGTCGGCCGTCAATCGCCAGGCCAGGTACAGCAGAAACGCTACCCCCGCCCACTGGATCCCCAGGGTCAGCCGGGGCAATAGCGACAACAGTTCGTGCAGCCCCATGCCGATCAGCACCAGCAGCAGCGTGAATCCCAGCGTCGCGCCTGCGACATGTCGCAGCGCAACCCGCAAGCCATGCCGCGCACCGGCGCTCAACGAAACCAGATTGACCGGCCCGGGAGAAATCGAAGCGGCCAGCGCAAAAGCCGCCATGGACAGGAACAGACTCATCACACACGCCCCACACTGATTGGAGTGAGGCAAATTACCCGGCAGCCACCCAGGCGTATTGAAGAAAACACGCACAGCCTTAAATGAGAAAACCGCGGCCTGGCCGCGGTTTCTTCACCCCATCGACGGCCTCAATGAGCCAGCAGCGAACCACCTTTCTTGCCGGCCAGCTTCTCCGGCTTGATCAGGAAATGCGCCAGAGCCGGCAGCAGCCACAGGGCACCGAACATGTTGACGATAAACATGAAGGTCAGCATCAACCCCATGTCGGCCTGAAACTTGATCGCCGAGAACATCCAGGTCGCTACGCCGATGGCCAGGCACAGACCGGTGAACAATACCGCCTTACCGGTGGAGCGCAGGGTCTGGTAGTAGGCCTCCTGCAGCGGCAGGCCAGCGCGCAGGAAGGTTTCCAGGCGGCTGTAGATATAGATGCCGTAGTCGACGCCGATGCCCACGCCCAGGGCGATTACCGGCAGGGTCGCGACCTTCACGCCGATACCGAGGAAGGCCATCAGGGCATTGCCGAGGATCGAGGTGAGGATCAGCGGCAGCACGATACAGATGGTCGCGGCGAAGGAACGGAAAGTGATCATGCACATGGCGCCCACGCACAGGTACACCAGAACCAGGATCAGCAGTTCGGACGTACTGATCACCTCGTTGGTGGCCGCTTCGATGCCGGCGTTGCCCGCAGCGAGCAGGAAGTGCACGTTCTCCGATTCATGCTCGGCGACGAAACCCTCGACCGCCGACACCGCGCGCTTCAGCGTCTCGGCCTTGTGATCTTCGAGGAACACCAGCACCGGCGCGACCGAGCAGTCGGCGTTGTACAGGCCGTCGGCACGGGCGATGGAGTTGTTGAGTACATCCTGGTTACGCGACAGGGTTTCCCATTTCAGGTTGCCCTCGTTCATGCCCTTGATCAGTTGCCGTGACACGCTGACCATGGAAATCGCCGACTGCACGCCGGGCGTGTTGTCCATCGTCCACATCAGCTCGTCCATGGCCGCCATGGCTTCGTAGGTCGAGCACCCTTCCGCCGCGGTCTTGACCATCACCACCAGCACGTCGGAACTGGTCGAGTAGTTGCGAATGACGAAATCGTTGTCGAGGTTGTAGCGCGAATCCGGGCGCAACTCCGGCGCGCCCTGGTCGAGGTCGCCGATCTGCAGGTTCTGCTGCTGGTACCAGAAGCCGCCAATACCGGCGACCAAGGCCAGCGCCACGGAAACCGGCGCGACCCTGGAGCTGGCGAAGTTCGACAACAGGCGCCAGAACGGGTGTTCGCTCACCGCATCGCGCTTGCTGCGCTCCACCGCTTTGTTGCTGATACCGATATAGGAGATCGCCACCGGCAGCAGGATCAGGTTGGTGAAGACGATGACCGCGACACCGATGGACGCGCCGATGGCCAGTTCGCGGATCACGCCGATATCGATCAACAACAGGGTGATGAAGCCGACGGCGTCGGCGAGGATGGCGATCATCCCCGGCAGGAACAGCTGCCGGAAGGTCAGCCGCGCTGCGGTCAGCGCGTTGTCGCAACCACCGGATTGCAGGGCGATGCCGTTGATCTTCTGCACGCCATGGGAGATGCCGATGGCGAAGATCAGGAACGGCACCAGCATCGAATACGGGTCGAGCCCGAAGCCGACCGAATGCATCAGCCCCAGTTGCCAGCCGACCGCCACCAGGGTGGTGATCAGCACGGCGATGGTGCTGCGGATGCACCAGGTGAACCAGTACAGCAGCACGAAGGTGATCAGCAGTGCCACGCCGAAGAACAGCGCCACCATGACCAGGCCATCGATCAGGTCGCCGACCTTCTTGGCGAAACCGATGATGTGCACCTGCACGTCCGGATTCTGCGCCTGGTACTTGCTGCGGATCTTCTCTTCCAGCTGATGGGAAAAGGCCTGGTAGTCGAGGGTGACCAGGCGCCCCTGATCCTCGGGATCCGGATAGGACTCGAGCAGCGGCACGTCGATGATGCTCGACTGGAAGTTGTTCGCTACCAGGCGGCCGATCTGCCCGGACTTGAGCACGTTGCTGCGCAGCTCTTCCAGGCTCTGCGGGCTGCCGTCGTAGGTCTGCGGAATCACTTCGCCACCGGCGAAGCCTTCCTCGGTCACTTCGGTCCAGCGCACGCTGGGGCTCCACAGCGATTTCAGCCCCGAGCGGTCGACGCCCGGAATGTAGAAGACTTCGTCGTTGATCAGACGCAGCGTCTCCATATACTCCTTGCTGAAGATGTCGCCATTCTTGGCTTCCACGGAAATGCGCACGGTATTGCCGAGGTTGGCCAGGTCGTTGCGGTGCTCCATCATGTTCTGGATGAACGGATGGCTCAGCGGAATCATCTTCTCGAAGCTGGTGGAGGGCCGAACCTGAGTAGCCTGGAAGAACAGAAAGATGCTGACCAGCAGGCAGATCAGAATCACCGCCGGCCGGTTGTTGAAGATCAGGCGCTCGAGCAGGCTAGCCTTGTCTTGGTGATGGTTACTCATCGAACACTACCCCAGCTTGTTATTGTTGGCCTGGATTGGCACCGGTCGACGAGGTCAGGCGTACGCCGCCCTGCCCCACCAGAATCAGCTTGCCATCGGCACCTGCGGTCACGCCCGCCAGAGACACCCGATCCGGGCGATTGAATACGCTGAAGCTGTGGCCGTGATCGCTGCTCTTGAGCACGCTGCCGCCATGCCCGACCACCACGATGCTGCCGTCGTCGAGCAAGGCTGCGTTGGCCAGGCCGAACTCCAGGGTGCCGCCACTGGCAGTGGCGAGTGGGATCTGCTGCCAGCCGTCGCCGCCGTCGGCGGAATGGAACAGGTGACCGCGCAAGCCATACACCAGCAGGCTCTGTGGCTCGCCAGTGGCCAGCACGCCGAACAGCGAGCCCTGGTAAGGGCCTTCCAGGGTTTCCCAGGTTTCGCCGCCATCGACGGAACGGAACAGGCTGCCCATCTCGCCGACGATGAACAGGCCCGTGTCCTTCACCTCGGTGATGGCGTTGAGGTGATAGGCGTCCTCGTTGTCGAGACGGTCGCTGACGTCTTCCCAGGTGGTACCACCGTCGGTAGTTTCCAGCAGCGCACCGTAGGCGCCAATGGCGAAGCCGTGCTGCAGATCCGTGAACCACAGGTCGAGCAGCGGCGCCTCGCGCTGCAGATCCTCGAACTGCTTGACCCAGGTCGTACCACCGTCGCGGGTAACGAGCACCAGTGCGTCATGACCGACCGCCCAGCCGTGCTTGTCATCGACGAAGAACACCGCGGTGAGCATTTGCCGGGTCGGCACCTTGGCCTGCTCCCAGTTCGCACCGTCGTTATCGGAGTAGAGAATGTGGCCGCGCTCACCGACAGCGACCAGACGCTTGCCGGCATGGGCGATATCGAGCAGGAGGCTGGAAACGGCCTTTGTCGACGACACCGAATAGGTGGCGGCCTCGTCGGGGGCTTGCGCCTGCACGAGCGGCGCGGCGGCCACCAGCAGCGCGCATAGCGATAACACCTGCAGCACGGGCCGCACGGTTTTCCCGCTCCTGGTGCGCCGCAAAATGGGCTCACTCATACAAAACTCCCCCTTCTTCTTGTTATTGCCAGCGCCTGCAGAGCGCCACTTATGCTATCGGCCTTTGTGGATCTTGGTAGCCACCACGATCCGTTGTTTTGTAAGAAAAAGCCCGTGTTATCGACCGCGCGAATGACAGCCACGCGGCTTGTGCGCCATCGGTTCAGCGAGTCCCTCGGCGACGCAGCGCAGCCGGCGTGAAATAGCCGTCGCCGGCGATCGGCTGGCTGAAGTCGATGGTATTGGCTTCCTCGTTGTCCAGATTCTGCACGTGGTAACGGCGGGCCTGGAGATCGTGGAATACGTCCAGCGCAGACCAGGTAGTCGGCAGTTCGTAGTAGTTCTTCAGATACGCCAGAGACACGCGCCACAATTCACCGCGGCCATCGTACTGATCGACCACGGCGGCTTGCCAGCTGTCCTCGTCGAGGTACAGGGTGCGTTTGGAGTAGATATGCCGGGCGCCGGGTTTGAGCGTGCCCTCCACGACCCACACCCGGTGCAACTCGTTGCGGGTGAAGGCGGGATTGAGGTGACCGACCTGCAGCAGATCCCTGTATTTGACCTGCGGGCTGGTGACCTTGTAGTTGTTGTAGG
Organism: Phytopseudomonas daroniae; assembly: GCF_004327275.1. NCBI lineage: Bacteria > Pseudomonadati > Pseudomonadota > Gammaproteobacteria > Pseudomonadales > Pseudomonadaceae > Phytopseudomonas > Phytopseudomonas daroniae. Next base: position 353,112 of record NZ_QJUJ01000005.1, read on the forward strand.
GAATGTAGATTTCCTTCTTGCCGACCAGCTTCCAGTCGTAACGATCCGGGGCGCCGTTGAACATGTCGGTGTCGTCGGCGGTACGCAGGCCATCGGCTGCGGAGATCGGCGTGTCGTAGGCGAGGTTCGGCGCACGGCGCACCCGACGCTGGCCGGCGTTGTAACCCCAGGCCTGACGCGCCTCCTTGACCTGATCCAGGGTCTCGTGAACCAGCACCGCGCCACCGGCCAGGCGTGCCGGGCTGCGGGTGAAGGACAGGTAGTAGAACAGGATGTTGTTCAGGTTGGCGTAGCTGCCCTTGGGGTCGTAGAACTTGAACATCGCCTCCTGCTGCGAGGTGACCAACGAGTAGGAACCGTTGCGCTGTACCGCCACTTCCGAGGCGCGTCGCACGATGTAGGTACCGCGGTAACGGGCGATATGGTTCCACAACGCCTCGACCCCGCTCTGCGGGATCGGGAACGGAATGCCGCCATAGGCATCGGCAAAACCGTTGCCTCCGTCGAGCAGCTTGGCGCTGACGGCGTTCTTCGCGGTGTTGTCGTAGACCCACTGCGGCGCCGAACCGGTGCGGCGGCTGGCGTACACCGGCATCTGGTAGCTGTCCGGGTAGGCCTCGAACAGCGCGATCTGCCCAGGGGTCAGGTTGTCCCGGTACTGCTGCAGGTTGGCCTTGGTGATGGTGAACAGCGGCTTGTCGTCAGCGAAAGGATCGACATGGTGCTTGCCCGAGCCCTGGTAACCGGCCGGCGCCTGGGTGAGGCCGCCTGTCCACGCCGGAATGCTGCCCGCTGCGTTGCCGGCCTTTTCGCCGCCAAGCGGTGTCAGGCTGGTACCCAGCCTGGCCGCTTCCTGAGGCGAGACCGCCGCCAGACTGTTGCCGGCCAGCAGAACCAGCGCGACTGCAACGCCTTTGATGTTCAGCATCCTGTTTCTCCGTGATCAGAAGGAGTATTTGACGTTGGCGCCGATATTGTCGCGGTCGCGCACGGCGTTGTTGTTACCGCCACCGGAAAACTCGGTGTACTGCAGTTCGGCTTCCAGGCTGTTCATGTAGCTGGCTCGCATGCCCAGGGTGTACGCCTTGCGGCCTTCGATGAAATTGCCGGTCTGATAGGAGTTGCCCTCGAAGTCGTCCTTGTAGACGACGAAGGGCGACAGGTTGACTCCGGCAATCACATCGTTCCAGGTGCCGGACAACACCAGGGTGTATCCATAGGCATTCTTGTTGACCTGGTAGCTGCGGCCATAGCCAAAGGCGTAGGACGAATCACCACGCCCGGCGTAGTAGCGGGTCGAACCGTCGTAAGCGGTGTACTTCAGGTCGCTGCCGCGCAAATGCTCGGAGGCCAGCTCGGCCACGCCGGTCAAGGCATCGAAGCCCAGCGACGGGCCGAAGTTGTAGATCGTCCCCAGCGACGCGTTGTAGGCCTCGACGCGCTCGTAGTTATGAATTTCATCGCCAAGCTGCAGGTTGCTGCCACCGATGTTCACCAGCTGCCCCTGCACCAGCTGGGGTGCCTGACGCAGCAGATCGCCGAGCAGATCGTTGGTCGCGGCGATGCCGATCGGCAGGTTCGGCCGATACGACAGCTCACCGAATACCGAGGCATTGCCCAGGGTGGTATTGAAGCTGAAGCCATACATGCGGATATCTTCGACGTACTCGCGGCGGGCATTGACCCGGTTGGCGGTATCGACGGTCGCGACGCCGTTGACGAGTCCCAAGAGTGTCTGCGCGGCCACGCTGCCAGAACCTGCCGCATTTACCAGAGAAGCGTAATCGGCGAAGCCGCTACTGCTGGCGACATTCGTAATGGCGTCCAGATCCAGTCCGGTGAACCCTTCCAGATCGGCATGAACCGTTGGCTCTTTGGCGTGGTAATTGACGAAATAGAAGCCGAACTCCGTGGAGTTCAGTTGCTCGGCGATATAGCGGAACGCTACGCCAAACTGGCCATCGTCCTTGGCGTTCAGGTCGGAGCCGATAGTGGCGACCTTGAAATAACCATTGTTATCGAGATAACTGTTGCCCTGTAATCCACCAACACCCAGGGCACTCAACCCGGCGTAATTACCCCGAAAAGCGGGACTCCCCAAAGCCGGCATCCTGGAGTAAGCCGTACTCCCACCTTCGGCGAACAGATCGGTCTCGGAGAAGTAGCTGCCCACCGGATCGATGGCGGTTTCTTTCCAGTTGAACTGGTAGAAGGCTTCCATCGACAGGTTGTCGGTCAGGCCGATATTGAAACTGACCGCCTCGACGGGGATCAGCACTTCCTTGATTTCCGAACCTGGCAGACGGAAGCGCGCGCCGTCCACCGGATTACTGGTGTTCACACCACCGCGGTAGAACACCCCCTCGCCCCAGTTGAACACCTGCCGCCCCAGGCGCGCGCTGAGCGGTCGCTCGGCGACATCCCAGTTGCCGTACACATAGGCGTCGAGAATCTGCGCATTACGCCCGGCCGAGTGCCGAGTGTCGCGGGTGAAGCTGTCATCACGGGGGAAGTTCTGGCTCGGCTGAGCGGGCCTGTCGCCGCTGTTGAAGTCGTTGCGCCTGTCCATGATCTGCGTGTCGTAGAACGCCGTGCCACGCACGAAGAAGCCGTAGTTCTGGTAATTCATTTCCAGATCAGAGGTGATCTTCAATACTTCGGAAACCAGCCCGGTGTCGAAATTACGATTGCCGTCATTGACGTTGACGTCATCGTTGTTCTTGCTCTGCCCCTGCACGCGCCACAATTGCCCGTAAGACAGCGTGGTGTCGAGCGAGCCACTGATTTCGTTGTCGGCGAAGCTGAACTCCACCGCTTGCACGGGTACGGCGACCAGCAGCGGTAACACACTGGCCAGGGCATAGCCCGCCTTCGCCGGCATCAGGCGCAAGGCCGGCTCAAAGGACTTGATACGCATTGAATCTCTACTCCGCTGACAGACAGTCGTTATTATCCGGCCCATTTTTCGGAGGGCCTGGCGGACACCCCTGCGGGGTGCCCTGTCATTACGCTGAACTGGCTGGCATCACTACCTTTTGCAGTGCAACCTTGGTGCCAATTCAAACGATCGTATTAGCCGAAAGCGCTTTTCCAGAGCAGCTCCGTACCGTCCTTTTATGACTGATCGTCCACTGATCAATAGTTGTCGATTACTGCCCATTAAACCGGCTCCCTCCCCAGAGAACGGTGCAAAGCGCACACAGCCGCACGCACTCGTCAACCGGCAGCGCGCGATATTAAGTGTGTCGACTGATAAGGAAGTAACTTTTGATTCCAACAGGTAACGAAAAAACGTTACTGCGGGAACGAACGGTAACATTCGGCCCGATGATGCGGGTGAAATCAAGTCAAACCGCTCTAGAGCGGACTTTTCAAGCTTTGAGGAAGTTTCCGCAGGTTGCGTAGAATCCACATTCATAGGGATCGAGGGCCAGCAGTCGGATGAATCCCGCCACTGCGGTGATTCGAGCAGGCGCGGCAAGGCCGCTATCGCTTCGCGCCGGGACGACGCTCCTACCCGACTGGAGCCAGACATCGCATCCTGCGGACACATCGATCTTGTAGGAGCCCCGCCCCGGGGCGAATCGCGCGGGCAACGCAGTAACGCGTCAAGGCCGCTATCGCTTCGCGCCGAGGGCGACGCTCCTACCGGGATGCTGCCCGATTGCTCAAGCCAGACTCTTGCTCACCACCTCGTAAACATCGGCCGACAGCTCTCCGGAAGCGAGAATCCGCTCCAGCTCCGCCTTCATCAGTGCCTGACGCTCGCTGCCGTATTTGCGCCAGCGGGTCAGCGGCGCCAGCAGGCGCGAGGCGATCTGCGGGTTGAGGGCGTTGAGCACGATCACCTGATCGGCCAGGAAGCGATAGCCGCTGCCATCGGCCGCGTGGAAGTTCACCAGGTTCTGCCCAGCGAATGCGCCGATCAGTGCACGCACCTTGTTCGGGTTCTTCAGGGTGAACGCCGGGTGCTCCATCAGCCCCCGTACACGTGCGAGGCCACCCGGCAAGGTGCTGGCCGCCTGCACGCTGAACCACTGATCCATGACCAGGGCGTTATCCTTGAAGTGCTCGGCGAAAGCTTCCAGGGCCTTGCCGCGCTCGACCTCGAACTTTGATCCGACCAGTACCGCCAGGGCGGTCAGGCGCTCGGTCATGTTGTCGCACGCCTCGTACTGCTCCAGGGTCGCCGCCAGTACCTGCGGTTTGCCGGTCAGCATCAGGTAGGACAACGCAATGTTCTGCAGACTACGGCGCGCGAAATGCTCGGCCTCGGCGACGTAGGCAGTGTTGCGCGACAGCTCGCGGTTGGCCTGATAACGCTGCCACAGCGGCTCGAACAGCGCCTCGGCCAGTTGCTGGCGGGCAAATTCTCGGGCGTTGTGGATAGCGTCGACATCGGCCACCTCGCTGATCTCGGTGAGATAGGCCTCGCCCGGCAGCGACAGCATCTCGGCGACCATCGCCTGATCCAGCGATTCATCCTGCAGCAGGGTACGCAGCGCGGTGACCAGGCGTTGATCGAGCACCAACTGTTCACCGCGCTGGTGCTGGCCGATCAGTTCCTGCAGCACCTGCACGGACAACTGCTGCCCCGCTTCCCAGCGGTTGAAGCCGTCGCTGTCGTGCTGCATGAGGAACATCAACTGGTCGCGGTCATAGGGAAAGCTCAGCTTGACCGGCGCGCTGAAGCCACGCAGCAGCGACGGCAGCGGCTGCTCGGCGATATCGACGAAGGTGAACGACTGCTGCGCCTCGGTCACCGACAGCACGCGGCTGGTACCACTGGCAGCGGCCTCGCCCTGCAGGCGCAACGGCAGGTCGTTGCCCCGGGCATCCAGCAGCCCCAGCTCCACCGGAATCACGAAGGGCAGCTTGTCGCTCTGCCCCGGCGTCACCGGGCAGCTCTGGGTAAAGTTCAGGGTATAGGTCTTGGCGACGGCATCGAAGGCCTCGCTGACCGCCAGGCGCGGCGTGCCGGCCTGGGTGTACCAGCGCTTGAACTGGGTCAGGTCGATGCCGCTGGCGTCTTCCATGGCCTTGACGAAATCGTCGCAGGTCACGGCCTGGCCGTCGTGGCGCTCGAAGTACAGATCCGAGCCCTTGCGGAAGGCTTCATTGCCGAGCAGGGTGTGGATCATGCGCAGCACTTCGGAACCCTTCTCGTAGATGGTCAGGGTGTAGAAGTTGGAGATTTCCATGTACGCATCCGGGCGCACCGGGTGGGCCATGGGGCCGGCGTCTTCGGCGAACTGGTGGGTACGCAGGTAGGCCACGTCCTCGATGCGCTTGACCGTGCGCGAGTTCATGTCGGCGCTGAACTCGGCATCGCGGAACACGGTGAAGCCTTCCTTGAGCGACAGCTGGAACCAGTCGCGGCAGGTCACCCGGTTACCGGACCAGTTGTGGAAATACTCGTGGGCGACCACCGCCTCGACGCGCTGGTGCGCCGCATCGGTAGCGGTTTCGGCACGGGCCAGCACGCAGCTGGAATTGAAGATGTTGAGGCCCTTGTTCTCCATGGCGCCCATGTTGAAATCGTTGACCGCGACGATCATGAAGATGTCCAGGTCGTACTCACGCCCATAGACCTCCTCGTCCCATTTCATGGACTTCTTCAGGCTGTCCATGGCGTGCTGCACCTTGTCGATGTTCTCCGGCTCGACGTAGATGCGCAGGGTCACGTCGCGGCTGCTCAGGGTGGTGAACTTGTCTTCCACGCACCACAGATCACCTGCAACCAGCGCGAACAGGTAGGCCGGCTTCATGAACGGATCTTCCCAGGTCGCCCAGTGGCGGCCGCCCTCCTCGCTGCCGCTGGCAATCGGGTTGCCGTTGGAGAGCAGCACCGGGTAGCTGTGCTGCTCGGCGCTCAGGGTGGTGGTGAACTTGCTCATCACATCCGGGCGGTCGAGGTAGTAGGTGATCTTGCGAAAGCCCTCGGCCTCGCACTGGGTGCAGAACATGCCGCTGGATTTGTACAGGCCTTCCAGCGCGGTATTGCTTTCCGGGTGGATACGCACGCTGCTGTCGATGACGAAGCTGGCCTGGGTCGGCTGCAGGGTCAGGTGGCAGTCGGTGAGCGTGTAATCGGCAGCGGTCAGCTCACGATCATCCAGCTTTAGTTCGAGCAGCTCCAGTTGCTGACCGTCGAGGGTCAGCGCTGGCAGATCCGCAGATAGCGCCGGATTACGGCGCATCACCAACTGGGCGTGCACCAGGGTGTGATCCTCGAACAGTTCGAAGGTCAGATGGGTTTCGTCGATCAGGTAATCCGGAGCCTGATAGTCCTTCAGGTAGATGGTCTTCGATTGCTCGGTGCGCATGGGAGAGCCTCTTCGAGGCAGCCTCAAGCCTCAAGCTTCAAGCTGCAAGTCGGGTTTCCATCAGCTTGCAGCTTGAAGCTTGCAGCTTATGGCTAATTGGTAAGCGGTGTACTTGCGGATGTTGATCACGCCGGTATCGAACATCAGGTACTGCCCCTTGATGCCAAGCAGCGTACCTTCCGCGACAGGATTCTTGTCCAGGTTGAAGCTGGTGATCTTGGCCGGGTAGCCCTCGATCGGGTAACGGATCTCAACCACCGGCTGGTCATTCAGCGGCTGCACGGCCTGCAGGCCGAAACGCTGCTGCAACGCCGTCATGCCTTCGGCGCAGGCGTCGAAAATCCGTTCGCGTACGCTGAGCAGATCGACCGGCGTCGCGTCGCCTTTGAGCAATGCGCGCCAGTTGGTCTTGTCCGCCACCTGGGTACGCAGCAGGTCTTCGACGAAACCGGATTGCTGGCGAGTCGCGACACGCATGATCGGCAGCGCCTGGGTTGCGCCCTGGTCGATCCAGCGCGTGGGTATCTGCGTGGCGCGGGTGATGCCCACCTTGATACCCGAGGAGTTGGCCAGGTAGACCACATGATCGGTCATGCAGAACTGCTCGCCCCAAGCAGGGTCGCGGCAGGTGCCGGCGTCGTAGTGGCAGCGCTCCGGGCTCATGATGCACAGGTCGCACTGGGCGAGCTTCTGCATGCAGGGGTAGCAATAACCCTGGCTGAAACTGGTCTTGGTCTTGCGCCCGCAATGGCTGCAATGAATCGCGCCCAGGTATTCCAGGCGCACGGTCTTGCCAATCATCGGGTTGACGGCGACCTGCTCGTCGCCCAGGCGAAACGCATACTGCACTGGCGCATCGAGCTGGGTGGCCATCTTGCTCAGGGCGCCACGGGCTACTTCAAGCATCAGTGCAGGGTTTCCGAAGACTTGTAGAGGATGTTGGGGATCGGCTCGGATTTCGAGGCACACTCGGAGGCGCCCATGTAGCCGGTACGCTGATCCTCGGGCAGGTTCTGCACCTCCCAGGCGATCATCGCCTGCAGGCTCAGCTCCTTCTGTTCCTGGGTCAGCTTGCGGCCGTCCGGCCACTTGCCGATCTCCACGGCCAGCTTGAGGCTTTCATACACGTCCGGGGTGATGTTGCGGATCAGTTCGACGAAGGAGGACATGGCTGGCTCCAGGGCTGGGAAAGCCCTGATTCTACCCTATCTCGACCGCCAAGCCGAGGCGGCAGCGGTGGATCAGCTGTGTTGTAAACGCCGCGCCAGCAGACCGCCAATAGCTCCCGTGACGCACCCCGCAACCAGCCCGCCGACATGGGCGGCATTGGCGATGGCGCCGAACTGCAGCAGCTCGAAAACACCGGTCATGCAGATCAACAGCCAGATCAGCATGCTCACCAGTACGCCGCGCGGCAGCCGGTAAGCGGTATTCGGCGCCAGCCACTGGAACAGCCAGCAATGCCCGAGCAAGCCGTAGAGCACGCCGGACAAACCGCCGAACAAGGCCGGCCCGCCATAGACATATTGAGCCACGTTGGCCGCCAGACCGAACCACAGGGTCAGGAGCAGCAACATCAAAGCCCCCTGGCGCGCCTCGATGCGCCGCCCCAGCTCCCAGTACCACAGGCTGTTCATGGCCAGGTGCAACAAGCCGAAATGCAGCAGCATCGGGGTGAGCACACGCCACCACTGACCACTGTCGACGACCTGGGCGAAGGAGCCGAAATAGATGTACTGGCCATCGATATGGAAGTCGACGAAGCTCAGCCAGCGCACCGTATCGTAGTTTTCACCGCCCCAGGTCAGCAGCGCAACCAGCAGGGTCAGCGCCAGCACGATCAGCGTCAGCGGGCTGCGTTTCGCCTGGGAGAGAAAACCAGGGCGCTCGCGCGCTGTTTGAACGCGCATCGGCTGTAAATTTGAATCACCCTGGGGGACGCGGACATACAGTTCGCGTACCTGACCAGCGACCTGTTCATCAGGCACCCAGAGCACCTGCTCGTTGGCCTGTTCCGCCACACGATGAGCGACACCCAGGTTGCGCAGCAGCGCGATGAAAGGCGCCAGATCCTCATCGAGCGGCACGCGCAAGGCGATCACCGCGCTCATCGCGGAGCCTCTGGTTTATCTACGTCGACCCAGACGAACTTGCGAGGATCCAGGCGGGTTTCCTGATCCAGGCGGTAGGCCACCAGCTTGCCGTACATCACTGCGCTGTAATCGAGGCAGGCCAGGTTCGGACGGATCGGTGCCGGGATGCCTCTGCGCCAATAGTGGCCCACGAACAACAGCGGCTGTTCCGGCCCGTACTTCAACAATTCGGTCTTCTGCATTTCATTGAGTGGCATCTGCGCCACCGGAGCGGGCAAGGGGTCGGGCTGGAACTGTATGTCGCCGTAGGTCTGCGGGTTGTCTTCCCAGAATTTGGTGCGGAAGAACGACCGAGTGAAGCCATCGCCACTGGTCATGGTCAGGCCATCGGGCAAGCGCATATCGGTGCCGCGCAGCAAGCGGTCGAGCACGGTACAGGCGTAACTGCCGGGTACTGCCGAAGCCTGCAGAAAGTGCTCGTCGATGCAGCCGTCCGGGAACTGCTGGCGCAGCGGTGCGATCATCCCCTCGTCCCAGCAGGCGTGCACCACGCGGAAATGGCCAGCGTCGAGAAACAGCGGCAACTCGTAGAACCAGGCCAGGAAGTCGCGCCACTCGTCAGGGTACGGCTCGAACTGCCTCAGGGTTTCGCCGATCAGCCGCCCGTGCCGCGGGCTGTGCTCACGCACGTGCTGGCGGCCGCAGCCCGGAGGCGCCGGGGTCATCCAGCCGAGCGCGTTGAACTCGTGATTGCCCATGATGCACAGCGCTTCGCCAGCCCGCACCATGTCGTGCACCAGGTGCACCGACTCGCGAATACGCGGGCCGCGATCGATCAGGTCGCCAAGGAAGATCGCCATACGCTGCGGGTGGCGCCAGACTCCGTTCTGACGGCGATACCCCAGGCGCTCGAGCAGATGCACCAGGGTATTGGCGCAGCCATGGATGTCACCGATCAGGTCGTAACCGCGAGACGGGTCGAGCTGCATCAGTCGCCCCCGCCGCCGAGTCGGCTACCCCATCCCAGCTTGGTTCGGCAGATCTCGTAGTAGTTGTGATTCAGTGGGTGAATCAGGCACAGCTTCTGCGATTTCTTGCGCACCGTGATGGTGTCGCCAGGGGCGCAGGTGAAGTGGTTCTGGCCGTCGCACGACACCTGCGGATAGAGCTGCAGATCCTTGGATACGACGATCTTCAGTTCACTGTTGCCGTCCACCACGATGGGCCGGCTGGACAGCGTGTGCGGGTACATCGGCACGATGACGATGGCATCCAGCTTGGGGTGCATGATCGGCCCGCCCGCCGACAGCGCATAAGCCGTGGAGCCGGTCGGCGTGGCGACGATCAGCCCATCGGCCTTCTGGCTACAGACGAACTGGCCGTCGATATACAGCTCGAACTCGATCATCCGGTTGGACTTGCCCGGGTGCAGCACCACGTCGTTGAGCGCATCGCCCTGGCCGATCGCCTCGGAATGGCGGCGCACTTCGGTCTCGAGCAGAAAACGGTTCTCGGTGAGGTAGTTGCCTTCCAGTACCTCGGCGACCTTGGATTCCAGCTCGTCCGGGCGAATATCGGTGAGAAAGCCCAGGTTGCCGCGGTTGATACCGAGCACCGGCACCTTGTGCCGGGCCAGGGCGCGGCCGGCGCCAAGCATGCTGCCGTCGCCGCCAACCACGATCACCAGATCGCAGAACTCGCCCAGGTGCTTGCGGGCAGACGTCTGCAGGCCGTGGCCGGGTAGAACTTCGGCGATGGTGTCCTCGAGAATCACGTGCAGCTGGCGTTCGAGCAAAAACTTCTTCAGCCGGCGGATGGTGTCGAGCACCTGGGTACTGCCCAGGCGACCGATGATGCCGATATTACGAAAATGCTCCATGGGGCTCCCGCGACGCTCTGGCTCTAATGGCCCGATTATGGGTGAAAGCCCGCCGCAGCAGCAAACCTTCGCGCAATCCTCGCGCCAATCGAACAAAAGCCCCTATCCTGCAACGATGAACCCTTTTGACAGCCTCGCCGATCTGCCTCAGCGCCTCACCCAGCCAGCGGTGCGGGATCTGGCCTGGACGCTGCTGTCGCCGCCCCTGCTCGCCCGTACGCCCTGGCAGCAGCGTCATCCGCTGTCAGACAGCCCATGGGCTGCCGATCCGGGTCTGCTGGCGGACTGGCTGCTGCGCCAGGACAAGGAGCCCGCGTCCCTGCAAGCCTGGCTGTCGCGCAGCTCGGTACGCCGCCTGGGGCTCTACTATGAACGCCTCTGGCAGTTCGCCCTACAGGCTGCGCCCGGGGTCGAGATCCTGGCCGCCAACCTGCCGATCCGCCAGGGCGGTCATACACTTGGCGAGCTGGATCTGCTACTGCGTGATGCCGGCGGCGTGCATCACCTGGAACTGGCCGTCAAGTTCTACCTGGGCGAGCCGTCGCCTGACCGAGACGCCCCGACACAATGGATCGGCCCAGGCAGCCATGACCGCCTGGATATCAAGCTCGACCATCTCGCCACTCACCAGTTGCCTTTGTCGGCTCAACCTGAAGCGCGCCTGGCCTTGGACGCGCTGACGAGCGAGCCCATCCAGGCGGCCATGTGGATCGGTGGCTACCTGTACTATCCCCATGCCCGGGCATGCCCACTGCCAGAAGACGCCCACCCGCAACACCTGCGCGGCAAGTGGCTGCATCGGTGCGATTGGCCAGCGTTCCGGGCAGAGAATGCAGAGGCACGCTGGCAGCCGTTGCCGCGCCACGCATGGCTGGCTCTGGCAAGACTGCCGCCAGAGGATGGCTGGTCGAGCGCTCGCCTGCAGGCTTGGCTGGACGAGTTACCCGAGCACGCCGGAGCACAGCTGCTGGTCGACCTGCGCCCCGACGCCACGGGCTATCTGCATGAGCGCCAGCGCCTGTTTCTGGTCGCCGACGATTGGCCGGCCCAGCGTTAGCAACCTGCCGCGCGCCGCCCTTGCAATCCACCGGTATGCACGAATATCAGCCGCGTACCGGCCTCGATCACGCCACCAGCAATGGCTTCACGCAAGGCCATGAGCGCCTTGGCGGTATACAGCGGCTCAAGCGGCACGCCGCTCTGGATCTCGCACTGCGTCATGAAATCCAGTAGCTCGGCATCCTGCCGCGCGAAGCCGCCGCGACAGGCGTCGAACAGCCGATACCCCGCATCAGCGAGACCCGCCTGTGCCAGCAACGTCTGCACCTGCTCCGGTACGCCATGATCGAGCGGCACTGCCATCGCGCCATGAACGACCCGCTGCCCGCCCTCCCCGATCACCAGCCCGGCCAGGGTGGTGCCAGTACCGGCTGCCAGCCACCAACCGTGATAATCCGTCCAGCCCAGCGCCGGCAGTTGCTCAGCCACCAGCGCGAGCAGATCCGCACAGCCCCGGGCACCCGGCAAACCACCACCGCCCTCGGGCACTGCGCAAAACCCGGGATAGCGCTCATGCCAGGGCGCCCAGAAATCCGCCCGATGACGCTCGCGATAGCCGCCATAGCCCAGCCATGCCGAAGCGTTGCAGATCGACTACGGTTGGCGTGCGCTGAGGCTGACCACGCAGCAGGCCGACGGTGGCGAACGAGAAACGCTGGCCGGCGGCGGCCAATGCGTGCAGGTGATTGGAATGGGCGCCACCCAGGCTGATGATGCCGGGAGCACCCTGTTGCGCGGCGATTCGCAGGTGCGGCGCGAGCTTGAACCACTTGTTGCCGCTGATCAGCGGATCGATCAGATCCAGCCGCAATACCGCCAGCTCGACGCCCGCCAGCCAATCGAACGACAGGTGCTGCAACGGCGCATGGGGGCGCCAGTCACTGACGGCAGCGAGGGAAAGTGAATCCATGACCAGGCCTGGCGAAATGGCCCGCAAGTGTACCGCAGCGTCGGAGTTCAGCCCACGGTGCGCAGGCGGGCCGTCGCCTTGTGCACCATGCAGCAGTTGGAGTCGCCCAACACGAAGCGCCCCGGTGTTTCGATCCGCTCCACGGCCACGTCGCAGCGTTGGCCGTCAGCCTGCAGGCCGTCACAACGCGGACGCTGGTAGTGCTCCAGCCACTGGCGATATTGGGTTTCGGGCACGAAGCACTTGCTCGCCGCATAGGTCAGCGGGCTGGCCAGGTAGCGATCGACATCCTGCAGCGGCACGGTGAGATGACCCGCGCCCGGATGGAACACCACGAACACCACGCCCTGCCCAGCCAGACGTTCGAGCACCTGATAGGCGCCGCGTTGCGAGGCCTCCGCTTCACGACGCCGAGTCTGCTCTTCGGCTGCGGCCTGAGTGGCGATGATCCGCGCACGCAGTTCTTCATCGAACTGTTCACGGAGGGCTTCACGCTCGGTGCGCGCATGCCGCTCTGTTTCGCGCAAGCGAACGGCCATCTCGTCATGTTCGCGCTGCTGAACGGCAAGTTGCTCGGTTAGTTGCGTCTTGAGGGTCTGGTTCAGCGTTTCCTGCTGCCGCAGCGCCTGGATCTGCCCCTGCATCTCGGCAATTTGCGCTTCGCCGTGTGCAGCGACACGGGCGAGTTCGGCCTGATGTTCCTGGTTCAGGCTGGCAAGACGCTCACGCTGCTGCTTGACCAACTGCGCGGCCTTCTGCCGGTAATCGCGAGACAACCTATCGGCAAGTTTCTCGGCCAGTTCTCGGGACGGAGCAGCGGCGTACCACTGTTCCTCGGAGGCCACCTGCAAACGCTCGGGCGCTACGGTCTTGGCCTCTTCTTCCCGAATCAGGATGCCCAGGCTGTTGTGCTTGACGGTGTCGCGCAGCAGGGCCAGGTCATTCTTGCCAGCAACCAGGCTTGGATCCCACAGGTGCATCTGGTGCCAGGACACCGGGCACTGGCTGCGGCAGGCAAGGCGAATCGGCCCGCCACCCAGATCAGGGCCACGGCCAGCACGCTCGGCCATCTGCTGCAGCGGAATGTTCCAACCGCTGTCAGGCGCGCCGCTTTCGTCGAAATCCAGGTAGAAAAACACGGCAGAGCGAATCTGCAGGCGTGCATTGATCATCACGTAGGTGGCACGAACCTGCTGGTCAGCGAAAACCGGCATCTTCACCAGACCATCGAGCAGCGTTTCGAATTCGGTGTAGAACATCTGCTTACCGATGCTGCCGTCCTCGGCGAAAAACATCACGGCCTCGACCAGTTGCGGCTTGCTCATTGATGTTCTCCAGACGAATGACGGTTCTCGGTTGCATGTCGGCTGCAGCGACAAGGCGGCAGCGCGACAAGTCTAGGCGAGAATGCGCCACCGACTGTGTGACCCGGTTGGCAGTCATTCAGCCGCGGGACGAACGGCAACGCCGAACTGTGACCTGCTCGCTAGAGCCGTCTGCAACGCTGGGTACCTAGAGAACCGCGGCCAGACGGGAGCCCTGATCGATAGCACGCTTGGCGTCCAGCTCGGCGGCCACATCGGCACCTCCGATCAGGTGCACGGCCTGCCCGGCAGCCAGCAGATCGTCCTGCAGCTCACGCAGCGGATCCTGCCCCGCACAGAGGATCACCGTATCCACCGGCAACACCTGCGGCTCACCTTCGGCAATCCGAATATGCAGGCCGTCGTCGTCGATGTTCAGGTACTCGACGCTATTGAGCATCTGTACCTGCTTGTTCTTCAGGCCGGCACGATGGATCCAGCCGGTGGTCTTGCCCAGGCCATCGCCGACCTTGCTCTTCTTGCGCTGCAGCAGAAATACCCGACGTGCCGCAGGCTCGATCTCGGCCTGGATACCGGCGACCCCGCCACGGGCCTCCAGTGCCGGGTCGATACCCCACTGCTTCCAGAACGCCTGACGATCCAGGCTGGTGGCCGCGCCCGCATGGGTGATGAATTCGCTGACATCGAAACCGATACCGCCGGCACCGATCACCGCAACCGTCTGCCCAACCGGCTGGCGCTGCAGGATGGCGTCCAGGTAGCTGATCACCTTGGCATGCTCCACCCCAGGAATCGCCGGGGTACGCGGCACGATACCGGTAGCCAGGATGACGTCATCGAAACCGGCTGCGAGCAGGTCGTCCGCACTCACCCGGGTGTTCAGGCGCAGGTCGACGCCAGTGGTTTCCAGCTTGCGCCTGAAATAACGCAGCGTTTCGAAGAACTCCTCCTTGCCGGGCACTCGCTTGGCGACGTTGAACTGACCGCCAATTTCTCCCGCAGCATCGAACAGGGTGACGCGATGCCCGCGCTCGGCCGCCACCGTGGCAGCAGCCAGGCCGGCGGGGCCGGCACCGACCACGGCAATCGACTTCACCGTGGCGGTCGGCGTGTAGTTCAGTTCGGTTTCGTGGCAGGCGCGCGGGTTGACCAGGCAACTGGTCAACTTGCCGCCAAAGGTGTGGTCGAGGCACGCCTGGTTGCAGCCGATGCAGGTATTGATTTCATCGCCACGGCCAGCTGCCGCCTTGTTGACGAACTCCGGGTCGGCGAGAAAGGGCCGGGCCATGGACACCATGTTGGCATCGCCCTCGGCCAGCACGCGCTCGGCCACCTCCGGGGTATTGATGCGGTTGGTGGTGATCAGCGGAATCTTCACCTCGCCGCGCAGCTTGGCGGTGACCTTGGTGAATGCCGCCCGCGGCACTTTTGTGGCGATGGTCGGGATGCGTGCTTCATGCCAGCCGATGCCGGTGTTGATCAGGGTCGCACCCGCCGCCTCGATGGCCTTGGCCAGCAACACGATCTCGTCCCAGTCGCTGCCGCCCTCGACCAGATCGAGCATCGACAGCCGGTAGATGATGATGAAGTCGCTGCCAACCGCCTCGCGCACGCGGCGCACGATCTCCACCGGCAGGCGCATGCGATTTTCATAACTGCCGCCCCAGCGATCGGTGCGATGGTTGGTGTGAGCGGCGAGGAACTGATTGATGAAGTAGCCTTCGGAACCCATGATTTCCACGCCGTCGTAACCGGCCTGGCGCGCCAGCACGGCGCAGTTGACGAAATCGGCTATCTGCTTCTCGATGCCCTCTTCATCCAGCTCCCGCGGCCTGAACGGGTTGATCGGCGCCTGAATGGCGCTCGGCGCGACCTGTTTGGGGCTATAGGCGTAACGGCCGGCGTGCAGGATCTGCATGCAGATTCGGCCATCGGCCGCATGCACCGCCGCCGTGACGATGCGATGTTTCTCGGCCTCTTCAGGGGTGTTCAGCTTGGCCGCGCCAGCGTATACACCACCCTCCTCGTTCGGCGCGATACCGCCGGTGACCATCAGGCCGACGCCCCCACGAGCCCGCTCGGCGAAATAGGCCGCCATGCGCTCGAAACCGCCGGGCTTCTCCTCCAGCCCTGTGTGCATGGAGCCCATCAGGGTGCGATTTTTCAGGGTGACGAAACCCAGATCCAGCGGAGCGAGCAAATGCGGGTAAGCGGTCATGGTCATGCATCCATCGGCGTTGATCACGGAATGCCGCAGCCTTCGTGGGCAGCGGTCGATATGCGACAGACGATAGTGAAGCCAGGCGCCTCGCTCAATGACCTTAAATAACAACTTACTGATCATGGATGACACGACAGCTGGCGAGGCATCGCTGGCCGGGATATTCTGCAGGCCCGACCACGAGCTTCGACCCAGCCCATGAACCCCGCACGCATTCGCCTGGGTGATCTTTCGGTAGGTTTTCTCTACAGCCTGGCCGACGCCGTGCATCACCTGGGCCACACACCGCAGCCCTTGCTGGAACATTACGGCTTCGATGCCGCGCGCCTGGCCGAGCCGCGTGCCCGGCTCTCCATCCCGCGTTACATGCACCTGGGCCACAGCGCCATCCGGCTTACCGGCGAGCCGGCACTGGGCTTGCTGATGGGTCGCTTCGGCCGCCTGCATCAATTGGGGCTGGCCGGCATTACCGCCGCCCAGGCGCCAACGGTGCGTGAAGCGGCGCGCACGCTGATCCGCTTCGAACTGCTGTATGCGTCCAATTACCGTGGCCGCTCGAGCCTGCTGGAAGACAGCAGCGGCGCCTGGCTGCGCTTTCATTCGATCGGCCCCTACAACGCTTACAACCGTTTCGTGGTCGACTCGGTGCTCGCGGGCTGGCTGCAGCAATTGGCTACGCTCGCCAGCAAAATGCTGACCGCCGAAGCAGTCCAGATGGAGTTTGCGGCCCCCACCT
Organism: Phytopseudomonas daroniae; assembly: GCF_004327275.1. NCBI lineage: Bacteria > Pseudomonadati > Pseudomonadota > Gammaproteobacteria > Pseudomonadales > Pseudomonadaceae > Phytopseudomonas > Phytopseudomonas daroniae. Next base: position 369,661 of record NZ_QJUJ01000005.1, read on the forward strand.
ACGCAGAACGCTATGAGCCCGAGTTCGGCTGCCCACCCACCTTCGATGCGGCATTCAACGGCTTGCGGCTCGGCCAGCAGACGCTGAACCTGCGCAACCCGCAGCACTGCCCCGGCACCTGGCAGGAACTGCTGCAACTCTGTGAGCAGGAGCTGCAGCGCCTGACCCGCACCTACAGCTTGCGCGAGCGGGTCAGCCAATTGCTCGGCCCGCGCCTGCATGGCCGTGAGCCGGACATGGACGACATCGCCCGACACCTGCAGCTACCGAACTGGACGCTGCGCAGGCGCCTGGCCGAGGAAGGCACACGCTTCAGCACCATCGTCAACGAAACCCGCCGCGATCTGGCCATCGCCTATGTACGGGACACCGAACTGTCGTTCGGTGAGATCGCCTACCTGCTCGGTTTCGCCTCGGCGGAAGCCTTCCAGCGCGCCTTCAAACGCTGGTTGCAGCAGACACCGGGAGAGCTGCGTCGCGCTTATCGGCAACAGACCGCCAATACATCTGAATCTTTGAAATAATTATTTTCATTTGCGCCTGCGGGTTTTACGCTTCTCATCCGTCTTAATAGGTAACCGACACACAAGAGCGCGATACTTACGCTCGGCAGTGGATTTCCACCCTCGCAGGCCGCAAGGCAGGCGGGGTTTCGTTCGTTAATAAAGAGTCCCTTCTCGCTGTGCCGCCCAGCGATCGAGGCCTCTCAACAAGACTGATACTCAATGTCCAAGAAGTCGCGCTCCAAAATCTGGTTTCTCGTCCACAGTTGGCTCGCTCTGCCCATCTGGTTCTTCGTGCTGATCGTCTGCGTCACAGGCACCCTGGCAGTGGTCAGCCAGGAAATCGTCTGGCTGGCCAACCCGGACGTGCGTGCCAGCAAACCTTCGGGCGATGCCGAGCTGCTGACCTTCGGCGAAGTGCTGGAGGCGATCAACAAGGCCGAACCGCAGATCATCGTGCAATCCATCAGTCGCCCGGATGAATCCCACTTCGCCCTCACCGCCCGGGTCGCCTACCCGGACGGCAGCACGCCGACGCTGTACGTCAACCCGTATACCGGGGACATCCAGGGCGTCAGCCCGCAGTTCGATTTCCGCCAGTTCACCCGTGCCCTGCATGGCTGGTGGCTGGTGCCGTTCACCAATGGTTTCAGTTGGGGCTGGTACCTGGTGTCGATCATGGGCATTCCCATGCTGCTCTCGTTGATCACCGGGCTGGTGGTCTACAAGAAGTTCTGGAAAGGCTTCTTCAAACCCAGGCTGCGCTTCAACCAGGGTGCGCGGATTTTCTGGGGCGACTTCCACCGCCTGAGCGGCATCTGGTCGATCTGGTTCATCGCGGTGGTCTCGATCACCGGCATCTGGTTCCTGATCCAGGCGATCCTGTTCGACAACCAGATTTCCATCTCCACTGCCGGTGTGCCGGCCGTGGTGGCCCGTGAAGACGTGCCAATCGTCAAGCCGGGCGAGCCGATCCCGATGATCAGCCTGGACAAGGCGGCCAGCATTGCCATCGACAAGGTGCCGAGCCTGGACGTGAGCTTCGCCAGCCTGCCGAGCAATGCCTACGACCACATTTCGGTCGGTGGCCGTGGCTGGTATCCGCTGATGTTCCAGAGCGCCTCGATCAACCCCTATACCGGTGAACTCGAGCACCAGCGCCTGCTGGAGGATCGCTCCAAGCTGGAGTTCGTCACCGAATCCATGCGACCACTGCACACCGGCGATTTCGGCGGTCTGTGGATCAAGATGATCTGGTTCTTCTTCGGCCTGGTGCTCAGCATGATGGTGCTCAGCGGCCTGCTGATCTGGACAAAACGCACCGCCCAGGCCACCGCCAAGGTAATCAAGCGCCCGGCACGAGTACGTGAAACCGTCACCGACAACGCGGAGGCCAAGGCATGAGCAAGGCCGTTGCAGCACAACCCGCCTCGACCCTGAGCCGCCTCTGGTACAAGTGGCGCTTCCACATCAACATCCTGCTGGTGATCATTCCGCTGGCGTTCATGCCCAAGTATTTCGCCGATGTCGCCCTGTTCCGCGGCACCAGTGGCCTGGGCGAACGGATGATCGGCGAGGTGGCGGTCGGCCCCTGGTCGATCCGCCTGGCCGAGTTTCGCGCCGCACCACCGGAGCTGGATGGCCCCGCGGGCTACATGAAATCCTTCAATGGCGCGCTGTGCGCCGAATGCGCCAACCAGGTCAAGGCCACCTATCTGCGCATCGGCAAACCACGCAGCCTGCGCGCCGCCGGTGGCATATTCTTCGGTAGCGCTCACCGCATGGGGGCCACCGTACCGCTGCCAGCCCGCACCAAACCCGATGCCGAACTGTGGATCACCATGGAGGGCTGGGATGGTTCCATGCACCAGGCCGCCGTTCCCCTCGAGCAGGCATCCCCGTCCACCGTCGCCTGGCTGAAGAAACAACAAGGAGGCAAACCATGATCAAACACACTCTGCGCCTGACCGCTGGCACCGCGCTGCTGGCGCTCAGCAGCGCGGCTCTGGCTCACAACCCGATGTGCCAGTGCGAAGACATCGACGCCGAGCACATCCGCTGCACCGGTGGTTTTTCCGATGGCAGCGGTGCGGCCGGCGTGACTCTCGACGTGATCGGCTATGACGAGAGCATCCTGGTTCCCGGCAAGCTGGCCGAAGACTCGACCATGACCTTCAAACGTCCTGAAGGCGAGTTCTACGTGCTGTTCGATGCCGGCCCCGGCCACGTGGTGGAAATCGATCACACGGAAATCGAGGCCCCATGACGGTTCAGGTCGTACGCCCCGCCGGTGCCGGTCATGAAACCCTCTACGTGCTGTTGCTGTGCCTGGCCATTCTGCTGGCAGCCGGCTCGGTCGTGGCCTGGCATGGCGTGACGGAAAGCGAAACCAGTATCGAGAGCCATCAGATCGATGCCCGTCGTGACCTCACGGCCGCCGAACAGGGCATCTACGCCGACCTGCGCGTGGCCTTCGACGAGATCCAGATCCGCCGTGATGAAGAACAGACGCTGCTGGGCCCCGAAGAGCTGGCCGAAGAAGGCTTCCCGCCCTTCACCGCCGATGCCAGCGCGACCAGTCGTGGTAGCCACCAGTGGCAGTTGCTGCCTGGTGATGAGCCTGCCTATTTCGGTGCCAGCCAGGCGCTGGAGGTTGCCGGCTCGTTGCTCATGCTGGCGGCTGACGCGGAACATGCCCAGGCCGATGTCTGGCTCAACCGCACCAGCGCCAGCGCGCCTTCCAGCCTGGACGCGCAAAGCCTGATCGCTGCCGGCTGGCAGCAGATCGCCTCCCAGTACGACGCAGGTGTGACCCGGCAACATCGCCACTGATCGCCTCCGACTCCCCCGACAGAAGACCGCTCGCCAATGCCCATTTCTCGCCCGTTCCGTGCACGTCCCCTGCTGTCACGCCTGGCCATCGGCCTGTGCGCCCTGCTGTTCATCGGCGCCGCCAGCGCCGCCGACGCCAAGCGCCTGCGTATCGGCATCACCTTGCACCCCTATTACAGCTACGTGAGCAACATCGTCGGCGACAAGGCCGAAGTGGTGCCGCTGATTCCGGCCGGCTTCAACCCGCACGCCTACGAGCCGCGCTCGGAAGACATCAAGCGCATTGGCTCGCTGGATGTGGTGGTGCTCAACGGCGTCGGTCACGACGATTTCGCCGACCGCATGATCGCCGCCAGCGAAAAGCCGGATATCGAGGTCATCGAAGCCAACGCCAACGTACCGCTGCTGGCCGCTACCGGGATTGCCGCCCGTGGCGCCGGCAAGGTGGTCAACCCGCACACCTTCCTGTCGATCAGCGCCTCCATCGCGCAGATCAACAACATCGCCCGGGAACTGGGCAAGCTCGATCCGGCCAACGCCAAGACCTACACGCAGAATGCCCGCACCTACGGCAAACGCCTGCGCAAACTGCGCGCCGACGCCCTCGCTCAACTGACCGAAGCACCGAATGCCGACCTGCGTGTGGCCACCGTACACGCGGCCTACGACTACCTGCTGCGCGAATTCGGCCTGGAAGTCACCGCGGTGGTGGAACCGGCCCACGGCATCGAGCCAAGCCCCAGCCAGTTGAAGAAGACCATCGACCAGTTGCGTGAACTGGACGTGAAAGTGATCTTCTCCGAGCTGGATTTCCCGTCCACCTATGTCGACACCATCCAGCGTGAGTCGGGCGTCAAGCTCTACCCGCTGTCGCACATTTCCTACGGCGAATACACCGCGGACAAGTACGAGAAGGAAATGATCAACAACATGAACACCGTGGTGCGCGCCATCCAGGAAGCCGGCAAATGACTGCAGCCGAAAACCTGAATACGGTCACCGCCGTGGGCCCGACCATCGATTTTCAGCAGGTCAACCTGGTGCTGGGCCGCACCCGGATCCTCGAAAACGTCACCTTTCAGGTGCAGCCGGGCAGCGTGCATGCGCTGGTCGGCCCCAACGGCGGCGGCAAGAGCTCGTTGATCAAGACCCTGCTAGGCCAGATGCCCCATCAGGGCAAGCTCAGCCTGCAGTGGCCCGGTGCCGTCGGCACCATCGGCTACGTGCCCCAGGCTCTGGAATTCGACCGCGGCCTGCCAATGACCGTGGACGATTTCATGGCTGCCATGTGCCAGCGTCGTCCGGCCTTTCTCGGCCTGTCCAAGCACTACGCAGAGGCCATCGATGATGCCCTGATGCGCGTCGGCATGCAGGAGAAGCGCAAGCGGCGCATGGGCGCGCTGTCCGGTGGTGAGCGTCAGCGCGTACTGTTGGCCCAGGGACTGATCCCCGCACCGCAGTTGCTGGTACTCGACGAACCGATGTCTGCATTGGACGAAGCCGGCATCCAGGTCTTCGAACGCCTGCTCGGCGACTGGCGCCGCGCCGGCATCAGCGTGCTGTGGATCGAGCACGATCTGGAGGCGGTCAAGCGTCTGGCCGATCGTGTCACCGGCCTCAGCCGCCGCGTGCTGTTCGACGCACCGCCAGCCGAAGCCCTGACCCCGGAGCGCCTGCTCAGCCTGTTCTCCACCCACGCACGCGCCGCGGAGACCTCGCTGCCATGATCGACTACGAACAGTTCCGCCTGATGATTCAGGGCTGGGCGTCCTCCGGCTATCTGCCTGAAGCGCTGGCCTACGGTTTCGTCATCAACGCACTGCTCGCCGGCCTGCTGATCGGCCCGGTACTGGGCGGCCTCGGCACCCTGGTGGTGGTCAAGCGCTTCGCCTTCTTCTCCGAAGCGGTCGGCCACGCAGCGCTGACCGGCGTGGCCATCGGCATCCTGCTCGGCGAGCCCTACACCGGTCCTTACGGCGCCCTGTTCGGCTACGCCCTGCTGTTCGGCATCCTGCTCAACTACCTGCGCAACCGCACCGGCCTGGCCCCGGATACGCTGATCGGTGTGTTCCTCTCGGTGTCCCTGGCCATGGGCGCCAGCCTGCTGCTGATTCTCGCTGGGCGCATCAACGTGCACATCCTGGAGAACGTCCTGTTCGGCTCGGTGCTGACGGTCAACGGCACGGATCTGCTGGTCTTGCTGGTAGTCGGCGCTCTGGTGATGGGCCTGGCACTGCCGCTGTACAACCGCATCATGCTCGCCAGTTTCAATCCGCAACTGGCGGCCGTGCGCGGCGTGGCCGTGAAGAGCCTGGATTATCTGTTCGTGATCCTGGTGACGCTGATCACCGTGGCCGCAGTCAAGGTCATCGGCGCCATTCTGGTCGGCGCCCTGCTGGTGATTCCGGCCGCAGCGGCGCGGCTGCTCAGCCAATCGCTGAAAGGCTTCTTCTGGCTGTCGGTGCTGATCGCCACCGTCAGCACACTGCTCGGCATTCTCATGCCCATCGTGCTGGATCTGCCGATCCCCTCCGGTGCCGCGATCATTCTGGTCGCCGGTTTCACCTTCGCCCTCGCCGCCATCGCGCGCGGCGTCGTACCAAGCCTGAAAGGGAACCTGGGATGACCCATAGACTTCACCACCTGGGCCTCGCCCTGCTCCTCAGCCTGCCCGGCCTCGCCCTGGCCAAGGACGTCAGCGTTCTGGTCTCGCAACCCATCACCTTTGGCCTTGCCAGTGATCTGCTGGAAGGCACCCCGGTGCGCATCGAGCGTGCCGCCCCCGCCAACCTGCCGGCCAGCCGCCAGGTGTCGTACTTCGCCGGCCGTGGCGCTAGCGCGCTGCACAAGGTCGCGGCCGACGCCGACGCCGCCATCGCCCTGCGCTCGCTATGGCCGGAAGACCCGCTCTACCCCATGGCTCGACGCAGTAATATCCGTATCGTCGAAATCGACGCCGCACGGCCGGTGGATGGCGCCCTGCCGGGCATCGCCACCCAGGCCGAGAGTGCAGGCGAAAACGACCTGGCCAGCTATCCATGGCTGGCGATCAATAACATGGGCCGCATGGCCGACGTGATGGCCGCCGACCTGGTACGCCTGGCGCCGGATGCCAAAGGCAAGGTCGAGCAGAACCTGGCCACGCTCAAGCAGCGTCTGCTCAAGCTCAATGCCCGCAGCGAAGCCGAACTGGCCAAGGCCGACAACCTGTCCGTCTACAGCCTCAGCAACCGTCTGGATTATCTGGTCAGCGGCCTCAACCTGGATCTGGTCAGCAGCGACAGTCGTGACGACCGCGACTGGGATACCGAGTCCCTGAACGCGCTGACCACCGCGCTGAAGGAAGACGACGTGGCATTGGTGCTGCATCATCGCAAGCCATCTCAGCCGGTGGCGGACGCGGTCAAAGCCGCAGGCATTGCACTGCTGGTGCTGGAAACCGAAAACGATGACCCGCTGGCCGAGCTGGAAGGCAACGTCGACAGCCTGGTAAAAGCCCTGACGCACTAGCAACGAAAAGGCCCGATGCGCATGCATCGGGCCTTTTCTTTTGATTCTGGCAAATGGGCTGTACGGATTGTCGTTCAAGTCCCCATCTGGCCTCAGGCGAGCATTTACAGCTCGGTTGCGTCTTCAGCGAACTCGGGCACGTCCTGTTCCAGGGCGCGGGACTCGAGCAGTTCTTCCTGATAATCGTCCATCTCTCTTCTCCTTTTTTCTCTTTGGTCTCGCACCGAGTCTAAGAAATTTCGGTGACTATCCTGTGACACAGATCAAGCCATCGCAGTTCAGCATTCACGTTGCTGGGCACTGGCCTGGGATACGTTACTACCAGGCTCGACGCTGCGGGTGAGCCAGACGTTACCGCCGATTACCGAGCCTTTGCCGATGGTGATGCGGCCGAGAATGGTGGCGCCGGCATAAATCACCACATCGTCCTCGACGATCGGGTGACGCGGCTGGCCCTTGTGCAACTGGCCGCTTTCGTCACTGGTGAAGCGCTTGGCACCCAGGGTAACGGCCTGATAGATGCGCACATGGTTGCCGATGATCGCGGTCTCGCCGATCACCACGCCGGTACCATGGTCGATAAAGAAGCTGTGGCCGATCTGCGCGCCCGGATGGATATCGATACCAGTGGCACCATGAGCAGTTTCTGCAGCAATACGTGCCAGCAGCGGCAAGCCGGCGCGATACAGATGATGAGCCAATCGGTGGTAAATCACCGCCAGCACGCCGGGGTAGCACAGCAGCACTTCGTCGACACTGCGCGCCGCCGGGTCGCCGTTGTAAGCCGCCACCACGTCCTGATCGAGCAGGCGACGCAATGCCGGTAATGCGGCAGCAAAGTCACGGACGACGGCAACCGCCTGCTGATCCACCTGATCAGAACCCTCACCGCGCTGCCGCGCCGCATAACGCAGCTCCAGACGCACTTGCGCCACCAGGCCGTTCAGTGCCCGATCCAGTGTGTGGCCGACGTAGTAGTCCTCGCTTTCCTCACGCAGCTCGGCCGGCCCCAAACGCATCGGGAACAGTGCGCCACACAGCCCACTGAGAATTGTCGCCACTGCCTGGCGCGACGGCAGCTCACGACCGCCGAGCTCGGGATCGCGCCCAGAACGGTTACGCCACTCGGCGCGGGCCGCACGCAAGCCGGCGACGGTCTGCTCCAACTGCCAGTTGATCGAATGGGACGAACCCTCTGCCTCGGTGCCACCAACATTGCTGGTGGCAAACTCGCTGTTCATTGAAACCTCAACTCACGCTGCGACCGGCACCCATGGCCAGCCCCTATGGACATGGACGATACGGCGCTCCCGCGCACGCCCTCAAATATCCAATGATTATTTGCTTAGTCTCAAAAGGCATATGGATCAGTTATCCTGCGGCGCGAGCCCCGGCGCCATGCTCGCGATACGCAGCGCCAGGCCCTCATAAGGCTCGAGCTGAATATGCAATTCGCCGTTGGCAGACAGATCCCCCAGCAGCCGCTCATGGATGATATCCACGACCGGCCCGGGCTCGACATGCTCCAGGGTGATCACCTCACTCAGCGCCTCTGCAGCGAAATTCAGCGCCGTCACCTGGATGCCACGTCCGGCCGGCAACTCATGCACCATGATCAGCAACGCCGGGTGACGGGTCACCGGCACCGCGATCTGCCGGCTGGACGCCACACCATGGGAGCGCCGTGCCGCGAACATGCGCCGTGCCTGGGAGGCGAACGACTGCGGATCCTGCAACTGCTCGCCAAGGCTGCCGTACAACTGACGTGCACGCGGCAGGCCTTCGGCGGAGAGCAGTGACTCGGGATCGAGATCGACCAGGTCGTAACCGCCACGGTTGATCCAACGCGTGTCGCCGTCGGCGATCAGCTCTGCCACCTGCTGTGCATCGAGCGGCAGTGCGCCGACCAGATCCCAGCCGGAAAGCGCCACCACACCGGGTTGCATGGCATTGAACATCAGCAACAGCAGGTGCACGCGGCGAATCTGCTCGATGTCGGTTTCGTCGATGGTATCCAGATCACGGATGCCCAGCGCCGCGGTGATGATACTCACCGTGGTGCAAGCCACGCCGTTGGTGACGAATTTCAGGTTGTAGGGCGCATGCTCGCCGGTCAGGCGCTCGTACATCTCGCCGCGAATATGTTCGCGCAGGATGCTGCCAGGCAAGTGCTGACCACGGAACATGTAGGTATCGTTGGCGTGCAGCGTCCAGAAATGCACCAGTTCCAGCGTCAGTTCATCGTGGTTCTGCAGCGCGTGAATCAGCGAGGCGGGATCGATGCCGAAATCGTGCATCTGCTGCATCATCAGGCGCAGGAACTCCACCTCCCCCGTCAACAGCGCGTGCTGGTAGGCCGGGCGGGTGATGAAGTCGTAAGATAGATCCGCCCCGCCCTGGGACATCGCAGCGATATCGTCCAGGGTCAGGTTCAGCTCCTGGAAGCTGAACGCCCCCGCCTTGCGGATCATGCCGGCGAGCAATTGGTTACCGGTCAACGACAGCGGATGGCTCTCCGACCAGGCATTGCCGTGGCTACGTCGCTCGACGCCGAGAAAGCCGTTGGCGTCCAGGCGCAACACCCGTGAGCCAATCACGTCGATGGCATGCAGGGACTCACCGGTGACCAGTTGCTGGGCGGCAAAGCTCGGATCCAGCCAGTTCAGCGATGGCTGACCCTCTTTGAAATAGTGCAGGTACACCCAGCGCCGCACCTTGCCATCCACACCGGTGATCTCGCCGGTGGCGCTCCAGTCGGTTTCCTTGACGCCCGGCTCGAAGAAGATCACCCGCTGCAACTGGCCGACGATGTAATGCTTGTCACGCAGGGCATCGACCACTGCCGGTGACAGGTTCACCGAATCACGGCCCTCGGCCAGCGGCGGCAACAATGCCCAGTCCGCCTCGGCAATCTCCACCATGTGATAGAGCCCGGGGTAATCGCCGTAGGCCATTTCCGCCAGGCGAAAGTCCGCGCCCTTGCCAGTATGTGAAGGGATGGAGTCATCGATGGTGACCGCATTGTGCGCAGCCGCCACCCGGCTCAGATGAACCAGCTGCTCCTCGCTACCGAAACGCGGGTCGATCTCCAGGCTGATGCGGTCGAAGTTGCCATCGACGGTCGGTGTGTACTCGCGCCCCTGCAAACCGCCCGCACGCCGCAGCGGCCCGTTGTGGATACCCTGTACACCCAGCTCCGAAAGCGCTGTCCAGAGACGTTCGTCCCCCAGAGCTTGGAGCACCGAGCCACCTGGCGCAGTGATGATCGCCGCCGGGTACACCGCCAGCCACACCGAGGCGACCGCAGTAACGCTGCGTGGGCGGGCCAATGCATAAGGCTGCTGCCACAGCCGCGCCTGCCCCGAATAGAGATGCGTACGCTGGCGGGCCGCATGCAGCATGGACTGCTCGACCAACCAGTTGATCTGTTGTTCATCTGCCATAGCGATCCAGTGGTTCGAGAGAAAGGATCGCGAACGGCCGCGCCGTCCGCCGGTTCCAGGGTCTGTTGACGTTTCAGAACCGGCATGGCTGGCTTCGTTCAGACTGAATGACCGACGCGCCGCAAAGGCTGAACAGGCTCTTAGAGCCTGTTCACGATCTTTGTGCACTTGGCAAACAGGAACCCGTATCCCTATAGATCGGCGGCAATGTGGCGCAAGCGGACGGTCGATTTGGTGGGCTTCATGACGTAGATACCGTCTTGAATCTCACTTCGCAACAGCCAATTTAGGGTCGAAGGGATTACCTGATTTAAGCACTCCGTAAGCAATGCACAGCAGCTTGCGCATGGCCG